>NZ_VLOG01000001.1:0-1000 GCF_007655305.1 Algoriphagus algorifonticola
ATGAGGAAAAATCTCACACAAGGGGATGCCCCGATAAATCGGGGTAGGGCATTCCATCTGACCACTGAAAAACAAATAATAAACAGATGAAAACAATTACTTTAAAAATCAAGGAAAGCGATATCTCTAAATTTGGACTAGAAAATATTGACTCTCTTTATTTCAATGATCTTGTCTCTAAAATTGGTAATGAATTAACACTTCAGGCACTAAAAGCTGCTCAAAAGGCAGCAAAATCCGCTGGTCTTTCCAAACTTACGGAGGATGAGATCAACTCAGAAATTAATGAGATCCGGAATGAGAGTAGTTCTTGACACCAATGTTTTAATTTCTGCACTGATATCAAGAAGTTATCCTTCTAAAGTTTTAGAAGCCATATTTTCAGATCAAGAAATTGAATTATGCCTTTCGGAAGAAATTTTCACCGAATATACCGAGGTTTTGGCAAGACCAAAATTTTCCAAGTTTAAAGAATTCTACATCAGTGCGAATTTCGTTCTACAACAACTTAGCATTAGCGCAAAATTTTTTACTCCAAACAGAAGTATAGATATTCTCGAAGACAAAAGCGACAATAAATTTTTAGAATTAAGCCTTGATTGCAAAGCAGATTATTTGATTACCGGAAATTTCCATGATTTTAATATCACTCAGTTTAGAAAACTAAAATTCTCTCACCAAAAGAATTTTATTTGTTAATCTCGAAGTAGAAAGAAAGCATTTGAGGCGTACTTTTCCATAACTTTATTTCGACTCAGACCTATTTCCAATGGACTTCGTTCCCTTTATACCGAAGGCATATCTTGAAAATTTCTTCAAATATCTTTTTATCACTCGCGAAGAAGCAAAGTCCCTAAGAGATTGAGGTTGAATAAAATACTCTTCCTCTCCTGGCCAATTTGCGGGAGAGGTATTTCGCCGAAGGCATATTTCCATCGTATTTCCACTGTATTTCCTAAAATCCCCCTTGCCCCCTTTTTCAAAGCTTTCGTCCTTAAAT
>NZ_VLOG01000001.1:1050-58257 GCF_007655305.1 Algoriphagus algorifonticola
CCGAAGGCGTATTTCTATTGTATTTCCACTGTATTTCCTAAAATCCCCCTTGCCCCCTTTTTCTAAGCTTTCGTCCTTAAATGGGTTTACGTTTCCAAAGGGGGATTTGACCCGTATCTTGCCGTAGACGTATTTTGAAAATACCTATTTGAAAATATTTTTCTAACTTGAATACTATGAAAGGTTTGATAGGACTTCTTTTAATCTGTTTTCTGATGATTTCTTGTAAATCCGAGAAGAAAGAAAAGACAATCTATATTGTTCGTCACGCAGAAAAACAACTGGTTCAGGATTCGGATCCGGACTTAGCTCAGGTCGGGTATATCCGGGCTAAGAAGCTTGCTCAAATCCTGAAAGATCAGGAAATCAAACACATATTCAGTACTAATTACAAAAGAACTCAACTCACTGCACAGCCAACTGCTGAACAAGCTGGTGTAGAAATTCAATCCTATGAACCTTCCAACCATGATGAGTTGGTTGATAAACTCCATGAATTGGAGGGAAATGTACTGATTGTAGGACACAGCAATACAGTCAGTCGCTTGGCCAATTACTTTATCGGTGAAGGTGAAAAATTCAATGACCTTACCGAAGATGAGTACAACTTCATTTATGAAGTCAAACTCAGCAAAGATGGTTCGGCGGTATTAAGGAAGCTCTACAAGGATTATTAAACCACCACCAATTCAATTCCTTTTTCCTCCAGCTTTTCACGATAGATTTCGGGTATACCGGAATCAGTAATAATTACATCTATATCCTCCAGTTCGCAGATTTTTCCAAAGCCTTTTCTGCCAAATTTCCGGCTGTCTGCCAAAATGATCGTTTTCTGAACAGACCGGATCATCTGAGCATTTAAATGAGCCTCCATCATATTGGAGGTTGTCAAGCCATGTTCCAAACTAATGCCATCCACACTCAAAAAAAGTTTGCTGCAAGCAAAACTCTTAAGCATTTCTTCTGCATAGTGTCCCACTACAGAGCTACTACTTTTTCTGACAACCCCACCTAACTGAACTAACTCTACATCCTGCATATCAATCAGGGCTAAAGTTACATTCATCGCCGCGGTCAAAACAGTCAAAGGTTTATTTCTGGGAATAGCCTGGGCTAAAGCGACCACCGTGGTGCCAGAGCCAATAATGATGGCCTCATGATCTTCAATATAACACAAGGCTTTCTCTGCAATTTTGGACTTCTCCTCTACTTGCTCCAACTTTTTTACCTGAACAGAACGGTCAGAAACATAAGGTGAAACTGAAGTTGCACTGCCATGGGATCGATACAAAAGCCCCTTATCCTCCAAGACTTTTAGGTCCTTTCGGACAGTTACCATAGTGACATCCATAGCCTTGGCTAAATCTGAAACAGTCACAAATCCAGCCTTGTCTAATTCCTCCAAAATAAAACGATGTCGCTCTGCCTGTGTCATATCCAATGAATTTTGACTAAATTAAATAAAAGAAAGCAAAATGGAGGAAAAATCTATTTTTTACTTTCTTTTAGTTTCTTTTTATTTCTTTTTGAATTATTTTTATTGACAAATGAATAGAGAAGAAAACATTAAGCAAATTTCTGATACTTCCCGAGTTTGGGATATTGCTGTGATTGGAGGAGGGTCTTCCGGTTTGGGAGTGGCATTAGATGCCATATCCAGAGGATTGACCGTGGTATTGTTGGAAAAAGCTGATTTTGCAAAAGGAACCTCTAGTAGAAGTACCAAACTGGTACATGGAGGCGTTCGCTACTTAGCCCAAGGCGATATAGGCTTGGTGCTGGAAGCCCTAAAGGAAAGAGGCAAACTTTTGCAAAACGCCCCTCACCTGACAGAAAACCAGCCTTTTATTATTCCCATCTACACTTGGTTTGACAGAGTTCAATACAGCGTGGGTTTAAAGATCTACGACTGGATGGCAGGTTCACTAAGATTGGGTAAGAGCAAATTCATATCAAAGGAAGAAACCATCAGACGCCTACCTGCAGTCAAACAAAAAGGACTGAAAGGAGGAGTGGTTTACCACGATGGACAGTTTGATGATGCCAGACTAGCCTTGGCCATAGCGCAAACTGCAGATGATGCCGGAGCCTGCATTCTCAATTATGCATCCGTCAAAGACCTGATCAAAAATGAAAATGGGAAAATTACGGGTTTGAAAGTCAAGGATGAATTGGACGGTACCAATTACACTCTTCAGGCTAAAATGGTAGTCAATGCCACGGGAGTTTTTGCTGATAAAATTTTACAAATGGACCAGCCCGGATCCCCTAAAATGATCCAACCTAGTCAGGGCATTCACTTGGTTATGGATATGGATTTTCTGGGTGGAAAAGACGCACTGATGATTCCCAAAACCAAAGACGGAAGAGTACTTTTTGCAGTTCCATGGCATGGAAAACTGGTAGTAGGCACCACAGATACACTTCGCGAAAAAGCCAAGCTGGAACCCGAAGCTTTGGAAAAGGAAATTGACTTTGTCTTAGAAACAGCAGCGGGTTACCTAGCAAAAGCCCCAACCAGAAAAGATGTAAAAGCTGTTTTTGCAGGATTGCGTCCATTGGCAAGACCTAAAGAAGGCAGTACCAAAACCAAGGAAATATCAAGAAGCCATAAGGTGATCGTTTCGGAAAGTAAGCTCGTGACTCTCACTGGTGGAAAATGGACTACCTACAGGAAAATGGGAGAAGATACAGTCGAACATTTTCCTGAAATCTCAGGTGAATTATTAGTACCGAGCCAATCCTTTGAAATGAAAATTCATGGCTTTACCGAACGCGTGCCGGAAGGTCATTGGTCGGTGTATGGCTCTGATGCCAAAGAAATAAAAGGACTGGCAAAAAGCAATCCCGAGCTTTCTGAAACAATTCACGCTGATTTTCCAAACCTGATGGCTGAGGTTCTTTGGGCTGTTAGAAATGAGATGGCAGTCAGAGTAGAAGATGTTTTATCCAGAAGAATTCGAATGCTCATTTTAGATGCTCAGGCCGCCTTGGACTCTGCTGAGAAAGTAGCTAAACTCATGGCCAAAGAGCTTCAAAAAGATGAAAATTGGATACAGGAAGAGTTAATTGCATTTAAGAAAGTCGCCGAAAAGTATTTAATTAAGGCTTAGAATTTTTCTTTTTAACATAAATCCAGACAATGACCCAAAATAAACCCTACATCATGGCCCTTGATCAGGGAACCACCAGTTCCCGAGCGATCATTTTTGACAAAAAAGGGCAAATAGTATCTGTAGCACAAAAGGAATTCAAACAACACTTCCCCAAACAAGGCTGGGTAGAACATGATCCTGAAGAAATATGGAAATCCCAGTCCTCTGTGATGATAGAATCAGTGGTCAATAAAAGCATTGGCATCGATCAGGTTGCAGCCATAGGCATTACCAATCAGCGTGAGACCACCATCGTTTGGGACAGAAAAACCGGGAAAGCGCTTTACAATGCCATTGTTTGGCAAGACAGAAGAACTTCCGCCTATTGCAATGAATTGAAAGATAAGGGTTATTCAGAAATGATTGTTTCCAAAACAGGATTAATCATTGATTCTTATTTTTCAGCTACCAAGATCCGTTGGATTTTAGAGAATGTAGAGGGAGCTAGAGAAAAAGCTGAAGCTGGAGAACTAGCCTTCGGAACCGTAGATTCCTGGATTATTTGGAAACTCACTAAAGGAAATTGTCATATTACAGACATCACCAATGCCAGCCGGACCATGTTGTATAATATCCATGATCAAAGTTGGGATGATGAATTACTTCAACTTTTTGACATACCTAAGTCTATGCTTCCCGAGGTAAAGTCCTGCTCTGAGGTGTATTGCGAAACAGCAGGTGATGTGCTAAGTAGTAAAATCCCTATCGCGGGCATAGCAGGAGATCAGCAGGCGGCACTTTTCGGGCAACTCTGTACGGAGCCGGGAATGGCAAAAACCACTTATGGCACCGGCTGCTTTTTAGTCATGAATACTGGAAAGGAGGCTGTTAGGTCAAAGAACCAATTACTTACAACGGTCGCGTGGAAAATTGGAGATGAAATTAATTATGCCCTCGAAGGCTCCGTATTCATCGGAGGTGCAGCAATCCAGTGGCTAAGAGATGGAATCGAGCTTTTTGGAAATGCCAAGGAAACTGAAAAGTTGGCCCTAAGCCTGGAAGACAATGACGGGGTCTATTTCGTGCCTGCTTTGGCAGGTTTGGGAGCTCCACACTGGGATCAAAATGCAAGAGGAGCATTCTTCGGAATTACCAGGGGAACAACGATTGCACATTTTACCAGGGCTGCTTTGGAAGCCATTGCTTATCAGGTTTATGATGTGCTGAAAGCAATGGAGAAAGATGCCGGAGAAAAGACTAAAGAACTCCGGGTAGACGGAGGAGCTACTGCCAATAATTTTCTGATGCAGTTTCAGTCGGATCTTTTGGAGTGCGAAATCAAAAGACCGGAAATCATTGAAACAACAGCTATTGGAGCAGCATTTTTGGCCGGATTAGCGGTCGGATTCTGGAAAGACCGAAAAGAAATTCAGGAACTTTGGAAAACAGATAAAAGCTTTCAGCCCGATATGGAAATAGAAAAACGGGAAAAATTCCTACATTTTTGGCACAAAGCAGTGGAAAGATCAAAAAACTGGGTAGAATAGCATATGAATCCATACGTTGCAGAATTTATAGGCACGGGCCTATTGCTTTTATTAGGCTCAGGAGTGGTAGCCAATATGGTTTTACCACAGACTAAGGGAAATAATTCAGGATGGTTGGTCATAACCACTGCTTGGGGTTTTGCTGTTTTTACAGGGGTAGTGGTAGCCGGACCTTATAGTGGGGCACATTTGAACCCTGCCGTTACTATCGGCCTTGCCATGGCTGGAAAATTTGATTGGGCCTTAGCTCCCGGTTACATAATAGCTCAGGTTATAGGAGCAGGCATCGGTGCTTTTCTATCTTATGTTGTCCATATCGACCATTTCAAAGCCAGTACAGATGCAGGGGAGATTGCTGCTCCGTTTGGAACCAGTCCCGCAATTCGAAATCTGAAGAATAATTTTATTTCAGAATTGATTGGCACATTTGTTTTGATTTTTGTCATCCTTTATATCACAGGGGCTACAATTGAAGACGCCAATCAAACTCCCATAGGGCTGGGTTCTGTAGGTGCTCTTCCCGTTGCAATTTTGGTTTGGGTAATTGGTTTGGGCTTAGGCGGAACTACCGGCTATGCCATCAACCCTGCCAGAGATTTGGGACCAAGGATTGTACACCAACTTTTACCTATAAAAGGAAAAGGATCCTCTGATTGGGCTTATGCATGGGTACCTATAGTAGGCCCGATTGTAGGAGCTGCTTTGGCAGCCGTTCTGTATTTATTGGTTGGAAGTTAAATTATTTACGATTTGAGAGTTCAGATTTACAGTCGTTTAGTATGATGATGTCGAAAAATGAAATTCTTGAACGAAGACTAATTGAATGGTAAACTCTTGAACTCTGAACAAATGAACAATCCAAACTTCAGATTATACTCAAGATTACTTCTTATTCATCTCCATATAATCCACCGTCAAATAGCTAAGCGTTCTTACCCCTAAAAGAAATCCGCTTTCATCTATAAAAAAATCCGGTGTATGATGAGAAGGCGTAGTCAAAGGATCTCCGCCTTTTTCCATACCTCCCAAAAAGAAAAAGAAACCAGGCTTCTCTCTTTGAAAAAAGCTAAAATCTTCAGCTCCTGTGACCGGAGGCATTGCAATCACATTCCCTTTACCAGCTGCTGATTCTACTGAGGGCAGTACTTTCGCAGTCAACTCAGGTGGATTCACGGTTGAAGGATAAAGCTTACCAATGTTTACATCGGCTTTTGCCCCTGCACTTTCTGCAATATTGGTGATGATTTCTGTAATCCTACGATGAACCAACGCCTGCTGCTCATCCCCGAAAGTCCGAATTGTACCGATCATTTCCACTTTTTCTGGGATGATATTATGACGGATACCCCCATGAATGGCACCCACTGTCACTACGGCCGGGTTCTCGGTAATATTCACATTTCTCGATAAGATCGTTTGCAAACCCATAATAGCTTGTGCTGAAGTTACAATTGGGTCAACACTAGACCAGGGTGACGCTCCATGCGCTTGGGTTCCGGTGATCGTCACATTCAAATTATCTACTGCTGCCATAAAAGGCCCGGATCGGTATCCAATTTTACCAGCCTCAATTTGAGCCCAAATATGCAATCCAAAAATAGCGTCTACATCTTCCATCACTCCCTCTTTTACCATAAGTTCGGCACCGGCAATATCCACATCATATACTCCTTCTTCGGCAGGCTGAAAAATAAACTTCACAGACCCCTTTAACTGATCTTTCATACTTGCCATCACTTCAGCCACTCCCATCAAAATCGCCATATGGGAATCATGCCCACAGGCATGCATTACTCCTGTTTCCTGTCCATTGTAAGTAGCGGTATTCACAGATTTGAAGGGTAAATCATTCCTATCTGTCACTGGAAGTGCATCCATATCTGCTCTTAAGGCCACCATAGGACCAGGCTTCCCTCCTTTAAGAACACCCACCACGCCAGTTACAGCCACATTCTCTGTTACCTCCATTCCCAAAGATCGAAGATGGTCCGCAATAACTTTGGCTGTCCGGAATTCCTGATTTCCCAATTCTGGATATTGATGAAAATCCCTTCTCCACTCGATCACTTTGGATTCTATAGAAGTCGCTTTTTTATCAATGGCAGGCTTCAAGCTCGACTGTGAAAAAGCGGTAGTGGAAAGTAATAAAAAGGGAAGTATCAGTCGTTTCATGCGTTTATAATTTGTTTTTTAGAGGTCAAATGAAATACCCAGGATAATCATCCCCCTCCCGAAACAAGTTCGGGACAAGTTGTGTGAGATTTATTCTCATGGGCATTTAATGAGTAATTAATTTTCAATGGATTTTCAATATACAAAATCCAGTATCACCTGAAGAAAAAATTAAAGCCCCAAGCCTATTTAGACTTGGGCTCTTTCAAATATTAAATATATCCGGTTCTGCCAGTAAGAGGGAAATACGGCTAATTATCGGCAAAAAGGATCAGAATCCGGAAGCTTCGCCTGCCTGCCGTGGCTGGGTCTTCGGTCATCGGTCTTCCAATGGGTCAAGCAAAAAAAATATGGCAACTGAGAAGATTGCGGATAATCAGAAAAAATATTCGCACTACTTGTTCATATAATCCACTACGAAATAACTCATCACCCTCAAACCTAAAATAAATCCACTCTCATCTATGTAAAAATCAGGAGTATGATGTGAAGGAGTTTTGGTGGGATCTCCCCCTTTTTTCATACCACCCAAACCGATAAATAGGCCTGGTTTTTCCCGCTGGTAAAAGCTGAAATCCTCAGCCCCTGTTACAGGTGGATTAACCCGCACATTTTCTTTCCCTGCAGCAGCCTCTAAAGTAGCCAGCATTTTGCTGGTGAGATTAGGGTCATTCACTGTGGATGGATATAGTTTTTGAATGCTTACTTCTGCTCTGGCACCGGCACTTTCGGCAATATTAGTAGCTATTTCTGTGATTCTTCTGTGTACTAGAGCTTGCTGCTCTTCTCCAAAAGTTCGTATGGTCCCGATCATCTCCACTTTTTCAGGAATGATATTATGTCGAATGCCTCCATGAATAGCGCCTACTGTTACCACAGCCGGATTTTCTGTGATATTAACACTTCTGGAAAGAATAGTTTGCAAACCTGTCACAATCTGAGAGGAAGTCACAATTGGGTCCACTCCTGACCAAGGAGAAGCTCCATGAGCCTGAGTCCCATGAACTATGATCTCCAAATTATCAACCGCAGCCTGTGCCGGCCCGGATCTATAGCCTATTTTTCCCACTTCGGTTTGGGCTGAAATATGTAGACCGAAAACAGCATCCACATCATCCATCACTCCTTCTTCTACCATTTGCTTCGCACCCCAAGTAGTCACTCCAGGTTCATAAATCCCCTCTTCAGCAGGTTGAAAAATAAATTTGACATTGCCTTGTAATTGGTCTTTCATATCAGCTAGAATTTCGGCAACACCCATTAAAATAGCCACATGGGTATCATGCCCGCAAGCATGCATGACGCCAGTTTCCTGCCCATTATAAATGGCCGTTTTCGTAGATTTAAAGGGTAAATCAACTCTCTCGGTTACCGGTAAGGCATCCATATCAGCCCGAAGTGCAACAGTAGGTCCTGGCTTCCCTCCTTTCAAATATCCTACTACTCCAGTCACGGCCACTCCTTCAGTTACCTCTATCCCTAAAGACCTCAAATGATCAGCGATTTTTTTAGCAGTTCTTACCTCTTGATTCCCGAGTTCGGGATTTTGGTGAATATCTCTTCTCCATTCAATGACCTTGGACTCAATTTCGGCAGCTCTTTTATCTATAGCAGGTCGAAGTTTTGTTTGGCCAAAAGCCATACCACTGAGCAGAATAAAGGGAATTATCAGTTTTTTCATAATATGATTGGGGTTTAAAAAGAAAAGCAAGTTAGATATTTCTGATTTTTACAAAGAAACATCAGGAAAAAATACCTTACTACCGAACCAATTCGATCCAATCTGCTTTTTATGGAAAAAGCTTTTCTATGGAATTAAAAAATAAAACCGCCATTGTCACCGGTGTCAGCAAGGGGATCGGTCTCGAACTTGTTAAATTATTATTGGAAAAAGGAGTAACAGTAGCAGGCTGGAGTAGAAATCAGCCTGAATTGGAGCATCCCAACTTTCACTTTTTCACTTGCGACGTTTCTCAGGAGGAAAGCGTTGAAAAGGCTTTTCAGGCTACTACTCAAAAATTGGGAACTGACATTCGCATCTTGGTCAACAACGCAGGCTTTGGTGTAGCTGGAGCGACGGAATCTTTTTCTACAGAAGATTGGAAAGCAATGTTTGATACTAACGTCCACGGTATTTTCTACACTACCAAAAGAGTAATCCCCGGCATGAAGACTGCAGATGAAGGGCATATTCTGAATGTAGCTTCCATTGCTGGGCTAAATGGTGTGAATCAATTTGCCGGATATGTAGGAACCAAACACGCCGTGAGAGGAATTTCCCATTCCTTATATATGGAGTTGCGTGACTTTGGCATCAAAGTATCAACCATCTATCCTGGCTCTATTCAGACCAATTTCTTTGATGATATTCCTGGCGTAGATGCTCATGAGAACATGATGCGTCCGATTGATGTAGCAACTACCATTGTTCAGACTTTGGAAACGCATCCTAATTACTTTGTGGTGGATGTAGAATGCAGACCTTTGAGACCTAGGGGTAAGAAGTAAGTCTGAAATCTAAAATCAGAAGTCTGAAAAGACTTGACTAAAGGCAGCTATCAAAAACTGAGTACTTAAATACTTGCCTTTCCACAGGCAATAACTATTTTTGTCCTAGACCTTCTCAACCGGGTTTTTGCCCATGCCATGCGGGTGAACTCCCGGTTGGTCTCTTTTATAGCCTATGTCCTTAGAAGTCTCTCACTTATGTAAGAATTACGGTTCTCAAAAGGCCTTGGATCAGGTGACTTTTTCTGCTTCGCCTGGGAGAATTCTTGGGTTTCTGGGACCTAATGGCGCTGGCAAATCCACTACCATGAAAATTATTACTGGATATATAGCCGCAGAAAGCGGTCAAGTCCAAGTCATGGGAAAAGATGCCTTGGCTAATCCTAAAGAAGTGAGCCCTCTGATCGGTTATTTGCCAGAAAAAAACCCGCTCTATCAGGATATGTATGTGAAGGAGTTTTTATCCTTTGCTGGCGGACTTTATGGTCTTTCTGGTTCACAACTCAATAGCCGTCTAGCAGAAATGTTGGATAAAACAGGCTTGATTCCAGAACAACACAAAAAAATCTCCCAGCTTTCCAAAGGTTATCAACAAAGGGTAGGATTAGCCAAAGCTTTAATTCATGATCCTCAGGTAGTGATCTTGGATGAACCCACCACCGGGCTGGACCCCAACCAACTGGTAGAAATTCGCAAGTTGATTCAGGAGGTGGCTAGAGAAAAAACTTTGATCCTCTCCACCCATATCATGCAGGAAGTGGAAGCTATCTGCCAAGATGTGGTCATCATCAATAAGGGAAAAATATTGGCCGCAGACTCCTTGCAAAATTTACAATCCGGTAATCAGCAAAGCACCTTATCCTTGGAAACTGAGGAAGAGCTTCAGCTTGATTGGTTTACAACTATTGGAAAGGTCGCTTTTGGAAGAAAGGGTCCGAATGAAATTCAAATTCAGGTATCAGATCCCAATGCTGGAAGAAAAGCTATCTTGGGAGTTGTCTCAGATCGAAATTTGAATTTGGTTAACCTGAGCCAAAGCAAGAAAAATTTAGAAGAACTATTCCGGGAAATCACCAAATGAAAAGCCTATTCATTAAGGAAATCAATGCTTTTTTCGGTAGTCTCTTAGGCTATTTGATTCTAGCCTTGTTTCTTGTCGCCATAGGCTTGATCGTATGGGTTTTTCCCGAAACCAGCGTCTTGGATTATGGCTATGCCGATTTAGAGCCCTTATTTACTTACACTCCTTATGTATTTACTTTTTTGATCCCAGCGCTCTCCATGCGTGCCATTGCTGAGGAAAAAAGAAACCAAACGTGGGAGCTATTAAGAACTGCCCCACTTTCACTGACTCAAATTATTCTGGCCAAATATTTAGCATTGCTTTGCCTAATTATTTTGGCCGTACTGCCTACCCTGCTATACTATATCAGTATTGTTCAGCTGGGAGATCCGATTGGTAATTTGGATCAAGCCGGCTTTTTTGGAAGCTGGATTGGATTATTGATGATCGGTGCCGTCTTTGGTGCCGTGGGAATTTTTGCTTCCGCACTAACCTCACAACAGGTGGTAGCATTTGTATTGGGAGTTTTTCTTTGCTTTCTGATCTACTTTGGCTTCACGGCAATTGCTGATTTGCAGCTGGGAGCTATTTCTTATTGGATAGAAGAAATCAGCCTCAGCTATCATTATGTCAATCTAAGCCGTGGAGTGATTGACTCCTCTGATCTCTTCTTTTTGTTAGGGATGATTTGGCTGTTTTTGGGAGCCTCCATTTTAGTGTTGAAAAATAAATGAGTCGGTATTTCGGACATATCACCAAATCTTGGGGAATCCTGCTTGGAGGACTGCTGCTTTTGATTGCAGCAAGCCAGTTGCTTCGTTTCAGACTTGATTTGACGGAGGATAAACGATACTCACTTCACCCGGCCACGGAGGAAGTTTTGGCGCAGCTAGAAACCCCTCTTCATGTGGAGATATTATTGGTCGGAGATCAGCTTCCCGGTGGAGTGAGGAGGCTTCAAAAATCCATTGAAGAAACTGTTAGAACCTTCAATGCATACAGCAGCGAAAAAATAACTTTTTCCTATTTCGACCCATTGGGTTTGCCAGCAGAGGAGCAGCAGGAATTTGTGGTTCAATTGGCAGATTACGGAATCAACCCGACCAACTTGATGGTCAATCAAAATGCAGGGCAGAAAAGTCAATTGATTTTCCCCGGAATTCTAGTCTACAATGAAGAATTTGAAACCGGTGCTTTGGTGTTGAAAGGCGAAGAGGGAATGAGTCAGGAACAAATCCTGAATCAATCCATCGAAAACCTGGAGTTTGAATTAAGCAATGCTATCAGAAAACTAAGTCAGCCTAGCTCTGCAGCCATCGCTATGCTCATCGGCCATGGAGAAATGGCGGAAGATGATGGATATGGTCTGGTAGAAGCTTTAGATGGTGATTTTGAGATTTTCAAAGTACCCTTGGAACAAGCACGAACAGTAGAGGACCTCATTAATTTTCAAATCATTTTCATTCAAGGTCCGCGAGAATCTTACACAGAAAGAGAAGTTTATCTGCTGGACCAATATGTGATGCAGGGTGGTAATCTGGTAATTTTGAGCGATGGGGTTGCCGTGGATATCAATCAGGCAGGAGGAGAAGGAACATTAGCAATGCCTTTTGAAAACGGCTTGGAAAACCTCCTTTTCAAATATGGAGTGCGAATCAATAAGGATTTGATTCAAGATTTGAACTTTGGCTATTTCCCAGTGATGGGCGGGAATTTTGGGAATCAGGAACAATTAGTCCCTTTACCTTGGCCATTTTATATTCAGGCCAGCAGAATGCAGCAACATCCTATCACCAAAGGCTTAGATGTGGTGTACATGCGATTTGTTAGTAGTTTGGATACCGTATTGGCTCAGGGAATTCGCAAGACTCCTTTGCTGTTTAGCTCAGATTTCGCGAGAATTATCCCGGCTCCAGCTAGAGTGGCTTTTCGGGATATGCAGGAAGAGCCTAATGTAGATCAATTTGCTGCTCGAAACCTTCCTTTAGCCTACTTATTGGAAGGAGAATTCACCTCCTTGTTTAAAAACAGGTTTATTCCTGAAGAATTTGCCCAAGAAAATTTCAAAGAAAATGGATCAGGCAAAGTAGTGGTAATAGGAGATGGCGAGGTATTTCAGAGTCAAAAAGACCCAGTTTCGGGTGGAATGCTAACATTGGGAGACGATCCATTCAATCAACTGGTTTTTGCCAATAAATTATTACTGAGGAATCTATCTCAATATTTAATTAATCCAGAAGGGATTATTGCTTCCAGAAACAAAGCTTTCCAAATTCGACCATTGAATAAAGTGAAGGTGACTCAGCAAAAAAGTTTTTGGCAGACCATCAATGTTTTGGTGCCCGTTCTGATATTGCTGATTGCGGGAGGATTGATCTCTACTTGGAGAGTTAGAAAGTTTTCTAAAAAAACTATCTAGCTTTAATTTCAAGAAATCAAGATAATATTTGTATATGAAAAGCGTTTACGGACTTTTCAATCCGATTTTATTTATAAATTTACCCCCATTCCAAAAGTAAAATACAACTAAGCCCTACGATATGAAATTTATTGTTTCCTCTTCTGCCCTTTTAAAGCAGCTTTCGGCGATCAATGGTGTAGTCACCACCAATCCGGTAGTTCCGATTTTGGAAAATTTTCTTTTTGAAATCAAAGACAGTTTATTGACAATTACTGCTTCTGACCTTCAAACTTCGATGATTACTGAAATCAATGTGGAAGCAAAAGAAGACGGAAATATCGCAGTACCTGCAAGGATATTGATCGAAACTTTGAAAAACCTCCCGGAGCAGCCTGTGACTTTCAGCATTGATCATGACACTTATGCAGTGGAAATCAGCTCTGACAATGGCCGCTATCGATTGGCTGGAGAGAACGCCACAGACTTTCCAAAAATCCCAACTGTCAATAATGCGACTACTGTGGATATGTCCACAGAAGTACTTTCCAGTGCTGTTTCCAACACGATTTTCGCAACCAGTTCTGATGAATTAAGACCCGCAATGACAGGGGTATATATCAATTTGAGTGATACCAATACTACTTTTGTGGCAACTGACGGACACAGATTGGTTCGCTATAGAAGAGTGGATGTGGCTTCTTCCAGTCCAGCAAGCTTGATCATCCCGAGAAAAGCGCTCAATCTTCTAAAATCCACTTTACCCTCCGAAAATGTACCGGTTAGTGTGGAGTTTAACCAATCGAATGCCTATTTCAAGTTCAACAATATTAAAATGATCTGCCGTCTGATTGATGAGAGATTCCCGGATTATGAAAACGTGATTCCAGCGGATAATCCAAACATCATGACCATCGATCGACAGGATTTATTGAGCTCACTTCGCAGGATCGCGATCTATGCGAATAAGACTACACATCAGGTAAGATTGAAATTGACAGGATCGGAATTGATGATCTCTGCAGAAGATTTGGACTTCTCCAATGAGGCCAATGAAAGATTGTCCTGCGAGCATGATGGCGAGGATATCGAGATCGGATTCAACGCCAAGTTTTTGGTAGAAATGTTGAACAATCTTTCTTGCAAAGAAGTCAGCTTGAAATTTTCCGCACCAAATAGAGCAGGGTTGATTTTGCCTGCTGAGCAAGACGAAAATGAAGATATCCTGATGCTCGTGATGCCGGTGATGCTGAACAACTACGTGTAATTAATCAACCAAACAACCTTATAGCTTAAAGCCCGATTCTGCATTTGTGGAATCGGGCTTTTTTATCCTTAGAGGTCTCCAAAAACCCGGTAGAATTATTCTAAAAATTGAAATCTTCAAATAGGCCAAAGCGATATCAAAGAATACTTCCTAGCTGTTCCGCTTCTCTGGAAGCAGAATATTTCTTTTTAAAAATATCCTTATCCTTGACTTGATTGTTTCAAAGATTTGAAACATATTCTAACACCATTTTTAATTAATAGAATATGTGGAGAAATTTAATCTTCATTTTGCTTTTTGTCTTTTACTCCTGCACACAAAAGACTGATCAATTTTCATTTACTCCTTCCCAAGTAGATAAGCCGCTATTAGTCTCTGAAATAGGAAAAAACTTGGATATCATTGAGGTCAAAACGAAGTATCCTATTTCAGGCACCCCTACTATCCTCAAATCTGATCGTTATTTTTATTTGTTTGAAGAAGGGATTGTATTTAGTCTTCATCAGATAGAAAAGAATGGTGTAATAAGAAAAAGTATTGATTTTGGATTTGATGATAAATTGAATGCCAATGCAATTACCCAGATCATCACTCAAAATGATAGCATTGGAATAATCACCTATGGCCAGCAAATCACTTGGTTAAATGAAGAATTAAAAGAGATTGGAACAGAGAAACTACCATTCAAGGCTAAAGTTCATTTCAGAAATAGTTCCAATACAATAGCGTACACAAATGGTATAGATGATGGAGAATGGGATATTTTAACCTATGGTTCCAGGGGGACCAAATCCTATTTTTCTATTGATAAAAATCGGTACCACTTTTACAACCAGACTTTCTCCCCTTTTTCCAATTGGAATGGAAAAACACTATTCTCTCAGGCATTTAATGATACAATTTACATTTGGGATCAAGTCGATTTCAAACCGCTATTTCAGGTAGATTTTGGAGCAAATGCTGTAACAAAAGATAGATTTTCCCAAATTCAGGGTGCCATGGATATGCTTCAGCTTTTCAATGAAAAGAAATACAGCTATTTACTAGGTGAAATCTATGGCTTGAATGGGAATAGAATACTATTCGGACTGAGTCAAAAAGGGAATCAAGCTTTGGGTTTATTGGATTTTAATTCTGAAGAATTGAAAATCTATCGTGGTTTGGTCGACAATTCAATTTCTGGGATCAATCTATTTGCCCCTCAATTTGTAGAGGACGGAGTTTTGTATTTTGGTGTTTCCGGAGAGCGGATTAAAGAGAATTCCGATAGGCTACCGGATTCCTTTAAACATAGATTATCCAAGGATTATGCAGACTCCTATTTTATTTATTGTTTGGAGCTTAATGATTGAAAACCAATAAAATTTCCTAATCAAACTGCTTCCCGAGGTGGAGATTAAACCTTCGAGGTCTTCAAGACCTCAAAGGTTCTTTTTCGTATCCCTCAACATTTTCAGATACAAGCCCTCCACTCTTTCTCTGGCCCAGGGAGTTTTTCTCAGAAAAGATAAACTGGACTTGATGGATGGATTATGCGTAAAGCAATGAATGGTAATCCGCTCTCCGAGTTCTTCCCATCCGTAATGAGCCACGAGCTGTTCCAAAATGGTATCCAGCCGAAGGCCGTGAAGAGGGTTGTTAGGTTGATGTTCCAAGGGAAAGGCGTTTAGTTAATGGTTAAAAGTTATTGGTCATTAGAAATTGCACATGGGTCATTGAACCGGCTGAATCAAATCCCACAAATTCCCATAAAGGTCTTTGAAAACCGAAACGATTCCGAATTCTTCCTTAGCAGGTTCCCGAATAAATTCCACACCTTTGGAAATGTAGTTTTCATAATCCCGATAAAAATCATCGGTATACAAGAAAAACATCACTCTTCCTCCTGCCTGCATTCCGATTTGCTTTTCCTGGGCTTCATTAGCAGCTTTTGCCAAAAGTAGATGGCAAGTCGAACTTGGAGGTGACACTCGAACCCAGCGCTTGGTTTCGGAAAGTTGGGTGTCCTCCAAAAGTTCAAATCCCAAAACATGGGTATAAAAATTAATCGCTTCGTCATAGTCTCTGACTAAGAGAGAAATTTGTCCGAGTTGTTGTTTCATTTTTCAAATTAAACCATACCTAATGGCATAAAAAAAAGGCCAACCTAAGAAGTTGACCTTTTTTTTATATTCATCTTTTCGATCTACTATGCTTCCACTTCTTCCAACTTTGGTGCAGCTGGAAAATCTATAGGGAATTGAGCCAAATTGTGGATATAGTTGGATATAGTTTTGTCTGCAATTAGGATAACCACATCGATCAAAGTGATTTCGCTATACCCTGCATCAAAAAATGCCTGCACAGCTTCATCAGATGCTGATCCACGATTTACGGTAATAGATTTGGCCAATTTCACCAAAGCATCAATTTTGGAATCAAAAGAGGCAGATCCTTTTCTCAATTCTAGGATTTGCTCTTCGCTAAAACCGTTCATTTTCCCTATGGCAGTATGGGCAGACTGGCAATATTCACAGCCATTCACCTGACTCACTACCAGATTTACAACTTCTTTCTCTTTTGCTTTCAAGCTTGTTTTTCTATTTGCCAAAGCAAGATAATCCGCCAAAGCGGTGTCGCTTTTTGAATAGTAGGAATATAAATTAGGAACAAAGCCAATGGCCTTTTCCAAGCCTGCTAAAATTTCCTGGTTCTTTTCTGAAACTTGATCTTTGCTAGGTAATTCAAAATTTTTCATTGTGTAACTCGTTTTGGTTTAAGTATACACAAAGATGATACATCGCCTATCCAACCAGTTAGTTCAATTTTCCTGAAAAGTTGGCAATTTTTCCCTAAACCAATTCTGCTTTGAATTCACTGGGAGATTTCCCTTCGTTTTTCTTGAAAAAACGGCTAAAGCTCTGAATATCTTCAAAACCTAATTCATATCCGATTTCTTTAATGGGCTTATCGGTATAAAATAATAATCTTTTAGCCTCAAGCATAATCCTATCATGGATGTAGCTCAAAGGGGTTTTCGAACTCATTTTTGAAAATAAATTTGCTAGAGTCTTAGGAGACTTATTGAGGAGTTCTGCGTATTCTTTGACCGTATGGATTTTTTTGAAATGCTTTTCCACCAAAAAATTAAACTCCCTGACCAAGTCGGAATCAAAAGAAGTGAGGTTTTTCAAATCGCTTTGCTCTTTATACAATCTGGTACATAGGATCAATAATCTTTTAAGAATCATCTGTAACATCTCCTGTTGCAAGTTATCCTGGGAGTTAATTTCTGAAACAAATACCTTCCAAAGAGTTTCAAACTGATCTATTCCATTTGCATCAAGAGTCAAAACAGGGACTTGACTCGAACCGAAAAATAAAATCCCCTTACAACCCACCTCTGAATCATGATCTAGCACACAATAAAATGGTCTGTTAAACCTCACCATTCTTGCCTTCCCCATAGATTTGACGTGAAGATGATGAAACTCTGTCAAACAAAGAATTTGGTTAGGCTGGAAGATTTCCTGCTTTCCATCTATGACAAAAATTGATTCGCTTTTAAACCAAATTAAAGTTTGGGAGGAGGCAACTGGTTTTTCTAATACTTGACAGTTCTGACTTGTAATCTCTTCCAGAATTAACTGCTCCTGATTAGGCCCCTGATAGTTCATTTCGAATATTTTTGATAGAAGATACTTTACCATCAAAAGGTTCCAACCTTCGAAGGATTCAGCTCTTACCCTTTTTCAACTTTCTTCCTCATCCAGATACAGTCAGAATTTGAAACCTTCGAGGTCTGAAAAACACCTCAAAGGTTAACTTCCTTTTGGATCAAAGACATGAACGGAAAAGTGTTCCTCTAAAAAACGATTGATCTTTTTATCCAAAGACCAAAGTTGCAGTCCGTTTTCCAGACACGCTAAAATAATGACAGTGTCAATAAGGCCTATTCCCTGATTCAACAGTTTGTATTTTTGGGAAAAAAGGCCTGCGTGGTATCCAAGATTTGAATCTTTGATTTTTGGTGTGTTTTGATAAAAAATGTCCAGTATTTCCATTTCTCTTTTCCCTCTTGCTCCCTGGACCAATTCCCCAAAAATGATATTCAAGGTCCAAACTGATCGTTGGTCTAAAAGACTCTGGCAGCTTGAGAAATAAGATGGATTGGCTTTGAAATACTCAATCCAAATGGAAGTGTCAAAGATTACGCCCATTAAGAATTGTTTTTATTCCTAAGTTCCTCTGCCGTCCAATAAAAGTCTAGGGGTTCAGCCACAATTTCCTGAGCAGCGGATCTAATTTTTTGAGTAGCAATATATTCCTCCAAAGCTATTCGGAGCGTTTCGCTGATGTTTTTCGCCTTAGAAAGCTCCATGGCTTCGGCAATCAACTCATCAGATATCAAGGCAGTTACTTTCATAGTATTAAGATTATGCCCTAATATACGATGATTGATCGTATAAATGTTTCACTATAAATCCTTTGAGGTCTCAGCTGTTCAGGATTTGTAATCCTGAACTTCGATCATAGGATTTTCAATCCGAATAAACCTTTTAGTTTCTGTTTTAAATAGAATTTGGATTTAGAGATTAAAAATCTCCGGATAGAGCTTCGAGATTGCAAATCTCGAAGAGCTGGTATGACACCTCAAAGGTTCTTGCGTTTTTTCAGCTTTCTGATTTCAGCTTTATGACTTACTCAACTTTCTTCCTTTCCCCCCGAAAGGTCCCATTAGGCTGAATAAAACTTACCGCGATGATCTCCCCATCTTTTTCCTCAAACTTCACCTTAAAACCTTCCAGGACCTTCAGGTTAAATTCATGCTCGCCGATATTGACCAGTTCGTACTCAGGCTGACCGGGCACAAAGGCATAGAGCTTTTCCTCCTTGATGTAAACCTTCACCTCCTGCACGCCCATCAGGAGGTAGGCTCCTTCGTACTTTTTCAAGTCATCCACCGAAAGCTCATTTGCCTTTGGTGTCCGCTTGAATTCGATCGGATCGAGGGTTGGTTCAAAAGCAGCTTTTAATCCGGAAATATCTCCGGTCATATTACTGACAAACTGAAAAGGAAAGGCATTGTCCTTATTGGGTTCTCCCTGATAAATCAGATACATATTGAAGGTGTCGTAATCTTTGTGTTCCAAGAATCCACCCAACAGCCCCGTCTGCACAAAGAGCGTATCATTTTTCAGGTCAATCTCCATCTTGCCATAGCCGGGATGTTCGTAAGTGCCGGTGTAGTCCATCAAAATGTGAGAAGGCTTGGTCAGGCTGACTTTGGCCGTAGAGTCGGCAGCCGCTTTCGCATTAGCTTGGGCTTCCTTGGCTTCCTCAAGTCGCTTGACGGTCTCGCCCAACCAATCTGCAGGCTCCAGATTCAGCATGCGATCGGCAATCATATTCCGGACGACATTGGGAAGGGGAGAGCCATTTTGATTGGTCAGAATCATGATCCCCAGGCTGTCTGTGGGGAAGAAGGATGCGGAAGCCGAGAAGCCGTCGATATTTCCTCCATGTTCCACTCGATAATGTCCCCGATAGGAAGCCAAAAACCAGCCGTAGCCATAGTTGGAAAACTGCACATCGGGATGCTCTTTGGAAGGGGTGCCAGCCGCCACGACCATCTGTGCACTCATGGCTTCTTTCACATAGTCTTCGGGGATAATTTGCTCACCTTTGAACTTGCCACCATTGATCCAGGTAATTAGCCAGTTGGACATTTCCGATACGCTGGAATTAATCGCTCCGGCAGGACCCATAGCTGCGATATTGTAGTAGTCCATTTTGCTTGTTTTTCCGTCCAGCTCCACCGAGTAGCCAAAGGACTTGTCGGCGTCTTTTTCCATGTCAGGAATGCGGAAATTGCTTCGGGTCATGCCCAGTTTGTCAAAAAAGAGTTCCTTCACGTTTTGCTCCCAAGTCTTACCCCTGAGTCTTGCACCAATTTCCCCTTGGAGGAAAAACATCCAGTTGTTGTAATACCACTGTTGCCGCAATCCGGTGAAAGGCTCCTGGAATTCGATGCGCTTGATCAGTTCAGCCTTGGACTCTGAGGGAAACATAAACCAGGAAAAGTCATGCCTCGGCAATCCCGTCCGGTGGGCCATTAGATCCTTCACGATGATTTGTTCATTCATCCAGGGTTCGGCAAATCGGAGTTCGGGGATGTATTTTCCGGGCCTTTCGTCAAAGTCGATTTTTTCATCCTTTCTCAAAACACCCAAAACTGCCGATGTAAAGGCCTTGGAAGAGGAACCGATGGCAAAAAGGGTGTTTTCTGTTACCGGGACCTGATTTTCCACATCCTTATAGCCAAATCCCTTGGCATAGACGATTTTATCCTTTTGAACAATAGCTACCGCAAAACCCGGTGTATTCAGCGCAATGCGGGCTTTTTCGAGTTCGGTTTCGAGTTGTTTAAAATTAAAATTTTTACTCTGTCCGTAACCGAAGGAAATCGATAGTAGGATCAGAATCGGAGTTAATAATTTTTTCATAAGTGGGTATTAAAGGTCTTCTACAAAAAAGATAGCATTTTGATTCAGGTCATACAGGCCAAATTCATGGGTTCCCCAAGGAGTATTCAAGCGAAGCTTATCTGGAGGGATCACTCCTTTGGTGACTAAAGCTTCGAAATAGGTTTGGATGTTTTTTACAAAAATCCGGACGACTGATCCCCCCAACAAGGGGTCCTCAGGAGTATCAGCATGCCATTGAAGATGAAGCCAAATCTCATTTAGCCTAATTCCTGCATACATCCCATCTCCAAACTCCCTACTGAATCCCAAGTTATTGCTATACCATTCCACATCTCTTTCGATATTCTGGGAGGGAAGGACAGGGACTGCTTGGAGAAACTCAGTGGTCACGATATGTCAAAGTGTTTGTTGTAATCTTTCCAAAATCTCCCGGATTTCCACGATGCTTTCCCACTCTCTATCCCGCTCTCCATGTTCAATGCCTACATAGCCGTGATAGTCATGGGAAAGAACGATTTTCATCATCCGCTCATAGTCCAATTCAGACTCATTTCCGGCATCATCCCAAACTTTCGGCTTGAGACTCACTCCGGTAGCCAGTGGCATGAGTTCGTCTACTCCTCGATAGGAATCGTAAGAAACTTGATTTCCATCCACTGCTCCAATTCTAAAGTTCCCGAAATCTGGAAGGGTTCCCGCCAATGGATGTTGAACATTCCGGATAGTTTCTGCCAGCCATTTTCCATTGGAGGAAAATCCTCCGTGGTTTTCGATCACGATATGGGTCCCATAAGGAGCCGCAAATTCACAAAGCTGCCGAATGCCGTCGGTTACCAATTTGGATGCTTCGGTCGCATCAGCAGGGTTTTCCGACCAGGCAATATCTGAGTAGCCGTTAACTCGTACAGTATGACATCCCAAAAATTTTGCAGCCTCTATCCATTTTTTATGTTTTTCCACGGCTTCTTTCCGGTCTGCATCGGATCGAGCTCCCAACATCCCCTCCCTATCTACCATAATCAGAACCTGAGTAATCCCTTCATTTTCGCAGCGGGTATTCATTTCTTTCAAATAGGTCTGATCCTGGGCTTTGTCCATAAAAAACTGGTTCACATACTCCACGGCCTGGATGCCATGCTTTTTAGCTTCCAAAGGAAAATCCAAATGATCCAGTTGCTTAGAGAAAAGGAGTCTGTTGACCGACCATTCCGCCAGGGAGATTTTAAACAAGAGGTCGGACTTATTTTTGGCTAAAGTCAATTGAGGAAGGCCCAAGCCAAGGGCGGTTGCGGCCAAACTGGAAGTTTTGAGGAAGGTTCTTCTATTGGTCATAGGGAATTGGGTTAATGGTTTTTGAGTTAGTAGTAAAAGGAATAGGATAAGTTAAGATTTTTGAAGAAGATTGCTTTGAAGTATTTGGATAATATGCTGGCAGACTGAATGGTAGTTTGTGGCGAGAACTCAGAACCTGCCTTCTGCCTACTTTTCAGATTTATCACTTTAGCCTTCAGCTTAATTAAAACTCCCATCCAGCTCGATATTCCCTTGTCAGCAAGCGATTGGCCTCTTCATCATTGGTGATCTTGACCAAGTTGGCGTCAAATTCAACCTTTTTGCCAGCTCGAAGCGCTACAGCTCCCAAATTAATCGTATCAGTAATGCACTGGGCTCGGGTAAAGCTCCCCGGGGTCTGTCGCTTTTCCAGCATGGCATCTACCCATTGGTCGGTTTTACGGTCTACTTCCCGGGAATTAATCCGTTCGGAATCTCGGTCTGCCATCATGGTACTTTCCGGTAAAAGCACCGGATTTTCTCCTCGGAACCCTCCCAGGATTTTTCCTTTAGAACCCAGGATCAATAAACCTTCCTCGGGAGTGTCTTTTCCATCGACTTCCAATTCTTCACAGGCAAAGGGCTTCATTCCCCCATCATACCAAAAAAGGTCAAATGCAGGTAGTGAGGCTTGGGCAGGAAAATTCCATTTAATAGTGCAGCTAGCCGGAAAGGCGACGTCATTCTTTACCCACTGATAGACCTGATTGATTTCCTCACGGGTAGTAGTGCCAAAAGCCCGAGCGGAAACAGGACTTCGATCGATGCCCAAGGTTTCAAAAAGCGGAAATAAGCTGTAATGCCCCATATCCGCCACCGATCCTCCGCCGAATTCATACCAGCCCCGGAAGACGTTATGCGTATAGTTTTTGTGATAAGGGATATCCGGCACAGGCCCAAGCCAAAGCTCCCAATTCAATCCCTCTGGAATAGCTTGAGCTTCTGAAGGTCTCTTGGTCCACTGCTGCCAGACAGGGCGATAGGACCAGTTGTGGATTTCCTTCAATTCGCCGATCAATCCCGAATCCATCCAGGCTTTAATCTGTCGGTATTCAGGTCTGTCCGACCATGCCAGAAGATGAGTAACTAATCCGGTATCTTTCGCCTTTTGGATGACTTTTCTACCTTCCAAAAGTCGGTTGGCGATGGGTTTGTGTGTGACCACATGCATTCTCTGATCCATAGCTGCCAAAGCAATCGGCGCATGAGTATGGTCGGGAGTCATGATTTTGACAGCGTCGATTCCTTTTTCTTTAGCAAAAAGCTCCCGATAATCCTCATAGCTAGCGCAACCCTTGTATTTGCCAGAAGGCTTATTTTTGGCATAAAACCTCTCCACATATTCCTGTCCTATGTCCCGCCCTCCTGGGATTCCGGGTTTTCCTTCCCACCAAGTATCGTCACCAAGGGTTTCTCGGATATCGTTTCGGATGCCGTGAGGAGACCAATCGATGTAATCGGTGGAAAATTTATTCACATCGCAGACGGCGACCACCCGAACTTTAGGATTTTGTAAAAGTGATCCCATTTCCCGTAAGCCTTGAGTTCCGCAACCAATATTGGCTACCGTCAATTGATCGGAAGGAGGGATTTTCCCTAGTCCAGCAATCACATTAGATGGCACAATACTAAAAGAGGCGGCGAAGGTGGCAGTAGAGGCCAGAAAATCGCGGCGGTTGATCTTTGACATGGTTTAGGTCTTTTGGGTTTGAAATGGAATTTAAGGAATTCCGATTAAAAAAGTTTGCTTATCCCTCTAAGGTCATTTGCTGGCAAAGGCTTGACTATCACTAATACAAGCCTCCAAGGGTTTTTATTTTTTCAATATTGACAAAATTGATACGTCATAAACCAAAAAAGGTAAACCCTTGGAGGGTTCTATAAAGACATTCAAAGAATCTAGGTAAAATGTCAGAATTATCAAAAACGGATTTGATCTATTAAAATATTCGCTGCTGTATTTTTCTTCGCCAGTTGCTCTAGTCCGTTGTATCTTAGTTTCAGCTAATTTCAAAATCCCTTAGTTAATTAACACTTATGACTACTTCTTTGAAAAGAATCGAAAAGGAAATCATCCAAAACTGGAAAGTTATTTTGGTTCTCGGGCTTTTATTTCTTTTGATTTGGAACTATCCGGATATTAAGCAAGGAATTGTAGACGGGTGGAGAGCGTATTAAGTAATTCTATTGCTGGCCCCCCTTCTGTTCCAAAAGCTGGGCAAAATCCTATTAACCATCCAAGGACTTTGCTTTTTCTTGAGCTGCCAATCTTTGACTTTCTGACCTACTCTGACGCAGGCTAAAAATTTATCGGAAAAGCTTATCTTATGAAGTTAAATACTTCTGTCATGCAAAAGCTTTTCTTCCTCACCCTGATCAGTTCTGTTCTTTTCTCCTGTCAGAAACAATCCTCAGAACCCAGCCAAATAACAAATCCCAAGCGTCCCAATATTGTCTGGATCGTTTGTGAGGATATGTCTCCCGAGCATTTGGAATCTTATGGAGGCACAGGTGGAAAGACGCCACACTTGAATGCTTTGGCAGCCGAATCCTTACAATACCAAAATGCCTTTTCCACAGCAGGAGTCTGTGCTCCCAGCAGGGCAGCTTTGATCACCGGAGCATATCAGAGTTCCATTGGCGCCATGCATATGCGAACCACCGGAATGTCTGCCAACGCCTTAGATGCCTATCCTCCTGGGTTTAAAAGTTATTCCGTTGTATTGCCAGAAGGTATGCGCACCTATCCAGAATATCTCCGGCTCAATGGCTATTACACCAGCAACAATTCCAAGGAAGATTACCAGTTTCAAAGCCCGGTGACCATGTGGAATGAAAGTGGCAATAAGGCTCATTGGAGAAACCGCAAAGATCCCGATCAGCCGTTTTTCTCCATTTTCAACTTTACCATTACTCATGAGTCTCAGGTTTGGGCACGGGAAGGAAAGGATAGCCTGTTGGTCGATCCAAAAAAAGTAACAGTCCCCCCTGTGTACCCCGATGATTCCCTGACCAGAAGGACTATTGCCCGATTTATTACCAATGTGATGCGGATGGATCAGCAGGTGGGAGAAGTTATTGCCCAGCTCAAGGAGGATGGGCTCTATGAGAATACCATCATTTTCTTTTACTCTGACCATGGTGATGGGATGCCCTATTTCAAGCGGGAATTGTACGATCGGGGTTTGAAAGTGCCTTTGTTGGTCAAAGCTCCTTGGATAAAAGGCGGGACGAAAACCGAGGAGCTGGTCAGTTTTGTGGATTTTGGGCCTACTGTACTTTCGCTTGCGGGAATTCCAATCCCCGAGACGATGCAGGGTCAGGCGTTTTTGGGACCTCAGAAAGCAGAACCTCGGAAATATGTCTATGCAGCTCGGGATCGTATGGATAGTGAATACGATCGGGTTAGAGCTGTTTCTGATGGTCGTTTTAAATACATCCGAAATTACATGCCCGAGAAGCCTAACTATCAAAATATCCGCTACCGGCTTCAAAATCCCTTGATGGGACATCTTTTGCAACTGAATGAAAAAGGGAAGCTTAATGAAAACCAAGCCCGCTGGTTTGCCCAAAATAAGCCCGAGGAAGAACTCTACGACACTCAATCTGACCCTTGGGAATTTACCAATCTGGCAGGCAATCCACACAACGCTGAAAAGCTTGCTGAGCTACGCAAAGCCCATGAGGACTGGATTGCGAAGTATGGAGACAAAGGTGCCCTGAATGAAATAGAAATGGTCAAAGCGATGTGGAATGGAGCGGAAAATCCACCGGTCACTGCGGAGGCTGAGGTAAGTTTCTCCGAAGGGAAGGTCACCCTTTCTTGCCCTACACCTTCAGCTCTGATCGGCTGGAGAAAGTCCAGTGGGGATGCTTGGAAGGTTTACACCGGGCCTTTTGAGGCGACAGCAGGAGATTCACTGTATGTGAATACCCATCGGATAGGGTATGAGGCGGCGGAGATTGCTAAAAAGTTGGATTAGATTAGCCGTCCTGCTTTCGAAAAAACTGAATATCAAATTTAATTTTAGGGTATAATGATCTGTTCTAAGTCAGTTTGATCTCCCCTCCAAATATTGAGATCAATTCGTTCCCCAATACCTGGAAGGCTTCCCTTTTCGGTAAATTGCCAAATCAACCAGCCGCGGGTTTGAGGCTCCTGAACTCGATTATAATTAGCAATCCAAATTGGATAGTGATCAAATCCTTGATTGTGCAGTACCTCCCAGAAAAACTTATCTCCCGTGTAAATCATGGGTTTCACCTTGTAATGAGCCTCCACGATTTTTAGCCAATTCTTCAAACCCTCCCTTAATTTTTCTTTGGGCTGGATAGTACTGTGCTTTTCAATATCCAGCACAGGAATCAAGTCTCCTTTAACAAGCTTGGTATTTCTGATGAAGTTTTGAGCTTGCTTACTACTATTTTCATTCGGGCGGTAATAATGATACGCTCCTCTTTTCAAAGGTAAATTAGAAAAGCCTTTCCAATTCTCTTGGAATCTTGCATCTATCCCGTCTTCGCCCATGGTTGCTCTTACGAAAACAAATTGCACACGATGATTTTCAAGTTGCAATTGGAGCCCCGCAAAATTGATCCTGCCTTGATATTGACTGACATCTATTCCCAAAATGCCTGCTGGGAAATTTCTAAAAACGTGCTGCAACTTCAGTTCCTCTCTAAAAGGAGGAGCAACCCGGATGTATTCACCTAAACTCCGATTAATCTTCTTTTGGAATGTTGAAAGGTATAGGCCAATACTTACTAAGAGAAAAAACAAACCGACGATGAGCCAGGACCAAAATTCTGAATTTTTCTTTCGGGGCATAGAAGGATTAAAACTCTCGTAAATATGAAAAAAGAATATTTAATTCGAAAGACCTCTTAGCGAGTCTAAAAGATTTAGGTCAGTTTAGACAGACGGAATCCAGCTCGCCCCATAAAGGGTTGAATTAGATCTCGGGTTTTGTTGGATATTGGGATTTGGCAATGCAAGAATATACTTCACTTAAAGTCAGAAAGGTGCAAAGAGTTGAAATCTAGCCCCTTTTTAGGGCTGTTTTTTTTAATTTCTGAACCCAAAACTCTGAGCCTTTAGCATCCAGACCTAATCCTCTACTTTATCTCAAAAACAGCCGACTCCCAAGGTCCAAAGTCCAAGTCAATCTCCGCACCTGTGCCAGTCACACGAAGCATGGTCTTCTTTTTTCCAAACATGACTTCTTTGATCTCCCTCTCTCCTTTTTCCAGATTCCATGCTTTTAACAATTCTGAAGAAAGTTTCAAGGTGGTCTTGATCGATTGAAACTCATCGAAGTTGGTCACTACGATCAGCTTTTGACTTTCATCCCAGCGGGCAAAAGCAAAGGCCTTGTCGGTGTATGCTGGATTTTGGGTTCGGTTGAAGGAATGTAATTCCAAATATTCTCCCATCAAGGCGGGGCTGTTTCGGGTAAAGTTCAGCACTTCGGAGTAGTAGTTTCGCAGCGCTTTTTCATTATCTGAAAGTTGGCCTCCGTCAAACTTCCCTCCATTCATCCACTTCTGATGTTGAGGAACCCCAATGTAATCGAAAATGGAGGTTCGGCTGGGTTGCCCAAATCCAGCCATTTCCGCTCCAGGCTCCCCAACTTCCTGCCCGAAATAAATCATGGTCGGAGAAGTAGAAACTGTTGCTGAGACCACCATAGCAGGCATGGCCTTCCAAGGATTCCCCGCAAACTCCGGACTGGCGATGCGCTGCTCGTCATGGTTTTCCAGGAAGTGAAGCATGTGGTGCTCAATATCACAATGGGACTCAAAAATCGCAGGGAGATAATCCGTCGACCCATGCCCGTACATGATGTTTTTCAGGCTGTCATAGAGCTCTACTTTATCGTAGAGGTAATCCATTTTTCCCTTGAAAAGGTAATCGCGATACAAGGCAGGCTGATAGACCTCTGCCATCAAAAAAGCATCCGGCCTGGTCTTTTTGATATGGGAGTTCAGGTAGGACCAAAACTCCACCGGGACCATTTCTGCCATGTCGAAGCGAAATCCATCCACTCCTTTACCCAACCAAAACTGGGTAATGTCTTTAAACTTTTTCCAAGAATCCGGGACATCCTTTCCCTGCCAGAACTCATAATGCGCTTTCCAATCCAGGGAATCTGCTTTTGCGGGTAACTCTGGGAAATCCTTGGCACCGTCTGGCTTGATCCCATAATTAATCTTAACCGTCTCGTACCAGTCGTAAAAATCCGGCTGAGCCAATCGGGAACCGTTGCCTGTCCATTTGACGGGGTTTTCATCAAACTTTCCGTCTGAAAGAGGATGCTTTTCACCGCCCAAAGGTTGGTAGCCCTTTTTAGGTTCGGGTACCCGAAAGGCTTCTCCCGGGATATAATAGAAGTTGTTATCTCTGGCATATTCCACAGAAGTGTCATCATCCGCTCCAAAATCACGAACTCCTTCAGGGTTGTTTTTTCCCTCGTAATAGCGTGACACATGATTGGGTACAATGTCTATGATTACCTTCATTCCATGCTTGTGCGTTCGGGCGATCAGCGCTTCAAATTCCTCCATACGCTTGGTCACATCCACCGCCAGATCAGGATTGACTTGGTAGTAATCCCGTACGGCATAGGGTGAACCTGCGCGGCCTTTGATCACATCCGGATCATCTGAACTCACACCGATCTCCGGAAAATCCCCGATCACGCCATGATGAGGGACTCCCGTGTACCAGATATGGGACACCCCTAGCTTTTTGATTTCTTCCAAAGCGGTATCTGTGAAGTCATTGAACTTCCCTACTCCATTTTCTTCCTTGGTTGCCCAAGGTTTGTTGTTTGTATTGGTATTGCCAAAAAGTCGGGTAAAAACCTGATAGACAACAATTTTTTGAGAATTCATGGGCTCTTCAGTTAGTGAAGTTGTTTGCTTACAGCTGGTGAAGGCTAGAAACAAGATGATAAAGCTAAAAAGAGAACAATAGTATTTCATAAAATTAATAAAAGAAGTCCGAGGGTGACCTTTGGTAGGGGCTTGTGGTGAAATTAATACAATAAATTTGTCTTCTTATTACCAGTCCACAAATGAAATACCCAATCCAATGGTAGTCTGCCGATGATTGTAATCAATCATGGTTTCCCCATATCCATCAAAAATCTGGAAGTGCCCTCTAAGATTTGCGCGAATAGGAAACACATAATTTAGTTGAGCACTTCCACGGTTATTCTTTATAGAAAGGGAGTTGGTAGTAATAAGGTAAATGCTGTGGTTTCCAAAGGTATAAATTACGTTTGCCTCAGCCCTACCAATAAAATCAGATATCAGTGGATTTTCATCCTCCTCATCAGGAAGCCTTACCCAAGGCCTAAAAACCAAGATCCAATTGCCTCGTTCCAAGCCGGCATGAAAAATTATCCTATTCCAACTTCGGGACCTAGGGAGATCCCTTCCATTGGATTGGTGATTCATGGAGATTCCCAAAGTTCTGGCATCAAATCCAAGTATTTTAGCTCGGATACCAAAGTTCAACATGAGCTCCGGCTCATAATTTAACTCACGGAATGGTCTGGAAATACTGGTGTTGTAGATTTGCCAATGTGCTCGCTGGGTGTATGCCAGCCAAAGGTCACCATGACCCCAAAAGATGGATTGTAACACCTTAGTTTTAAAGCTTAGTTGAAACTTCGCTTCGTAGTTATTATAGTCCGTAGGAGTAGGGACTGTATAATTTGGATTTTCACTTTGAGGTTGTTTGTTTGGATTACTCGACCATCTTCCAGCTGTAATATAAAACGGCTTATAAGACGTCAATCTGAAAGTCCCTTTTTGAAATTCGGGTTCCAGCTCCCATCTTTCAGCTAAAGATTTTGAAATGATTTTATCATTTCTATAAAGTACATTTTGGGCAAAATTACTTGTGCAAAAACAAACAAAACCTATTAAAAGAACCCATCTCTTCATTTCCTTTTCGATTATTGTAGATAGATCGATAACCCAAATTCGAAGAAAAACACCATTTCACAAATTCACTGACGGGTTAACCGGTATAGTAAAATCGTATTTCTTTTGATCAGATCAGGGAACTGTCTCATATTGATGGTTTCTCCCGGGGCATGGGCACCTGATCCTGAAGCTCCCAAACCATCCAATCCTGGTAAAATATCAGCCACATAAGCTATGTCAGCAGCACCTCTGCTTCCTGGATCACCAGGTTTCACTTCGCCAAATCCCATATCCAAACTCACCTGGTTAAGTACAGTAGCCAATTCGTAGTTTTCTTCCCTTGGGCTCATGGAGGGAATGCCATCTCGGAAGGTAATCTCAGCATCGGTTTGATTGAGGTTTCGATCGACGATTTCCTGCATTTTGGCACGTGTTCGTTCTTTTTGTTTTTCACCCAAAAAGCGTAGATCTCCGGTTACCAAAGCCTCTCGTGCAACGATGTTGGTTTTGCCCAAAGCTTCTCCTTTTCCAGTTTCTGAATTATAGGAAATATCCGATCCCCCTATGATCTGTCCAGGATTAAAGGTCAGATACTGCTCTCCTGCAAGCTCTTTTTGAAATTCAGTCAAAATTCTGGCAGCCTCATAAATGGCTCCGTATCCAACTCCTTCACGAAAAACCCCGCTGGAGTGGCTTTGACGGCCTGTAGTCTTCAAGGTCCATCCGCTGGAACCTCTTCTAGCTACTGTCACAGAGTTGAAACCCTGGGCTGTTTCGTAGCCTAAAGCGATATCATGAGATTTAGATCGCTCGATAAAGTCCCTGCGGGAAAGCTCATTGTCACCCGAACTCTCCTCATCCCCCATAAAATACACGGTGATGGTTCGATCATCCAAAAGTCCGAGTTCATGAAGCGCTTTTAAGCTCGCAAAAACGAGCACATCCCCTCCTTTCATATCATTAGCACCCTGCCCAGTCGCAGTGCTGTCATTCAGCCAGGTAAAAGGTGTAAAAGGCATATCCTTTTCAAAAACTGTATCGATATGCCCAATCAGGAAAAGCTTTTTGCCTTTAGTTCCCTTTCGGGTAGCCACAAAATGCCCGGCACGGTTCACTTCTGCAGGAACTTCCACCCATTCAGTTTCAAAGCCGATTTTTTCAAATTCACGGGCGAAAACACGGCCTACTTCTCGCACGCCTTCTTTATTGAGCGAGCCGGAATTAATGTTTAATACCTCTTCCAGCAAAGCAACGGTCTCTTGGTAGTTTTTGTCAACCAGTTCCAGAAGCTTTTTCTCCTCTTTACTGAGTTTTTGTTGAGCAAATGTCAGAAAAGGCAGAATGGCCAAGATGATGATAAAAGCAGATTTTTTCATAGGTGGAAAAATAGGGGAAATTATGAGTTGGGGCAAGATTTAATATTTAATCCTAAATCATTTTTGGAAGGGATTTAATACAGATCGTGCCGTTGGCACTCTGAATAGGACCACGCCACCAATTGCCCAGGATTGAATTCTGGCCTGCCTGCCGAAGGCAGGGCTACTAAAAGAAATGCCTATGGCATTAATTCCTCAAAGGTTTCAAGACCTACTCAAAGTAATTTCTTGCCTAAGCACCAACGGTGCGTTCTTTATTAACCCCAAATTCAATTTGGGGTCCTAATAAAATATACCAACCCAGAGCCCCAACGGGGCGATCTGTATTGTACATCAAATATTAAAGCATTCCCAGCAAAGCAAAAGGAACGATTTGATCAGCACCGCGCATAAGAAGCTAAGATTAAATTCAAATTTTTTCTATTTTCGAATCAAACCAAGTCCTCAAAACTTCGTTACTTCAAGAAAATCACCAAAAATCATATTTATGAAAACCCTGTTTGCAAGTCTTTTCCTTATCCTTTTTACCTCTCTTTCTCTTCAAGCACAAAATGCAGATGCAATTTTGGGTGTTTGGAACAATACGGAAAAAGACGCTAGAATTGAGATCTATAAGGAGAATGGTAAATATTTTGGCAAAATCGTATGGCTTAAAGAGCCTACCGAAAATGGAAAACCCAAGCTGGATAAAAACAATGCAGATAAGTCCTTGAGAAACCAACCAGTCATGGGGATGAAACTTTTAAAAGGATTTGTTTACGACGATGGATCTTGGGAAGATGGGACGATTTATGATCCCAAAAATGGCAAAACCTATTCCTGCGTAATGAACTTGAAAAACCTGGAAGTTCTGGAAGTGAGGGGATATGTTGGGTTTTCTATGCTCGGAAGAACCGTAGAGTGGACTAAGCAAAAATAGTCTTTCCTCCTCATCCCTTTTTAAATTTAACTCTGTTTTCACCAAAAAATTGGCTAAACTTAGGTTGAATAAACCTATTGTAAATGGCCAATTTTAATATCGATGCAGACAAAACCCTGACCTATGACGCCATTGTCATCGGTTCGGGAATCAGCGGAGGCTGGGCTGCAAAAGAACTTTGCGAAGCCGGTCTCAAAACCCTCGTATTAGAGCGGGGACGTATCGTGGAGCATGTGGTGGACTACCCCACTATGACCTTAGACCCTTGGGAGCATGAGCTTCGGGGAGGCTTGACTCCAGAGCAAAAAGCTAAACACCCCAAAGGCGGAAGATCCGGATTTATCGGAGCTTTCAACGAGCATTTCCATGCTAATGACCTCGAAAATCCCTACACCGAAGTCAAGCCTTTCATGTGGGTCAGAGCTCATCAAATGGGCGGTAGATCTTTGCTTTGGGGTAAGCAAACCTATCGATGGTCTGACTTGGACTTTGAGGCTAATGCCAGAGACGGGCATGGGGTAGATTGGCCGATTCGGTACAAGGATCTTGAACCTTGGTATACTCATGTTGAGAAATTCGCTGGAATCAGTGGGGAAGCTTTGGGACTGCCTCAACTTCCGGATTCCCATTTTTTACCTCCTATGGAATTGAATTGTGTAGAAAAACACGTCAAGGAGCGAATTGAAAAGGATTTCAAGGGAAGAAACATGATCATTGGTCGGGTTGCCCACTTGACAGAACCCTTGAATGGTAGAGGAAAGTGTCAGTTCAGAAACCGATGCGACAGGGGTTGTCCTTACGGGGCCTATTTTTCCAGTAATGCGGTTACTCTCCCTGCAGCTAATGCAACAGGTAACCTAACCATTCGGCCTTTTTCCATTGTGCAGTCCGTCGTTTATGATGAGCAAAAAGGAAAAGCTTCAGGTGTAAGAATCATTGATGCGGAAACAAGCGAAGAAATTGTGTACAAGGCTAAAATCATTTTTGTCAATGCCTCTACCTTAAGCACCACCCAGATTTTGATGAACTCTACTTCTAATCGTTTTCCAAATGGCTTGGGAAATGACAGCGGAGAACTCGGACACAACTTGATGGATCATACTTATCGAGTCGGTGCCATGGGGACTGTGGAAGGTTTTGAAGATCAATATTACAAAGGCCGGAGACCCAACGGAATTTACATTCCCCGCTACGTTAACCTCAAAGATGGCCCTCAATCCGACAAGTTTGTGCGAGGATTTGGTTTCCAAGGTGGCGGAGGAAGATCCGGATGGGGAGCAGGAAGCAATCAGGAGGATTTTGGAGGGGATTTTAAAGACGGCTTGATGAAACCCGGTCCTTGGGAGTTTTTTATCACAGGCTTTTCAGAATGTCTTCCTTATCATGAAAATCAAGTCTATCTCAATAAAGATGTCTTGGATAAATGGGGGCAACCGACCCTATCCATCGATGCGGAATGGAAAGCCAACGAACTGGCTCTCAATGATCAGGCACGTCAGGATGCCAGGGAAATGCTGGAAAGGGCAGGTCTAAAGGATATTATGGAATTTGACAACAAGCACGAAATGGGTTTTGGAATCCATGAAATGGGTACAGCCCGAATGGGAAGAGATCCCAAAACGTCGGTGCTAAATGGAAATAATCAGGTGCATGGCTGTGAGAATGTCTTTGTCACTGACGGGGCATGTATGACTTCTTCCTCCTGCGTCAATCCATCCCTGACCTACATGGCACTCACGGCGAGAGCCGCCAATCATGCCGTATCTGAACTCAAAAAACTCAACCTCTAAGCCATGAATAGACGCGACGCAATCAAAAAATCAGCTTTGGCACTGGGAACAGCAGCCGGTGCTCCGACCTTGCTCAGCTTACTTCAGGCTTGTGCCAAAACAGATCGATTGACTTGGACTCCTCAATTTTTGAGTGAAGATCAAGCCAGATTTATATCTTCTTTCGTGGATTTCCTTTTACCAAAAACTGAAACTCCGGGAGGATTAGATGTGAAGGCAGATGTATTTATAGATCTGATGTATGCTAAAACTTATGATGAAGCAGGGCAAAATCAGGTTGTTGCGGACATTGAAAAATTCAATGCCGATTGCAAGACAGAATATGGTAAAGTCTTTGCTGAACTTTCGACAGAAGACAAAGCAAATTGCTTCAAAGAGCATGAGGCAAATTCTCCAAAATTCCCTAAAACTGTTTGGGGAGGTGCGGTGGGACCTCGTGAACCAGTGGGATTCTACCGAGGATTGAAATCTACTGTACTTTGGGCTTATTTCAGTTCGGAAGAGATTGGTAAAAATGTCCTGAGCTATGATCCAATCCCTGGAGAATACCGAGGATGTATGCCTCTATCAGAGGTAGGGAATATTTGGAGCTTGTAGGATTTTAAAGAACCGTAAAACTCCCATAAACAAAAAAAGGCAAGGTCAACAAACCTTGCCTTCTGTATTAATTTTTATGGATATCCGCTTTCTTACAAGTATTGACAAAAATACAGCTTATTGTCTGCTGAAAGGATCAGAATCCGGAAGCTTCGCCTGCCAGGCCGTGGCTGGGTCTTCGGTCATGGGTCGCCCGTGCTGAGCGAAGTCGAAGCATCCAGCCAGTCAAACAAAGAAAACATGGTAAGTAGCAAGATTGCGGATAATCTGATATTTTAATTTCCTATTTATTTGAAAAAACCATTTCAGCCTTCATTTTCATAGGAATTCGCATTCCATCGGGCATTTGCGGATTTCCTTCCATTATTGTGGTACCTTCCACCTCTTGAGACACTTTTGCTTCATATACCCAGCCGGTTTTTTTGTCCACTAAAATGTCAGATTTAACCTTACCATTCATTTCAGAGCGAACACTCATTCCTTGCATCTCCATGGGAACTGGGTTACTGCTTAGGCTTGCTTCTCCCGAAATTCTGTGGTGAGCATCATCCGAACCCAGATAGGTATATTGGGTATTGACCAAAGCATTGATGGAAGAATTAAGCTCACTTTCAATGTTCCAATTATCCCCCACTGCTACTTGCTGAGCTGGATAAATAGCCAAAATCATTTCAAGGTTTCCTCTTAGGCTTTCTTCTCCAAAAGTCCCTGAAACTTGCTCCTTCATTTGCTCCATTTGCTCTTGGCTCATTCCAGGAAAATCAGTAAACATCTTTTCATATAGATTTTCAAAACCACTCATTTCCTGAATCCTTCCCAATTGATTCATTTTCACGTTGAAGGGTACTCCCACTATGTTGGTAAACATCTTGGACATAGGATTAGAGTCATCTCCGCTTTTCAGGCTCATCCCTCCCATTGGCATTTTCATATCCATTTCCATGGAATTGTACTGTACTTCCATGTCATAGACTCCATCTTTGAAGTCAACTACTTTGAAACTTAATTCCCCGATCAAATTCATTTCGATATCCATTTCCATCCCCTGCACATTTTGGGCAATTGACATGGAAGTATTGGACTTTTGGAAGTAAGTTTCATTTACCTCCAAGTTTAATCGTAGATCAGTTTTCTGTGCAAAAGCAGCTAGAAAAAACAAATACAAGAAAAAAGAAAAGAAGAGCTTTTTCATCTGTTTATAATTTGTTTTTCAGTGGTCAGATGGAATCTCGCACCACTTATAATCATGCCTGTGTGTGAGGTTTTCCCTCGTGCTCGATTTCATCTGTTTATATTTTGATTTTTAGAGGTCAGATGGAATGCCCTACCCCGATTTATCGGGGCATCCCCTTGTGTGAGATTTTTTCTCATGGGCATTTCATAACAATGATTTAGTTTATTGGCTCAAATAAAAGCTATTTTTACAAGAAAAATTAGTCCGAAATGAATTATCGCAAATAATTTCTTTCAAAAATCAGGGGGCTATACTCATCAATCTGCTACTTTTTTCCCCACTTGACTCCTCCAAGTATGTGATTAGCCTCCCAAAATGCCCCATTTCGCACTTGGCACCCACTTTGGCTTTTCTTTACCCAATCCATACCAAGGAAATTTTTATGATGAATATAGATTTGCAACATATACTGGCAAGCTATTGGGAAGAGGTAAAAACAAAATTAAAAGCCCATCATCCAAGCCTTACAGAAGATGATTTAAGTTATATTAGAGGTAGAGATGAGGAGCTTTTTTTGAGGTTGGAGAAGCGGCTGGGTAAGACTGCCGATGAAATCAAAGAAGAATTAAGAAAATTCTAATACCAATCAATTTCTATTTTAAACTAAAACACAAAATTATGAAAACGAGAATTTTTGCCATCGCATCCGCATTGACTGTCAGCATCGGCTTGGCTTCCTGCGGAGAAAAATCGACTGAAAAAGAAGAGGTGATAGAGGTGGAAGTAAATCTTGAAGAAGAGAAGTCTGAACTTAGAAAAGAGCTAGAAAGAATTCAGGCGGATATTGATAAGCAAATCGCCGAATTGGAAGCCAAAAAAGAGAAAGCTGATGCAGAAATGCAGGCCGAAATAGAGGAAATGCAAGAGGAGCTTAGAGGTGAAAAATCAGACTTGGAAAAGGCTCTGGATGACATCCAAAAAGCGAGTGAAAATACTTGGAGCGATGTTAAAAAGTCGGTTAATAAAACCACCGCAGATATCGAAAAAGAGTGGAAAAATCTAAAAGGTGAAGTAGAAAAAGCCTTTGAAAAAAATTAAGGCTTTTAAGAATAGAAAAGGGGCGAATTGAAAAATACGCCCCTTTATTTTTTAATCCACTTTTACATTGGTAAACCAAATTACTCGCTTACCATCTTGACCCTTGTGATCAGTAGCCATAGTGATAGGCCCGAAGGACTGTTCATTTTCCCAAGTCCATGTACGGCCATCAGGTCCATTGCCTTTTCGGAAGGTCCATTCCAAAATTTTATAATTCTCGTCCAAATACAAATCGTAGGCATCTCCCGGTGTGTAGCCATCTTCAGAATTATACACAATTGTAAGCTTGGTGGCATTCGTTCCTGCTATCGGGGAAGCTACATTCTCTTCTGAATCCCAATTATAGCCGGTATCCCAAGCCAGTTGGAAAGGATACATCATCCAATATTTGTCATTGATAAAGCCGCGGTCCACTGGAGGCAAAGAGTCGGCATCCAAAGAATAAGTCATGGTAGTATCAGGCCCGGAATAATAAACCGTGTTTTCTCTCAGATTCCATTTCCAATCCCGAGTGAACACGTTGATAGAGTCTCGCTGTACATTCCAAGTATAAGCAATACTGTTTACCTGGTCAAAATTATCAAACCCGTAGGCTTTTGCTACTTTCATAGGTAGGGTATCCTCCACTACTTCCTTTTGTTGGCAAGAGGCAAAGGCTAAAACTGCACAAGCAATCAGTGTAATTTTTTTCATTGTCAAAGGTGGTTTTTATTCAAAGATAACAGAGTCAAGAAGAGGATTGTTTTTTTATCCATTTTTTGAATTTCCTAAGCTCATAATATTGATATATAGGTTTGATTATCAATAAATACCGATTTAAATAAAGTAATACTTGAAACAAAGTGGAAGGAAAAATCTTTTTTTGACGGTTTTTAACTCCTCTCAGTATCTTACCCGCGACTTGATCAGCTGTTTGAGAAGGAAATGGTCTTGGTATTCTTTGCCCCTCCTGCTCAAAAAATCTACTCTGGGTTGCAATGGGAAAAGCCAAACTCAACCATTGTTCATCTGACTCTAACCAAACTGCCTGAGCCCAAGCCAAAAGGGAGGATTTGGTGGCAGAATAAACTCCATACCCGGGCAATGGCCAATAAGCCATGGCCGAACAAGTAATTGTTAGATAGAGAACTGGGAAAGTTTTTTTAAGCGCTATTCCCAATTCCAATACAGCAATAACATTGAGATGAAAAAGCTCTTCTATTTTGTTTAATTCCTGCTTTTGAAAGGGTTCATAATAGGCCTTTCCTGCATTGGCAAAGCAATAATCCAGTTGCTTCCAGTTTTGGGCAAGCCAAAAAGTAATTTCTTCCAAAGCCTTTCCCTTCGTAAGATCCAAAGTCAAAATTTCAATTTCAGGAAGTTGAGCTTTCAAGCCCTTAAGGCCATCTTCATCTATATCGACCGCTAAAATCTTTGCCTGAAGCAAATAAAGCTGCTGAACCAATTCCCTCCCTATTCCGGAAGCAGCTCCGCTTACCAGGACAAAAGAATTGGCAAAGCTCTTATTCATGAAAGGTTGGTTTTGGGAAAAATATTTGAAATGGCTCTATTTTCACTGCGAATAATGGTCGCTGTAAACTGATATCCGGGAAAAAATCTTGGTGAATCTGCTTGACATTTACCTTCGCCAGCTTCGCTTTGCCACTTCCTCTCGGTTTGGTGAAATAATCCACCCCATCCCAGCGCTGATGCAAATCAATGGGTAAAATCCCAGTACTGGCAGGAAACCTGAATCCGAAGCTTTTGACTTCGCAGGAAAATAACTCAAGCTCTTTGAACTGAACACTGATCAGGGTTGTATTTCCCTCTTCACTCCAATGGATCTTTGCTGTTTCTTTAGGAATTCCCCAATTAGCTCTTCCATTTTGGGTGCTTGTTTCTGAATCTACATAGATTTTAGTAATAGATTGCTTACCTGAGCCTTTAAACCTCCCTGGGATGAGTAATAATTCCTTATACGGACCAACTGGACTTTCTTCGTAATTGACCAGCATTACATAGCCTAATCCGCCTTTATATTTTCCCTGAAGATGCAATGGCAATCCTGCATGCTCTTCTACCCATTTCTTGGAAAAGCGGAAGACCATAATAATTCCCTGCCCTTTCAGCTTCCAAGGTGCAGGAGCCTTTTTATACAATTTGAGGGTTTTACCCTCATCTATAGAGTGATTTTCAGGCATAAGGTGAAGGGCTAATAGAGGTCCAGCCTCCGTCGATGATTAAGGTTTGTCCGGTAATATGTCTCGCAGCATCTGAAAGTAAAAATACTGCTGAATTGGCAATGTCCTCCACGGAAGCGGGTCTACCCAAGGGGGTTAATTTGGACCAGGTCTTGGCATAATCAGGGTCCGAAGTGGTGCGCTCTGTCAAGGTAGCGCCCGGTGCGATTGCATTGACCCGTATTCCCAATGGAGCCAATTCCAAAACCAAATTTTTGGCGAGCATTTCCAAAGCTGCCTTACTCATGGCATAGGCGGATAAATTCTCATGACTTTGATGTGCAGTAACAGAAGATGTCAATAATATGGCTCCTCCCTCTTCTTGTTCTTTCATCACCTGTGCGCTGGCTTGGGTCAATAGGAATGAACCCAACAAATTAACCCGCATGACTTCCATGAAGTCCTTGCTGGAATAGTCCAAAAAACTCCCGAAAAGAGTAATCCCGGCATTCGCAACAACCTGATCTACGCTTCCGAAATTATTGATAGCTAATTCAATCATTTCTTGAATCACTGATTCATCCGCTGCATCTCCGGAACAGCCAATGACCTTTCCCTTGCCCTGTCGAGACAGGGTGGCAACTGCTTCCTGAGTCAGGCTTTTCTCCAAATCATTTAAAATCACATGAGATCCTTGATGGGACAAGTTTCGGGCGATCTCTAAGCCAATGCCTTGCCCTGCTCCGGTGACAATGGCAACTTTCGCTTTTTTCATAGTTTCTAGGTTCAATTCCCTACTGAATCTTCAAATCCATATAGAAGATTAATGTGAATCTCTTTTTACCTCAGAACCCGAACTCCCCTTCAGAAAATCAAAATCCACTCCTTCATGTGCCTGATTCACTTTGTCCAAAAATAAATTCACATAGCCTCTCTCATAGGGAAGCTGGGTAGGTTGAAAATTCTTTCTACGGTTTTCAAACTCTTCCTCACTGATCAAAAGATTAAGACTCCTCGCCGGAACATTCAGCTCAATCAAATCTCCCGTATGTACCAATGCCAAAGGTCCCCCTATAGCCGATTCCGGAGAAACGTGAAGAACTACTGTGCCATAGCCTGTCCCGCTCATTCTTCCATCTGAAATTCGAACCATATCCTTGATCCCCTTCTCCAGAATCTTTGCTGGCAAGCCCATGTTACCTACTTCCGGCATTCCCGGGTAACCTTTGGGTCCCACATTTTTCATCACTAAAACCGTGTTTTCATCCACTTCCAAATCAGGGCTGTCTATTCGGGCTTTGTAATCATCGATATTTTCAAAAACCAGAGCCTTCCCTTTGTGAACCAATAAATGCGAACTGGCTGCTGAGGGTTTAATTACAGCACCGTTTGGACAAAGATTTCCTTTCAAAACTGCAATTCCAGAATCAGGCTTGATGGGCTTAGTCAGAGTTCCAATCAAATTCCTGTCGTAACATTCGGCTGAGGCTATATTTTCTCCAATAGTCCTTCCGTTGACTGTGATACAGTCTCTGTGTAGATGGGACTCAATCTCCTTCATGACCGCTGGCATTCCTCCAGCATAAAAAAGATCTTCCACCCAATGCTCTCCAGAAGGCTGCACATTCGCAATCAGAGGTATTTTGGAAGAAAAATGGTCAAAATCAGTCAAATCAATGTCCACTCCGATTCGCTTGGCAATCGCTGTGAGGTGTAGGATAAAGTTGGTTGAGCCACCAATAGCTGCGTTGACCATGATGGAATTTTCAAACGCTTTCCTGGTCAAAACTTTACTCATTTTTAAATCTTCCTTGACCATTTCCACGATCCGAATACCAGCCACATGAGCTAATACTTTTCTTCTGGAATCCGCGGCAGGGATCGTAGCATTATCGGGTAAAGCTAAACCTAAAGCTTCTACCATGGCTGCCATGGTGGATGCAGTACCCATTGGAGCGCAATGCCCTCTGGACCGGGACATGGCCGCTTCAGCTTCTATAAATTCTTCCTGAGAAAGCTTCCCCAGTTTATAATCTTCTGCAAACCTCCAGACATCTGAGGTTCCTATCTTTTTGCCTTTGAATCTTCCAACCAGCATGGGTCCTCCTGAAATCACCAAAGTTGGCAAATCCACAGAAGCAGCACCCATCACCAAAGAGGGGGTGGTTTTATCACAACCACACATCAGGACTACACCGTCCATGGGATTGGCTCGGATACTTTCCTCCACATCCATGGAAGCCAGATTTCTAAAAAGCATAGCTGTGGGCTTGATAGAGCATTCACCTAGAGACATGACGGGGAATTCCAAAGGGAAACCGCCAGCTTCCCAAATACCCTGCTTCAGGGATTCTGCTAATTCTCTGAAATGAGCATTACAAGGGGTAAATTCTGACCAAGTGTTACATATTCCGATCACAGGCTTTTCGCCCTCAAAAAGATGATGGGGGAGCCCTTGATTTTTCATCCAAGAGCGATAGATAAAACCGTCCTTCCCGGTTCGGCCGTACCATTCCTGGCTTCTGAGTTTCTTTTTAGACATAGGTTATCTGGGTTGAGAAATTTCTCAGAAGATATAAAAATTTGGAAACAATTCCCTGCAGGAAAGGACGGGAGGTTATAAATGTATGAATCGAATAAAAAAATCCCGAAGGGTATTTCTTCGGGATTCAAATTATTTGGAAGAGCTTAAACCTTATAATCTTTCAATATCTGCTCCTAATGCATTTAAGCGTTTGTCGATATACTGATACCCTCTATCGATCTGCTCAATATTATCAATCACAGAAGTACCATTTGCGGACATGGCTGCAATCAACAAAGCGACTCCGGCACGGATGTCAGGAGAAGTCATTCTGATTCCTTTTAATGGGTATTTTCTATCCAAACCAATCACGGTGGCTCTGTGTGGATCACAAAGGATAATCTGTGCACCCATATCTATCAGTTTATCCACAAAGAATAATCTGGATTCAAACATCTTTTGATGAACTAATACTGTTCCTTTGGCTTGGGTAGCAGTTACCAAAACAATAGAAAGCAAATCAGGGGTAAAACCTGGCCAGATTTGATCCGCCACGGTTAAAATAGATCCGTCGATGAATGTCTCTATTTCGTAATGCTTTTGTTCAGGAATAAAGATATCATCCCCTCTGAATTCCATCTGAATACCCATTCTTTTGAAAGTATCCGGAATAATTCCCAATCTGTGGATCTGGCAGTCCTTGATGGTGATCTCTGATTGAGTCATTGCTGCCATCCCTATGAATGAGCCGATTTCAATCATATCAGGCAACATGGTATGCTCTGTTCCTCCAAGCTTTTCTACTCCTTCAATGTGCAAAAGATTAGAGCCTACGCCAGTTATTTTAGCACCCATACGGTTGAGCATGTCGCACAATTGCTGTAGATATGGCTCACAAGCGGCATTGTAAATCGTAGTTTTTCCTTCGGCCATCACAGCAGCCATTACTATATTGGCTGTACCTGTTACGGATGCTTCATCCAGTAACATGTAGGTACCTTTAAGATTTTTTCCATCAATATGGAAAATCTCATTTTGCGCATCGTAATGGAATTGGGCACCCAATTTTTGGAAACCATAAAAGTGAGTATCCATTCTTCTGCGTCCGATTTTATCTCCTCCTGGCTTGGATAGTTTTCCAGTTCCAAATCGAGCCAAAAGTGGACCCAAAATCATGACAGAGCCTCTAAGTGCTGAAGCTTTGGCCAAAAAATCCTCTGTCTCCAAATAATCCAGGTTCACATCATCTGCTTTGAAAGAATAGGATTCAGGCCCTAATTTGGTGACCTTAACTCCCATAACTCCCAACAACTCTATCAGCTTGTTGACATCGCGAATAGCGGGGATTTTGTGGATAGTAACTTTCTCAGAGGTGAGCAATACAGCACAAAGTATCTGCAAAGCTTCATTTTTTGCTCCTTGGGGGATGATTTCCCCTTTCAATTGATTTCCTCCTCTTACTCGAAAAGATGCCATTTAGTTTCTGCGTTTTTTATGTCCTCCGTTATTTCTTCTACGGTTAGTATTCCCGCGTTTATTTTTCCCGTTAGAAGTGGATTGCTCATGTGTAGGCACTTTGAAATCTCTTCTGGTATTAGATTCAAAAAGTCCGTTTTCTTTTACTTTTTCCAGATCGATATGAAGTTTACCTTTGGAAAGGGTCTTGATATCATCCAAAATAATCCCATCATCGAAATTATCTCTGTTCCAGGTTGAATGAAAACTTCTCATCAACTGACCGATGTAGATGATGGCTGTTTCTTGCTCCTCGTCATCCTCAATTTCGATTGCCTTTTCGATCAATTTTTCAATATTTCGGCCGTAGTGCTTGAATCGTACTTCTCCCCTAGGATATCCTACCGGTAAAGGTTTTTTGCCCAAGAGCTCCTTTTCAGGCATAGGGAAAGGCCCATCTACATCCAATTTAAAATCGGACATGATGTATAAGTCATCCCAAAGCTTCTGGTCATTTTCCTGCTTCAATGAGGGATTCAACTGCTTGATGATTTCTACAATTGTGTAGGCACTTGCCGTACGCTTTTCCCTGTCTTCAATGCCGCAGACATGGTCCACCAAGCCTTGAATGTTCTTTCCGTATTCTTTCATTTGTATTTAGTTTGTCTTTTTGAGGCACAAGAATCCGTTTTGTAGAACTCTAGCCTTTCTCCAACTGATCCGCTTTGAATAGCGCATGTCTGGAGAGTCTTGCAAATTTAAAACCAATTCTATCCGCGGTTATTAAACTCTGCTTGATTTCAAAATCAGTAATTTCTTTTATTTCGCTCTTGTAGCTCTCTTTTTTATTCTCTTAAAAGGTAACAAAAAAACACCATTAGGCAGAGAGATAGGTAATTAGTCAATAATTCTGAGCTTTGCAAAGCTAAGTAATAAAGTCTTCTCTCCAAAATGTTCAAATTGAATCGTAGCCTTTCTGTTAAGGCCTTCTACTTCAATCTTTTGAACCTTTCCAAAACCAAACTTCGGATGCTCTACCAGTTGTTCCGCCTGTAAATTATTGGTATTGCTAGGTTTGAAATCAGGGCTTGGCGTGTGAACTTTCATTTGAGCCGGAACCCTCGATTCTGGTTTTTTCTTAATACCAATAAAACCAGGGCGCTCAGCACTTGTTCCTGGCAAACCGTCTCTTCTAAATGCACCAGGCATCTCTCTGGTTGCGGAAAGCTTTTTACTGACTTTAATGCAGCTAGGATCTACCTCTTCCAGGAATCTGCTGGGCTCACAATTCAGCAAACGCCCGAATCTATAACGGGTCAATGCATAGGTAAGATATAATTTTTCCATCGCACGGGTGGTCGCCACGTAGAAAAGTCTTCGCTCTTCTTCCAAGTCTTCTCTGCTCTGCATCATCATTTGGGAAGGGAATAAATCCTCCTCCATTCCAACCACAAAAACCTGCTTAAATTCCAAGCCTTTGGAGGAGTGTATGGTCATGAGGGTGATTGCATCTGTGGTATCCTTGTCCCGGTCATTGTCTGTCAGGAGGGCAATTTCCTGTAAGAATGCTCCCAGGCTTTTATCCTCATTTTCCTCATTGTCCACGTACTCTTTAATCGCATTGAGCAATTCCTGTACGTTTTCATATCTGTTGAGGCCTTCTATGGTTTTATCCTCATACAATTCTCTCAATAGACCGCTTTGCTTCGCAATTGAATTAGCTGCTTCATAGGCGTCTTTCCGCTCCACTTCAATCTGAAAAGCTTTGATCATGGTAGCAAAATCATCCACCGAGCTTCCTGCTCGCCCAGGTAAAAAGTTTTGAGCATTTTGAACTACATCCCACAAGGGCATATCATGATCGTAGGCAGCAACCAAAATTTTCTCCAGAGAAGTATCTCCTATGCCTCTTTTGGGGTAATTGATGATCCGCTTAAAGGCCTCTTCATCTACCGGGTTGACAGTAAACCGCATGTAAGCCATCAAATCTTTGATTTCTTTACGCTGATAGAAAGAAAGTCCTCCTACAATCTTATAGGTCAGATTCATCTTTCTCAGGGCTTCTTCTATGGCTCTAGACTGAGAGTTAGTCCTATAAAGAATTGCAAAGTCGCTGTTATTAAGCTTTTTATTGTTTTTTTCTTCGAAAATGGTGGTCGCTACTATTCGCCCCTCCTCATTATCCGAGGTCGCCTTGACCAGCTCAATCAGATCTCCATCCGGATTGGAAGTCCAAACGGTCTTTTTCAGTTGTGCTTTATTTTTATCAATGATGGAGTTAGCCGCTTCCACGATGGTCTTGGTGGATCGGTAATTCTGCTCCAGCTTGACCACCATCAGGTCCGGATAGTCTTTTTCGAAATTGAGAATATTCTGAATGTCTGCTCCGCGAAAAGCATAAATACTTTGGGCATCATCTCCCACCACACAGATATTTTGATGAACTGCAGCCAGCTTTTTGGTAATTAGGTATTGAGAAAGGTTGGTGTCCTGAAACTCATCCACCATGACATATTTGAAGCGTTGCTGATATTTGTTCAATACATCAATATGATCTCTGAAAAGCACGTTGGTATTGAATAGCAAATCATCAAAATCCATGGCTCCCGCTTTAAAAAGTCGGTCTTGGTAGCGCTGATAGATATCTCCCATTTTGGGTTTCATGGCTGCCTCGTCATCCGCTTTGACAAAAGGATCAGCTTGATAGGCCTGCCAGGAAATCAAACGGTTTTTGGCCCCGGAAATTCGGGAAAGTACCACACCAGGTTTGTAGACTTTATCATCCAATCGCATTTCTTTGACGATGGTACGGATCAAAGACTTGGAGTCATCCGTGTCATAAATCGTAAAATTGGAAGGATAGCCTATTTTATCGGATTCAACTCTCAAAATCTTAGCGAAAACAGAGTGAAAAGTCCCCATCCAGGTATTGCGTGCATCCAGCCCCACCAAAGACTCAATCCTGTGCTTCATTTCAGCCGCTGCCTTATTGGTGAAGGTGAGCGATAAAATCTGAAAAGGATCTATACCTCTTGCATAAATAAGGTGAGCGATCCGATAGGTCAAAACCCGGGTCTTTCCAGATCCTGCGCCCGCAATAATCATCACCGGCCCTTCTGTATGTTCTACTGCTTCCCGCTGCGGGGGGTTAAGTTCTTTGAGATAATCCATTATTTTGAGTAGCTATTAGCTAGATTTTAATAACAATTGGCAATATGTACTAAGTACAAAGTACCAAGAACCAAGCAGCCTGAAACAAGATGCTAGATTCTGAAATTTTCATCGCAAAATGAATCTTGGACAAATCTTCAATCCATCCTATATCAAATCTTCCAGCGCTTATGGCTCCAAAGATACATGTCCGGCTGCTCCCGGATATTTTGCTCCAACATTTCACAAAACTTATCTGTGATGGAGTGCGGAGCATGCCTCTCATAAGGAGGTTGCGCTAGAGGTATATATTCATAGCGGTAATGTCCTCTTTTGACTTTGGTCATTTTCCCGTAGTGAACATGCAAATTCATTTTCTTGGAGAGGAACTCTGCCCCTTCAAAAAACACTGCCGGCCTGTTCATAAACTCTCGCTGATAGCGATTTTCTGATGAGGGAGGACGCTGATCAGAGCCCAAGAGAACTGTTCTCGGATCTTTTCCCAAGGTAAGCATCCCTCTTCTAAACTCCTTTTTTTCGGTCACATATCCGCCAAATCTTGTCCGGATTTTTTTCATCAATTCGTTGAAAAAGGGATTGTTGACCTTGAGATAAACTGTCTCCACTGGTACTTGGGAATACAAATTGGTGCCCACTACTCCCATTTCCCAATTGAAAATATGACCTGCCATCATCAAGGAACTCACCTCATTTTGAACAGGTTTGTCCAAATCCGGTTGATTGACTATCACGAATCTTTGTCTGAATTCTACCTCCGATATTGTCAGTATTTTGATCGTTTCGGCAAATGTGTCAGTAAAATTCCTGTAAAATCGGTTTCGGACCTTTTTTCGCTCCTGTTCTGATAGCTCAGGAAAAGCATGCAAGAGATTCTCATCGATCACTTTCTTTCTGTACCGAATTACAAATCTGGCAACCAAGTACAGGACATCCGTAATCAAATAAAGCATAGGTAGCGGAAGTCGGGACAGCAACCGAAAGAAAAGCATAGCAAATCGGAGGATTAGAGGCAATAAGGCCTTTTCGAAGCAACAAAATAAAGGAAAAGCGGGGAAAACTTCCCGATTTCTAGTTATAATTTAACCAGATCATTACTTTTGAATCTTATGTCGGAAGTACAGCGCAGAAAATATTCTCAGGAAGAGAAAAATTCCATCTTTGATGGGGAGTTTATGCCACACATAGACTCTATGTACAACTTTGCCTACCGACTCACCTTTGATGAGGATGATGCCAAAGACTTGGTGCAAGACACCTATTTGAAGGCTTATCGTTTTATCAATTCGTTTGAGCAGGGAACCAATGCCAAGGCATGGCTGTTTCGCATCCTGAAAAACAGTTTCATCAACGAGTACCGGAAGAAAAGTAAGCAACCTGCTAAAGTAGATTATCAGGAAGTTGAAACTTATTACAACTCTGATGATGTTGACTTTCGGGGGACCACGGATCTTCGGGCTGAATCTGTTAAAGATATGCTTGGAGATGAAATCTCCAATGCATTAAATAGTTTGGCAGTAGATTTCAGAACGGTCATCATCCTATGTGACCTAGAAGGATTTACTTACGAGGAAATGGCCAAGATCCTGGATATCCCCATTGGGACAGTCAGATCAAGATTGCATAGAGCCAGAAATTTGCTGAAAGAAAAATTAAAAGGTTATGCCCAGCACATGGGGTATGACACGGAAGAGGAGGAATAATTATCGAATACGCATGGAAATGAATCAGGAATCATCCGGTCAGCGGAAAATGGAATGCAGCGATGTAAACAAGTGCTTTGAGCTGCTGGAAAGTATTTTAGACGGAGAAATGGGCGATCCGGGCAAGGAAGTGCTCAAGGAAAAATTGGCCAAGTGCCAACCTTGTTTTGAGCATTTTCATCTGGAGCAAGCCATTAGAGAAGTGCTAAAAAACAAGTGCACCAAACAGGCTGTTCCCAATGAATTGGCGAAAAGCATCCGTGAAAAAATTCAGGAAGTGAAATAAAACCGGATGACTCAAGGTAAAGCAATTATTTTTTCGGCACCCTCAGGATCCGGTAAAACCTCGCTCGTCAAGCACCTGATCCAACATGTGCCCAATCTGGGATTTTCGATTTCTGCCTGCACCAGAGACAGGAGAGGCAGACATGAAGTGCACGGAAAAGATTATTATTTTTTAAGTCAGGAAGAATTCATCAAAAAAATAGACGAAGATGCCTTCATCGAATGGGAGGAAGTCTATGCCGGCAACTTTTATGGCACGCTCAAAGAAGAAATCCAGCGCATCTGGGATTCCGGCAAGGCGGTGATTTTTGACGTGGATGTCAAAGGTGGATTAGCCTTGAAAAAATATTTTGGCGATCAGGCTTTGGCTATTTTTGTCAAAGTGCCTTCAATCGAAGTGTTGAAGTCAAGGCTGAATGAGAGAGGCACGGAAACTGAAGAATCTCTTTCCCGCAGAGTTTTCAAAGCAGAATTTGAAATGAAATTTGAGCCGCAGTTTGACGTCAGTATCCTCAATGATGATTTTGAGCGATCCTCCCAGGAAGCAGAGCATTTGGTCAAAAAATTTCTAGCCTCTTAAGCCGTGAATATCGGACTCTTCTTCGGTAGCTTCAACCCCATTCACATCGGTCATCTCATCATTGCCAATACCATCTACGATCGTACCGACTTAGATGAAGTTTGGTTTGTGGTCAGCCCCCAAAATCCCCTAAAAAAAAGAAAGTCACTCATCCATGAGTTTGATCGGCTTCGCATGGTTGAATTGGCGATCGAGGATAATTTTCATTTTAGGGCCAGTGATGTGGAATTTCACATGCCAAGACCCAGCTACACTATCGATACCTTGACCTATCTCAGTGAGCAGTATCCACAGCATAATTTCAGTATTTTTTTAGGCTCAGATAATCTGAAACAGCTCCGCAAATGGAAAAACTATGAACAGATTTTGGAACATTATCAAGTCTATATTTATCCCCGTCCAGATGAAAAGACAGATTTCACCCATCCTTCTGTCCAAGAAGTAGAAGCCCCTTTGCTGGATATTTCGGCTACTTTTATCAGAGATTCTATTCAGTCTGGACATTCCGTCAAATACCTCTTGCCCAGACAAGTGGAGGAATATATTCAGGCTAAAAAACTATACTTTTAGCAAACCTTGGCCAATCTGGCTACCGCTCAAAAAAAAATGCCTTCTACGTAAATTTTAAAAATTTTTTAAATGTTTGGTTTTGATAAATACAACTAGCACAATAGATTAGTTGCAGCTTCAGAGTTGAAGTCGTTTTTGGGCCAAAAACTTTTTAGTAATTCTAATTCTTTAACAAAATGAAAAAAGTACGTTTAATTAAATTCGCCGTTATCCTCGGATTAATATTTTCCCAGTCTATTGCAGAGGCAGCTGGATGCTATCAGGCAGTAAGAAAATGCGAGGGGGAATGGACTGCATACAATTGTATTACAGATTATACTTCCTCTAGTTGTTCACGATATTATTGTGAATCTTGTGGTTTGTCTGATGATGGAGGGATAAATCCATAATGAGCTAATTGTTAAAAATAATGGGGTTAAGCAGATTACTTAACCCCATTCTAAAAATTTTAGTCTATGAAAATTCCAAAGTGCCTATTCGCCTTAATTTTAATTCTTTGTGGTTGTGAAAAAATAAGAAATGAAACAACACAATTATCTATAAGTGAAATAAAAAAAATAAATTTAAATGAACTTAAAGTAGACAAGGTCATACAATTAGAATCAAAATCTTATAATTTATTAGGAGCTCATCTAGAAGTTAAATTTAATAACTCCAAGTTTTGGATCTTAGACAATAACAATCCTTCAAATATATTTATTTTTGATACTTTAGGTAATTCAATTGGATATACAGCTACAGTAGGTGAAGGTCCTAATAGTATTTTAAACATAAGAGACTTTGAAATAAAAAATGATACAATTATTGTATTAACTAATTTAGGGGACAAAGTAGAAATCTCCTATTGGGATAGAAATAATTTTCTTTTAACAAAGAAAACAATTAATGCTAACGGCTTTTCATTTAGTATTGATGAAGAAAATAAATTATGGTATTTATATTCAGGATATAATAAAGTCGCAGGAAATTACCGCTTAAAGATTTTTGATAAAAACTTGAAATTAAGCTCTCAGCTTTTAGAGAATAATTTTAATGAAAATATTTTGCCATTTATGGAAAGTTCTTTTTTCAAAGGAAGTGAAGGCATATTATTTAAAGAAACTCTAAAACCGGAAATATACAGAATAACCGGAAAAGAGATTTCACTGGAATATAATTTAGATTTCGGAAAATTCAAAATACCCGAAAAATTCTGGACTATGGATCCTTTCGAAGGATTTGAAACAATTAATAATAACGGTTTTGCTTCAATAAGTCATCTTGCAGAAAACAAAAACACACTAATGATTGTCGTTGAAATTCAGGAAATTGGGAATACACGGAGAGAAATAATTTTAAAAAATAAACAAAACGGCAAGGTAAGGAAAATCAATTCAAATCTAAATTTGGAAAGTTCATTTTACTATCCAATCGGATTTGATAATGAAGGAAAAATTATTTTAATTTCGTATGCTAAATTTGTTGAAAAGGATATAAAGAATGGTTTGATTGATATTCCAAATTCATCAGATTTAGATTTTGATGGCAATCCTATTATAATATATGCACAAATCCCACAGTTTAATTAAAATTATAATTTCCTTTTTTATCTGTCTTTTGACATTACTGATCTATTGTAAAAATCAAAATAAATCAATTGGCAGGGAAATCTCACACTATCCTGATTTAGTTATCATTGATCCTCTGAGAACTAATGCATTTGATAAATCTTGGTTTAACCACGAAATGCAAGTAGTGATATATACTTCACACCTCGGTAAATATTCAATATTAAATTTTAATTGGAAAGAGGCTATAGACAATAATCCAAAAATTAAATTTATAATTTATTATTCTGGAAAGGATCTTGAAGAGATAAAAGATTGGATGATTAAAAATAAATTTGATCATCCAATTTTATTTGATCCAGAAAAGAGATTTTATAGCAAGAATGTTAAAGATAGAGTTTCATCAATAGCATATATTTTAAGAGACAATCGAATAATAAAGGCTTCAAACCCATCAATCCCTAGTTTTCAAGAAGATTTGAATAATTTAATACAAGATAAATAGTTAATCTTTCAAATTTTATAAAAAAAAGAGTATTATCGGATTTAAAAAACTTTTATTCAAAAAGACTTTTTTGAATTAAGGGTAAGATATTCTTGGAAGAATATTAATTAAAGTATTCAACTGAGGACGCTATTTTTATACACATAAGTTAATCTGGCTACCGCTCAAAAAAAATAAAAAATGCCTTCTACGTAAATTTTAGAAATTTTTTAAATGTTTGGTTTTGATAGTTGCAACTAGCACAATAGATTAGTTACAGCTTCAGAGTTGAAGTCGTTTTTGGGCCAAAAACTTTTTAGTAAACTTTAATTCTTTAAAAGATGAAAAAATTAATTTATGGACTATTCCTCTTTGCTGCGTTATTTATATTATATGGTGGCCCTATTGCAAGTGCTCAAGTTTTAGAGGGAGAAGAGGACTGTGAAGACTCCATAGACATCGATGGTGAAACCATAACAGTTACCGTATGTGGTCGAAAGACGAACCTCTGGGGACTGATTGATGGTATAGATTGTAATGCTGATGCTACTACTTCTTGTTCTTTCACTAATTGACAATAAGACTGAATGCGGGTCAGATCGACCCGCATTATTATTTTAAAAAAAGTATGATCAATCGATTTTATTACTTTCTAGCAATCCTTTCTCTGAGTTTAGTCCATTCATGCAATCAAAAGTCTTCGGAGGAGGAGTCTTCTCAGCCGATAAAAATTCAGTCAGTAGCCCCTGTTGAAAACCTATCGATAAAGTCTGCTCGGATAGTCAGATTTTCAGAAAATACATTTGCACCAGTTGGAAGTATATACAAGGTACTAGCAATTCAAAAACGAATAATCTTAGTTGATAAAACTATTGGAAATACAGTGATTATTTTTGACGATTCAGGAAAGTATTTAAATCACATCTATAGAATTGGTGAAGGGCCCGGTGAATACAAGAATTTGGAAAACATCTATTTTGATGAAAAGGAGAATGTACTAATCCTGATTCCAATGGATTATCGGAAAAAATATTTCTTCGATCTTGATGGCAATTTTATCAAAGAGGAAAAGTATAATGAGAATATTAGATATACAGATCTAATGCCTTCGGGTAGTTCGGAAATAGTGATCAATAATGCTTCCCTGAACGCAGAGGACGGATTTAAAGTTTATGAAAATCAAGAATTGGTTGTATCGGCCATTCCTTTTGTTGATTATTTAGACATGACTCCATTGGATGGAAGGAATGTAATTTCGAAAATTAATAGGGATAATTTTAATTTTACCGTTGGGAATAGAGACACCATTTTTCGCTACAACGCTAAGAGTCACAAAATTTCAGCTGATTATATTTTTGATTTCGAAGCTCCTATTTCGAAAATGGATTATGCCAACCATCCCAGTCCATTGGAATATTTTGTTGAAAGCCAAATGTTTATTGGCATTTTTGATATTTTTCAAAACGAAAATTTCCTTTCGTTCACAACATTTAAATATCCTAGAATCAAGGGTAGACTTTTAGCCAAGTCCAGTAATAAGATCTATGATACCGAAGAATTAATTCAGAATAAAATTGGTAACATCGGCTTTGATGGAATTCTCGGTTTAAGCGAGAGTGGAGAGTTTATTGCAGTCCTCAAAGCTGATCCTGATGGAAACTGGGATTTTTCTAATAACAAAAGTTTAGAGGCAGCTTTAGGAGAAATGGAAGGAATAGGTCCTGAGGAGTTTTTACTGCTTTTCTTTAAAGTAGAATAGCAAACCTAGTTTCATAAATCTTAAGCCAATCTGGCTACCGCTCAAAAAAAAAAAAAAATGCCTTCTACGTAAATTTTAGAAATTTTTTAAATGTTTGGTTTTGATAAATACAACTAGGACAATAGATTAGTTGCAGCTTCAGAGTTGAAGTCGTTTTTGGGCCAAAAACTTTTTAGTAATTCTAACTTTTAACAAAATGAAAAAAGTATTAATTGGAATAGCCTTTTTGGGGGCTATGGCTTTTACACCGAATTTAGGTTTTAGTCAAACTGATCTTGATCCAGGTGGTTTTGAAAATCCTAAACCACCTTGCTATCAGAGAATGGTCATCTGCAATGGGCATTATACGGTAAAGCATTGTGACAACAAATTGACAAGTGACCGTTGTAGTGTATATGAAGTTGGCTGTCTTAGTTGCGAAGGATATTAACAAATAATTTATCAAATGCCTACTCCTTCCATGGAGTGGGCAACTTTTTGTAATTCAACAAAAAATGAATAACTACAAATTCTCATTTTCTATATTTATTTACATTTTATCTCTTTCCTGTTCATTTAATAATAATTTGGAAATTGAGAAATTGGTAATGAACGAGCTTGATTTAGTGCAAAAGAGTGAGCTCACTATTCAAAAAATCACTCCATTAGAGACAAGGATGGAAAATCTAATGGGAATAGATATCCGTGCCAGATTTGACCAGTCTTTCTTTTATCTGATGGATGAGAATTCGAAAGATGCAATTCATTTTTTTGACAAAAATGGGAACTACCTTGGTAGTCAAGGACAAGTTGGTGAGGGGCCTGGCACCTTACAAAAACTAGACGACTTTTTGATCAATCCCGATGGCAGTATAGAAGTCCTTTCCGGTATAGGAGATCGCGCTACAGTTTATAATATCTCAGGGTCTGGCGAGTTAAATAAAGTCTTTGATACAAATTATTTAGCAAGTTCTTTTACCAAATTGCCATCCGGAGAATATCTTCTTTACGGTAGTTATAATCTACCTTTTACTGAGTTTCGCTTAGTAAAAACTGATTCAGAAGGAAAAGTGATATCTTCTTTTTTGGAAAACACTTACAAAAACAAACTTTTGCCAATGACGGAGCGCAATTTCTTCAGAAATGGAAAAGACCTGCATATCATTGAGTCTTTTCAGCCCTATGTTTACAGCTTTCAAAATGACACCTTAGAAAAGGTGATTCAATTGGATTTTGGCTCTTATTCGATTCCCGAATATTTTTGGCAAGAGGATATTATGGATAGTTTTGGGAAAATGAGTGAAACTGGATTTGCCAATTTACACGGGGTATTTGAGGATGAAAATTTAATGCTTGTCAGCATTCATATTCAAAAACCAGAAGGCGTCTTCAAGGACTTGGTGTTCATAGACAAAAATACGGACAAAGTCAAAAAAATATCCACCAACCGGAATGAAGAAATGCTCTATCATAATCCTATTGGGATTGAAGAGGGACAAATCATGTTTTTGACTTATCGTTCTGTGATTTTGAAAGAGCTGTCCAAAACCCAATTGGACCAAATCTATTCTCAAATTCCTGAGATGGAATTTGATTATCCAATAATTTTTCAAACCAAGATCCAATTTGATGAATAAAGTTTTAATCTGTTTTTTCTTATTTTGTCTTCTCTTTGCTTGTCAAAAAAAACCGGAGAAAATGATTTTTCCTGATAATTTGGAAATCATTCATCAGGGTAACCCCCCTTGTCCAGACTGCAACGAGAAAGCTGTTTTTTATGTAAATATTGCTAAGAGTTCCACCTATTTATTTACCGATAATATTGCGAATTGGAAGGATTTTGCAGCATCCTACCCGGATCTTTCCGTGATTGTTTATTTAGGAGGAGAAGGGAAAGATGGCAAAAATAGTCCTGATCAGCTTCGTTCTTTTTTCAAAAGTCAGGATTTTCCCTATCCAGTATATTTGGATCCCAAAGACGAATTTTTTCACGTAAATCAGCTAGACAACGTCGATTTGGAATATAAGACCGTACTCCATTTTTTGGTCGAAGAAAACCGGATATTAGATATATACCAGTTTGGGCTTCCCAATTATCGAGTGAGCCAATTAGAAAAATATTTTGGAATGAAGCCAAAAAAATAGCTCACAAGTTCTGTAAAAATTAAAAAATCGACTTTTGTTTAAACTGAAATTTATTATTGAAGCTTACCCAAACATTTTTAGATCTAGGTAAGGAATTTTGCATCCTATCCCCTTTTTTGCTTATTTGCTGAAGACCCATTAGCCGCACTATTTTTTTCAAACCTTAGTTAAGACCTTATGAGCAAACATACCTATGACTCCGGCCTGATCGGTAACTGTGCCTATATCGCCCATATCGAAAAGGACACCAATATTTCCTGGCTTTGCATGCCCCGATTTGATTCGGACTTTATTTTTGGTGGAATGCTGGACCGACAAAAAGGCGGAAAATTTACCGTATTGCCAGAATCCGGAGATTATACTTCCACACAAACTTATGTGGAGAACACCAACATTCTCGAAACGATTGTAAGAAATGGAAGTGATAGCTATAAGGTAACAGACTTTGCACCGCGATTCAAAAACTATGACCGATACTATAAGCCTCTGATGCTGATTCGTAAGGTGGAGCCTATTTCGGGATCACCAAAGATAAGAATCGAGTGTCAACCTGTTACTGAGCGGGGTCAGATTCAGCTTACTCCCAGTCAAGGCAGTAATCATATCAGATACATGGGAATTGATCAGGAGTTAAGACTTACTACCAATGCTCCCCTGACTTATGTCTGCGAAAAAAAGTCCTTTGCTCTTCAGAGACCAGTTTACCTGGTTCTTACCTACGGAAGACCATTAGAAGCACCGATAGAGTCTACCTCAGAGCGATTCTTGCAATCCACCCGTGAGTACTGGCAGGCTTGGGTCAAATCTACCAGCATCCCCAATTTCTCTCAGCGCCTGGTGCTTCGATCCGCTTTGATTCTGAAAATCCACCAATTTGAAGATACCGGAGCGATTATCGCAGCTTCCACCACTTCACTACCGGAATCTCCGGGTTCTACTAGAAACTGGGATTACCGCTATTGCTGGATTCGTGATACCTATTATACCCTAACCTGTTTCAACAGTCTGGGACACTTTGAAGAGTTGGAAAAGTATTTTGAATACATCCAAAATCTACCTGTTGGGCCTGAAGGAAGATATCAGCCACTGTACTCCATTTCGGGTCATGGATTACTGGTAGAGGAAATATCTGATTTGGATGGATATTTAGGCAATAAGCCCGTACGATTTGGGAATCAGGCCTATACCCATATTCAGAATGATCTTTATGGACAGGTTTTGGTTTCACTGCTTCCGCTGTATTCCGATCATCGATTTACGGAATCTGAGCGGAGTCACTCTGAGCCCATGATTATGAATCTTTTGGATAAGATTGAGGCCACCATGCATGAGAAAGATGCGGGATTATGGGAATTCAGAAATCTGGCTCAAGAGCATTGTTATACCTTTTTATTTCACTGGGCAGGCGCCTGTGCTGCCGCAAAAATCGGTATCCGAATGAAGAATGAAGCGATGTATCAAAAAGCAATCGCACTTCGGGAAGAGGCAGTGAAAAAGATTGAGGCCTGTTATTTACCGGAGAAAAAAGCTTACGCTCAGGCAATAGGAGCAAAGCATATGGACGCTTCTACGCTTCAGTTAATCACCATGGGGTATTTCGGTGACAACTTGGAGCGGGCAAATAATCATTTGAAACAATTAGAGAAGGAACTGTTAGCCAAAGATTTTCTTTTCTATCGCTATAAGCACATGGATGATTTTGGTGTTCCAGAAACCACATTTTTGATCTGTGCGTTTTGGTATATCGAAGCATTGGCTTGTGTGAATAGATTGGACGAGGCGATTCAGGGATTTGAAACTTTGACCAAGTATTGCAATCATTTGAATCTGTTTTCGGAGGATGTGGATCAGGCGACAGGAAGTCAGTGGGGGAATTTCCCGCAGGCTTATTCCCATGTGGGTTTGATGAATGCGGCGTTTAGGATAGGAAAGAGATTGGATATTCCGAATTTTCTGTAATGCTTATTTTTTTCTCCCAAGAAGAATAGTAGGCAGAAACAGTAGGCAGTTTGGAACTCTCGTGAGTCATAAACAGTGCCGTCACCGCGAGGAACGAAGCGGTCTCATAAAAGTTAGGACTTGAAATAAATCTTCGCGACTTGGCCTCTTGC
>NZ_VLOG01000010.1 GCF_007655305.1 Algoriphagus algorifonticola
CTGGTAGAGCATAACACTTTTAATGTTAGGGTCCTGGGTTCGAGCCCCAGCGGGATCACAAAAGCAGGCTAGAAATGGTCTGCTTTTTTGCTTTATAAATCATTCCACAAAGCTTGGTAGGGCGAGAAGTTTATCCCGATGAGCAGAGCGAAATCGGGAAGCCCCAGCGGGATCACAAAAGCAAGTCTTCGGGCTTGCTTTTTTGCTTTAAGCCCAAGTATGTCATATTATCCCCTCAGGCGAGGAGTTTATCCCGAAGAGCAAAGCGAGTTCGGGAAGCCCCAGCGGGATCACAAAAGCAAGTCTTCGGGCTTGCTTTTTTGGTTTAAACCCAAGTATGTCATATAACCCCCTTAGGCGAGAAGTTTTTCTGGGCGAAAGGAGTAATTCAATTTGGATAGATGGCCCTGTATAATGCAAAAAAGCAGGTAATCTACCTGCTTTATTTATTGATTCTCCCAAAATAACACTCAAATATCTACCTAAAAATTCAATGGATCCAGATGCTTGAAGTGACCATTTTGCTTGATTTTTTCTCTCGCTTTTTCTACTGCCTTGATAACAGGTATCATTCTTTTAAAATGACTGATCATATAACGCATCCTATCTTCTTCACTGGTCAACTGAAGTAATTCCAATTCTTCTTCCAACTTTAAGCCAACTTTATGGGCATAGGTAAAGGATGTGACTTCTTTTTCATTGATTTCATGAGGATAGTTCAAGAGGTATAAAATCTCCTTAAGATAAAAGAGAAACTCAAAATTCAGAGCATCTGTCACCACCGGATTATTGGGCAAAAACTCAACCTCTCCTCCAGCATAAAGCTTTCCCTTCATAGGGTTATCAAAATTCAGGATTTTAAAAGCCCTCAGGCCTTTGGTCATAATATCCAGCCTTCCGTCCTCATAGCGCTGATATATACGCTCTAGCTTGACCTCAGTGCCAAAGCCGGTCAACTTATCGAAGAAGGAACAAACGCCAAAAGTGATTTCTTCCTTTTCCACATCATTCAATAGCTCCCTATATCTAGGCTCAAAAATATGGAGATTCAATTTCTCCTCCGGAAAAGCTACGAGTTTAAGGGGAAATAATGGAATGTACATCTTTCAGAAGTTTAGATGGTAACCATATATACGTAGATTTAGTTATTTCGGCTTCATCAAAAAAAAGCCCCGAATTTTTTCGGGGCCTTCAGGTTTATTTCTTTGCGATGAACGTCAGTAGGTCAACTACCTTATTGGAGTAGCCCCACTCATTATCGTACCAAGAAACCACTTTAACAAAAGTATCTGAAAGCTGAATCCCAGCCTCAGCATCAAAAATGGAAGTTCTTGGATCTCCAATGAAGTCATTGGAAACTACTGCATCCTCAGTATATCCCAAAACACCTTTCATGGTAGTTTCGGAAACCTCCTTCATTTTAGCACAAATTTCCGCGTACTTGGCAGGCTTCTTCAATCGTACAGTCAAGTCAACTACAGACACATCCGGAGTAGGAACTCTAAACGCCATACCTGTCAATTTACCATTCAATTCAGGAATTACTTTACCAACAGCTTTAGCAGCTCCTGTAGAAGATGGGATGATGTTTTGACCAGCTCCTCTTCCGCCTCTCCAATCCTTAGCAGATGGACCATCTACCGTTTTTTGAGTAGCTGTAGTTGCGTGAACCGTAGTCATTAATCCTTCTTCAATTCCCCAGTTATCATTCAATACTTTAGCAATTGGAGCTAGACAGTTTGTTGTACAAGACGCATTGGATACAAATACCATATCATCTGTGTAGCTATCTTCATTAACACCCATTACAAACATTGGGGTATCATCTTTAGAAGGGGCTGACATGATCACCTTTTTAGCTCCTGCGTCGATGTGGCCCTGAGCGGTCTCTTTTGTCAAAAATATACCTGTAGACTCAATTACATAATCTGCACCGATTTCACCCCACTTAAGGTTAGCAGGACTCTTCTCGGAGGTAACACGAATAGCGTTTCCATTTACGATCAACTGACCGTCTTTAACTTCAACAGTACCTTTGAATCTGCCATGAGTGGAGTCATATTTTAACATGTATGCCATGTAGTCCACGTCGATCAAATCATTGATTCCCACAACTTGAATATCATCTCTTTCTTGTGCCACTCTAAAGGCAAGACGACCGATTCTTCCGAATCCGTTAATTCCTACTTTAATTTTGCTCATAATTATTTTGATTATTGTATAGGTTTGATTCCTAAATCGTCCCGGAACCAGCCACTTTTGGCTAAAAAACTTCTGGGTTGGCTAAGTTATTACAATTTTTCGGCTAGCCCAAACGCAATATTCAGCAAGATATGGATGATTTTAAATTCCCTGTTTTCAAACGATTTCGAAAAATGAAAATTCAAATTCTTTTAAAGATTAGTTTTTTAAGTGAGCTTTTGAGTACTTTAAAACCGACCAAGCAAAAATCAAATGTTTGTAAATGCCATCAATGAAGTTGCGGGCTACACCCGTGCTATACACTCCATTTCCAGAAATTTCGGAGGGACACAGGTTAATCGTGGATCTGCCACCCTGTTTTTTGTCAATTCAGAAGGCTGGGCACTTACCTGTAGGCATGTCGCTCAATGGCTTTCCCAAGCTGATCAGATAAACAGAAACTATACCTCATTTCTTCAGCAGAGTCAAGGAATGAGTGGAAAGCAACAAAACAAGCTAGCTCAAAACTTGGGACTTGGTCCAGATAAAGCTTCCGAAATGAGAATCACTTTTGTGGACTGTGTGGACTCCATGAATAACCTGAAGTTTATTCTTCATCCAGACTATGATTTGGCTTTGATCAAATTTGAAGGAGTAGCCAATCTCTTGGTAAAAAACTTCCCTTATTTCATGAAAGATGAGGGCGCTGTTCAGCAGGGTGCCATGCTTTGTCGTCTGGGCTTTCCATTTCCGGAATTTTCAAATTTCAAATTTGATGCACAATCCCAGACTTTGGTTTGGACCAATGAAGGAAATGCAAGATCTCCCCGATTCCCGATAGAAGGCATGATTACCCGGTTTTTGGGAGATAATAAAGGGCAGGTTTATGGGATAGAAATGAGCACACCGGGCTTAAGAGGTCAAAGCGGCGGCCCCTTATTTGATCCGGATGGAAAGGTCATTGGAATGCAATCCCGAACGAAGCATTTGCATTTGGGTTTTGATATCGAGGACAAGGAAGTAGTAGCTCATGGCAAAACAAAAAAAATCAATGATTACGCTTTTATACATCTAGGTGAATGTATTCATGTGAAAGTAATCAAGGAGTTTTTAAGCAAGAATCAGGTGTCTTTTCAGACAAAATAAAAAAACCGGGAGATCCCCGGTTTTTTTATTAAATCAACTGCTTCAACAGCTCATTGAAACTGGTACTCGGTCTCATAGCTGTGGATGCTTTAGATTCATCCGGCCTGTAATAGCCTCCAATATCTACCGGCTTTCCTTGAGCCCCATTGAGTTCAGACTCGATCTGGTCAGCTTTATTCTGTAGCAATTTGGCTAGAGGAGCAAATTTGGTCTGGAGATCTGTATCTTTTGTTTGAGAAGCTAATGCCTCAGCCCAGTAAAGAGCTAAATAAAAATGACTTCCTCGGTTATCCAACTTTCCAACGACCCTTGCCGGAGACTTATCATTCTCCAACCACTTTCCTGTTGCCTGATCCAAAGTCTCAGCTAGCAACAGTGCCTTTTCATTATTGAATGTTTGTCCCAAATGCTCTAGAGAAACAGCCAAAGCCAAAAACTCACCCAAAGAATCCCATCTTAAATGTCCTTCCTCAGTAAATTGCTCGACGTGCTTTGGTGCTGAACCTCCTGCACCAGTTTCGAACAAACCTCCTCCATTCATTAATGGCACGATGGATAGCATTTTCGCACTGGTACCCAACTCAAGAATTGGAAATAAATCTGTTAAATAATCTCTCAATACATTTCCAGTCACAGAAATGGTATCCAAGCCTTCCTTGATTCGGGATAAAGAGAAATTGGTGGCTTCCACAGGATTCATGATATGAATTTCCAATCCATTCGTATCATGATCCAGTAAATAGGTATTCACCTTTTTGATCAATTCTGCATCATGAGCTCTTTGAGGATCCAACCAAAATACTGCAGGAGTATTGGAAAGTCTTGCTCTAGTTACAGCCAATTTAACCCAATCCTGAATAGGGGCATCTTTTGTTTGGCACATTCTCCAGATATCTCCTTTCCCTACCGGATGGCTCAGAAGCTCTTTTCCTTCCTGAGTCACCACTTTCACAGTTCCCGGGAAAGGTATTTCAAAAGTCTTATCATGAGATCCATACTCTTCTGCTTTTTGGGCCATCAGTCCAACATTAGGAACAGATCCCATAGTAGCAGGATCAAATGCTCCATGCTTTCTACAGAAATCTATTGTAGCCTGATACACTCCCGCATAGCTTCTGTCTGGAATTACCGCTTTAGTATCTTGAAGTTTCCCCGCTTTATTCCACATCTGACCTGAACTTCGGATCATTGCTGGCATAGAAGCATCGATAATCACATCACTTGGCACATGAAGATTGGTAATACCTTTGTCAGAGTTCACCATCGCTAAATCAGGACTGTCCGCATAGCAGGCATCGATATCAGCCAAAATCTCTGCTTTTTGACCAGCTGGTAGCTTTTCGATAGCAGAAAGCAAGTCACCAAAACCATTATTGACATCAACTCCTGCCGCTTCTAGAGCTGCTGCATATTTTGCAAATACAGGTTCAAAGAAAACCTTTACCGCGTGGCCAAAGATGATAGGATCAGAAACCTTCATCATGGTCGCTTTCATATGAAGTGAAAAAAGCACTCCTTTTTCTTTGGCATCCTGCTTGGCCTTTTTCAAGAAGGCTTTCAAAGCAGCAATACTCATTGTTGAAGCATCGATTATTTCTCCCGCTTGAATTTTTAAGCCTGTTTTTAGAATTTCTTTTTGCCCCTCTGCTCCATGAAGCTCAATTGTAACAACAGTTGCCTCGGGTAAAGTGACCGACTTTTCACTTCCGTAAAAATCCCCCTCTGTCATACTATCAACATGAGATTTGGACTCTGCAGACCATTTTCCCATGCTATGAGGATGCTTTTTTGCGTATGCTTTTACAGCTTGAGGGGCTCTCCTGTCAGAATTACCCTCTCTTAATACCGGGTTTACTGCAGAACCTTTGATTTTGTCGTATTTAACTTTAACCGTTTTTTCTTCCTCGGTTTTAGGTTCCTCAGGATAATCCGGTAGCGCATATCCTTTCGCCTGCAATTCTTTAATTGCCGCTTTCAACTGTGGCACTGATGCAGAAATATTTGGAAGCTTGATAATGTTAGCCTCGGGTGTTTTGGCTATTTCACCCAGCTCAGTCAATGCATCATTGATTTGCTGCTCAGGCTTAAGATATTCGGGGAAATTTGCGATGATTCTTCCTGAAAGGGAAATATCCCGAGTCTCTACAGTCACTCCAGCAGATTTCGTAAATGCCTGCACTATGGGTAATAAAGAATAAGTAGCCAAGGCAGGTGCCTCGTCAGTTAATGTGTAAAGAATTTTTGGGGTTTGATTGCTCATGATAAGAACTATACGAAATAGGTGTAAGTGTCATTTTTCCCTGAACCTTTGAAGTTTCTAATTCCAACTGATGAATTTTGAAAAAAGAGAAAAAAGACCTGAAAATTATGTGGCTAAAATACGGAAAATATCCTTGCATCAAATCCCATCAGTGGAATAGAAGGCCTTATTCCTGTACTCTTCTGTCAATGGTGAAATCGTCTGCGTCCATCCAAGCCGGAAATTTAGAACGGTAATTTTCCAATTCGGTTTTGTCTAATTCAATTACCTCCATCTTATCTTTTTCTCCTAAATGAATCAGTTCCTTTCCTTTGAAATCAAAAACTGCGGAATGTCCCACATAAGGAACCTGATTTCCGTCGGTCCCCACCCGGTTTACTCCAACTGAATAGGCCAGGTTTTCAATTGCTCGGGCAGGCAAGAGCTGATCCCAGGCTGAAGCTCGCGGCGCAGGCCAGGAGGCAACATAAAAAATCAGGTCATAAGCCATTTGATCATTCTGACGATAATTTCTTGACCAAACTGGAAACCTCAAATCATAACAGACTTGAGGGCAAATTTTCCAACCCTTCCATTCAAAAATAGGCTGGATTTTCCCTGCTGCATAATGATCATGCTCATCAGCCATCCGAAAAAGGTGTCTTTTATCATAATGCTTCACTGATCCATCCGGGCTAACCCAAAGCAAACGGTTATAGTAATTTTCGTTTTCCTGAATAATCGCACTACCCGTTACAACCGCTTTGGTCTGAGCTGAAACCTGCTTCATCCATTTACAAACTGTCAAATTCATGGGCTCTGCCAGCTCAGGAGCATCCATACTGAAACCAGTAGGAAACATTTCCGGAAGGATAATGAGATCTACTTTTTCGTCGATACCCCATATTTTCTCCTCCAACATGGAAAGGTTTGCAGTCTTATCTTTCCAGTAAAGATCCGTTTGAATGAGCGCTATTTTCAGAGAGCTGGAATGACTCATTTAAGCGGGTAAATCATTCTATAATCTGTAGATACCTTCCCTTTACTTACTTCAATCAATTTGGATTGCACCAACCTTTTTTTCAGGCCTTTTAAATAATCCACAAATAAGATTCCTTCTAAATGATCGTATTCATGCTGAATCACTCTGGCTGTCATTCCCGAAAACTCTTCCTCTTTGAGATTCCAGTTTTCATCAAAATACTCAATGGTTAATTTTTCAGGCCTGATGATTTCAGCTCTGACATCAGGTATACTCAAGCAACCTTCTTCAAAGCCATAATCATCTCCATATTCATCCAAAATGATTGGATTGATAAATGCTCTGCGAATCCCCTTTTCCTCATCATTTTCATCCAGCATCAATGAACTGTCAATTACAAAAAGTCGAACCCCCTGATTTATTTGGGGAGCTGCCAAACCTACACCATTAGCATGATCCATAGTGGCATACATATCCTCAATTAATTTCTGGATATCTTTTCCTTCTTCGATTTCTTCAGCTTCCTTTTTCAGGATAGGGTTTCCATATGCGACGATAGGATATATCATTTTCTTTCTAAATACGATTGTAAAATTATTGCTGCGCTGACTTTGTCCAGATTACCTGCTTTTTCTCTTCTGTCCTTTTTTTTGCTCCCCATTGTAATCATGGATTGCATAGCCATTTTAGAAGTGAATCTCTCATCCACCAATTCAGTTTTTAAATTGGGAAATGCTTTTTCTAGCTTTTCCTTCAAAGCCAACACTTTTGGAGTCATTTCCGTTTCCGAACCGTTCAATTTGGTGGGATAGCCCAATACTATTGTGCTTACTTCTTCTTTTTGAAAATAATTCTTGAGAAAATCCATGAGTCGATAGGTCTCAATCGTCTCAAGAGGATTGGCCAGCATCTGCATGGGGTCTGTGACCGCTAAGCCAGTGCGCTTAGTTCCCAGATCAATGGCGATAATTCTGGGCATTAGTTGATTCGGATTTTATTGGTGATTTTTCTGACAGCTTCTTTCTCCAGTTCAATTGCTTTTGGAAATAAAAGTTCGTCTTCAATCTGTGCATGAATGACTAGTTCTTTTTCAAAATTCTGTAATTCATGATAAAGCACCTTCATAGTCAAAGGCGCATTTTCTTCCAGTGTATAGTCAGAAGTTAATTTTCTAATCCCTTCCATTTCGTCATCATGAATTTCATGAGCGTCTGCCAAAAGATGAATAGGATCCTTTTTCAGTATTTTCAGTGCATCATGCAGGGCAAAATTCCCCTCTTCTACATCCTGCAATAACTCTATGCGTTTGAAGAGTCTGCTTTCTTCCTCATGAATATGGTGGATAAAATCCTCCACAAAGAGCGGGAACATAATCCTCAAGTCATTTAGCAAAGCTTGATAGGTTTTATCGACCTGAATTCCTGAAATCAAATTGGAAAGAAAAGGGAGTTCCTGTCTCACAAAATAATAGTGCTTATTCTTCAGATAGGCTACCAGTACTTCGATGGGATTGAGATAAAGCTCCTCATTTGTGGGTTCCTTTTTAGCAGCCCAAGCTTCCAATTCAGTGATCAGCTGACCTGGTTTAACTTTATGCTTTTTGCAAACCTGCTCTAGGGAGTGTGTCTCGTATTGATAAAAACTGATTCCAAAATAATGCAGCACGGAAGCAAACACATAGTTTTCCGATACTAAATCACCTACTAAGATTTTATTGAAATCTTGCTTCGCCTGCATTTGACAAAAATAAATTATTTTAACAGAAAAATGGGGATTTAATCCGACCTTTATCTGTTCCCCTCGTATAAACATTTACTATGTTTATCCAAAACAACTTTTAAACACTGGTTGAATCCGGTAGTTTATAGGGAGAAAATAACCAACTGAAAAAGTAATATCGTGAGCGAGACAAAGAATTCAAAAGCACAGATCCGACTTCCAATTATTCTAGCTTTGGCTATATCTGCGGGAATTTGGATCGGAGCTACTTTTGCTGAACCCAAAAGCAATCAAAATGACTTAAGAGCCGCTCTTTACAAGCTTCAGGAAATCATGACCTATATCAACAGAGATTATGTGGATAGCGTCAATACCAACGAGCTCGTAGAGTATGGCATCAATAAAATGCTGGAACAGCTAGACCCCCACTCCAGCTATATTCCTGCCAGGGATGCCACCTTGGCGCAGTCCCAATTAGATGGAGAATTTGATGGGATTGGTGTTGAATTTGGGATTATCAGGGACACTATTTACGTGGTTGCCCCACTAACTGGTGGTCCTTCGGAGGCTCTTGGAATTCAATCCGGTGATCAAATTATTAAGGTAGATGGTAAAACTGTTGCAGGCACAGGAGTGACCAACCGGGATGTTTTTGATTTATTGAGAGGCCCAAAAGGCTCGAAAGTGATGGTTGATATTAAAAGAAAAAATCAACCTGAGCTAATTTCCTATGAAATTACCAGAGATAAAATCCCTCAATACAGCATCAATGCTTCTTATATGGTCAATAAGGAAATCGGATATGTGAAAATCACTCGATTTGCGGCAACCACGTATGATGAGTTCAAAGAGGCAATAGCAGATTTGAAAGGTCAGGGAATGAAAAAGCTGATCATAGACCTTCAGGGAAATCCGGGAGGCTATATGGGGGCGGCCATCAATATCGCAGATGAAATTTTGGGGGATCGTGCTCTTATTGTTTCTCAAGAAGGAAAAGTTGAACAATACAGTCAAAAGGCTTACGCCTTCAGACCGGGGATCTTCGAACAAGGCTCTGTAATTGTTTTGGTCAATGAGGGCTCAGCATCTGCTTCTGAAATTCTTGCCGGTGCGATTCAGGATAATGATAGAGGATTAATTGTGGGTAGAAGATCTTTTGGTAAAGGCTTGGTTCAAATGCCAATTGACCTTTCTGATGGAGCAGAACTCCGATTAACTATTGCTAGATACTTCACACCTTCTGGAAGATCAATTCAAAAGCCATATGGCCCGGATTATCAAGCCTACGAAAGAGACTGGATGGAGCGATTTGAGCATGGAGAATTCTTCTCAGCTGATAGTATCAAATTCAATGACAGTCTGAAATACGAAACCAAAAAAGGCAGAATAGTGTATGGTGGTGGAGGAATCATGCCTGATTACTTCGTGCCATTGGATACTACTTACAGTTCAGCTTACGTGAGTCGCTTATTTAATTCAGACTCTTCCAGAGAATTTATCCTAGACTACTCCAACAAAAACAAGGACAAGTTTACAGGAATGAGTTTGGAGGAATATTACAAAAGCTTTGAAGTTTCAGATGCTATGCTTCAGGAATTGATTAAAGTTGGAGAGAAAAACAAGGTAAAGTATGATGCGGCAGATTTCACAAAGTCAAAAAGCTATTTAAAAACCTTGGTAAAAGCTCATTTGGGAAGACAAATTTATGATGATGATGCTTTCTATATGGTCGTAAATGATATCAATGAAGTATACCTTCAAGCAATCAAACTCTTCGATGAAGCCGAGCGAATTGCTTTGGCTAACAATCTAAGATCAGTCAATGAAGAATAAAACCAATCCTTTCCTAATCAATCAAAAGGGCAGCTGCAGAGCTGCTCTTTTTTTTCATTAGGCAAGAAAAACTTACCTTCCTAGCAATAAACCTAATTTACCCACCTATGAAAACCTTACTTTCAGTTCTATTACTAACTATGGCCAGTTCCGCATTCGCTCAAATAAAAGTTAATCATATAGCTGTTCATGTTTCCGATCTTGAAAAAAGCATGAATTTTTACGAAACTATCTTGAACTTAGAGGAAATAGAAGAACCCTTCAAAGATGGGCTTCATGCATGGTATGATATAGGAGGTGGCGCAGCTTTGCACTTAATTGAAGTCGGCAATACACCCACAGAAATTTCTAAAACGAATCATCTCTGCTTTAGCATGGATGATATGGATGCTTTCATCAGTCGATTGAAAAGTGAAAATTATCCATTTGAAGATTGGCCGGGAGAGAAAGGGAAAATTACAACCCGACCTGATGGAGTCAGACAAATTTATATCCAAGATCCTGATGGATATTGGTTGGAAATTAATGATGATTATTAAAAAGAGAGCCCCGATCACTCGGGGCTCATTTTTTTAATCCTCGTAAATCAATTGAGGCCAACTATCATTTCCCAAATTGATATCAGGAAGAATCTTGTCTGGATCAATTGTCACTTTGGTTACTTTTTTATCTGTTCGAATCAAATGGTTCCAAGAATCACCTCTTTGCCAAATTTCTACTGGAAGCATTTGTCTTTCCTTGCTTCCATCTTCAAACTCAATTTCCAATAGTACAGGCATTGGAATTTCTCCTTTATTACTTAGGATTGCTAGATAATTACCTCCATATGGAATCACTGCATTGATCCCTAAATCTATATTTCCATTTCCATAGAACCATCCCTTCCAATACCAGGATAAATTTTCACCAGCTACATTTTCCATATGGTTAAAAAAGTCTGAAGGCAATGGATGCTTATAAGCCCAAGTGTTAATGTAGGAGCGGAATGCATTATCAAATCGCTCAGGCCCCAAAATATATTCTCTCAGCACAATCAAACCAATTCCTGGCTTCATGTAGGCAACCATTCCTAAGTTCCCTGTATTTGCCACATCTGGATAAGTATCTATCCCTTCCCTGTTCTCATTTTGAAAATAATTATTGTATCTCCTAGTTTGATTCAGGTTTGAAGAGTACTCTCCTTCGTTGAAGGCTAAAGTGCTATAATGGTTGATAAAGGTATTGAAGCCTTCATCCATCCAAGCGTATCTACGCTCATTATTCCCTACAATCATTGGGAACCAATTATGTCCAAATTCATGATCAGTCACTCCCCATAAACCTTCGCCCTTTGAAGTATATCGACAGAAATTCAATCCAGGGTACTCCATACCGCCGATATCAGCAGCCACGTTAGTTGCTGTCTCATAAGGGAATTCAAACCACATCTTCGAATAATGTTCTATTGAAGCCTTGGAATATTCAGTAGATCTGGACCAAGCTTCTTGCCCGTCAGATTCTTTGGGATAAACAGATTGAGCTAAAATCGTTTTTCCGCTAGGTAAATTGATTTTGGCTGCATCCCATATAAATGTTTTAGAGGTGGCAAAGGCCACATCTCTGGAATTTTTAATCTGGAAATGCCAAGTGATCATACCATCCTGCTTAGGCCGGGTCAAGGTGGTATTTTTGATTTCGTCGGGAGCAATTAGGTAAATCGTAGTATCACTTTGCATAGCTTTAGCATAGCGATTTTGAAGTTCTTTGGACAAAACCTCCTTAGGATTCATCAATTTACCTGACCCCACTACTACATGATCATATGGCACCGTGATTTTATAATCAAAGTCTCCATATTCTAGATAAAACTCTCCTGCACCTAAATAAGGCTCCACATTCCATCCTTCTACATCATCAAAGACAGCCATTTTTGGATACCATTGCGCAAAAGCATAGATCCAACCGTCATTGACTTTCAATCTTCCCATTCTATCCATTCCTTTCTGAGGAACTTTGAATGAAAAATTCATGGAAATACTCGCCTTCCCTCCTTTTGCAGGAATCGGTTCATTGAACCAAACCTGCATTCTGGTATCTGTAATGATATGCTTTGAGGAGATAGATCCTTTTGTTCCTACTTTTCCTTGTACAGCAGAAATATCAAAGCCTCCATCAGTATCTCCGTTGTAGCGGTTTCCCTGAACAGGAGTAGTCAATGTCCCTCTGGAATCTGGTGTAAAGCGATTTTGCTCCAATTGCAACCAAACAAAGTCCAAGTTTTCCGGGCTATTGTTGGTATAATTAATGGTAATTTTCCCAGTCAATACATGAGCGTTCTCATCGAGAGTTGCCTCGATTTGATAGTCGGCCTTATTCTGCCAATAGTTTTCACTGGGTTTACCGGAAGCCGTTCTGGTATAAGTACCTTTCCGGTCCATAAATTCTCCAAAATCCGCCTGATTATTATCCAAACCTTGCTGCGCATAGGTAAAATTTCCAAGCAACAAGCCTGATAATAACAGACCTGAAAATAATTTTCTGATCATATTCGATTTTTTGTTTGACTTAAAAATAAGCACTATCTGCATTTCCTCAAGCGGATTTCTTTTTAGCGGGATAGGGATTAACGATTTTTTACAAATGCCTAAAAATTGGAATTAGGATTTTTTGAAGTCAATTTTACGCATCCTAAAATAATCACCAATGAGAATTTTGATTTTGGCAACCTTGATCAGTTTCAACCTGAATCATGCAAATGCTCAAACAGACAGTACCACCCAAAACTTAAATGAAGTTATCATTCAAGAGAATAGGATTCAAATTCCTTTTTCTAAACAAAGCAGAAATATATCTGTAATTACCAAACCCCAAATAGAGACAACTCCTGCGAGAAGCTTACAAGAAGTATTAGCATTTGTACCTGGAGTGGATGTGAGACAGAGAGGAGTCACAGGCGTACAGGCAGATATTGGCATTAGAGGTGGTTCATTCAACCAGACTTTGATGCTATTGAATGGAATTAAACTCACAGACCCGCAAACAGGACATCATATGATGAATATTCCTGTTCCCTTAATCAATATTGACAGAGTAGAAGTATTAAAAGGTCCTGCTTCAAGGATTTTCGGGCAAAACGCCTATGCAGGTGCGATCAATATTATCACAGAGCTTTCCGATCAAAGAAGCCTAAGGGTTCAGGGATATGCCGGTGATTTTGGAATGAAAGGGCTGAATTTTGCTGGTTCTTTACCAAGTGGAAATTACAAGCAAAATCTTTCTATTTCATATGATGACTCCAATGGACATTGGTACAATTCAGATTATCAGGTAAGCAATATTTTTTACGAAGGAGGTCTGGATTTAAATGACAATCATGCTCTCCGAGGCATGATCGCATATACAGACAGAAGTTTCGGAGCAAACGGCTTTTATACGAGTGCATTTCCTGATCAGTGGGAAAGCCTGCAAACTACTTTGGGAGCACTGAGCCACACCTATACTCAAAATAGATTTAAGTTAAATAGCCGTGCCTATTGGAGGAGAAACAAAGATGAGTATAGGTTGAGAAGGAAGGAACCTTCATTTTATCAAAATTTTCATACATCAGACATTTATGCTTTTGAGTTAAATGGAAGTTATGAAAGTAAAATAGGCACAACCGGATTCGGAGCAGAGGTGAGACAAGAAAATATTGAAAGCAATAATCTAGGAAACCATGAACGGGTTTTAGCTGGCTTATTTTTGGAGCATTTGATCCAATTGGGCTCAAAAACAGATCTTAGAGCCGGAGTATATAGCAACTTTTATAACGATTATGGCTGGAAACATTTTCCCGGGTTAGAGCTAGGCTTCCAAGCAAGCGAGGAAATACGACTGTATTCAGGCTATGGAAAAAGCTTTAGAATCCCCACCTACACGGATTTGTATTATGTAGGGCCAACTAATATTGGAAATCCAGACTTACAACCTGAGCAAGCTCAAAACTTTGAAATTGGTGCAAAGTGGACAAAGACTGGATTATTTGCTGAATTGGTCTATTTCAGTAGAAACACCGACAACCTGATTGAGTGGGTACGCCCTGATGCAAACACCCCTTGGCAACCACAAAACTTCAACGAGGTCAGGTTTAATGGAATAGAAGCAGCTTTTACTTATAAATGGCAAAGAAGAAGTTCTATGCTTCAAATAAAAGAATTGATGCTATCCTATAATTATATAGATGCCAGTTTAGTAAATCAGCCGGGAGTGGAAACAAGATATGCATTTACCGCTTTGAGAAATCAGATGATTGGGGGCTTTTTGGTAGGACTAGGCTCTAAGATTGAATTGAATACTAAGATGAGATATGTAGAAAGAATTAGCCAAGACCCTTATTTCCTTTTAGACATGAGATTAGATTACAATAGAATCGGCAAAATGGGCTTTTTTGCTGAAGCCTCCAATATGACTAATACTGACTATATAGAAGCAGGAACTGTTCAGATGCCTGGACGCTGGTTTAGAGCTGGGTTTATGATAAATTTAGATTAGGCTAAAAAGGAAAATTTTGAACTCATAATCAATCAATTATCAATTTGATTTAAAAAAATAAAACCCATTGTTTGCATCAAATAAATTTCAAATTACCTTTGCATTCCCTTTCGAATGGATTGGGTAAATAAAGATGGGAGCTTAGCTCAGTTGGTTCAGAGCATCTGCCTTACAAGCAGAGGGTCGGGGGTTCGAATCCCTCAGCTCCCACATTAGCCTCAGAAAAATCTGGGGCTTTTTCGTTATATGCCTTGCTATTTCTACATATTGTTCTCAAAGGAGGCTGATAAATATTATCTGGGCCACACATGTGATTGTTTAGAGGAAAGAGTCCGGAAACACTTATCAAATCATAAAGGGTTTACTGGTAAAAATAAAGATTGGCGATTAGTCTATCAGGAAGAATTTGAAAGCAAATCAGATGCTTTTGCAAGGGAAAGACAAGTCAAATCGTGGAAAAGTAAAAAGAAAATCACCGAACTTATTTCTGAAAAACCCTAGCTCAGTTGGTTCTGAGCATCCCGATTACATCGGGAGGGTCGGGGGTTCTCCCGATATTTCATCGGGATCAGCTCCCACATTAGCCTCAGAAAAATCTGGGGCTTTTTTTTTTGAAAAAAAAATAAAAAGGCCTTTAACGCTATTTATGACTTTATTATTAATTCAAAATTTTAATCAAAGTCAATCTTGTTTTTTTCATTGGAAATAAAAATGCCCCCAAAAAGTCATACACTTATTGGGGGCGCATCGACTTTCGACAGCCTTTTCTATTTCAATTATATATCAAACTTAATCCCCTGCGCCAAAGGCAATGCAGTGGAATAATTGATCGTATTAGTTTGTCTTCTCATATATGCCTTCCAAGCATCTGAGCCAGACTCACGTCCTCCACCGGTTTCTTTTTCTCCTCCAAAAGCACCTCCAATTTCAGCACCTGAGGTTCCGATATTGACATTTGCAATTCCGCAATCAGAACCTGCCGCTGACAAAAATGCTTCAGCCTCTCTCATATTCGTAGTCATTATTGCAGAAGAAAGTCCCTGAGGAACTCCATTTTGAATGGCTATAGCCTCAGCTAAAGTCTTATACTTGATCAGATATAATATTGGCGCAAATGTTTCATGCTGCACAATTTCAAAGTGGTTTTCCGCTTCATAAATGGCCGGCTTGACATAGCATCCAGACTCATAGCCCTCACCTTTTAAAACTCCTCCTTCAACAACTGCTTTACCTCCCTCCTCTTTTACTTTTTGGAGAGCATGCTCATACATTTTAACAGCATCCTGATCTATCAGAGGCCCTACATGATTTTTTTCGTCCAGAGGGTTCCCTATCACCAATTTGCTATATGCCGATGCCAGACGCTCTTTAATCGCATCAAAAACAGATTCATGAATAATTAATCTACGAGTACTAGTACATCTTTGTCCCGCTGTGCCTACAGCTCCAAATAGTGCTCCCCTGATCGCCATATCCATATCCGCGTCTTCTGTGATGATTATAGCATTGTTTCCGCCAAGCTCAAGCAAAGATCTACCCAATCGCTCCCCAACAGCTTTACCTACCAATTTCCCCATTCTGGTAGACCCAGTGGCAGAAACTAAAGGGATTCTGGAGTCATGGGAGAGCAATTCCCCCACTTTATAATCTCCTACAATCAAAGAAGAAATCCCCTCAGGCATTCCATGTTTTCTGAATATTTTTCCAACTATCAACTGACAGGCAATTCCGGAAAGTGGCGCTTTTTCTGAAGGCTTCCATACGGTCACATCCCCACAAACCCAAGCCAAAGCCGTATTCCAAGACCAAACAGCTACAGGGAAATTAAATGCAGAGATAATTCCCACAATCCCCAAAGGATGCCATTGTTCATACATTCTGTGACCAGGTCTTTCGGAGTGCATCGTTAAGCCATACAATTGTCGGGATAGACCCACAGCAAAGTCACAGATGTCAATCATCTCCTGCACTTCTCCTAAGCCTTCTTGATAGGATTTTCCCATTTCGTAGGAAACCAATTTCCCAAGATCAGCTTTTACTTCCCTCAGCGCATTTCCAATTTCCCGAACGATTTCCCCCCTTTGAGGAGCCGGAATAAGACGCCACTTTTCAAAGGCAACCTGAGCAGTTGTTATTACTTTCTCGTAAGTTTCCTCATCTGTCACCTGTACTTTTCCGATCAAAGTACCATCAGCAGGAGAAATAGAGGAGATATATTCTTTTCCGGAATCCACCCAGTTTTCACCGGTAGAGGAGCCCAGATTTTCTGATTTAATACCCAGTCTTGCTAGGGATTCGGCTATGCCAAACTGCTTACTCATACATTTAGAATTTTAGGAATACCTTCAAAGCTAAAATAAAAGGAACCTTAGCCCAAGAATTCGATCAATCTTTCTTTATTAAACGCAAGGGATTGATTTTGGAAAAGCCACGTTTGAAACCTTCTCCTGGCTGAAACTTGTAAATAAAATTAATCCTATAATTCCCGGTCTCTTTGCTTAAATCAAAATTATCCAGGCGAACCATCTGATTGTTTTTCAGGACATAATTCGCATTAATAGAAAACTTTCTGGAATTGTACCCAAAAAAGCCTCTTAAAAGATAGGTGGGTACTATGCCCCATTGATCTAAATCAGAGGATCCATTCCATTGTGCATAAGCTAAGCTTAGATTACCTGAAAATACCCCTGTAAGAAAAAAACCTCCTCCGAAAACTACCGTACCTGCCAATCCCGCATTAGGACCAACCTGAAAAGATCGGTTATTGGAAAAATTACTTTCTCTTTGGTTTTCGAAAGTCGGCAAAAGCAATGAATCCCCTTTGATAGATCCACCATAAACCTCAAATCCTACAAAAGGTGAGAAGGCTGATCTCTTTTGAATAAATGACTGGTTAAATGCAGCCATCAAAGAGAGCTGTTCCCCATTAAATAAGTAATTAAAATTTAAACCCAATTTTCGCAACTTAATATCTTCGCGGAGATATGGTGAATCAGAATTAGAAAGAAAATCTGACGGGATGCTATATCCATTGTAAAACTGTCCAAACACATCTATGATCATGTTTTTTGGATAAAGATGTGCCTGTAAATCCAGGTACAATGGCCAATCTTTTTGCCTGTCTGGATTGAGAAAGCCTACTGGCATAGCTAGATTTAAAGTAAGCTTTTGATATGTAAAGCCTATACCCAAATTATTTCCTGAATTAGGCTGAAATCGATAAGTATTTCCATCCGCAGTCTTTTGGATCAGGTCAGTATATTTTTTTGAGAAATAAAATCGAAGACTGAAAAGCTCAGGAGTCTCTTCAACATAATTGGAGTCCAATTTAAATTTTTGCCCTTTTACAGGTTCAAAAACCAGTACACTGAAAAAAATAAGGAAAAAGAGGGTTCGCCGAAAAGCCATTTTTATTCATCTTGATAATTTCAAAATATCCAAAAAAAAATCCGGATCGCAAGGACCCGGATTTCTTTAGAAAACTGTTAGAGTTCGAAAATTGAGGCGATAAAACCTCAGGATTTAAAAAGAATAGTTGACAAAAGTTGTTTAATCACCGGAATAAAGTTAAGAACTCTATTTAAATATCCAAATTTAAATTTGTATTTTTTACATAATCTAATTCATAATTAGCACTAGTCAATAAATTTCAAAATTTTTGGGTTCAATTTGTGGAGTTTGAAATAGACTTTCTTTGAGTTAGTTTGCAGGATTATGGATTCCGATATGCCTCTAGTCTCAGTAGTAATCCCCTGCTACAACCAAGCCTCTTTTTTGAAAGAAACCATTGAGTCAGTTCTGAAATCAACCTATCCTAAGATTGAAATAATCATAGTGAATGACGGAAGTACTGACCATAGTCTGCAAGTTGCCCTCAAAGCAGCTTCGACACATCAGCAAATCGATGTGATTGACCAAGAAAATTCGGGAGTAGCTGCTGCTAGAAATAATGGTATTCAAAAAGCAAAAGGAGAGTTGATTTTACCGCTGGATGGAGATGATCTTATTGCTGAAGATTATATAGAAAAATCCGTCGAGCAGTTTCAAAAAGATCCAGAGGTAAGGGTGGTTTATGCCCAGGCTGTGAAATTCAATGAGCATGGGACTAAGCCCTGGAATCTCAAAAAATTCAGCAGAAAAGCATTAGCAAGGGATAACATGATCTACGTTTCCGGTCTATTCAGAAAATCAGATTGGGAGGATTGCGGTGGCTTTTCTGAAGATATGAAAATGGGAAGGGAAGACTGGGAATTTTGGATCAAAATGCTCAAAAACGGAGGGATAGTGGTTCAATTACCTTTTGTAGGATTTTTTTACAGGCTTAGTCCAAATAGCAAGCGAAAAAGAACCGGCACCAACGAAATGAAAAAAAAGCGCATCGCTTATTTAAATTCTAAACACAGCGATTTCTTCGAGAAAGAATTAAACGGGCCTCTTAGATTTCAAAGAACCTGGAGTAAACCTTACAATACGCTGTTAAAATGGGTAGATAATTTTTTTTCTTGACTCTTTAATTTCTTTATCAAAAACCTTCAATTACTTAAATGAAAAACTCTTTAAAGAACAAAGCAAAGCAATATTGGAAGGATTTCAGATTCAATCTGAGTGCTTCAGAAAATCTACTTTTCATAAATTTTTATAAGCATCTCTATCAACCAAAAAAAGGGAGCATTGCTGAATTTTTATCGGAATACTCTTTGAGTAAGCAAGGTGACTTTCATGTGATTCAAATCGGAGCCAATGACGGAATAACGAATGACCCGATCCATAAATTTATTAAAAGAGATAGATGGAAGGGGGTTTTATTAGAGCCGCAACCAGATGTTTACAGGAATTATCTCTCCAAAATTTATGTCAAAAACAAAGGCCTGCATACGCTCTGCGCTGCAATTGGAGAAAAGGATGGTAAGCAGAAACTTTATAAAATTGGATTTAGCACCATGAGATGGGCCACGGGACTTGCCTCATTTTCTTTGGAAAAGCTAAAGGAAAACTTTGCATCAGGGGTAGTACAGAAAAACTGCGATCGGTTTGGAATAGAGATTCCAGAAGACCCTAAGAAGCAAATCACTTCCGAAGAAGTCGATGTGATAAGTCCAGCTACTTTATTGGAAAAATTTAAAATCACAAAAATCAATCTTCTCCAAATTGACGCAGAAGGTTATGATTTAGAGGTGATTAAAATTTTTGAAATTGAAAAAACTCAACCCGAAGCTATCATTTTCGAAAATGTCAATCTACCTGAAGATGAGCTAAAAGCCTGTCTTCAGCTCCTGAAAAACAACAATTACCTGTTGAAAAAATTTGGAAGAGATACTTTGGCTCTACATTCCAGCAATACCAAAATGGCTCATTTAGTAGCCAGCTCAAATTAAATTTTATCCAAACCTTTCCAGAATTTTAAAAAGTAGTATTTCAAAGGGTTCTTATATTTCAGCTGCTTCCACGGTCTACTTCCATGTGGTCTGTGCCAAACAGGCGCATCCATGAGTACATAATTTTCAAACCCACAATCCAAAGCCTTGGTAGAAATGAATGTATCGTACCAATCCTTGGCATCATCCAGTCCAGTAAAATCATAAGCTTTCAGAAATTGAAAAGAAAATAGTGTACAGCAAAAACTTAAACTCCTTTTGGTATTGATCTCAGTCTCTTTTCTTCCTTTGAATTTCAAGTATGGAAAATTGACTACTCCTGCTTTATCAACAGTAACAGCCCCAGTCAAGCCAGAGCCTGAATGGGATTTTTGATGCGCTAAAAGTTTGCTTATCGTATCCGCCATCACCACAACATCCGATTCGACCACCAAAAGTGGTAAGCCCAATTCCAAAGCTTTTTTCTGAGAAGTCTGAAGTACCAGTTTATAATTTGGAGAAGGGTGATCTGTGATTTCTTCTAAGTGAATCAATTCATAACCGATTTCAGCTTTATTATTTTCTAATTCCACTTTTGTCTCTTCTGTGCTAAAATCATTAAAAATGATATGATGCACATCAACATCAGAATTGGAAATAGCTCTAGCTGTGTCCAATGTGGTTTCTATGGAATTTTTAACCGGCGTTATTACTAAGACTTCTGCCATGAATCGATTTTTGAACAAAAGTAAACCATTCTTGTGGGCAAAAAAATAACCCCGACTTTCGCCGGGGCTGTATTATTAGGCTAACTCTGCCAAAGCTTTTTTAATTCTTTTCATTGCCTCTTTGAGCTCATCTTCTGAAGCAGCATAACTCAAGCGAACGCAATTTGGAGCTCCAAATGCACCTCCTGTCACTAAAGAAACGTGAGCAACATCCAATAAATAAAGACATAAATCATCAGCATCTTTGATGGAATGCCCATGAGCCGACTTCCCAAAGTATGCTGTCACATCCGGAAAGAAATAAAATGCGCCCTCTGGAATATGAGTTTTGATACCCGGAATTTCTTTGAGTAGGTCCAATACAATTTGTCTTCTGTTGAAATATGCTTCCGCCATATCCTTAGAAGGAGTCTGATCACCGGCAATGGCGGCCAAGGCTGCTCTTTGAGCGATTCCTGTTCCACCTGAGGTAAATTGACCTTGGATTTTTTCCACAGCTTTTGCTATCTCCACAGGTGCACAGATATACCCTACTCTCCATCCCGTCATGGCATAGCCCTTAGAGAATCCATTGACTGTAATGGTTCTTTCAAACATGCCAGGAAGAGATGCAATGCTGAAATTTTTTCCAGTAAAATTGATCAATTCATAGATTTCATCTGCAATCACCATCAAGTTTGGTTTGTTTTTGATTACTGCTGCGATAGCTTCCAATTCCGTTTGGCTAAACACCGAACCCGTAGGGTTACATGGGGAAGAATAGATAACTGCTTTGGTTTTATCTGTCAATGCATCTTCCAATTGAGCTGCTGTAGCTTTGAAATTATTTTCTAAAGTACCCTCAATCAAAACAGGAACTCCTCCTGCTAGCTTGATGATTTCAGCATAACTCACCCAATAAGGAGAAAAAATAACCACCTCATCTCCTTCATTCAACAAACACATGAAGGTATTGGCAATGGAATGCTTCGCTCCTGTAGAAACTACAATATTCTCAGCTTTGGCTTCTGAGATATTATTTTCATCTCTCAACTTTTTAGCCAGAGCCTCTCTCAGATCCTGATACCCAGCTACAGGAGGATAAGAAAAGTACTTTCCTTCGTCAATAGCTGATTTAGCTGCTTCCTGAATGTGTTTGGGAGTCTTGAAATCCGGTTCGCCGAGACTCAATCCAATAATGTCAATTCCCTGGGATTTCAGCTCTCTTGCTTTTTTTGCCATAGCAAGGGTTGCTGATTCCTCCATATTCAAGATGCGATCTGATAGAATAGAATTCATTTTTACAGTAGGTTTTTTACAAATTCCTCAAAAATAGGCAGAAGATTATTAATTCTAAACAAAGAAGCTGATTTGATGATGAATTGCTTTTATGAAAGTACCATATTGATGACAGGAATATCCAGCGTCATTCAGATTGCTTGCAAAAAACTAATAATAATCGTTTGAAATGTTATTTTTGAATAAAATACTCAGACCGGATTTCCGTTTTTTATTACATGAATAGAATTTATTCCATTCTTCTTTTAACCCTGTTTTTTCAGTCAGCTCTTTTTGCCCAAAGCAAGGAGAAAAAAACTGATCCTGATTCTACAGGAGTATTAGACTCTTCCCTTTTACCGACCACCATGCCTCTTTTGCTTTTTGATGATTCTAAAGAAAAAGAAGAGAAAAAAGAAAAAAAGAAGAAGGCCCGTAAAAACATCTGGTTTGGAATAAAAACTCAAAAAGGCTTCATCCGAAATAATATTCGGGGACAGCAGATTTATGAGTTCTTCAATTACACGGATTTGGAAAGAAAATTAGATCCTTATATCCGTGATGTGTACTGGTTTGACCCTAAAGATCGCGGTATAAAAAAAGAAGGTTTCGCCAAAGGCAAGGGTTACTTATTACATGGACCTTACGAAAGAAGAGTCAATGATGTAGTGGTTGAAAGCGGGATGTATTATTATGGCACCAAGCATAAAACCTGGATGCTTTTTGACAGTAAAAATGTCCTTCAGGACAAAGACCACTTTACAGAAGGCTGGCCGAGAGAATCCAAAATCACTTATTATAACAGAAGCACCCAAACTGTAGAGGAAATCACTCCAATCCAATATGGACTAGAAGAGGGGAATTACTTCTATTTTTATGAAGACCGACAAATCGCCGTCACAGGAGAATTCCAATATGGTGAGAAAGTTGGCTTATGGACTGAATACTGGGACACCAACAATAGTAAAACCATCCGAAAAAGGGAGATTCAATATCCAGAAACTCCTTTTGCTGACAATTTCAAACCCTACATTCGGGCAGAGTGGGACAAGGATGGAAATCTCGTATACAGAAACCCCAGAGCTGTCAATAATTAATAGAAGGCATCCTCAAATTGACGGAAATTGATGTTTCCACTTTTATCCTTGTAAACAGCCACTATATCAAAGCGAATATCCTTATGCCAGTCTTTTTCATGGACATAAGCATCTGCTGCTTTGACCAGCAACTTCTTTTTGGTAAAATCCACAAACTCTTCTGCAAAGCCAAAACCAGTTCCAGAACGAAACTTCACCTCCACAAAAATCAAAATCCCCCTGAATTTCATGATTAGGTCGATTTCGGCATGTTTAAAGCGGTAATTTTTGTCCACTAACTCATAGCCCTTCCCTATTAACCATTCGGAAGCAAGCTCCTCAGCCATTTTGCCTTTCTCATTATGCTCAGCCATTTTATTTAATTGCTTAATTTTGAAAAATCGAAGAACGAATTCAACTCATTGACGGTTGAATAAAAATCCATTTGGAGACTTGAATGAACGAAGTAATTAATAAAAAGGTTGAGTTCCGCGATTTAGGACTGATGGATTATCAGCAGGCCTGGGATTACCAAGAAGAGCTTTTTGCTCAAACCGTTGCCCGAAAAATCCGGAATAGAAACCTCCCAATTGCAGAACAGGAAGCAACCGACAACTACCTACTTTTTGTAGAACATCCGCATGTCTACACTCTCGGAAAAAGCGGCAAAGAAGAAAACCTATTATTGGATGAAGCGGGGTTGAAAAGTCAACATGCCACCTACTATAAAATCAACCGAGGCGGAGATATTACTTATCATGGACCAGGACAGTTGGTTGGGTATCCCCTATTGGACTTAGATAACTTCTTTACCGATATCCATAAATACCTTCGCTTTTTGGAAGAAGCTATAATTCTAACTTTGGCTGAATATGGAATCGAAGCAGGAAGAATAAATGGACTAACAGGAGTTTGGTTAGACCATATCGAACAAAAAAATCCAAGAAAAATCTGTGCTATGGGAGTAAAATCTAGCAGATGGGTAACTATGCACGGATTTGCCTTTAACATTAACGCTGACCTCAGTTATTTTGGACACATCATCCCTTGCGGGATTGACGATAAGGCAGTTACATCTCTTCACAAGGAATTAGGAAAACCGATTCCTATGGAAGAAGTAAAGGGAAAAGTTAAAAGGCATCTCAGTCAGCTTTTTGAGATGGAGTTGTTCGAAAAAATGAATTAATGGAAAAGGAATACCTCTTTCGAAGAAGAGCAGTTATTTCATTTCCTCAAGCCATTGAAAATTTATACAGATGAAAAAAGATATTGACTTTTCTCCGGTGACTGGAGTCAAACTAGCTATTGCTAAAGAGGAAACAGCAAGTGGAACTGAATGGGGAGTTTATATTATCAATCTCAACTTGATCAAACTCAACACTGTCATGATCACTTCCAAAGGTTATGGGGAAATTGAAGGAGAACAAAAAAAGACTTCAACACTGAGACACATGATCAAAGAACTGGGACCACAATGCGTTGCAAAAGTTGAACCTATTGACCCTCAAGTTTTTTCCTTAAATAATGAGTTTTGGGTAAGCTATTATATTCTTGACCAGATATTTGACAAAAAGTTTATATTTACTCCAGGCAGTTTTGACCCCTCGCTGCAGCGCATGATCCCCGAATTAGGTTTGGAAGGGGTTTTACATAGTTAGAAGAAAGTATGGCTGATTTTTTTGAGCAATTAGGCGACATATTGTTTTTAGATATTGAAACCGCCTCCCTGACCGAGAAATTTGAAGACCTTGGGGAGCGATTGCAAGAGGAGTGGGTCAAAAAGGAAAAACTCATCAAGAATACTGATCACGGCAAAATAGAACCGGGTTCATTGTATTTTGACCGGGCAGGAATTCATGCGGAATTTGGACAGGTAGTCTGTATTGGAGTGGGTTATTTTCAGTGGAAAAAGAAGGACAAAAAACTGATTTTTCGTTCCAAAGTTTTTTCAGATCCCGATGAAAGGGAACTTCTTGTTGACTTTTCCAGCTTATTAGAGAAGAAAAAATGGATTCTGTGCGCGCACAATGGTAAAGAGTTTGATTTTCCTTATCTATCGAGGCGCATGCTGATTCAAGGAGTTCCGCTTCCTGAGCCTTTACAGATTGCAGGCAAAAGACCATGGGAAATACGTCACCTCGACACCATGGAGCTGTGGAAGTTTGGCGATTACAAGTATTACACCCGACTTGAGTTACTGGCTTCTGTTTTTGGAATACCTTCTTCCAAGGAAGATTTGGATGGAAGTGAAGTCAATGCCACTTTTCATTTGGAGAAAAACCTGGAAAAAATCAAAAAATATTGTCTAAGAGATGTAGAGGTCACGGCAAGAGTTTACCTTGCTATGAATCCACAGATTGACGAAATGAACCTTGAGGTTGTCCAATTGGACGACTTGAAAAAAGAACATAAAAAATAGGGTGTATTTCTTTTTACCTTAACCAAAACAAACACCCAAAACATGGGAAGAAAATCAAATAGAAAAAGTTCTAACAAGCAAAACGGAGGAAAGAAAACGGATGCCGCATCATTGGCACGTAGAATTCTCCAATTTTTAGATGCGAATTATGGGCAGGAATTCAATGCCAAACAGATTATCAAAAAACTTGATATAAGAGACTCTCTTACTAAAGGTGGAGTGGAGCCAGTTCTTCATAAACTAGTGGAAAACGGGTCAGTCTCTAAAAGTCCGAGAAACTATTTTTCATCTACTCAAGACCCGGATTTTATAGAAGGAACTGTAGATTTTGTAAATCCACGATTTGCATTTGTAATTCCTGATAATCCGGAAAAAGTAGATGGAGACATTCTTATCAAAGAAGCCGACCTCAAGCAAGCCTTGGATGGTGACAGAGTCAGAGTGATGGTTTATCCTCTAAAAGGAAAAACCGGAAGGACTGAAGGAAAGGTGTTGGAGATTCTCGAAAGAGACAGAGATGAATTCGTCGGAAGAGTAGAGATTTCACCACGATTTGCATTTGTGGTACCTGATTTCAAAAAAATGCACAAAGACATCTTTGTTCACAGAGGTGATCTAATGGGTGCTGAGCATAATGAAAAGGTCATAGTCAAAATGACTGAATGGAGAGAAGGAGATAAAAATCCTACCGGAAAAGTCATTAGAGTGCTTGGTAAAGCAGGCGTACATGAAGTAGAAATACACTCCATTATGGCGGAATTTGGGCTTCCATTTGAATACCCTCAAGAGGCTGATCAAGAAGCAAATGCTATTCCTGAAAAAATCTCTTCCAAAGAGATTAAAGCCAGAAGGGATTTCAGAGATGTTACCACTTTTACCATTGATCCTGCTGACGCCAAAGATTTTGATGATGCCATTTCTTACAGAAAATTGGAAAATGGAAATCTGGAAGTTGGAGTCCATATCGCAGATGTTACCCATTATGTACAACCTAAAACAGCTTTGGAAAAAGAAGCCTATGACAGGGCCACCTCAGTTTATTTGGTAGATAGAACCATCCCAATGCTTCCTGAAAGGCTAAGCAATGGTCTTTGTTCGCTAAGACCTCATGAAGATAAATTAACCTTCGCCTGTGTATTTGAAATGGACTCCAATGCCAATGTGGTGAATCATTGGATTGGAAGAACTATTATTCATTCAGACCGAAGATTCGCCTATGAAGAGGCACAAGAAAACATAGATAATCAATCCGGAGATTTCTTTCAGGAGTTAACGCTGTTGAATGATCTTGCAAAGCAGGTACGAAAAAGAAGGTTTCAACATGGTGCTGTCAATTTCGAAACTGTCGAGGTCAAGTTCAAATTGGATGAAAAAGGCACTCCACTCGGATTGATGATTAAAGAGCGAAAAGACATCCACAAAATGATTGAGGAGTTCATGCTCTTGGCAAACAAATACGTTGCTGAGTTTATCTTCAAAAAGAGAAGTGGTGCAGACACCTTCGTATACAGAACCCACGATTCTCCAGACATGGAGAAGCTTGAAACATTTTCGGGTTTTGCTAAGCGTTTTGGTCATCAAATGGACTTGGATAACGAAAAGAAAATTTCTTCCGCTCTCAATAAATTAATGGATGAAATCCAAGGCAAACCGGAGCAAAATGTATTAGAGCAACTTGCTATCCGGAGTATGGCCAAGGCCAAATACACCACAGAACCCAAAGGTCATTTTGGTTTGGCTTTTCCACATTATACTCACTTTACCTCCCCAATCCGTCGATATCCTGATATGATGGTGCATAGACTTTTGGAACATTATCTGGATGGAGGTAAGTCACCTGATGCTGAAGCATGGGAGCAAAAGTGCGTACATTCCTCCGAACGGGAAAAGCGAGCTGCTGATGCAGAAAGAGCCTCTATCAAGTACAAGCAGGTGGAATATATGGCTCTTGCAGAAGAGAAGGATTACGACGGTATCGTCTCCGGAGTGACTGAATGGGGAGTCTTTGTGGAAATCACCGAAACCAAGTGCGAGGGAATGATCCGAGTACAGGATATGGACGATGATTACTACGATTTCGACCAGAAAAACATGCGACTTATTGGGTCGAGAACAAAAAAAATGATCACTTTGGGTGACAAAGTGAAGGTCCGCGTAGTTAATACCGATATTGACCGAAGAACCATCGATTTGGAATTTGCAAACAATGACGAAAGAAAGCCTCGCGCACGCGCTTTTAGATAAATTAGAGTCCTTTATCAGGGAACAAAACTTTGGAGAAGATCCCAAGGAACTTTACGAACCGATCACCTATATTCTCAGCTTGGGAGGAAAAAGAATAAGGCCTCTCTTAAGCTTGCTGGCCTATGGACTTTATAAAAAAGATCCTGAAACCATTCTGAGCCAAGCGAGTGCAATCGAGGTGTTCCATAATTTTACCCTGATGCATGATGATATCATGGATCAGGCACCATTGAGAAGAGGAAAAGCTACTGTTCATGAAAAATGGAATGAGAATGTAGCTATTCTTTCCGGGGATGTCATGTTGGTTCGAGCCTATGATTTATTGCTTCCTACGCCTCCTACCCTTCTTCCCAAAGTCATTCGCCTCTTCAATAAAACCGCTGCAGAAGTATGCGAAGGACAGCAGCATGATATGAATTTTGAAAGCAGGGAAGAAGTTCATGAGGATGAGTATGTCAATATGATTCGGTTAAAAACTGCTGTTTTGCTAGGCTTCGCTTTAGAATTGGGAGCAATCCTAGCAGAGGCATCCGAAGAAGACTGCCAAAAAATTTACGATTTTGGGGTAAATATTGGTATAGGCTTTCAGCTTAAAGACGACCTTTTGGATGTATTTGCAGATCAGGCAAAATTCGGCAAGCAAGTAGGCGGCGACATCATTTCAAACAAAAAAACATACCTCCTTATCAAAGCGCTGGAACTTGCCGAAGGAGATGATAAAGAATTGCTTGATTTTTGGCTAACCCAAAGAGAATTTGACAAGGAAGAAAAAGTCCAAGCTGTGAAAGAGCTGTATGAGAAATTAGGAATCCGAAAAATGACTGAGGATAAAATGAATCATTATTTCTCAGATGGCTTCCGACAGTTGGACACGCTTCATTTTAAGAATGAGGATTTTTATCAAAACCTCAGAAAAATCTCTGAAGACCTGATTCACAGGGAAAAGTAATATGGAACTTTCGATCACTGTAATTCTGATTATTATCACAGTAATCAGCAGCTTTTATGGATTCAATAATCACAGCTTCATCGAAAGATGGATGTTTACTCCTTACAAAATCAAACATCAAAAGCAATGGGATAGATTTATCCTTTCTGGTTTTATCCATAAGGATTATATCCATCTCCTCTTTAATATGTTTACTTTCTACTTTTTTGGAAGGGTAGTAGAACAGTTTTTGGCCTACCAATTTGGGAGCAGTCTCGGAGGAGTTGTATTTGTTCTATTCTATATCCTGGGAATAATAATAGCAGATATCCCGACATACTTGAAACATCAGAACAACAGTTATTACAGAGCTTTGGGAGCATCGGGAGGAACAGCTGCAACTGTTTTTTCCAGTATCATCATTCTTCCATTGGCAGATATTTGTCTTTTCGGGATCATCTGTCTTCCAGGATTTATTCTAGGGGCATTATTTCTGATTTATTCCTACACCAAAGGAAAACAGGACAGCGATGGAATAAACCATGATGCCCATCTCTATGGAGCGCTTTTCGGAATCATATTTATCCTGATTCTTTCTCCTAGCAGCGCTGTGCATTTTATAGATCAAATCAGGAATTGGAGGATTTTTTAAAAATTAAAAAAAGGGTTTTTTGACTTATTAAAATCATATTAGATTTTATGTATATCCGCCTTCTTACCAGTAACAACCAAATACGGCATTTTGTCAGCTAAATGGATCAGAATCCGGAAGCTTCGCCTGCCAGTATTCTAAGGTTTAAGCAAGAAGATTTTCAGTTTTTTTTCATGCGGCATATTTTAATATGTCTACATAGCTGGAATTTCGGTTGACAACAGCAAAAGCCCTTGCAATAAGTTTATTTCTGATAATATTAAGTGTGCTCATTTTGCTTTTCCCTTCACCGGTTCTTCTCTTGTAATAGGTCTTCATCTCAGTGCTGTATTGGATGGCTGTGCCTGCACATAATGTCAGCAGTGTTTTAATTCTCTTATTCGCCAGCGGACTGGTTTTGGTTCTCCCTCGATAGGATGTACCTGACTGGTTGGGAAACGGTGCTGTTCCTGCATAACTGGCAAACTTTCTCCAGCTATCGAATAGGGTAAACCCTTCTGTTAAGACGATAAGTGCAACAGCTGTCTGTGGGCCTATGCCCTTGATAGAGTTAATCAGCTTATATTGGTTCATTAACAGTTCATCTTTGCGTAAAAGTTTGTCTATTTCTTTCTCTACGGTTTCGATCTGTTTATCTAAACAAGCGATTACTTCGGTATTGGATTTTTGATAGACTTTTAATTTGTTTTCTGAAACTACAGCTTCATATTCTTTGATACGGGTGATGTAAGCTGCTCTGTCTTTTACAAGTCGCTCTCTGTAATTAAACAGCTTTTTGAGATCCTGGATGACCTTTTTGGGAGGAACAGTGGGGATAATCTTCTCCTGCTTTTCATAAAGATATTCAGCTATGTCTTTAGAGTCTGCCTTGTCTGACTTACCTCTTCTTATTCCCAAGGATCGCTTTAATTCAAGTCCTGAGATGATATAAAATGGTAGGGAGTGCTTTTCAAGAAACAAAGCAAGTTCTGAAGAATAAATCCCAGTGGATTCAAATCCGAAAAGCAGTTCTTCTGCGAGTATTAACCCAGAGTTTTCCATTACCCATTCCACCAGCTCCTGGTAACCTTTCTCATTATTTTCAAAGACTGCGTGGCATTGGTTGATCTTCAGATAAGCATCAAGTGTAGATTTACTTACATCGACTCCAATAATTGATTTGAATTTCATAATTTAGACATTGAAGTTTAACAAATGAGAGTTGCGGAAACTAAAACCTTTAACAGGCCTAAAGCCTAAAATTCTAACTGGTTACTGGCAACTCAACTAAGAATGGGGACTGATACTGGCAAGAGGTCGCTAGCCTAGCCGTGGCGAAAGTTCACCCCATTCTTTTTCAATTTATTCAATATCTGAGTCACTTAATAATCGTAAAGATATTAGCTCTGATTTTCTCAAATAATTCTACTTTGCAAACCTAAAGGCCGTGGCTGGGTC
>NZ_VLOG01000011.1 GCF_007655305.1 Algoriphagus algorifonticola
CAAAAAAGCCTTAGAAAAATCTAAGGCTTTAAGCGGAATGGACGGGACTCGAACCCGCGACCTCCTGCGTGACAGGCAGGCATTCTAACCAGCTGAACTACCACTCCGTTTTGTGTGCTTCTCGTTTGAAGTGATGCAAAGGTAGGTATTTCGACTTTTTCCGCAATACCTTACCATAAAATTTTTTTAACTTTGATTCTATCTCTTTCTAATTCAGGAGAATAATTTTCAATATTTTTGAATTTAGTCTATTTCCACGAAAGGGTTTGCCTCTGAAGGATATTCCTTATCTTTGTTACATTCAAAAATCACCAAAATGGTATTAGAATTCGAAAAACCAATAGCTGATTTAGAGCAAAAACTTCAGGAAATGAAGGATTTGGCCAAAGGTAGAAATATCGATTTAAGTTCAGATATTGAGTCCCTGGAAGAAAAAATCCTCGCTTTGAAAAAAGAAACATTTCAGAATTTGACTAGATGGCAGCGGGTTCAGCTTTCCCGCCATGCAGACAGACCTTATGCATTGGATTACATTTATGAAATCACCAACGATTTCATTGAATTGCATGGAGACCGTTCTGTAAAAGACGATAAAGCAATGGTCGGTGGTCTTGGAGACATTGATGGCCGTACTGTCATGTTTATTGGTCAGCAAAAAGGTCGCAACACCAAACAGCGTCAGGAGAGAAACTTTGGGATGGCAAATCCTGAAGGTTACCGAAAGGCACTTCGCCTGATGAAAATGGCTGAAAAATTCGGTAAGCCGATAGTAACTCTGATTGATACTCCGGGTGCATTTCCAGGCTTGGAAGCTGAAGAAAGAGGCCAAGGCGAAGCCATTGCTAGGAATCTCAAAGAGATGTTTATGCTGAAAGTCCCGGTGATTTGTATCATTATTGGCGAAGGTGCTTCTGGAGGTGCCTTAGGAATTGCAATAGGGGACAGAGTTTACATGTTAGAAAACACTTGGTACTCTGTGATTTCTCCTGAGTCCTGTTCATCTATTTTATGGAGATCCTGGGATTACAAAGAACAGGCAGCCGAAGCATTGAAGCTGACAGCAAAAGACATGAAAGGAAATGGATTGATTGATGATATCATTCCTGAACCACTGGGTGGTGCACATAAAGACCTGAAGTGGATGTCTAAAACTATCAAAGAAACCATCACTTCTGCCTTGAAAGAATTGGATAAGATCAAGCCAGAAAAACGAATTGACCAACGCATCGACAAGTTCTGCTCGATGGGTGTGGTAGTAGAATAAAATTTCAATCCCGGACTCATCCAAGTCCGGGATTTCTTTTGAATCAATAAATGGAATTACACGTAGTCAATACCGGTTTTTTTAAATTGGACGGAGGGGCCATGTTTGGGGTAGTACCCAAAGTTCTTTGGTCACGAACCAACCAAGCTGATGAAAATAACCTATGCACCTGGGCCATGCGCTGCCTTTTGGCTGTAGATGGAGATCGCGTAGTGTTGATTGATAATGGAATAGGAGATAAGCAAGACGCAAAGTTTTTCTCTCATTATTACCTGCATGGAGATGATTCTTTGGAAAAATCTCTTCGAAAATTAGGAGTAGGCTTTCACCAGATAACGGATAATTTTTTGACTCACTTGCATTTTGATCACTGTGGAGGTGGAGTTAAGTATGGAAGTCATGGACAGTATGAAATGGCTTTTCCCAGAGCGAGCTATTGGTCTAATCCAGATCATTGGAAATGGGCAACAGAGCCAAATCCAAGAGAAAAAGCATCTTTCTTAAAAGAAAATATTGAACCAATGGAAGAGCTGGGGCATCTGAAAATGGTGGACTTGAGTTCCAAAACTCTATTCCCCGGATTTGACTTCATCACAGTTGATGGGCATACGGATAAGCAAATGCTTCCAAAAATCCAATATAAAGGAAAAACATTGGTTTTTGTTGCAGATTTACTTCCGTCTGTGGGGCATATTCCTATCCCTTATGTAATGGGATATGATACCAGACCTCTGCTAACCATGGATGAAAAGTCCAAATTCCTGGAAGAAGCGGCTAGAGAAGAATACATTCTGTTTTTTGAACACGATCCTGTGAATGAATGTTGCACCGTTAAAATGACCGAAAAAGGTGTTCGGGTAGACCAAACATTCAAACTTGATGAAATCTGAATTGAAAATAGGAGTGGCTCTCTCAGGCGGAGGAGTTCGGGGTATTTCACACCTTGGAGTTTTAAAGGGGCTGAATGAAGCCGGGATTTATCCTACGCAAATCAGTGGAACTTCCGCAGGTGCAATCGTTGGCGCTATGTATTGTCAAGGTTATCAGCCGGAAGAAGTTTTAAAAATCATTGTAGAGACTAACTATTTCAAATTTTTAAGACCTGCCATTTCGTGGACTGGGATCCTCAAAATGAGCAGTATCGAAAGCCTTTTCAAAATCTACATGGCCCATAATGATTTTGGACAGTTGAAAATTCCTCTAACGGTGGCTGCAACGGATATCAAAAGAGGAAAAGCGGTCTATTTTTCAGAAGGAGAATTGATTCGTCCGGTAATGGCTTCTAGCTGTATCCCAGGGATGTTTGAACCTATTGAAATCGAAAATAAGTACCTTGTCGATGGAGGAGTGCTGAATAATTTGCCAGTTGAGCCTTTAGACGGCATCTGTGATTTTGTCATCGGCGTAAATTGTAATCACTTGCCTGAGGAAAGTAACATTACCAATATGAAAAAGCTGATCGAGCGATCAGTTATTATGGCGATGAATTACAATGTTTATAGCCGAAAGTCTAAATGCGATTATTTCATAGAGGCTCCCGGTTTGGGGAATTTCGGGGTTTTTGATATCAAAAAAGCCTCCCAACTATTTCAGGCGGGATATACCCAAACCATGAAATATATTGAAGAGAATCCATCTATCTTAGAATTGAGTAAACCCAATAAATCTAACCTCAGCGCATGATGAAGTTTCTATCCCGGATTGTTTTCTGGATTACCGGTTGGTCATTGAATACTAATTGGCCGGAAGGAGTAAAAAAGGCCGTTTTAATTGCTATTCCCCACACTTCGAATTGGGATTTATTATATGCCAGAGCAGCTTTTTTCCTGATGGACATTCCTGTGAAATTTACCATCAAAAAAGAAGTTATGGTAGGGCCATTGGGTTGGTTTATCAAAGCTTTGGGGGGTATAGCCATTGATAGGAAGCGAATTCCCGGGGGAAGAAAACAAACTTACACCGAGGCTATGATTTCCATGCTCAAAGAATCAGAGGAACTGGTGATTATGGTTACTCCTGAAGGCACCCGAAGTGCTGTAAAGAAGTGGAAAACCGGTTTTTACCATATCGCGCTGGGAGCTGATGTTCCAATTGTTGTGGGCTATCTGGATTACAAGAAAAAGGAAGCAGGTATAGGACCATGGATACAGCCCAATGGTGAAATGGATAATCAGATTGAAGAGTTAATGGCTTTTGGGAGAACTGTGACTCCAAAACATCCTGAAAAGGGGGTTATCTAAACAACTTGAATTAACAAATTCATATAATCTTTCAAAATCCTAAATTCGGCATCATCTACTTTGCCGTCTTCCCAAATCTTGTCGATAAGCTCTTTAAGTCCATTGAATTTAGACTTCAGGTTTTCATCATCTTGGTTTTCTAAAAACTGTTTTAACTTGTAAATTTCCTGATCGTTGATGTCTCCCGAGGAAAGAATTCCCTTTAGTAATCCTTTGATAAATAGCTTGTTGGAATCTTCAACCCTTTGATTGGATCCGATTTTCTCCAAAAATTCATTAAGAATATCCTCAATCTCTTCCAACTCCTCCTTATTCACTGAACCTGAGTCCACTATGGGTTTAATCTTGGAGTATAAACCATTGAATGGTTCATGTTCGCATAAAGACTCATTGTCTGCACACCAATTTTTCAAGGTTTCATATTCATTTCTGGTTACAACTCCGTCCAGTGAAACCCCATAAATCATTCCCGCAAGCTCTGTTGCAGCGTTTTTCCATTCAGTACTTTTCGCTTTTTCCATTCCTGTCTTTGTTTGAAAAAAAATATACAATTTATCTCCTGCATTTTTATACCCTGTTCAGGGTATTTTTCTGATTATGAAAGAATTGAAGTGTTTTTTATGAATTATCAAATATCCTTTTCTAAAACCTTGATCACTGAATAAAAGGCCGGAAAGTGAATTTCTTAAGGGTTGTAAAACTGTTTAAAATTTTCTAGTTGTTGGGAATTTAACATTTAATAAGAAGCTGTTAGTAGAGATAAAATCCTGTTTTTTCTATCTTTTGACAAATTCATTTTTCACTTAAATTTTCAAAGATGAGGTACTTATTTCTATTTGCGATTATTCCTTTTTTGTTTTCCTGCAGCAAAACAGATGATAAGGGGGGATTTTCAGGCGAGATTAAATTATCCATAGACACTGTGATGGTAGATGCCGGAGAGGAATTTCTTTCTCTCAATTATGATCTTAATTTTTCTGCACTTGCTCCTGATAAGAGCTATCTGATTAATTTAAATCCAGAGACTCATGTGGCCGAAAAAATCGATCTGAATAACTTGGTTCTATCCAAAAAAATTCAATTTGAAAAGGAAGGACCGAATGGAGTTGGACAGAGAACCGTGAATTTTTCTATTCTCCCGGATGATAGACTGCTTTTTAGAAATTATATGTTTTACAAAGTTTTTGATCAAAATGCCCAACTGACAGAAGATTTGGAGCTTGAAAAAATAGCCCCAGACTATCTGGGAGATTCTGAGAGATATGCTTTGCAAGTATTTCAGAGCGATGATGATCCCAATCGGGTGATTGTGTTTGGTTTGAAATGGGAAAATTACACCTATTTTCTTTTGGATATTGATTTAGAAAATAGGACATATACTGCAGAAGACCTTCCTGTTTTTGAAAAGGGTAAGGAGTTTAGAACAAATATCTTATATAATGGAAACCCGGCAGGAGGATATGGTCCGAGTATTTACTCAACTCTTGAAAAGGGGAAGATCTATTTCAATATGAATGCTTTTAATCAGGTTCATATTTTTGACCTGGAGTCAGATAGTCTTTATACGAAAAGCTGGGATACTCCTTTATTGGGAGCCAAAAGAACCTATGTTCCTCCTAAGGAGGTTGAAATGACCACCGGTGAGCTGAAAGAAATTACCAGGAAGGCTGGAGAAGATGTGTCCTACAAGCATTTTGTATGGGATGAAAGTAAGAAGCGTTTTTATAGATTTTCCATCAAACAAAAATTTGGGGAAGAAATCGATGAATACGATGAATATGTAGCAATCGGCGCAGATGTATTTTTGTCAGTTTTTGATGAAGACTTCAATTTGGTTTCCGAGCAATTGATACCGGAGTTGAATGAGCTGTCCAATAAATACTTTGTGAAAGACGGGGCCATTTGGATGTATTCTAATATTGACGATGAATTGGCTTTCACTAGGATAAATTTTGTGGATTGAGTGATTGATTTGATTGCCATCTATTAAATTTATAATGGATATCCGCTTTCCTACCAGGAATGACAAAAATATAGTTTATTGTCTGCTGAAAGGATCAGAATCCGGAAGCTTCGCCTGCCTGCCGTGGCTGGGTCTTCGGTCATCGGTCGCCCGTGCTGAGCGAAGTCGAAGTATCCAATCGGTCAAGCAAGGAAAATAAGGCAACTGGCATGATTGCGGATAATCAGAAAATTTATTCTGTTAAACCTCAGCTCGACTTGGACTGTCAAAAACACTTATTTTCTATTGATCCTGAGATTTCCTATCTCAACAATGCATATCGGGGGCCTTTACTCAAGGCTTCTGAAAATGCTGCATTGTCGGATTTGGGTAAAATGAGAAACCCTCAGGAATTGCAGCCGTCTGATTTTTTCACTGAAACCGAAGAGGTGAGGGGGCTATTTGCTCAATTGATTTCTGCCCAATCGGATGAAATAGCCATTATCCCAAGTACCTCCTATGGGTTTGCAATTGCCCTGTCTAACTGGGCTGACCAGAAGGGCAAAAAAGCCATTACGGTGAAGGATGAATTTCCGAGTGGATATTTTGCTGTTAAACGCTGGGCGGAAGAACAGGAAGCGAGCCTAGAAGTGATTGGGGAAGATGCTGAGCTTTCGTGGAATGATAAAATTCTAGATGCTATCGATGAGCATACTGCCTTGGTTTTGATTTCCAGCGTTCATTGGATGAATGGCTACATTTTTGACCTGGAGGCTATCGGAGCAAAATGTAAAAAAGTAGGGGCATGTTTTATAGTGGATGGTACTCAATCGGTAGGGGCAAAGCCTATTGACGTGAAGGCATGTAAAATCGATGCCTTGATTTGTGCTACCTATAAATGGCTATTAGGTTCATATTCTTTGGGCTTAGCATATTTTGGTGAAAAATTTCAAAGTGGGAAGCCCTTGGAAGAGTCTTGGATGAATAGATCCAATTCAAGGAATTTCTCTGATTTGACTAATTACAGGCAGGAATTCTTACCCAAAGCCCACAGGTTTGATGTGGGAGAAAGCAGTCATTTCATTTTGATGCCGATTCTAAAAAAATCATTGGAACAAATTCTCCAATGGACCACAGAAGAAATTCAGCATTATACTTCAGATTTAAAAAAGTACCTATTTGAAAATTTAGAATTGGACCTTTTTCATGCTCAATCAAGTTCCAATCACCTATTTGCCTTGCCTTTAAAACCTGGTTTAAATCCTCAGGTTCTTAAATCCGACTTGGAAAACGAAAAGGTTTTTGTCTCTGTCAGAGGACAATCCCTCAGGGTTTCTCTTCATCTCTATAATGATCAAAGGGATATACAAAGGCTGGTTTCTGTTTTGGAAAAAAGTTGATTTTTGACTTAGTTGAGATTATTCCGTTGTTACTGGTTGTAGCATTTAGCATATCCAAAGCGTTAAGTTTTAAATGAGAGACACCATGCTTAAAAGATATATACCCTTCGTTTTAGTTTTTGTTTTGTTTTTTTCCTGTTCTGAAAAAAACGATTCAACCGCATTTCAGATTGATCAACTACTTAGATCTGCCACCTGGAAAATAGCCGATTATTCTGAGGATGGCACTGATCAGACAAGTCAATTTAGCGGAGGAACTATGAGCTTTATTTCTGGTTCAGAAGTTCAGACCCGGATCAACGGTGGTGTAGAAAATGGAATTTGGACTTTAAGTATTGATCCTGCTGACCCCAATCAAAACACGGTCAATATTGCCTTCTTTTTTAATTCAGGTTCAACATTTTCAAAAATCAATAGGGATTGGACAGTAGTGAGCTATTCCAATACAAGGATTGACATGATTTATAATCGACCTTCCGATCAGGCTGTGTTTGACTTGGTGCTGCAGAAGAATTGATTATCTAAAATTCAAAGTAAAAACTGTTCTTACATCCGGTTCCGACTCAACTGTCAAGCTTCCTCTGTGCAAATTCATAATTTGTCGGGAAATAGCTAATCCTATACCTGATCCGGTTTTTTTAGTGGTATAAAAGGGTACAAAAATCCTCTCCAAAGCCTCTGGTACTATTCCCGGTCCATTATCTTCTACTTGAATCAAAGTTCCCAAATCCCCCTGGGAAATAGCTCGAATAATTACCTGTCTGTCTGCTTTCTTTAACATAGACTCTGAAGCATTTTTGATCAGATTGATTAGGATCATATTAATTTGATCTGGGTCACAGAGAATTTCCAATTCTTCGGGACGAAATTCAGTTTTGACAAAAACTTCTTTGGACTTCAACTCCTCCTTAATCAGGCCTAAAACATCTTCAATAAGCGTTTTTGCTTTAATCCATTCCTTTTTAGGCTCAGGGATATTGGTATAATCCCTGTAGGCATTCACGAAATTTACCAAACCTTTGCTTCGGTTAGCTATGGTATCCAAACCCTCTTGAATATCTAGAAAACCATCTTTTTTGATCAGCATTCCCTCTTGTTGCACGAAGCTGTCTTCATCCAAAATAGTCCTAAGGGACTCAACCAAACTCGAAATTGGAGTGATGCTGTTCATAATTTCGTGCCGTAAAACCTTGGTCAGGTTTTGCCAAGCTTCCAGTTCATTAGACTGTAGTTCCGCATTGATATTTTGCAATGAAAGTAATGTCCAACTTTGTCCACCCATTTTCAGGGAAGTTGACTGAACAATCAAAAACAAAGAAGGGCTTACCTTATAGGAAGTTCTTTGTCCCGGCTTCATTTCTAAAACCTCTTTCAATAAAGTGGGGGAAAGCCTGCCCAAATCACTGATATTTCTAAACTGAGGAATTTGAAGCAATTGCTTTGCGGCATTATTGATTACCCCGATTTTTCCTTCTGCATTGAAAGAGATGATTCCGGTATTGATATGCTGGATGATTACCTGAAGAAAGAGCATTTGTTCTTCTTTCTCAGCACGGGTTTGCTTAAAAACCTCCATCACCTCGTTGAAGGCAAAATTTACCTCCTTAAAAGAGTTTCCCATCTTGCTATCTGAGGTAAAAGAGCTGGAAAAATCGCCATATCGAATTGAATCCAGAAATCGAGCTAGCTTTTGATTTACAGAATTGACGTAATGGATGAGCTCTACAATCAGCCCCAAAACAATCAATGTAATGACCGCAGGTGCAAGCAGTAGATTTTGTCTGAAATATAACCAAACTCCTGTAAATAAGCAGAGTGTAATCAGAATGACCCGAACACTTATCCCTATCGAAAAGCGCTTATAAACCATACTTTTCCAATCTTCTGTAAAGGGAGGATCTTGTGAGCCCTAACTCTTCAGCTGCTCGAGTAATATGTCCATTGTGCTTTTGAAGTGCTTTTCTGATCAAAATTCTTTCTACATCTTCTATGTTCAAATGCTCCAAGCTGACATTCTCTTCCGATTTCTCAGGCTGTCCTGTTTTTTGCAAAAATAAATCTTCTGGCTGTAGCACATTGTGATTACTCATAATCACAGCTCTTTCTATACTATGCTGCAGTTCCCGAATGTTACCCGGCCAATGATACTTAGTCATTCGCTTAATCAAAGGCTCAGAAGCTTTTCGAATGTCTTTATTATATTTTTTGGAATAATAGCTGATAAAATGATCGGCCAAAAGAGGGATGTCTTCCACTCTTTCTCTCAAAGGAGGTAAATTGATTTCAATTGTATTGATTCGGTATAATAAATCCTGCCTGAAAGTATTGTCATAAACCATGGAGTGAATAGGCATATTTGTTGCAGAAATCAATCGGATATTGACATCCACAGGTCTATTGGCTCCAACTCTCGTCACTTGCCTATTCTGCAATGCAGCCAATAATTTAGCCTGCAATGGTAAGGGTAGGTTGCCAATTTCATCTAAAAACAAGGTTCCTTTATGCGCTTGCTCAAATCGGCCCGCGCGGTCCTCTTTGGCATCAGTAAATGAGCCTTTTTTATGCCCAAATAATTCTGATTCAAATAGGGTTTGGGTAATCGAACCTAGATCCACTCCCACGAAAGCTTCTCTGCTTCTTCTGGAATTTCTATGAATTGCACGGGCAATTAATTCTTTACCGGTTCCATTTTCTCCTAAAATCAAAACATTGGCATCCGTACTTGCTACGCGTTCAATGGTCTCAAAAATCTTCTGCATCGCAGGGCTTTGTCCGATGATGTCTTTGAATTTATTGTCAATATCCTGCTGTAGAGTCGCTTTTTGATCTTTAAGCAAGTTGACCTCCATTTTCTTTTGACGAAGTTGAAGAGCAGAGTTTAGGGTAGCCAGTAACCTTTCATTTTCCCAAGGTTTCAATACAAAATCTGTAGCTCCTTCTTTGATTGCCCTGACGGCAAGATTGACATCGCCATATGCTGTAATCAAAACAACCACCGCGGAAGGATCCAATTCCAGAATACGGTCCAACCAATAAAAGCCTTCTTGTCCTGAGCTGACATCTTTGGTGAAATTCATATCCAACATGATGACATCATAATTTTCATTATGCGTCAGGATAGGAAGAAGGTCAGGATTAGTTTCGGTATCTACTTGTGCAAAATGTCTTTTCAAAAAGATTTTAGCTGCTTTTAAAAGATCTTCGTTGTCGTCAACTATGAGAATTTTACCTATTCTTTGCTCATTCATGCTTTTAAGGTTTTTGCTGGAATCGTATCAAGCTACCATCTAATATTCCAAAAGTCTGCCGATTTTTCAAACCATCAATTATTTTTAATAAATGCCCGTTTCCGATCAAATTCGAGCGATTTTAAAGCATGGTCCATCAGGTTCTTGATAGGAGTCAGACTTTCGTTTTTGAAAAGTTTTGTTCGCTGGCGGACGAAATTGTTCGAGTCTCGAAAGCCCTCTATTTCCAAAAACAGGAAATATATCCTCTGAGAGGCATTTTTTGCATGGCACATCATTTGGCATAAAAGGGTACAGCCAGAAAAGGCAATCACACACAATGGATAGAAAATTAGAAAAGAAAACATGGACAGCAAAGAAAATCGCTTATCTGCTAGGTGGGCTGGTGGTCGTTGCTGTAATTATTTACCAGTTGGGTTTTGCGGACCATAGATCCACCATGAATGTGGAGAGGGACAGACTTAGTATCGCCACTGTATCTAAGGGAGAGTTTACTGACTATATATTGGTCTCTGGTCAGATTGAGCCCGCACAAACTTTTTTCCTGGATGCGGTTGAAGGCGGTATGGTCGCCGATGTGATAAGAGAGTCAGGAGCCTTAGTAGAAAAAGGGGATACTATTTTAGCCTTAACCAACTCCAATCTTCAGCTGGATGTGATGCAGCGGGAGACTATGTTATATGAACAAATCAATAATCTCCGTCAAACCCGCTTGCTTTTGGATCAAAATGATTTGAATCAGCAGGGGCAATTGGCAGAGATAGATTATCAAATCAGTCTTTTGGAACCACAATTCAAAAGATTCAAAGAATTGCATAGTAAAAAGCTGGTTTCAGATCGAGAGTTTGAAGAGGTTAAAGAGCAATATGAATACAATCTAAAAAGGAGGAAGCTGACTTATGAGTCTTACAAGAATGACTCAGTAGCGCGCTCCATACAATTGGCTCAGCTTCGTAATTCTGAGAGAAGAATGCAGGCTTCATTAACTGGAGTTGGTAAAATTCTGAACAACTTAATCATAACCGCTCCAATTGCAGGACAGCTGGCTATGGAGCAAATTGAAATAGGGCAAGCGATAAATCCTGGACAGCGATATGGGCAGATAGATGTCATGGATGAATTTAAAGTTCGGGTTCCCATCGACGAGCTCTATCTGCCTAGAATTGGCAGAGGCCTGAAGGGTAAATTTACTTTGAGTGGACAAGAGCATGAACTTGAGATATCTAAAATTTACCCTACTATCACTAATGGAAGATTTGAAGTAGACATGGTGTTTACCGGTGAAAGTCCTAAAGGAATTCGTAGAGGTCAAAGTGTGAGAATCCGATTAGAACTAGGGGATAGTGAGCAAAGTCTATTGATTCCTACAGGTGGATTCTTTAAAGATACTGGTGGAAATTGGGTCTTTGTCTTGAATTCTTCTGGAAATGCCGAAAAAAGAAATATTCGTCTAGGCCGCAAAAACCCAGAGTACTATGAGGTGCTAGAAGGCTTGGTAGAAGGTGAAAAAGTGATTGTTTCCGGGTATGAGAATTTCGGGAATAATGAGGTGTTGGAGTTGAGGTAAAGTTGGAAGACCGAAGACGGAAGATTGAGATAAAATTGTGGAAATAGATTTTATTTAAGTTGATAGTTTGAAAGTCAAGTCAAAAGCTTATATTTATTTTATTAGTTAAATAAATTGTTATGAGCTTTAAGTTTGAAAAACTTTTGATTTGGCAAAAAGCAATGGATTTAGGAGAGCATGTTCACAAAATTTCAAGACAATTTCCAAAAGAGGAAATGTACAACCTAACAAGCCAAACCATTAGATCTGCTGATTCAATTGCATTAAATATAGCAGAAGGTTCTATCTCTCAAAGCAACCCAGAGCAACATAGGTTCTTGGGGTACTCTGTGAGGTCTATTGCTGAATTGATTACCTGCCTTTATAAAGCAAAAAGAAGAGAGTATATCAATGAATCAGATTTCAAATGGATATATCAGGAATGTTTTGACTTAATGAATATGACAATAGGCTTTAAAAATAAAATGAAATAGATGGAATTTAATCTTGGGCTAAATAATGCTAGTGATTTTCATATTAAATAAATCATTACATCGATCATTAAAAAATTAATGGATGGAGGTCCGATTGCTTCGGTCTTCGGTCTTCGGTCTTAAATCTTATAAATCATGGAAAACGTAATCAAAACAGTAAACCTTCGAAAATTATATACCACCGAAGAAGTGGAAACCACCGCATTGGATGGAATCCAAATTGAAATTAAAAAGGGTGAATTCGTAGCCATAATGGGGCCTTCCGGTTGTGGTAAATCAACCTTATTGAATATCATTGGCCTTTTGGATAACCCGGATGAGGGTGAATATCATTTCCTAGGTCAAGAAGTGGCTAACTATTCAGAAAGACAGCGCTCTTCTCTAAGAAAGGGGAATATTGGATTTGTTTTCCAAAGCTTCAATCTAATCGATGAGCTAACTGTATTTGAAAATGTGGAGTTACCTCTACTTTATCTGAAAATCCCATCCGATGAGCGAAAACAAAGAGTAGAGGAGGTTTTGACCAGGATGAATATCATGCATAGACGCAATCATTTTCCTCAGCAGCTTTCAGGTGGTCAGCAACAGCGTGTTGCCATTGCCCGAGCTATTGTAGCCAAGCCATCAGTGATCCTCGCCGATGAACCTACCGGTAATTTGGATTCCAAAAACGGTGAAGAAGTCATGAGGCTGTTGGAAGAGTTGAATAATGAAGGCACTACTATCGTAATGGTTACTCACTCACCTCATGATGCCAATTACGCCCACAGGGTAATCAATTTGTTTGATGGGAAAGTAGTGACTGAGAATATCAGGGAGCAATTCCATATTTGATTTCAATTATTCCTTTTTGAATGAGTCGAATTAACACTATTTCGACCTTTCAATTAAATCAAATTAGTCTCGTGCGAAATCGGACAAAATTGTTCGGATTACTAATCCGGAAAAATCAGAAAAATGCCCATTTTGAGAAATTTGGGCATTTTTTGCTGGCACAAAAAGTGAATATCTAAGTGTGAGGCTTTGGATGCCTCTTTTATAACATGACCTATGTTTAAGAACTATTTAAAAATCGCATTTCGAGGCTTTGGTAAACATAAGCTTACCTTCTTCATTAATTTGTTTGGATTGACCTTGGGACTCTGGGCAGCAATTCTGATAGGATTGTGGATCAAAAGTGAACTGGAAACTGATAGAAGACTTCCGGGTTCGGATCAGGTATTCAGGGTCATGGAGCATCAGAATTACGGAGATCAGGTTTTTACTATTCCTTCTACTCCTGGAGTATTGGCAGAGGCCATGAAAGAAAATTTAGCAGAGGTCCAATATGCTGCAACGTATACCTGGAATGAGGAGAATTTATTTGTTCAAGGTGATAAACGCGTAAAACTTTCCGGGATTTATGCTGGGGCGGATTATTTGAAAATTTTCCAATATCCTCTGCTTTCTGGAAATAGAGAACAACTGCTATCAGACAAATCCCATATAGTTCTGACCGAATCATCAGCAATCAAATTATTCGGAAAAACCGATGTTTTGGATGAAGAAATTGAAATGATTTCTACTGATGGAACAGAGCTTTTCTTGGTGAAAGGTGTCATTGCAGATGAGGGAATGGTCAATTGGGAGAAATTTGATTTTATTCTGCCATATAAATTGTTTTTTGATAAACCCTACAATAGTTGGTTACAACACTGGGGGAATAATGGTCCCAGTACCGTGATAACCTTGCAGGAAAATGCGGATCCAGAAGCCTTTTCGGCTTCGATAAAAGATTTCATTCGGGATCGTTTTGAAGGTTCAAATGCAGATCTTTTTGTTTTTCCTCAAAGTGATATGTACCTCCATGGTTCATGGAAGGATGGAATAATTCAGGAAGGAAGAATAAAGACGGTTAAGCTTTTTGCTATGATTGGATTTTTCATTCTGGTCATTGCCTGTATTAATTTCATGAACCTATCCACTGCCAAATCACAAAAACGCTCGAAGGAGGTAGGTGTGAGAAAAGTATCAGGTGCAGATAAATCCAGTCTTATTTATCAGTTCTTGAGCGAGTCTCTGCTAATTACCTTTTTCTCAGGCTTGTTTGCCTTGGTTTTGGTTCAGCTGACACTTCCGGTATTCAATCAATTAGCTGGAAAAGAATTGGTCCTTCCAGTCTTAGATCTTTATTTCTGGGTAGGCTTTTTACTTGTATTGGTGTTTACAGGACTTCTGGCAGGAAGTTATCCGGCTTTTTATCTGTCTTCCACCAAAGTTGTATCTGTCTTTAAAAATCAATTTAATGGAAATCGAAAAGTAGCATTCGCCAGAAAGGGCTTGGTCTTATTTCAATTTGTTTTGGCGACCTGCTTGCTCATATCTACGGTTGTCATTTTCCAACAAATCAATTATGCATTGAACCAAGATTTAGGCTATGAAAAAGATCAGTTGATTTTAGTGCCTTTAGAAGGTGAATTGCCAGAGAAGTATGAGATATTCAAGTCTAGGCTAGAAGCAAGGCCAGGGATTTCATCAGTAAGCAGGGCATCTCATAATATGATGGGTAGAAGTAATAATACCGGGGATGTATCATGGGAAGGAAAAGAACCTGGTTTCAACGCTTTGTTTGAAAGGTTCCGGGTCGATTATGATTTCTTGGAAACTTTAGGGATAGAATTGCTCAGTGGAAAGGATTTTTCCAAAGACCGTATTTCAGATTCCATAAGTGCCGTAATTGTTAATGAGAAAGCATATGAACTGATTACACAAAATAATCCAGAGAATAGCAGCTTAGATATTAATGGAAGTAGATATGAGATTATAGGGGTTGCAAAGAATTTTCATTTCCAAAGCATGCATCAGTCTATGGAACCTGCCTTCATGGTAATAGACCCTGCTTTCAATTTCAATAGCTTCATCCGTATCAATTCATCTTCCATGCAAGAAGCCTTGGCAGAAATAGAGGGAGTCTTTGCGGAGTTAAATCCCGTATTTCCATTTACCTATCAGTTTATGGATGAAAATTATGCCAGAGTGTATAGAGAGGATGTAAGGCTCAGGGATTTGGCTAAGTATTTTAGCTTGTTGACTATTTTGATTTCTTGTCTGGGTTTATTGGGTTTATCAGCACATGTTGCTGAACAGAAAACCAAGGAAATCGGAATTAGAAAAGTATTGGGAGCTTCTACATTTTCTATTTTGAATGTGATCAATAAGGAATTTATCACGATTGTTTCAATTTCAATCTTGCTAGGATCTGGATTAGGTTATTGGATTATGCAGGATTGGTTGTCGGGCTATGCCTACAGAATCAACTTTGAATGGTGGTTTATTCCAGCTGTAGCGGGTATTATCTTTCTGATAGCCTTATCCACGGTTTGGATTCAGTCTTATAAAGCCGCCAATTCCAATCCAGTGCAGGCGATTAAGTCAGAGTAAGTTTGGTCGAAATCTAAAATGGAAATACTCTCTAAGTTAATTGGAGAGTATTTTTTATGCAACCCATTTAAGCAAACCTGCATCTATATGACATGAGGGATTTGATGGGCTTTAGAATATTGTTCGCTTGCGGTCAAAAACCCGAAAGATCGGACATGTAAATAATTGATATGCCACTCTAAAGCTCAAAATAGCCTATTTTATCCCTTGGCACATTCTATGAATCTATTTATCTAAACTAACACAGCTATGAAAAAGAATCTGGCACCCATCTTAATTTTATTGGCATTCCTTATGGGATTTTCCGCCAATGCCCAGCAAACTGAAACCAGAAAATTAGATCGCTTCACCAAAGTGGAATCCGGTGGAAGCTGGGATGTTTTTATTACCCAAGGCAATGCCTATGAGGTAAAAATTGAAGCTCAAAATGTGGACTTGGACAAAGTTCTTACTGAGGTAAAAAACGGACAACTTAAGCTGAAACTTGAAAAAGGAAACTATAGAAACGTTAGGTTAAAGTTTTATGTAACCATGCCTGAAATTGAGGGATTGGGTTCTTCCGGCTCAGGTTCAATCACCGTAATGGATGATTTGGAATCCGATAAACTAGGACTGGGTGTTTCCGGTTCAGGGCTGATCAAACTTCAGAAAGTTTACGCTAATTCAATGAGCGTAGGGATCAGTGGATCTGGAGATATTGTCATAGATGGTGGAGAGGTTGAGAAGTTGGATATAGGTCAGTCAGGCTCAGGAGATTTTGAAGGAATGGACTTAAAAGCCCAGCAAGTAACTATTGGGAAGTCAGGTTCGGGAGAAACCTATATTACTGCGATAGAAAGTCTTAAAGTAGGTGCATCCGGCTCAGGAAATGTATACTACAAAGGAGTACCTACCAAGCAAATAGGAACATCAGGTTCAGCCAAAGTAATCAAAAGATAAAACCAAGACCTAGCACTATGAATCCAAAAATGCCGAGTAGTATATTTTACTAAGCGGCATTTTTTTTCACCAATCAGCCATGTTTAGAAACTACTTTAAAATCGTATTCAGGAATGCTAAAAAGCATCCTTTGTATGTCTTCATCAACCTTTTTGGTTTGGCCATAGGAATGGCCGTGAGTATTGTGATTCTGCTTTATGTTCGGTATGAACTCAGCTATGACAATTATCACCCTGATGTGGATAGAATTTATAGAGTTTCGAGAGCTTGGTTTAATCCGGATGGGAGTACCAGCTTGCATCTGGGGCATACTGCTCCTCCCTTTGGGCCTCTGATACAATCAGATTTTCCGGAGGATGTGGAGTTCTCGGCTAGATTGATGAATGCAGATCCTTTAATCAAATCAGGAAATAATGCATTTGTGGAGGAACGATTTTTCTTTGCGGACCCAGAGGTTTTTGATGTCTTTTCTTGGGAAACACTGGAAGGTGAATCAAAGAATGCATTGACTCAAGCAGATGGTCTTATATTATCTGAAAGTACTGCCAAAAGATATTTTGGGTCTGAAAATGCAGTGGGGAAAGAACTTCTGGTAGAGATAGGAGGGATGGAGTTTACCATGCAGGTGAGAGGAGTGGTCAAAGACACTCCGAACAATTCCCATTTTCATGTTGATTTTTTAGCCTCCATGCTACCTGTCGTTCAATTTTACGGTGGACAAGATGCTTTTATGTCTAATTATGGTTCCAATAATTTTTCCACTTATATCAAACTTGCAGAAGGTGTTTCCTATAAAAATTTTGAAGCCAAGCTTCCCAGTTTGATTGATAGACATATGGGTGAAAGTAATTCTGGAATCCCTATGTCAAAAGGCACCCAGCTTCTTCTATGGCCTATTCAGGACATTCACTTACAGTCGAACCTGGACTCTGAAATAGAGCCCAATGGAAATATTGATTATGTCTATGTCTACGGGGCTGTGGCATTATTTATCTTATTGATTGCCTGTATCAATTTTATGAATCTTAGCACCGCAAGGTCCTCCTTAAGATCTATGGAGGTGGGCTTGAGAAAAGTGATGGGTGCCGACAAGACCATCCTCATTCGGCAATTTATGGGTGAAAGCTTTGTGATGACTTTTCTGGCTATGCTTATTGCCCTTTGCTTGGTCTTTTTATTTCTTCCTTATTTCTCCGATTTTCTGGAAAATCCTTTGAGTTTGAATTTTCTAGAAAGCCCAGAACTACTGGTTTGGATACTGGGATTAATCCTTTTTGTGGGTTTGATTTCAGGAAGTTATCCAGCTCTTTTTCTTTCAGGATTTACTCCTGCCAAAGTGTTAAAAGGAGCATTTAAAGCAGGAAAAGGCCATGAGAACTTCAGGTCTGTATTAGTGGTCGGGCAGTTTGCTATTTCTGTAATACTGATAGTCGCTGTCATAGTGGTGATCAATCAGCTGAGCTTTATGCAGAATAAAGATTTGGGCTTTGAAAAAGAAGATATAGTAGTGCTCCCTAGTTCTAATCAGATCAATGAAAACTATCTCATTTTCAAGGATCGCTTAGAAAACCATCCTGATATTCAGTCAGTGAGTATTTCGAGCAGAGTTCCGTCAGGAAGGCTTTTGGATTCTCAAGGGGCAACAGCCGAAGTAGGAGGAGAGCTAACCCAGCTCAATAGCAGGATTGCGGACATTCATGTAGCTCATAATTTTCTGGATACTTATGGAATATCTATAAAGGCTGGAAGAAACTTTGATTTTCTAAGAGCTAGTGATTCTACTGAAGCATTTATTTTGAATGAAGCCGCTGTTCGGGAAATTGGATGGCAAAGCCCTGAGGAAGCTGTTGGCAAGCAGTTTTTGTATGGAGGAAGAAGAGGTTTTGTGACAGGAGTTATGCAAGATTTTCACTTTGAAAGTTTGCATCAGCCCATTGTTCCTATGGTGTTTATGATTTCCCAGGATAGGAATAATAGTGTCAGCATCAAGTTTGAAAGTGGAAAAAGAGAGGAAGTTTTGGCCTATCTAAAAGAAGAATGGGCAGTGATGAGACCTGATTATCCATTCGAACCCCTAATGATAGACCAGGGATTCAATAGGCAATATGAAGCAGAGGCAAGAGTCAAAACCATATTCACTTTCTTTTCTGCCTTAGCAATCATTATTTCTGTGTTGGGGCTTTTAGGTTTGGTGACATTTGCCACTGAACAAAGAACCCGTGAGATTGGAATCAGAAAAGTAATGGGAGCTGAAACTGGAAATATTCTGGCACTTTTGGGTAAGGATTTCCTCAAACTGGTAGCAATAGGCTTTCTGATTGCTATCCCGGTCTCCTATTTTGGAATGAAAAGTTGGCTTCAGGATTTCGCCTACAGCATAGGAATCAATTGGACCACTTTCCTTTGGGCTGGCTTAATTGCAGGGGCAATTGCAGCATTCACCGTCATCAGCCAAACAATCAGAGCTGCATGGGCAAATCCTGTGAAGAGTATTAAAAGTGAATGATGCCTTTTGGAGCCATGTGGTAATTGAAAAGGGCTTTCTCTACATCAAAAAACCATTATCCACAGGGTAAGGTTGTGGAATTTCTTTCTCATCCAGCATTTCCAGCAAGTCTATCTCAATCACTCTGGTGATAGAGGATATGGGGATATCATTGTATCCTGCTTCAAAAGGGTTTTCAGAATAATCTCCAATTCTGTCAACCAAAAAGAATATCCAGATAATGATTCCGGAAAAGGGTACCGTTAGCCAATAATGGAGTTCTGTAGACTGCTCAAAAATATCCAAAAGACCCAAAGGAATTAATGCGCAGAAAATGTAAGTAATCCAAAGTCCAGTGGAGGCATATTGTCTAGGGAAGGGAAAGGTTTTGATTCTTTCGCTCATTCCCTGGGTATCATAAAATCTACTAATCAGCTGATGAAGCCAAACATGCTTGTATTCACTAAGTCCGTTTTCTTGATGTATTCTGTCCAACTCTAAGCTTTGTGTTTTGAGAAGTTGGGTAGGGAAATTTGTGTATCTCTGTAATGACTCCCATTCCTCAGGATCCAAATATTTTCTGATTTCAGGTTCTAAGCCATTAGCCATTTCCTCTCGGAATCCCGGTGTGAAGACCATTTTATCTACGGGTAAATTATGTTCCCAAGATTTTCCCTTACGAAGGTTATGCTTAAGAGAAACTAGCCAAGCCAGATGTCTGAAAATCATTTGTTTTTTCCAAGAATATGGAACGCTCTTATCAGGTAATGATAAAATGGCCGAGGCGAAAGTTCTACAGTCATTGACAATGGAACCCCAAATTTTTCTTGCCTCCCAAGCGCGATCATACGAGGAGTTGTTTTTAAAGCCAAGGAAAAAAGATACTGCGACACCAATTACTGAAATAGGTTGCCAAGGCAATGAAAATGGCAAACCAGTGACTTCGTATAAGAAAACGATAATTGCAGAATATATCAGTCCATTGATCAGTGGCTTTTTAGACCAGCGGACTGTCATCCAGAGGCTATAGTTTCTTTTGACATACATAGGCTGATATTTTCTATAATCTACTGATTTATAGGATATTTTTCATTATTGAGTCAAATTGAATTTTATTTTGATGATTAACAATTTTATCAGAAGTCTTCATTTGTTTCATTAAAAAAGAGAGACAAAGTTCAGGTTATTGCAAGGTTCAGCCATCAATTCTTGTGGAAGCCAGCTGTCACTTATGCGGGTAGCTTACTAAGAAATGGAGAAGAAGGGTTTTTGTACATATTTGATTATTATGAATTTCGGTTTTCTTCTCAATAAAGAAATAATTATGGCTTAGTATCAGATGAATGGATCAGAATATCGGGCTTCTGTCTTCGGTCGCCTGTGCTGAGCGCCCGCCTCCCGAAGGGCAGGAAGTCGAAGTATCCAATCGGTCAAGCAAAGAAAATAGGGTAAGTGGCCAGATTGCGCATAATTAGATTCATTATAATCTCCAACCCATGTTAAATAGGTGAGAGCCAATATTTTTAAGATTTATTTGCCCGTCAGCGGACAAAATTGTCCGAGGTAAATCCTGAATTTTTGAAAAATCGCTGTATTTAGGCTGTAAAAGTACTTTTGAAATGGCATAAAACTGGAATTATCTCTGGCAAATGATGTAAAGCTTTTCGTATATGTTAAAGAACTATTTCAAAATTGCAGTTAGAAATCTTCTCAAGCACAAGCTCCATACTGGGATCAACCTGATTGGCTTATCCTTAGGTCTGGGAGTAAGTATTTTGATTTTTTTCTTCGTTCAGTTTGAACTGAGTTTTGAGACTTTCCATCAAGATTTAGATCGGATGTACCGAGTCAAAACACATGAGCGGATTGACGGGGAAATGAAGGAATCCTACTCATCCCCGGTAGTCCTTGAATCAGCTTTCAGAGAGGAGTTCCCCCAAATTGAGGCAATTACTGGCGTTACCAATGCAGACGTTCAGGCAATCTTGCCTGATCAGAGTACTCAAAACCAAAGAATCCGCTTGGTTCATCCAGACTTTTTAAAGATGCTCAACTTTCCCTTGATCAAAGGAGATATTTCTTCCCAGCTGGTGGATAAATACTCTGTGGTGATCACCGAAAAAGCTGCCAAGCTATACTTTGGGTCTGCAGATCCAATAGGCCAATCACTCCAACTGAAAATGGGAGAGGACTTTGTAGACTATAGAGTTTCAGGACTTTTGAAAAACCCGCCTGCCAATAATTCCATTCCCTTCGAAATTCTAATGCCGATTGAAAACATGGATTTCTTTGCGGATAAGGAGAGTTTATCCTCTTGGTACAATGTATGGGGATTTAATCTGGTTAAGCTGAATAATCCGGAACAAGTAGCCTCTATTCATCAAAGTATGGAAGCTTTTATGAAAAAGTCTCTGGGTGAGGATTATGAGGAAGGCGGACTTTACTTTACGCTTACTCCATTGGCTGATATGCACTTTGCTGAAGGGGCAGGGAATGGGGCAGTGGAAACAACCCAAAAATCTTTGCTCTGGATTTTGTCGGGTATAGCCTTTCTGGTATTACTCATTGCCTGCATTAATTTTACCACGATGGCTATCGGAAGGGCAACCTCAAGGGCTAAGGAAGTCGGAGTAAGAAAGACCATGGGAGCCAGTTTTAGCCAACTGATCATTCAGTTTATGATGGAGGCCTTTTTGACAACCTTAGCAGCCTCCGTAATTGGGGTAGTGCTTGCCGAGTTGTTCCTGCCCACTTTCAATGATCTTTTTCAAAAAGAACTAGATATCGTCTATGGACCTACTCAGTTTGGGATTTTGGCTGGGCTGATTGTATTTATTTCAGGATTGGCTGGAGCCTACCCTGCCTTTTTTCTATCCGGACTGCGTCCAATTAAGGTATTGAAAGGAAATCTTTCCTTCCATTTTGGGAAGCAAGGCCTTCGGAAAGGGTTGGTTGCTTTTCAGTTTTTCATCTCTTTCCTACTTATTGCCACCACCTTGATTATGGTCAATCAGATGAACGCAATTCAGGAATATGACTTGGGTTTTGATCAGGAGCAGATTCTGATTGTGGACATGCCGGATTATCCTTCCCAAAACTTTGTAACTTCTTTGAAAGAAAGTTTTAGAACTGCCGAGAGTTTTCGTCAGACATTGGTGTCACGAACAGAGATTGCCTCCACAGCTTTGACTGTTGCTACTTATGGAGATGATGCCTTTTGGCAGGTTGGATTTCCTTTGGAAGATGGAACGATGTTTTCGTTCAAAGTCAACTTCGTTTCGGGGGACTATATGGAAACACTAGGCATGGAGCTTTTGGAAGGAAGAACCATTAACCCTGCTGTGGGAGCTGACAGTAGTGCCCTGATCATCAATGAGGCTTTTGCTAGGGCATTTAATTGGGAGGATCCTATGGGAGAAATGCTGCCAAGAACCGATTTTGAACCCCATCAGATTATTGGAGTGGTGAAGGATTTTCATCATGCCTCGCTTTACCAACCTATAGAACCCGTGATGATTGCTAAGTCTCCTATGGCCGTATTCAGTGGGATTACCAATCTTATGATCAACTCCAGCACCAATCCTAAGCTGCTTGTTCGTGCTGCAGGTAGTGATATCAATCAGGTTCGAAGCGTGATCGAAGCGGAGTGGGAAAAACAGTTTGCAGGCCTACCTTTGGAAATTTCTTTTTTGGATGAAACGGTTGAAGCTCAGTACCAATCTGATCGGAGATTGGGGAAAATGGTATTTATCGCAGCATCACTTGCTATTTTGATTGCGGCTATGGGATTGTTTGCTATGGTTGCCTTGTCGATCGCCGGACGGACCAAAGAGATCGGAATCCGAAAAGTCCTAGGAGCATCAAGCTGGAGTATTTCGTGGCTTTTTGGAAAGGAGTTTATTGTCACTACGCTGGTTGGGGTAATAGTAGCGCTTCCGCTGAGCATCTATTTGATGCAAGGCTGGCTGGATCAATTTGCGGTCAAGGGTTGGCCTTCCTGGATCAGCTTTGCGTTACTGGTTATTGGAGGAATTACATTCACCCTTGCTCTAGTCTATGCTCAATCTCTCAAGGCCAGTTTGAGTAATCCGGTGAATACCTTGAAGGATGAATAAAAAAGTATCAAGACCTTAGAAACAAGATCAAAGAAGCTAGAGGCTAGAAACAAATAACCACCAACTTAATACCAAACAACCCGACTAAACCAGCCATAATAGATCTTCAAAACTTTTATTTCCTGATAATGCTCAAAAACTACTTAAAAATAGCCTGGAGAACCCTTCTTCGCCAAAGAATATTCTCCCTTATAAATGTTTTGGGCCTAGCAATAGGCTTAGCATGCTTTCTTTTACTGGCTTCTTATGTGAAATTTGAGCAATCCTATGATTCATTTCAAGAGGATTCTGACCGAATATTTAGAGTTTCTCAGCATGTTCGTGATTTTGGGAATTCTGCCTGGGCTGGGGGAGCTGTGGCCCCTATGCTTCGTAAAGAGTTTGGGGAGCAGTTGGAAGAGATTGTCAGCTTAATTCAAATCAATACTTATCTCAAATCTGTCGATGGAATCAATCCCGAAGAAAGTTTCAGAGAAGATTACTTTTTTTATGCAGAGCCCGGATTTGAAAACATTGCTGGGCTAAAGGTCCTTCAGGGAAGTCTGAAAGGAGCTTTTGATGATCCTTTTAGTTTAGTCCTGACCAGATCTAAAGCAAAGCACTATTTCGGAGATGAAAACCCTGTTGGTAAAGTGCTTCTGGCTACAGGAGATATAGCTTTTGAAGTAAAGGCAGTGGTAGAAGATCTTCCAGCAAATACCCACATGAAGTTTGACTTTTTATCTTCGGTTTCCACTTTCAAAAATCTTAATAATTTTCCTCAAAATGCTGATTTTGGTAGCTTTTGGTGGCCTCAAACATTTACCTATGTCAAAGTAAAAGAGGGTCAAAATGCCCAGGCAATCAGTGATAGAATTCCGGAAATAAATGGGAATTACCGTGATCCTGCGGAGACTAAAAACTACCAATACTACCTACAACCCATACAATCCATACATCTTCAATCAGGATTTGGAGGCGAGTGGACGGCAGGTGTAGATCAAAAGACTTTGTGGATTTTCCTTTCAATCGGTGGATTTGTGCTTTTGCTAGCATGCATCAATTTCATCAATTTGGCTACTGCTCGTGCTATCAGAAGGATGAAAGAAATAGGTGTTAGAAAGGTCAATGGGGCTAAGAGAGGACAATTGATGGCTCAATTTCTGGCTGAAGCATTTTTAACAAATGCATTTGCGCTTGTTCTAGGGTTGATTTTGGTGGGTCTGGCTCAACCAATTTTCACATCCATGCTGGATTTATCATTTGAAGTTCCGTTATTTTCAGATAGTTCTTTGATAGGCATTGTTCTGGCTGTATGGATAATCTCCTCCTTACTAGCAGGGGTTTTTCCCGCATTTTACCTAAGTGGCCTCCGACCGGATGTCATTCTTAAAAACTCCCAAATTTCAGGTGGAAAAGCCTTGCTGAGAAAATCGCTGGTAGTTTTCCAGTTCGCGCTTTCTTCCCTGTTGGTTTTCTGTGCCGGGGTAGCTTATATGCAACATACTTTCCTCAGAACATCTGATATGGGCTTTGATCACCAGGGATTATTGACCGTGAAACTCGGAAATGCTGCAAAAGCCCAAATTGAGCCCCTTAAATCGTCCCTTGAGCAACAATCAGGAGTGGTTTCTGTCAATGCAATTTCCAATGCTCCCGGACTGGAAGGAGGTTGGAATCCTTCCGTAGCTTTCAGGGGAGTTGAAATAGAAGAAGCCTTTTCTATTTATGTTCAATATGTAGATGAATCCTACTTCGAAAATTTGGGAGTAGAGGTGATTGCTGGAAGAGAATTTTCACTGGATTTTCAGGATCAGGGGGAGGTAACGGAAATGATGAGGGGACAATTTCCAAAAATGGAAAATCTTGGCGTAGTTGTAAATGAATCCGCAGCAGCCATAATTGCTCAGGCAGGGCAGGAAACTCTTGGAAATGCAGTTAGAATATATACCGATGAAAATGGTAATTTATTCTCTGATTACAATGGTAATATCGTTGGAGTGGTGGAGGATTACCATACTCAGGATTTAAAAACCACCATCAAACCCACTGTTTTCCTTCCTGTAAAAAATGCAGCTTTTGATGGAAGCAATATCTTATTAATTCGAACAGGAAATGGCTTTGATGAAGCTCAAATTACTCAATTAAAAAATGCATGGAATCAAATAATTCCAGGAATTCCTTTCGATTATTCATTCTTAGACGAGCGGATTGCCCAGAATTATGCTCAAGAGGCCCGAACGGGTAATTTGCTAGGCGCATTTGCTATACTAACCTTGTTGATCTCCTGCTTGGGATTGCTAGGACTTTCCATATTCACGGCAGAAACTAAGCGTAAAGAAATTGGTATCAGAAAAGTCCTAGGAGCCTCCGTTCAGGGGATTATTTCTCAATTGTCCAAAGAGTTTATTTATCCGGTGATTTTGGCCTTACTAATAGCCTTTCCGCTTGGATTTTATTTGATGAGTCAATGGCTAGAGCAATTCGCAACTAAAGTAAATATTTCTATTGGCTTTTTCTTGGCAACGGGGATGACTTCGCTGGTATTTGCCTGGTTGACGGTGACTTGGCAGTCATGGAAAGCTGCCACTTCCAATCCAGTGAAATCAATTAAATCAGAGTAGGATCAATTATTTTTCAAAAACGCTAAGGCTATGCTCAAAAACTATTTTAAAATCGCCTGGAGGAATCTTCTCCGCAATAAGCTCCGAACAGCAATCCATATCCTCGGACTTTCTCTAGGGATTGCGATATGCTTTTTGATATTCAATATCGTATGGCACGCATACAGTTTTGATAATTTTCACCCTGATAAAGAGAGGATCTATAGAATCATCACGGAGAATGATTATGGAGAAATGAAATACAGTTATCCGGCTGCTCCAGGGCCATTGGGTGAGGTTTTAGGAGAAGAATTGGCTGGTATTGAAGAAGTAGGTAGACTCTATACCTTAGGACAAACACATGCCAGTATTCCGGAAGAAAATAAAAACTTTGGCAGGAAGAATTACATTAGTTTCGCTGATCCTGGTTTTTTTAAAGTTCTCCCAAGAACTTGGCTGGCAGGAAATCCTGAGACAGCATTACAGGAACCTAATCAGGTTGTGATTAGTGAAAAGAGTTTGAATACTTATTTTCCCAATCAACCTCTGGATCAAGTACTTGGAAAAGAGCTTCGCTATGTGGATGCTGATACCATCATGGCAACCATTGTTGGTGTTATCCAGGATTATGATGAAAACACCGATTTTATTTTTCAGGATTTCATCTCTTTTTCCACTATTAAAAAGAATGAGAAAGAAGACTGGTATGGGCTTCATTCATGGACCAATATCAATTCCAGCAGTCAGGTTTTCTTTAAATCAGGTAATGGAATCTCTGCCAGCAACTTACAGGAAGGGCTTAATGCAATAGCAGGTAAATACTATGCCGATGAAGAGGAGGGAAGCACCTCGTTTGGATTGGAACCCTTATCGGAACTTCATTTTTCTTACGGACTACTGGATGAAACAGGTGCCTCAAAAGAGCTGATTAAGGGTTTGTTGATTGTTGGAGCCATCATTTTGATTTTGGCATGTCTCAATTTTATCAATTTAGAAACTGCCCAAGCAATCAGCCGAGCAAAAGAGGTAGGGATTCGAAAAACACTTGGAGGCAACAAATTCCAGCTGATGTTTCAGTTTCTAGCCGAAACCTACTTATTGGTATTAGGCGCAACTTTGCTGGGTTTGGTGTTTTCAGACTTGATATTAAAAACCTTCCAAAGCTATCTTCCAGACGGCTTCACGATGCCGTATTTAGCAGGATATAATTTAATATTTATAGTTCTTTTCGGAGTCTTATTGACTTTGGTTTCGGGAATTTACCCATCCTTGGTTTTGGCTAATTATCAGCCTCAGCGTGCCCTGAAAGGCGAGAAAATGGGTTCGGCGAAATTCTCCTTTGGGGCCTTTTTGAGAAAAAATCTGACGGTTCTTCAGTTTACTGTGTCCATGGTCTTTTTGATTTTAGTAATGGTTATTGGCTCTCAATTGAAATATATCAGTAGTCAGCCAGTTGGATTTGAAAAAGATGCAGTGGTCTATGCTTACTTACCTTTTATGGCAGGTTTTGAAAAGGCTTCACTCCTTCAGAGCCAGGTGACTCAAATGAGTTTTGTGGAAGGAGCCAGTTTAGGAGGAGATGCCATTTCTTCTAATGGAATTTGGACCTCTGATGTGAAAGTTCCTGTAGACAGCGCAGAGATGGAATTTTTTACACAAGTGAAAAATGTGGATTCATCCTTCGTTCAAGTAAATGGAGTTGAGCTGCTGGCTGGAAGGAATTTAACTCAAAATCAAACAGAGGTTTTGGTAAATGAACGCTTTTTGAAGGAAGCAGGGATCAATTCTGCACAGGAAATTCTCGGTAGTTTCATAACAATTGGAGGAGGGCCAAAGTCTGTTGTTGGAGTGATGAAAGATTTCAATTCCCGATCGCTGAAGGAAGAGATTCTTCCTATGGTTTTTCTTCAAAACCCTGATTATTATAATGTCATCTCAGTCAAACTGGGGAAAGGAATCAACCTCGAGACAGCATTACTTGGATTAAGAGAATCATACACGAGTGTTTATCCTTTTGAGGAAATTGATTTCAAGTTTCTGGATGAGGAAATAGCGAAATTCTACGAAGAGGATCAGCGCATAAGAAACATTCTCGGTTTTTCCAGTATGATAGCCATCCTAATCTCTGGAATGGGATTGTTTGGACTTTCTTCTTTCACCATATCTCAAAGATTGAAAGAGATCTCTGTGAGAAAAATATTAGGTGCCAGTATTGCTCAGATTCTAGGACTTATCAGTAAGGAATACGTGATGCTGGTCAGCATTTCCTTTCTATTAGCAGCTTATCCAACTTATTGGCTCGCTAAAGAATTTTTGGAAAGCTATTCATACCGGATTGATATGCCTTACCTGCAATTTTTGATGGGAGGCTTGGCATTATTGGTTCTTTGCATAGGGATAGTAGGTGCTCATTTCTGGGTGGCGGCTAAATCGAATCCTGCCGAAATTCTGAAAGACGAATAAGGGATTTGGTAATATTTTAAATCAATAAGTGATTTTGTTTTTGGTGGAAAAATCGTTCGCCAGCGAACAAAAATGTTCGAGAAAATATAGGGTTGCTTAATCAAAAAGGGGCTTTAGACTTGTTCTGAGGCCTTTTTTTATGGCATGGAAGTGGAAATGGTTATTGAAGTTAATTTTCAAGTATGATACAACTCAAAGAAATCGATAAATACATTGAGTCCCGTTTCCAGAGGATTTTTATTCTAAAAGGAATAAATCTGACTATCCAACAAGGGGAGTTCCTTACTTTGATGGGCCCTTCAGGAGCGGGGAAGTCCACCTTGCTGAATATCATAGGAATGTTGGACGAAGACTACGATGGGGAATATTTTTTTGGAGAAAAAAATATCCGTAAAATGAAGGACAAGGAGAGATCCAATCTGCACAAAAGTGAGTTTGGATATATTTTTCAGGCTTATCATCTGATAGATGAATTGACTGTTTATGAAAATATAGAAACGCCACTTCTTTATAGAAATGTGGCTTCATCCGAGCGGAAAAGCATTATTGCAGATCTTTTAGATCGCTTTAACATGGTAGCCAAAAAGGACCTCTTCCCTGCTCAGTTGAGCGGTGGACAACAGCAATTGGTGGGAATCGCTAGGGCTGTTGCCGGCCGACCAAGTTTGCTTCTCGCGGATGAACCTACAGGAAATCTTCATTCCACTCAGGCCAAGGAAATAATGGAGGTTTTTCAAGAATTGCATAAAGAGGGAACCACCATCATCCAAGCTACTCACGCTAGAGAGAATGCGGATTATGGAACCAGATTAATCAATCTATTGGATGGAAAAATTGAAAGTGATGAACAGCTATAAATTTCTAATTACCCTTTTGACTTTTGCTTGTTGTTCCTTTGGAACTTATGCCCAGGATACTCTTAGGTTGGATTTTCGTCAGGCAGTAGAATTCGGACTTGATGCAAATCTGGAGTATAAAATTCAGGAGAATAATATGGAAATCCTGAAAAAGCAGAAGCAGGTAGCGGCACTATCTCATTTGCCCTCTGTGGGAATCAACTCTAATTTATTGAGGCAAAGTGGTCAGCAATTTCAACAAGTAGAAGGTGAAATTGTAGTTACCAATGTCACCAATGAAATTGTTTCCGGAGGATTAAATATGAATATACCTGTATTCAATGCGGGCAGGAGAATTTTGGATACTCAATCGGCAAAGCTGGCATTTGAGGCTGGAGAAAAGGGCTTGGAAAGGGCCAAACAACAGGTAGTATTCGATGTAGCTCAAAGGTATTTACAGGTTCTATTGGATCAGGAGTTATTGAAAATTGCGATAGAAAATCTGGAAAATCAGCAGGAGCAACTTCGGCAAATTGAGGGGTTCGTAGAGGCTGGATTAAGAACTGTTTCTGATTTATATAATCAGCAATCTGAAGTTGCCAGACTGCAATCCGTAAAGGTGGATGCGGAAATTCAGTTGGAAAATGATCTTTGGTCTTTATCAGAATATCTGCAATTGGAGGCGGGTAAAATTCCTGCTTTGGAACCCGTTGATCCTACTAATTCATCGGTAAGCTTTGCCGGGCAAAATCTGGGAGAATTATACGAGTTGGCTATGGCAAACCGTGCTGATATGAAGCAGCAGGAGCTTTTGGTAAGCTCTACCAAAAAAGATGTGCAGGCAAGAAAGGCTATGTACTTTCCTAGGGTTTCCGCTTTTTATAATTACAATACCTTTTTTACATCCTTAGATAGTAGAAGCCTTAGGGAGCAGTTATTAAGGATATATCCTCAAAATACGCTCGGCTTGAATCTGGTGATTCCCATATTTTCCAATTGGCAAACCAGATTGGATGTGAGTAGAGCTAAAGTAGCCTATGAAAATCAGCAATTGACCCTACAGTCTTTGGATAGAAGGGTGTACCAAGATGTGAGATTAGCCTGGCAAAATTATAAAGCAGCTAAATTGAAAGAGCAAAATACCGGGTTACAAGTTTTGGCAGCAGAGGAGGCGAGAAATGCAGTTCAGGAGCGCTTTAGATTGGGGATTTCCAATTTTGTAGATCTATCTGCGGCTAACCAGCAATTTGTAGCTGCCCAAGCAGATCAAGCTCAGGCAATTTACACCCTATATTTTCAGGAGGTATTAATGCAGTTCGCTTTAGGAACTTTGAGCACTGATTAAAGCCAATCTGATTATTCGCAATCATGCCAGTTGCTTTATTTTCTTTGCTTGACTGATTGGATACTTCGACTTCGCTCAGCACGGGCGACCGAAGACCCAGCCACGGCAGGCAGGCGAAGCTTCCGGATTCTAATCCTTTCAGCAGAAAATAAGCCGTATTTTTGTCAATACTGGTAAGAAAGCGGTTATCCATATAAGCCAATTAGAAGGGAAGAAAAAAAGCAGACCCATAAAGTCTGCTTTTTTTGATTTAGTTGTGGTAGTTGGTTTTGTTTATAACATTGCAAAGAACATATCCAAATCAGGAATTAGGACGATTCTCGTTCTTCTGTTGATAGCCATATTTTCTTTAGAATCGTTGGCAACGATCGGCATATAGCTCGCACGACCCGCAGCGATCATTTTTTCAGGAGCTACACCAAAATCATTTTGAAGCTTTCTAACAATAGAGGTAGCTCTTTTTACAGATAGATCCCAGTTATCCTGAACAACTGCATTAGAGATGGTTCTTGGGTCTGTATGACCTTCTATCATCACCTGAAGGCTAGGCTCAGCGTTGATTACTTCTGCCAATTTCTTCAATAGGGGATCTGCTTTGCTGTTGATTCTGTAAGATGCGGTATTGAAAAGAAGTTTGTCAGAAACAGAGATCATCACCACCGTCTGATCAATGCTGATTTCTACGTCATCTTCTTCACCTCCGGTGTTTTCAGTGATGTTTTGCTTCAGATTATATTCCACTGCCAAGTTTACAGAATCCTCCAAAGTCTTAGCTTGAGCAAGCTTCTCAGGATCCACCTTTGCTAAAGTTTCAGTCATCTTTTGCTTTGAGTTTTTGGACATGACGGTTCCTGACTCGATTGAATACAATGAGTTATTGGACTGAGTCAAGGCATCATTGGTGTCTCTCAAAGAATTGATTCTCGCGTTGTATTCTGCTACTCTAGCCTCAATGGCTGCCATTTTTTCTTCCAATTCAGCCTTTTCCTGATTGGTCATGGCTAATTCTGTTTGAGTCTTGAAGAGATTACTCTCCAACTCGGTGTACTTCTTTTTAGACACACAGGACACTAAAACACTTGCGCTAAGTATGCCTGAAAGGATCAAAGAGTTTTTCATGGTTTTAAAATTTGTTTTTCAAGTCGATTAAAATCTGCCATGTTTAGAAATTCTTTTGTTTCCTGGCAGAATTGATTTCTAGGTTTATTCTTCTTGATCCAAAAGAACTGCCAGTGATTTTCAGAAATCATATAATGGCTTAATCAATTGAAAAACAATGATTTACTTTTTTTACATAAAAAAATCCCATCGAAAAGATGGGATTATCACTAAGCAAACTGGGGAATTATTCCACAGAATCTATTCCATGTAACGGTTTACAACTTTAAATTCATTCATCACCCGATAGGCAGCACGGGTAATGTCAGACTGAAAACTAGGGGATTCAAAATCAAATTTAGCAGCGGTATAACCTTGCCAAATAGTGTTTCCTCTTTTATTGTCAATAACATAAATGACTAGCATTCCATTATTCTCCTTGTACTTGATTTGGTTGTAGGTTTCGTCCTTCTCCAGTTCTTTATCTTTGTCCTTTTCCAAATCCCTTTCCAATACCCGGCTTCCTGTCCTCTGCAACCAATAATCAAACTCGGGCTGCACATATCCTCTATAACGGATCGAATCGGTAAAAATCTTATAGCTGACCAATAAGTCTGGTTTATCAGTTTTCTCTACAAAGCCCTGAGATCCCAATCTAGCTCCAATGGTAGCATTTAAAACCGGCGTGATTGTTTCAATTTCAGGTTCGTTGATCTCAACAAATGCAAAAGTTTTATATCGTTTGAAGGTACCCTGGTAATTGTAATCGTATTCTGTAATGTAATCTTTTTGGGTGAAGCAGCTTGAAATTACCAAAACAAGCAAGACTAGGTAATAGGTAGAGTTTTTCATATGATATGAATTTATGGTTGACTAAGGCCGATATTTTTAGATTCAAACAAGTCATAGGAAAGTCGAGGTTTTCACTAGCTCCCTTTGATACATTTTAGGGAATTCCTTTAGCAGAAAAGCAATTGTTTCTCAATTTATCCTCTTCTATGTTTGATCGGAAAAAGCTGAATTTTCTAACTCAAAAACCAAACTGCTTTACCAATACTTTGTTTCAAGTTATTGATATTCAACTTCCTGTCTTATAATTTAAAAAGATATTTGCGTTTAATCCATATACTGGATCAATCATTTAAAATTTTACTGAAAATTCCCGAAAAATATCTTTTACACATATACGATGTGTTAAAAGCTTCTGGTTTTTAGAGAGTTAAGAAAAAATATTACTTGCCGCTGTATAATTGATGGAAAACAGAGAATTGAAGCTGATTTTTTGAAAATCGATTGGTTTTTTGTTCCATAAAACCGACCTGAACAGCCAACTGACTTTGAATTCGGTATCCTAATCCCCCATAAAGCCGATTTCTGTCGAAGTATTCCACCAAACCGTCTAACTTTTCTCCGTTGATGAATAATTCGTCATAAAGCTGTAAATACCAACTCCCTTTTTCACTCAAGCTTTTAGAATTGAGCGGGACATTTAGAAATAATGCATACCTAAATCTGCTGCGAAATGGAGAGGATTCAACCCATCTTTGTTCGTATCGGAAACGATGCATGATTCCTACCTTGGATACTTTTTGCCTTAAAATTGCTTCCTGATATATTCTGCTTTCAGGAACAGAAACCGTACTCTCTCCCGGTGGTTGTGTAGTGATATTTCCGTATCCAAGAGTGAAGCTTGCGCTTCCGTCTTTTAAATTATATTGCAATCCGGTTCTGATTAGAAGTTGCTCTAAATCCCCGACTATGTTATGGTTTCTATATTGTATTTCACCATGAATAGCCCAAGGACTTTCCCGAAATCTAAAGTTTCCAAAATACATATACCAAGAGCCTAATTCCGGGTTATTTTGGCCAAATGAAGAAAAGCCAGAAATTAGAAATAGAAATAAAAGGGAAAGGGGTAGTGTCTTTTTCACAATTCAAATTAAACTTAGAATTAGAAAAGGTCAATTTTTCATGGAAAATTTAAATTCAATTCTTCGGGAGGTTAGAAATTGCAAGCTTTGTGAAGCCCATCTTCCATTAGGAGCCAATCCAGTGCTTTCGGTAAATTCTCAAAGTAAAATTCTAATTATCGGTCAAGCACCGGGAACCAAAGTTCATGCAACAGGTATACCCTGGAATGATCCAAGTGGAAATGAGTTAAGAAGATGGCTGGATGTGGATACAACTACTTTTTATGATCCCGAAATATTTGGAATTATGCCTATGGGCTTTTGTTATCCCGGTAGAGGAAGGGGAGGAGACTTGCCTCCGAGAAAGGAATGCGCACCTACCTGGCATTCTATGTTATCTTCACAGATGCCTAACCTGAAGTTGATTTTATTAATTGGTGCTTTTGCCCAATCCTATTATTTGGGAGAAAGAAGAAAAAACAATCTGACGGAGACGGTGAAAAATTTCAAAGAGTATTTACCAAATTATTTCCCTTTGGTTCATCCATCCCCAAGAAATAGATTATGGATGAGAAAAAACCCTTGGTTTGAAACTGAAGTGTTGCCCGAGCTTAGAGATAGAGTTCTCGCTCTTATCTGAATGGATTTTCTTTTTGCTCCAATGCACAATTTTCCTCTGACAATTCCCACTCTATGGTGTAATGACTCAGAGGATATTTTTTGAGGGTCTCTTGAACTTGCTTTTTGGATTCAAGCAATTCTTTTAGGTTTTGAACCTGTTTCAAGCGCACATGAGCAGTAAAAACGTGGTGAGCGCCTTCCATTGACCAAAGATGGGTATGATGAATGGATTCAACTATTGGAAGAGCACACAACTCTTTTTTGATTTGGTCTAGAGAAATATCAGAAGGCACTGCCTGAAGAAAGATATACAGGGTTTCTTTCAGATTTTTTAAAACATTCCAGAGAATGAAAAGGGTGATACCCAAGGATAAGACAGGGTCAATCCAAGGCCAATCGAAAAATAAGAGAAGTATTCCGCCAATTAAAACAGCTACCCAACCCAAAACATCCTCAATCAGATGCCAGCTGATTACTTTTTCATTTTGGGAATGTCCGTGACCCACCTTCCAAGCTGCATAGCCATTGACAATTACCCCAAAAATTGCAAAAAAGATCATACCTTTTGCATCACTTACTTCTGGGGTTATGAGCCTTTGAATTGCTTCATTTATGATAAAAACTGAGCCAATAATTAGCACCATTGCATTGATTAGGGCGCCTAAAAGTGAAAATCTACCGTAGCCAAAAGAGAAACTATCGTTGGCTTTTTGCTTGGATTTTTCTTGTAATCCCCAGGCCAATCCTAAAGACAGGGAGTCTCCCAAATCATGAATGGCATCTGATAAGATGGCTACTGAATTTACCCAAAATCCACCAACCAACTCTAAAATGGTAAAACCCAAATTCAGAAAAAAAGCAATCTTTAAATTATTGCTATCCTGTGGATGGTGGTGATGTTCACGCATAATTATCGAAGACAGTTTTTAAGTCCTTCTCTAATTGGAGTAGGGTAGATCCCATATTTTTGCTGGATTTTTTTGGAATCAAAGCAATAATCCTGGTCTAGTTGATATCGAAGTTCTTTAACCTCTTTAAGTATAGACATAAATAAGGATAAAACAGAAATAAGCCAGGCTGGCATAACTTGAACCTGATGCGAGCTTCCCAATTCTTCATTTAGGATACGCACAATTTCTTCTAAGCTGGGATAGGAAGAGTCAGTTGGTAAATTCCAAGCTTGATTCCAGGAATCTTCCTGCAATGCCAAAAAAGCAGTGGCTTTGCCTGCGTCAGGGACATAAGTAAAAGAATGCTTTTTGGAAGCTGAGTATAGCCATTGGGGTTTCTTACCTGACTTCATTTTTGAAATAACCATTTCATTTAACATACTATTGCTAGCACCTGGGCCATAAAAATCCGCTGATCGGGCTACAAGTGCTTTTAATTTTTTGGAAGCTACCTCCGACCAAAGCATTTCTAATATTTGTTTCCTGATTTTACCTTTATTACTGCTTGCCTCCAAAGCAGTTTTTTCAGTCAGGTGAGAAATTTCTTCCGGGTCTAAAGCATACATGTTATCAAAAAACACCAGTTTGGCTTGGTTTGCAATAGAAGCGTCTAATGTATTTCGCATGATAACAGGCCATTATTTCGCCCATGCTTTACTGGAATACTGGATGCCTACCAGTAAGAAAATCAGGTCTGCTCCTTCACAGGCTTGATGGACTGAATTTGAATCTAAAATATTACCCGCAAATAGGATGTCAGTATGATTAATTTTTTGAGGCTTTCTGCTGAATTGAACAAGTTGATAATCAGTTTTAGCCAGTTCCAAAGAAACATATTTCCCAATATTCCCATTTGCACCAAGGATAACTGCTTTTTTCATAAGTTCACATTTTGAGTTTAAAAGTTTTTTGGAATCTAGCAAAGCTTACCTTTATTTTAATTTGGATTACTTGTGTTCTGCTCGATTTCAATTACTATTTTTTTATGAAAACTATTTTTACTTTTTAGTTTTAAGTTTTTCTACGAAAAATCCCATTGATAATCTGGGTTTTTCTATGAATTTCAGGATAAAAATTGAGTTTGTCATCAAACCTCAAAGCTTTCTAGGAGGCAACTTATAGGGAAAGTTTCTTTGGCTTGGTAGCCAAGGATAAAAGTGCGATGGTGGAAAGGATTAGAAATGTACCTAACCAATCCATAGCAGTAAAAGAGACTCCCAGCCAAACAACAGCCATCATGGCTGCAGATAAAGGTTCAACGCTACATAACAAAGATGCTGTTTGAGCTCCAATCAATGGAATGGCGGTGAGAAAAAAGAAAAATGACAACAGGCTTCCAAAAACAATGATATAGCCAAATGCGGCAAATGACTCTACATCCCAAACTCCGTTTATCTGCCATGGCTGAAGGTAAATGGCAAAGAACATGCCGCCCAAAAGCATTCCCCATCCCGAGACGGCTGCTGCAGAATGTTTGGCAAGTAATTGAACAGGATAGATGGTGTAAAAAGCCAATGCAAGTGCCGATAGGAGCCCCCAAATCAAAGCTTGCGGTGAAATAACCAAAGTAGACCAAGTTCCGTGGGTGACCAACAGAAATGTGCCCAATACGGCAAAAATCATGGATGCCATTTCAGCTAAAACAGGCCACCTTCTGAACTTAATTGCATAGAAAGAAACCACGAATACAGGTCCGATATATTGGATGACTGTTGCGGTGGCAGCGTTGGATAGTCGAATGCTGTAGAAATAGCTGAATTGTACTGCCCACATGCCCAGAATACTAAAAATTATCAGTTGGGTAATTGAGCTTTTAGATTTCCATATGGAAAGGGTTTCTTTTTTGGATTGGAAGAAACTAAAAACCAAAAGCAGTGCTCCGGCAAGGATCAGCCTCCAGCAAACCAACCAAGAAGGATCTATATTTTTTTGTTCGAATAAAAACTGGGCACAGTTTCCTGAAATTCCCCAAAAAATAGCTGCCGCCAAAGCAAGAAGCATTCCTTTGGTTTTGATCGAATCAGCCTTTTGAGCAGTCATTGGTTGCGTGTAAAAATTTCTTGAAATAGCATTCTCAAATTGGGAAAAGCAATAGGGGAAATTAAAATTTCTGACTATCCGTAATCATGCAGGTAGCCAATTTTTCTTTGACTGATTGGAAGACCGATGACCGAAGACCGAAGCATCCGGATTTTGATCCTTTGGGCTAATAAGAAACCAAATTTTCCTTTTGTTATCAGGAAAACGGATATACCTATTAATTTTTCATTGAATTTTATATTGAGGAAATGTAGAAAAAAATAAAAAAAGGCTGGAACAATTCCAGCCTTCTGTGGGCCCACCTGGGCTCGCCCCGATA
>NZ_VLOG01000012.1:0-22062 GCF_007655305.1 Algoriphagus algorifonticola
GCCGTGTTCAATTCATAAATGCAACACCTAATTTTTGTTTGAGTTTTTGTAATGGACTAAGGTAATCAAACTTTCTAACGGGTCTGTTATTGATTTTTAATTCTATGGATTGAATTTGTTCCACCGAGTACTGATTCAGGTCTGTTCCTTTGGGTAAAAAAGCCCTGATCAATCCAATTCTGTTTTCCACCGTTCCTTTATCCTGAGACGTATAGGGCCTTGTAAAAAAGGTTGGCAGGTTGAATTTATCCCTGATTCGATGGTGGTTTGCGAAGGCTTTGTCATTATCGAACGTGATTGACTTAAAAAATGAGGCGCCAATCCGTTCGATTCTTCTGGTTATTTTCTGTTCAATGACATCGGCGTTCTTACCCTCTAACTTTTCCAACGTGGTGATTAAAGTAGCCCGGTCTACCAGTACCAGAAGTGCCGATTGATGGTTTTTACCCATCATCAGATCCACTTCAATATCACCGATCCGCTGCCTCTGCTCCACTACGGGAGGCCTTTTTTCAATGGAAACTCTTTCTTTGATCAGTCCTCTGGAATCCCTGTAATTACCTCTTTTACGTTTTCTTTTACCGTGTCTGAGATGTTTGTATAATCCTCTATCCTTCCTGAACTGCCAATGGTTACTTTTTTTTGCCAGCCAGATCCATTGGTAGAGGGTCTCATGGGACACTCCCGGTTGGCCATTGACTCTCCACCTGGCGGCAATCAGTTCCGGACTCAGTTTTTCATCTTCCAGCCAGATTCTGCTCTGCTCCTTCATTACCTCGGTAAACCGTCTGTGTTTGGGTTTGTATTTATGGCGTTCTTGAGCCCGGTTCATTGCTATGCGTGCTGAGTAATTTCCTGCACTACGTCCCCGTTTCCCAGTGTTTCTTTTCAGTTCCCTACTGATGGTACTTTTGTGTACGCCGACCCGACAGGCTATTGCAGTTTGACTGAATCCCTCTTTGTTTAAAACCTCGATTTGATATCTTTGCTCTAGGCTGAGCTGATTGAATTTTTGCATGTCAACACTAATTTAATTATTCAGCCTAAGGAAGGAAGCCTAGGCTTCCTTCCTTAAACTATTAGTGTTGCAATTATTACTTGAATCTGGGTTTGAATACAAGATAAAGAGGAAAATTATCAATAGAGTGTTTATTTTAGTGTAAATGGGGCAAAGTGATAGTAGATTCTAGTATAAATTTGGCTTGGTGGATCGTTCCTTTGATGGTTAAAGTAGAATTTGAGAATACATTTGAATTGCTTATTTTTTCCAAGTTGCTGGTTTTTAAAAAATTAATTCGCCATTTTTGCGTTTGATCACCACATACTTTGTAATTCTGCATTAAAAGCTAAAGACTTTAGCTTTCCGAAGATCACCTAACTGCAGGATTATATGAGAAATTAGTAAGTAACTTATGTCGAAGAAAAAAGCTATCCTTTTTCCTTGGGGAATGAACTGCTTCAATTCTCCTATAATCAATGCTTTAAATGCAAACGATATTTTTGTAATCATTCCAACTAAAGAGCAACAAGTAAAAAATGAAATTCTTAATTCCATTAATGATGCAGAAAAAATTCAGTTTTTTGAATCTGATATTCATAAGGAAAGTGATTGTCAAAAATTCCAAAATTTTTTATTTGAAAACCATACTGAAATCCATTATTTGGTTTTAAATATTGTGCCTGAATTAGATGAATTGGATTTTTCCAACGACTCTCTTTTGGTGAATCAACAACTTATCGAAAAAAACATACTTCCTATTTTTCATCTTGCCAAAACAGTGATTCCTTTCAAATCCGAAATTAATTTTAATTTAATTTTTTGTGACTTGGAAAACAAATCCAATAATTTGAAGGATGAGGTTATAAATTCATTTTCAAAATTTTTAATTAACCTTTCAATTTTTACCCTAAAGGAAAATGCTATTTCAACTGAAAATATTTTTATCAAACGAATAATCTTCACTAAAGATTGTGAAGATTATTTTAAGGGGCTAAATGCAGAGAAACTGATTAATGTAATTTCAGAAAATAGTGAAGTAGAATCGTTTGGCAGTTTAGATTATAACCAAAAGATTATTTTGGTTTAGATATTCAGTTTTTTTTGTTTGTATACTCAATTAGTCTAGTTTCCAATTCTATTATTTCTTTTTCAATTATATCAATTATTTCATGCTGTTCTTCAATTATTTGTGTGCTATTAGAATTGGAAATTTTATATAAATTTATTAGTCCTATAATATTTGCAACATTTTTTCTAAAGACATGTGATATAATCCAATAAATATTTTGGTTAGTCCAAGTGTTTAATTTTTTACCATTCGTAGTTTCAATTAAAACAATTATAAATCTATTTTTAAATGTATCTTTTTCTACTTTAATTTTAAATATAAATGTACCTATACTAATGACATTATAGGTTATAGTAATTTCTTTTTCCAAAATTTCTCCCAATCTAATATAATTAATAATCTTCTGGAGGTCTGAATTTGATAAGTTATTTCTAAGCTTTAGAAAAAAGCTAAATATGCTAGATCTTCTTTCGGCTTGTATTGAAAGATATCTGTTTAAATTTTCTGTAATATTAATTTCTTTGATTTCACTATCATATTCTATAAAATATGTTCGATCCGAAAGGGAATATGAAATAATTCTTTTTAGCGAATTTTTCCATTCTTCTAGTTCATAGTTAAATTGAGAAACGATTATTCCAATTAATATATATCCATTTATTTTTTTGTTTTCAATTAATGGTGCTGCTTTAAAACTTATTGTTTCATTTTCTTTATTTAACAGAAATGACTCGCTTTTGTTGATTTTTCCTATTTTCAGTATTACTTCATTTATTAGATTTAAATGCGTATAATTTTTATTATTTTGGTTTAAATTAATCAAATTATTAAAGTTTTGATTACTGTATTTGATATTCTGATTAGTATCCATTACAGCAATGAAAATATTTGCTTTGTTAAAAATATTTATGGATTCCTCAGTAAAATTATATTTGATTAATAAATCATTTTTTAGCAGGTAGTAAGCTTGGATCATAAAAATGGGCATGAACAAAGCTGTTAATGGGATTTCTACTTGAAAGAATATAGGGTAGATTATTTGACCTATAAATCCTACTCCTCCTGTGATAAGTATAGAGTATAAGTAGAGCTTGAATCCTATATTCTTTTTTTCAAAAATATTTATTTCCTTCACCAACATTATTAGTGTTAATACGTAGCATATTCCTATCCATGCTCTTGAAATGATTGCGTATTCATTATTTTTAAAATTAACCACATAACCAAAATTTTCAGTTACTAAAAAGTAATTTTCTGTTTCGAACCCAAAACAAACAAAGTATATTAAGATTGTTAGTGTGTAAAATAGATTATTTAACTTATCATAATTTTTTATTTTATTTAGATTTAAAATTGTAAGTGTTAGGCTTAATACCTGGTATCCTATAGATAATGTAAATAACTGAAAAAAAGGAAGGTATTGTCTTAAAAAATCTATTGATATTTTTAGTCTACAGAATAATTCGAATAATTGTGCAATAAATATTACTACTAAAAACTCGATAAACTTATCTTTGAATTTTGAATTTTTTTCATATCCTTGACTAAAAATTATTAAGTAAGTTGAAATTAAAATACTTATTAAGCTTAATATATTAACTATATTTAATTGCATTGGATAATTTTGTTTTTATAGTTATTTTATTTTTCTCAAATTTCACATCAATGTCAATATAATTTTTTAGTATGTTATAAATTATAGTATCTCTTGCTGTAAAAAATGCATCCAATGGAATATTATTTTGAATTTTGAAAAATGCCTTACTTTCCATTATTTCAATTTCAATAACTTTCTTTGGCTTTTCGTTTCGATGCTGAATTTTTATATAATTTTTTGAAAAATCTGTGGATATGAACCTAACTGAGTTTTTCAATATAAGCGTAATAAGATTTTTTTCTAGCCAATTTACATTTTCATTATATAGACTTCCAACTTCCTGAATTATTTCAATATTTTTTCTATTAAATACTTCTTGATTTAATTTTATATTAGGATTGGCGTAGTAAGTTCTAAATCCAGATATATAATTTTTGAGTGATTTTTCAAAAATCTTTATTTCCTCCAATTGATCTGATATTAATGATTTATAGGTGTTGAACTCGCTAGTTGGATATAATTCGCAAATTATTTTTAATATTTCCTCTAAATTGGAAAAGTTCTCAATAAAATTATTTTTGTATTTTTCATTTAATTCTTCTATTTCATTATATAATAAAAAGTAGTTTACAATTAAATCAAGAGGTGGTTTTTCTTTGATTAATATATTAACTATTTTGAATTTTTGGTCAATTCTTACTATATCCATTTTCAGATTGAAAATATTTGAATTTTGCAAATATTCTTCTATAGATTTTATGTTGAAATCAAATTTAGGTATCACTTCTATCAAGTCCAGATAATGAATTGGATCTATTTCTGATCGTAGCTCTAAGGAATCCTTGATCAAATTTTTTCCTTCAAAAATCAAATAATGGCTTTTTGTTTCCATTGATATGTTAAGTTTAGATTATATCATGATTATAATATTCTTAACTTTTTTTATCTTTTTCAATTTTAAGGGATTAGGTGATTTTAGGGTTTAAAATAAAATGCTTTATTGGTTTTTTATAATTCATTTTTTCTATTCTGAAATAGTTTTATTGCATTAATGATTACAGAAATAGTGTTTTATATAACAAAATGTATTATTTGCCTTACAATTCTTAAGTCCTTTATTTGTTCCAACATACTTTTGGTCAATAATTCGTATTTTTAAAAAAAGTATTTATTATGAATGTGGAATTTTTAATCGTTGATGACGATCCTATTTCCTTAATGTTAAACGAGAGATATCTATCCTTTTTTCTAGGAAATTCCCCAAAAGTCTCAGTTAACAGTTATTTAAGTCCTAAGGATGCCTTAGAATTTGTTTCAAAAAATGAGAAAGTCTTTAGAGAAAAAAAATTAATTATTCTTCTTGATCTGAACATGCCTGAAATCAATGGTTTTGAATTTGTGGATATTTTGAATAAACAATTTCTTGATCATCAATTCTTTATCTATATTATAAGCTCCTCAGTTTATTCTTTACATAAAGAAATTTGCCTTAGTAAACCTAAAGTAATTGACTATTTCGTCAAGCCCTTTTCTAAGAATCATTTTGAATTGATGAAAAAGTTCTTGAAAAATGAAAAATTAGTTTAAATCATCGTTTCTTCTCTTTTGGTCTTCCTGGCCCTTTTGTTTATAACTTATGGTATCTAGTTAAAGTTTGTCGTGATTTAGTCGCATGCATCCATTTTCTTGATATTTTCCGTTTAAAGCTGGGTATGTTCTTGTAAATATGATTATGTCTTGAATGAATTTATAGAGTTAAGATTAAATTTAGGATATTCATTCTTATGATGGATTTATTGATTTTAAAATAGCTATGATGTTCGAGGGGTTTAAAGTCAATAATCTTGGTGTTTGTATTCTTGTGTGAATTTTGAACTTATTATGCTTTTATATGAAAAGAATATATCCAATAATTTGTCAATTATATTCTCAAAATTGATTTTCACATTTCAAAAATTGTATTTTGAATATTATCTCAAAAATTATTCTTATAAATATTTTTCTACGCAAGAATTTTGTTAATAATTATTCGTAATTTTAACCGATTAAACCAACCAATTATGTTTTTTTTGTTAGCCATACTCACAGCTTTTTCGGTGGGGTTTTTTGTCACACCGATTCTCATAAAGCTACTTCACAAGGCGCAAATAGGTGATTTGCCCGGTGGACGTAAAATTCACAAGAAATTTATCCCTTCCATGGGAGGAATTGCATTTTTTGTGGCAGCCTCGATAGCTATGTCCATTTGGGCCTGGCAGTTTCCGCTTCCGGATATTCGCTACCTTTTAGGTGCTATAGCCCTGGTGTTCTTTGTTGGACTTCGGGATGATATGGTCGAATTGAAAGCCTCCCATAAAATTATGGGTCAACTTGTAGCTGTGTTGCTGGTCATTGTTGCTGCGGATATCCGTATTAAGGACTTGCACGGATTCTTGGGAGTAGGGGAGCTCAACTTGTATGTTTCATACGGATTCTCTGCCTTTGTAATCTTGGCCTTGACCAATGCATTCAACTTGATTGATGGCTTGGATGGCTTGGCTTCAACCATGGCAGTAATCGTTCTAAGTTCTCTGGGTGTCTGGTTTTATGTACATGGACTGGATAGCTTCGCCGTTCTTTGCTTTACTTTCCTAGGAGGAATACTTTCCTTCTTAGTATATAATTGGCATCCTGCCAAAATCTTTATGGGTGATACGGGTTCCTTAACCCTAGGCTTTACCATGGGAGCCTTAATCATAGCCTTTATGGAATACAATGCGGCTTTACCTACTGGAGCGGCCTGGAAGTTTGAGTCTGTATTTTCTTCAGGAATAGCATTGATGATTTTTCCTCTGTATGATATGGCCAGAGTTTTTACCCGTAGGATCTTGCAAGGTAAGGGTCCCATGACTCCGGATAAAAGCCATGTACACCATTTCCTGATGAGGTCTGGATTGAAGCATAATCAGGTTGCTATGCTTCTTGGCTTCATTCAATTGGCTTTCGTGGTCTTGGTGGTCGCATTGAAAGATTATTCAGATCATTTGGTTTTACCTCTGATTTCTGTCATTGCCTTAGGCCTCGGATACAGACTGGATCAGGTCACTGTTAAGTATGTGAAAAAGAAGGTTCATGCCGAGCCAAGAGTACTGGAAGTAAGGCCTCTTTCACAGCAGCAAAGAAGAAAAATCAAATTGGAAATGGAAGAAATTCGAGAATCCAGAATGAATCTAAACTAAGCTCAGAACCACTTAAAACTTATAAATGCCCTTCGGGGCATTTTTTATTTGAATAAAATTAATGTTTGGTTGGGTTTTTGATAGAATCTATTTAGTTTCCCATCGTAAACGGTATGGCGTACCCCATAAATGGCATTTCAGTATAAACTTTCCGCTCCAATCTTTGGTGGAAATGAACTTATTTACACCCAAGAAGCCATCAGTTCCGGGCAACTGGCAACTTCAGGCAGCTTTATCGATAAATTCGAAAGGAAACTTGGGCGAAAACTGAAAACTCATCAAGCTGTAGCTCTTAACTCTGGAACCAGCTCCTTACATTTAGCACTCGTCCTTTTAGGCGTAAAAGCAGGTGACGAAGTAATTTGCCAATCTTTTACTTTTTGTGCCTCAGCAAATCCCATCATTTACTTAGGAGCTACTCCCATCTTCATAGATAGTGAAAAGGAAACATGGAATATGTCTCCGGAACTATTAGAAGATGCCATTATGCATAGAATTGCTCATGGGAAAAAGCCCAAGGCAATCATTGTGGTTCACCTCTTTGGAATGCCTGCTAAAATGCAGGAAATCATGGAAATAGCTGGCAGATACAATATTCCGGTTTTGGAAGATGCTGCTGAGGCTGTGGGGAGTACGGTGAATGATCGCTTTTGCGGAACCATGGGAGATATTGGTGTATACTCTTTCAACGGAAATAAAATCATTACTTCCGGTGGAGGAGGAGCATTAATCGCTAATGATAGTTCTCTGGTAGAAAAAGCAAGATACCTTTCAACTCAAGCACGAGAAGATCTTCCTTACTATCAGCACTTGGAAATAGGCTATAATTATAAAATGAATAATTTGGCTGCTGCAGTGGGTTTGGCTCAGTTGGAGCAGTTGGACCAGTGGATTGACAAGAGGAGGGAGGTTAACACTATTTACCGCGAACTCCTAGGTAGAATACCAGGTATAGTATTTCAGGATGAGCCCGAAGGCGTCACCTCCAATTATTGGTTGACTACGATTCTGATCGACGATAAAGTGACTGGTTTTACTAATGACAACCTGAGGGTTGCCTTAATGAAGAATGGAATAGAAACCAGATTTTTGTGGAAACCTTTGCACATGCAGCCTGTATTTAGAAATGTACAGTTTTTCGGGGGTGATATTTCCAAAAGTTTATTTCAAAAAGGAATTTGTCTACCAAGTTCCGCTGATTTGACCTATGAGGATCAGGAAAAAATTGTAGGTATTGTAATCAAGGAATTAGCCAAAACATTCTGAGTTTGTGATTTATAGAAAAGTCGGTAAAAGACTGCTGGATCTATTGGTGGCAGGAACCCTTTTTTTATTGCTATCTCCTCTTTTTCTATTTCTCTATTTAACCTTGTTCCTTTATTTCCGGGGTAATCCAATTTTTAAACAAACCCGTCCCGGATTTCAAACCATTCCATTTAGTATTTTGAAATTCAAGACTATGACGGATAAAAAAGATTCGTCAGGAAACCTGTTGCCAGATTCGGATAGGATTACCAAGTTTGGAAGAGTGATCCGGAAGTTTTCTCTGGATGAAATGCCTCAGCTGCTCAATGTAATTAGAGGGGATATGAGCTTGGTAGGTCCAAGACCTTTATTGATGGAGTATATTCCGCTGTACAATGATGAACAAATTAAAAGGCACTTGGTCAAGCCCGGAGTCAGCGGCTGGGCTCAAATTAATGGGAGAAATACAATTTCTTGGGAGGAGAAATTTGCTTTCGACACCTGGTACGTGGAAAATGTAAGCTTTATGCTGGATTGTAAAATTCTAGTTATCACCTTTTTTAATGTTTTGTTGGGGAAAGGAGTTTCCCAACAAGGGCATGTAAGTATGGGTAAATTTGAAGGAAGTAAGCAGCAAAAGGTTCATCTTTCACAATAGCTCAAGGAATTTGCGATCCCGGAAATTATTTAAGTGTATTTCTGCCTTCATGCCCTGAGGAGAAAAAATTTGGCTTTGAATTAGCCCAAATGATCAGTATCCGATCGCTTCGGTCTTAGGATGCTTGTGCTGAGCGAAGTCGAAGCATCCAATCGGTCAAACAAGTAAAATATGACAACAGGTAGATTCCGGATTTCCAGATTAATCCATGCTTTCACATTTTATACTTCACACTTCCAACTTATCCTTTCTCAGAATTAACAGATTATTCAAATAAATTTGTATATTTTCAAACAAAATATCAGAATACATTATTTAATACTTTCAAATCCGCTTTTAAACCTGTTGTACTCCAAATTTTCCCACTTAAATAAGAATTAGAAAAACTGTTTCCGCTTAAATCCAATTCCTTTGTTTTTATCGTATTTCAAAAATACCTAACATTCAATTGAAATAATTCAAAATAAAATTGGATTGAATTGAAAAATACACAAGGATATTTGGTTTAGCAGGATAAAAAATCTTATTTTGCAAAGTGATAGAATTAGTGAGGCCCTACCTTTTAACCTTATCAATTTGAAACAATATCTACTATGAATTTTTTAACCAGGCTTAAAATCCTTCCTAGATGGATCATCGCCACGCTAGACGCTCTTATACTTTTCTATTGTGCTTTATTTGGCTATCTAGTACGATTCAATTTCGAATTAGCCTTAATCGAACAAAATGACGCTATAGCCGGAAGTTTCACCTTTATGATAGGTGGACTATTGGTTATGCAAAATACCAGAAGCTATGAAGGAATAGTAAGACATACCGGTTTTAAGGATGGTTCCAATATCTTTAAAACGGTTCTTATCAATTTTATTTTATTTCTCTTTCTTAATTTTTTCCATGGAAGTTTTCTGAATGATAGATTTCTACTTCCGACCTCTGTTTTAATTATTGCGAGTTTGTCCTCGCTCTTCATGCTCGTTTTCTATAGACTGCTTGTGAAAGAGCTATTTGTTTATTTGAAAAATGGATTTATAGCGAAGGAGCAGCGAAACGGAGTCATTTTTGGTGCCGGGGAGGCTGGGATCATAGCGCAGGAGGCTATTAAAACAGACAGTAAATCCTATTTCAATACTGTAGCCTTTTTGGATGATGATCCAAAAAAGGATGGGAAGAACCTTTCAGGAACAAGGATCTATCATGGTCTTTCCCACTTGGAGAAGTTAGTCAGCCAGTATGGTGTAACCGAACTGATTATTGCTGTTAGAGATCTATCCGTTCAGAGAAAAAGAGAAATTATAGACGAATGCCTGAGGTTAAAGATTTCTGTTTCTATCGTTCCTCCTGTGGATCAATGGATCAATGGAGGTTTGACAGCCGGTGCAATCCGTGAAATTAAAATCGAAGATCTGTTATCCAGAGATCAGATTCAATTGGATAATCCAAGAATACATGAAGATCTGATAGACAAGGTTGTATTGGTTACAGGAGCTGCGGGCTCTATAGGTTCCGAGCTTTGCCGACAAATCTCTTATTATCAACCGAAGCTTCTAATCATGCTAGACATTGCTGAATCAGCATTGTATGATGTGGAGAACGAGTTTAGAGAATCTTATCCATCCTGCCCGATCAAAATCATTTTGGGAGATGTGAGGAATAAGAAGAAGATGAAGGAAGTCTTCAAAAACTTCAAACCTCAGGTAGTATTCCATGCTGCAGCCTATAAGCATGTGCCGATGATGGAGAACTATCCGGAAGAAGCAATTCATTCCAATGTGATAGGAACCAAAATTCTGGCAGATCTCTCAGTTTTGGCTCAGGTAGATAAGTTTGTGTTTGTATCTACAGATAAAGCAGTGAACCCAACCAACGTGATGGGAGCTAGCAAAAGAGCTGCGGAAATGTATGTGCAGGCTTTAAATGAATATTTGGAAGTTAATCACAAGAAGTACCATACTAAATTCATTACCACTCGATTCGGAAACGTTTTGGGTTCCAATGGTTCGGTTATACCGTTATTTAAGAAGCAGATTTTGCACGGTGGCCCTATTACGGTAACCCATCCAGAAATTACTCGATTCTTTATGACCATTCCTGAGGCTTGCCAATTGGTTTTGGAAGCAGCTGTAATGGGGCATGGAGGCGAGATTTATGTATTTGACATGGGGGAACCTGTAAAGATTCTCGATTTGGCCAAGAAAATGATTCAGCTTTCCGGTAAGAAAGTAGATGAGGATATCAGTATTGTATTTACAGGATTGAGAGAAGGAGAAAAGCTCTATGAAGAGCTGTTGAATGATTTTGAAACAGTGAAGATTACCCATCATCCTAAGATTAAAATTGCCCAAGTACTTCCTTCCGCTTATCACAAAATAGACGGGCAAGTGGAGCTTTTTCAAGAGCTAATCAATAAAAATTCAGAAAATGAATTGGTGGCTCATTTAAAGGTGATAGTGCCTGAGTTTATTTCCAATTCCTCCCGATTTGAGGTTTTGGATAGGATGAATTGATTTTTTGAAGTGTGACTAAGTAAGATTAGTTAATTGTTATTAGATACTTCGCTATTCGACGTTCATCATTCGATGTTCGATATTTTTTTTTGGAAGTGTAAAGTGTAATTGAGGATCAGTTAATTGTTATTGGTTGATATTTATTAGTTACTTCATTATTCGACATTGGTGATTGTGTAATCGAGTAATTGATGATCAGTTAATTGTTATTGGTTATTAGTTATTAGATACTTTGCTATTCGACGTTCATCATTCGATGTTCGATATTTTTTGGAAGTGTAATTGTGTAATTGTTTAATCGAGTGTCGCCGCCATTTTAATTCTCGTCTCTCGCTTCTCGTCTCTCGCCTCTCATCGCCTTTAATCGTACCTCGTCCCTCGTAATTCCCATCTCCCTTTCCTACCTTTGCAATTGATTTAAGGATAAATACCTTACCATGAAGAAGAATTTCACCTTGCAACTGAGCCCGGAAGAGGCTTATGACCCCGAACTTTTTAAAAAAGTTCTACTAAATAAAGCTGGACTTTCAACCGAAACAGCAGAGGCCTTTGCCCGGCAAACCCGAAGATCCATAGACGCCCGAGGAAGAAGAGTGCGGGTTAATGTGGAGGCAGAACTTTTTATAAAAGAATCTCCTAAGCCGTTACTGGATGCTATCCCTGAATATCCCAATGTCAAAAATGCTGAAGCCATTATCATTGTAGGAGCAGGACCTGCAGGTTTATTTGCTGCATTGAGAGCGATTGAACTGGGAGTTAAGCCTATCCTAATAGAAAGAGGAAAGGATGTTAGGGCTAGAAGAAGAGACCTTGCCGCTATCAATAAGCATCATGTGGTAAACCCTGACTCCAATTATTGTTTTGGAGAAGGTGGTGCAGGTACATACTCTGATGGGAAACTGTACACCCGATCCAAAAAAAGAGGAGATATTCGGAGAATCATGGAGATTTTGGTGGCACATGGTGCTACGGAAGAAATCCTAGTCGATGCTCATCCTCATATTGGAACAAACAAGCTCCCGGTTTTAGTAGCCGAACTCAGACAAAGTATTCTCAACGCAGGTGGAGAAATTGCTTTTGAAACCAGAGTTGAGGATTTGATTTTAAATGATGGAGAGATCAAAGGGGTAGTGACCCAAAACGGGGAGAAAATTACCGGTAAGGGTGTCATTTTGGCAACAGGTCATTCTGCCAGAGATATTTTTGAATTACTACATAAGAGAGAGGTTTTGATTGAAGCAAAACCTTTTGCCTTAGGAGTCAGAATAGAGCACAGCCAAAATCTGATCGATAAAATCCAATACCATTGTGAAGTTGACCGCGGACCTTATCTTCCCGCTTCTTCCTATTCTTTGGTTCAGCAAACCCAATTTAAAGGAAAACAAAGAGGAGTTTTTAGCTTTTGTATGTGCCCTGGAGGCTTTATTGTTCCTGCTGCCACTTCTCCTGGAGAATTGGTGGTTAATGGCATGAGTCCAAGCCGAAGAGATAGCCGCTTTGCCAATTCTGGAATGGTGGCCTCGGTGGAACTGGAAGATTTAGGAGCCTATCATCAATATGGTCCTCTAGCTGCCATGCACTTTCAGGCAGATATTGAAAAAAGGGCATGGGAGGCCGGAGGAGAAACCCAGGTGGCACCAGCTCAAAGAATGGTTGACTTTGTTCAAAAAAGGGTTAGTTCCAGCCTTTTGGACACTTCCTACCAGCCCGGACTCAATTCGGTAGATATGCATGCTGTGCTTCCGGACTTTATCTCTGAGAGACTGGCTATGGCCTTTAAGGCTTTTGGTCAAAAGATGAGAGGATACTTGACTAATGAGGCACAGTTAATAGGGGTGGAGAGCCGAACTTCCTCGCCTGTTAGAATTCCAAGAGATAGGGAGAGCTTTGAACACCCTCAGATCAAGCGATTGTATCCATGTGGGGAAGGAGCTGGCTATGCAGGTGGGATTGTATCGGCTGCTATGGATGGTGAACGTTGTGCTGAGCATTTGATTGGAACCTACGTGAAGCGCTAAGCTTTCTGACTCTTATCGTCAGAAATACTATTCCTTCAAAATCATTCCCTAAATTCGATCATGGAATTTGCCATTGTGGATATTGAGACAACAGGAGGAAACTTCAGAAATGGAGGGATCACTGAAGTTGCTATTGTCATCCATGATGGACAACAAATCGTGCATGAATACCAAAGCCTGATCAATCCTCAGCAAAATATTCCAGCTTACATCACCGGTCTTACAGGGATAGATGATGCCATGGTGAGAGAATCACCTACTTTTGATGAAATCGCTGAGGAGATTTATGAATTATTGGAAGGAAAGGTTTTCGTCGCCCACCAAGTCAATTTTGATTTCGGTTTTATCCGTGAGTTTTTAGGTAGGTCAGGCTATGAATTGAAGAATCCGAAACTCTGCACAGTCAGGTTAAGCAGGAAGATTTTTCCGGGGATGCGTTCCTACAGTTTGGGAAGGATTTGTGAACAAAGAAATATTCCCATCCTTGCTAGGCATAGAGCGATGGGTGATGCTAAGGCAACTGCCATATTGTTTGGTCAAATGCTTGAAGAAAATCCAGAGGTTATCTATTCTGGGTTAAAGAAGAATTCTGGTGAGAGTTTCTTGCCTCCAAATTTTTCATCTCAGAGGTTTCGAGAAATACCGGAAAAATGCGGAGTCTACTACATGCTGGATCAAAAAGGTAAAGTCATTTATGTAGGCAAAGCGAATAATATTAGAGAACGTTTCCGAGGTCATTTCACTGGGCAAAGCCATCCCAGCATTAAGCAGGAACTGAAAGCTGAGGTTGCCGATTTAAAATGGAAATTGACGGGTTCTGAGTTTATGGCCTTGCTTCTGGAAACTTTGGAAATCAAACGAATTTGGCCGAAGTACAATGCAGCGTTGAAAAGTCCCAGAAATATTTGGGGCCTATTTTCCTATCAGGATGGGAGAGGATTCATTCGGTTTCAGATTGCAAAAGTGAATAAATCCCTGCAGCCATTAGAAACTTTTTTCTCATCTGAGGAAGCGAAGGCCTTTTTAACAGATGCGATTCAGACCTATGAACTTTGTTCCAAATTGTGCGGGATTCGAAAGGTAAACTGCGAAGTGGTGAATGATACAATTTGCCAAGGTGCATGTGCAGAAAAGGAGGATACTCTCATGTACAACCAAAAAGCTCAGGTATTTATCCAAAAAGTGAAAGACAGCAAAGGCGCTATTCGACTAGAGTTAGAGGGTAGAACGGAAGATGAAAGAGCTGTCTGTGTTTTTGAGGGAGGAATGCTTCGGGAATATGGATTTATCAAAGATGAATCGGAAAAGTTGGAAGCGGTTAAACCATATCCCGAAACCTCCTACGTGCTGAGGCAATTTTTACATCAGTTTTCAGCCCAGCAAATTCAAGTCATAAGTTCAAGAAGAAACAACCAAGAAGTACTGAGCTTTGAGTTTTAAAGACGCGAATGGACTTGCACAGTAGCTTATATAAGCGATTTAGTGTTGAAAACATTGAACTCTTGAACCTTGAACATATCCAAATCATATTAGGACCCCAGTTAATCCATTAAACTTTACTCAATTACTCTCAAAGACCGAACATCGAATGATGAACTTCGAATAGCTAGGTGCCTAATAACCAATAACTAATAGCCAATTACTGATCCGCCTCAGCTACTCAATAACTCACAAATATCGAACATCGAATGATGAACGTCGAATAGCGAAGTGCCTAATAACCAATAACAATTAACCGATCCTCAATTAATCAATTACACTTTACTCAACTACTCTCAAATATCGAACATCGATTGATGAATGTCGAATTAGGAAGTGCCAAATAACCAATAACTGATACCAATTAACAGATTCCCCTCAATTACTCAATTACACAGTTAAACGATTACTCTTCAAAGATTATCCCCCATAAGTCACCCTATAAATACATCCCGCCATATCATCTGAAATGAGCAAGCTTCCATCAGGTAATTCCTGAACATCCACTGGTCTTCCCCATACTTCTTGACTGGCATCATCTAACCATCCGCTAGCAAAGACTTTTTGACCGGTTACATTTCCGGATCCATCAATTTCAGCCAGAACTACTTCATAACCTGATTTTTTGCTTCTATTCCAAGATCCATGTTTTGCGATGATCGCATTGTTTTTATAGGTGCCCGGGAACATTCCTCCCTCATAAAAACGAATTCCCAAAGGAGCAACATGGGCTCCCATTTTTGCTGCAGGTTGCACATATTCATTGGCTGCCTTTCCACTATCTCCAAACTCAGGATCTTTGACAGTTCCGGCATGCCAATAAGGATATCCAAAATGTTGGCCTTTTTCTGTTGCTCTATTCAACTCGCAATCAGGGATATCATCTCCCATCATATCTCTTCCATTATCGGTAAACCATAGGTTACCAGTCTGGGGATGCCAATCAAATCCAACTGTATTTCTCACTCCATGAGCATAGACTTCCGGAGTAGGGTTAGGCTTACTCACATCTAATCTGGTGATAGATGCATAAATCTCATCTTCTGGATCACAGATATTGCAAGGAGCACCCACTGGGACATACAACATCCCGTCTGGACCGAAGGCTATGAATTTCCAGCCATGATGTCCTTCCGTTGGATAAGCATCATAAACCACTTCATAGCTAGGATTGCTCAAGGTATTTTTGATATCCTTAAACCGTAGGATTCTACTTACTTCTGCTACATATAAATCACCGTCTTTGTAGGCAACCCCGTTGGGCATTCGAAGGCCCTCTGCCAAAATGAATTTAAAATCAGCTTTTCCATCCGCATTTTCATCCACCAAGGCATATACATTATTTTCTTGACGGTTTCCAACGAAGATGATTCCATTATCCGAAATCGCCATAGATCGGGCATTAGGTACATCTGCTGCCCAAACGTCAATTTTAAATCCTTCAGGAAGCTTGATTTTATCAAGCTGAACTTCCGCACTGGCGGTTCTGATATCTACCTTATTACTTGAGTCAGGTGTTTTGATTTCACTTAGCTTCCCCTTTTGCTGACAGCTTGCCCCCAAACTTCCTATAGTAAGGGCTGCTAAAAGACATATTTTATTGATTGAGTTCATAGTATCATTATTTACTTACAATTTAATTCTTTTGAGATACTTTCTATAGTCTTCCTCAATAAACGGTTGAATCCTTATTTTTGCGCCATGCTTTCAATTTCAAACCTTTCCTATTTCATAGGCGGACGTGCCTTGTATGAAAATGCCAACTTACACATCAAACCAAAAGATAAAATTGGGTTGGTAGGTCAAAATGGTACCGGAAAATCAACTTTATTAAAAATTATCAGCGGAGACTACCAGCCTAGCAGCGGGGAAGTTCAAAAAGCCAAAGATTGTACTATTGGTTTTTTGAATCAGGATTTGCTTTCCTATCAATCTGATGAAAGTATCTTGAATGTTGCTCTGGCTGCATTCAAGGAAACATTGGCTCTCCAGGATGAAATTGATGAGGTATTGAAAAAAATGGAAACGGATCATTCTGAAGAGATCATCAACAGATTGGCTTTTCTACAAGATCGGTTCGAAGCCAATGAAGGGTACACCATCAAAGCCAAAGCAGAGGAGGTCCTAGAAGGAATTGGTTTCAAGACCGAAGATTTGGAAAAACCTTTACGAACTTTCTCCGGAGGCTGGAGAATGCGAGTGATGCTGGCCAAATTACTTTTGGAAAAGCCTTCGCTTTTGATGCTGGATGAACCGACAAACCACCTGGATCTTCCATCCATTCAGTGGGTTGAGAATTATCTTAAAACCTATGAAGGTGCGGTGATTGTGGTGTCTCACGATCAAACCTTTTTGGATAATTGTATTTCCTCGACTGTGGAAGTTGCGAATCAAACCCTGACTTTATATTCGGGTAATTATTCTTTCTACAAAGAGGAAAAGAAAGAAAGAATGGAGATTCAGCAGAATGCTTATGAAAATCAGCAACAGATGATCAAGCAAACTGAGCGATTTATTGAGCGTTTCCGCGCGAAAGCTTCCAAGTCCAATCAGGTTCAATCAAGAGTAAAGGCATTGGATAGAATGGAGCGGGTGCATGAGGTGGTGGATGATGAAGCATTTGTGAATTTCAAGTTCAAATTTTCTCAAAAATCTGGTCGGGACGTGGTCGTGTTGGATCATGTGAGCAAAAGTTATGGCGATTTGACCATTTTGAAGGATACTTCTGCCAGAATAGAACGTGGGGATAAAATTGCCCTGATCGGTGCGAATGGAAAAGGGAAGTCTACTTTGCTGAGGATCATTGATGGAACTGAAAAAATCCAGGGAGAGAGAACTGAAGGCTACAATGTAATAAAGTCCTTTTTTGCACAGCATCAGTTGGAAGCCTTGACCTTGGACAATGAAATTATCCAGGAAATGGCACAGGCGGGAAGTCCTAAAACTGAAACAGAGTTGAGGAATGTCTTGGGTTGCTTTCTGTTTACAAATGAGGAAGTTTTTAAAAAGATCAAAGTTCTTTCAGGAGGTGAAAAATCCAGAGTTGCATTGGCCAAAACACTGATTTCTGAAGCGAATTTCCTATTGCTGGATGAGCCGACCAACCACTTGGATTTCCAGTCTGTTAATATTCTGATCCAAGCTTTGCAGCAGTATGAAGGCACATTTATCACAGTTTCTCACGATAGGCATTTCATCAAAGGGGTGGCCAACAAAATCTGGTTCATAGAGGATAATCAGATAAAAGAATACCCTGGAACATACGAAGAGTACGAGTTTTGGAAAAGCCAGCAGGTAAAAGAGGAGGGAGCGAATCAGGCTCAGGAAAAGGCAGTTAAGAAAGAACAGAAAAAAACTTTCAATCCTCAGGATCCTGAAGTTCAGCAGGCTAAAAAGAACCTAAAGAAATTAGAAAATCAATTGGAGTCGGTTGAGAAAGAAGTAGAGAAGTTAGAAGGAAATCTGGCTACAATAGAGAAAGAATTGGCTGATCCCAAGCTTTACAATGATGATGAAAAGGCTGCAAAAGTTCAGGATAAATACCAGTCGGTTAAGGGTCAATTGGACAGGAAAAATGCGGAATGGGAAGAGTTGGTGGATGAGATTTCGAAATTGCAGGAAACTCTCAGCTGAGCTTTTCGTTTTGGATGCTAAAATCTCTATTTTGAAAGATGCTTAATTCCTTTAGATATACGCTTTTACTTTTTTGTTTAATATCCATTCATGCATTTGGACAGGTAGAGGACAAGGTTTACAAAGACCATATTCAGTCAGTCAGGATATTTCCTGTTGGTGCTGCATTTGACAGCCAGTTGGATGCGCCGGTAATATCCATGTCAGATTCTCGGCCTTTGATGTTGTTCTTTGACGATTTGGCCTATGATCCGGAATTGTATGCGGCTAAACTGATTCATTGCGATGCTGATTGGCAGCCAAGCCAACTGAAAGACAATGATTTTTTACCCACTTTCAACGAATTTAATATCCAGGATTTTGATTACTCCAATAACACCCGAGTACCCTTTATTCATTATTATTTTCAAATTCCAAGAGTCACCAAGTCAGGGAATTATGTAGTCAAGGTTTATGCAAATCGCGATGAAAACAATGTAGTTCTCACCAAGCGATTCATGGTATATGAGGAATTATTTGCAGTAGGAGCTTCCATTGTACCACCATCTCAAACTTCTCAAAGAAGAAATTCACAGCAGATAAATCTAGCTGTTAATTACTCAAAAGGGGAGGTGATGGACCCTAACTCTCAGATTAAGGTGGTCATCAGACAAAATCAGCGTTGGGATAATGCCCGATTTTTAAGCAGGCCAACATTTCTAAACGAGAGCTCAAAAACGATGCGTTTCGAGAGTTTTGATGGAGAAAATGCTTTTAGTGCGGGGAATGAATTCAGGTTTGTGGATTTGAGATTTATTCGGGCAACAGGGGTGAATGTGGCTTCTGTGGAGGTATTGGACGATATTATTTATGCAGAAGCTCAAGTCGATAGACCTAGACCGGCTGAGATTTACTCTCAATACCTAGATCTCAATGGGCAATATTTGGTGAATACCAACGATAGACCAGGTGGTAATCCCGAGATAGAAAGTGAGTATATGCTGACCACTTTTCGATTGTATCATCCTCAAAGTTCTAACCCAGTTTATTTGTTGGGAGCCCTAACCAATTGGGGAAAAAATCCGGAAGCTAAAATGCAATGGAATGCCGAAATGGGAGTTTATGAAACTACGTTGTTATTGAAGCAAGGATGGTATGATTACCAATATGGTTACAAAGATGGAAGCCAGTTCTCAACCGAGGCATTTGAAGGAGCCCATTTTGAAACAGAAAATGAATACGAAGTATTGATTTACTTCAGAAATCTGGGTTCTAGATATGATCAATTGGTAGGCTATGTGTATTTACATCCCAATAGAAGAAGATTGTAATTGGGATTAAAAACCGGTGGTCCCTGCGAGTTGTTCATATCTATACCATATGAATGATTGATTAATTCGGTCGTCCCTTTGGGACTTCTATGATTAAAAGGTAGATCCCTAAAATATCCAGAGATTAAAATCTCTGCCCGCCCACCGCGGTGGGGCTAGGATATCTATCGTCACTACGCGACTTATTATCTTATTCAAATAGTTTCGGTGTGGCAAAATGTCCAAGCCGTGAGGCATTTTACAAAAAACTCAATTTCAAAAAATAAATATGAAGTTTATGGTATGACTCAGAATGCGTAGGTATGAATGATTTCCTAGCCCTGGCTTCGACATGCAGGCACCCATTTCAATGGCTGGGATGCCGAATAGCTAATTAGGTAAAAAATGCCGTAGGCATGGCCGATTATAATGAAACCAAAAATATAAATAATCGTTAGTTTGATTTGAATTTTAAATTTTTAATCTAAATTTTTATGCCAAACACATATTCTTCTCTTTATTGCCACACCATTTTCGCGGTTAAGTTTAGACATGCTGCCATCCAAAACTCTTTTAAAAAAGAGTTATTTGGTGTATTAGGAAACCTTATAAATGAATCGGGATGTAGTACCGTAATTGTAAATGGGGTTTCAGATCACGTTCATGCCTTATTTAAGTTTTATCCGAAGAACTCTATTTCAGAAGTAATGAAAGGCGTGAAGGCTAAATCCTCTAAATGGATAAATGAGAATGGTTTTTTGAATTATAGATTTGAGTGGCAAACAGGATTTGGTTCTTTCACCAATAGCCAGAATCAGATTGGGAAACTATTTGATTATATAAAAAATCAAGATGAACATCATGAAAAAATAACCTTCAGGGAGGAATATTTGAATTTGTTAAAAGCTCATCAAATTGAATTTTTGCCTGAATATTTATTTAAGGAGTTGGAATGATTGAATAAATCGGTCGTCCCTATGGGACTTCTATGATTAAAAGGTAAATAACTAAAATATCCAGAGATTAAAATCTCTGGCTAGGAAATCTAACGTCGCTACGCGACTATTTCCCCAATAAAGAATAAATGGTTCCACTATAATTAATCTGTAGGCTATTAAAACATCTAGAGATTCAAATCTCTGCCCGCCCGCTGCGATGGGGCTAGGAAATCTAACGTCGCTACGCGACTATTTCCCCAATAAAGAATAAATGATTCCACTATGATTAATCTGTAGGCTATTAAAACATCTAGAGATTAAAATCTCTGCCCGTCCGCCGGGGTGGGCTAGGATATCTATCGTCGCTACGCGACTAATCGCTTTTTCAAATATTTTAGTGCGGCCAGAATGCCGTAGGCATGAAGTATATCCTAGCCCTGTCTTCGACAGGCAGGCAGCCATTTTAATGGCTGGAAATTAGAAATATCGAAAGGGTTTTGAATGCCGTAGGCATGACCAATTTTGATATGGACTTCTTTTTGAATTTAGGACTTCAGTTAATTCTTCAGTTCATTCGATTTTTATTCTCATATATCAAAATCTCTGCCCGTCCGCCGCGGAGGGGCTAGGATATCTATCGTCGCTACGCGACTAATTGCTAATTCAAATATTTTAGGTGTGGCCAGAATGCCGTAGGCATGAAGTATATCCTAGCCAGCCATTTCAATGGCTGGGATGCCAAATAGCTAATTAGGTTAAAAATGCCGTAGGCATGGCCGATACTAATGAAACCAAAAACATAAATAATCGTTAGTTCAATTTGTGTTTTAAATTTTTATGCCAAACACTTATTCATCCCTTTATTGCCATACCGTCTTCGCAGTTAAGTACAGACATGCTACCATTCAAAATTCTTTTAAAAAAGAATTATTTGGTGTATTAGGTAACCTTATAAATGAAACGGGTTGTAGTACCGTAATTGTAAATGGGGTTTCAGATCACGTTCATGCCTTATTTAAGTTTTACCCGAAGCACTCTATTTCAGACGTAATGAAAAGCGTGAAGGCTAAATCCTCTAAATGGATAAATGAGAATGGTTTTTTGAATAATAGGTTTGAATGGCAAGCAGGATTTGGTTCTTTTACCAATAGCCAGAATCAGATTGAGAAACTATTTGATTATATAAAAAATCAAGATGAACATCATGAAAAAATAACCTTCAGCGAGGAATATTTGAATTTGTTAAAAGCTTATCAAATTGAATTTTTGCCTGAATATTTATTTAAGGAATTGGAATGATTGATTATATCGGTCGTCCCTATGGGACTTCTATGATTAATCGATAGGGTTATAAAATATCCAGAGATTAAAATCTCTGGCTAGGAAATCTAACGTCGCTACGCGACTATTTCCC
>NZ_VLOG01000012.1:22112-27024 GCF_007655305.1 Algoriphagus algorifonticola
AATGGTTCCACTATAATTAATCTGTAGGCTATTAAAACATCTAGAGATTCAAATCTCTGCCCGTCCGCCGGGGTGGGGCTAGGATATCTAACGTCGCTACGCGACAGATGGCTTATTCGAATATATTAGGTTCGGCCAAAATGCCGTAGGCATGAATGATTTCCTAGCCAGCCATTTTAATGGCTGGGATGCCGAATAGCTAATTAGGTTAAAAATGCCATAGGCATGGACGATTTTACCAACAGAATTATCAGAGATGAAAATTCTTGTTAATTTTTTTTATAAAAAGTAGGAATAAAAACAAAGGTCAAAAAAAATCCCCGCTAGCTAGCGGGGATTTTATGTTTTTAATCTTCTTTGCTCTCGTCAGAGGAACCTTCTGTTTCCTCAGGAGCTACATTTTGACGAACTCTTTCAGTAGGTCGGTAAGGCACAAAGCCTTCTCTCTTGAATTTGTAAGTAGTTGTTCTATTACCGGCAGGGTGATTTGCCAAGTCCAACATACCAAAACCTTTGTGTGTAAAGGCACCCAACCCACATTTAAATACGAAGTCTTGAACTTCCGGAGCGGCATACAAAGTGAAAGGAAGGGTGTATCCTCTTACTTCATATTTCACATCCATGTCATAGACCGCATAGATTCTTGCGAATTTTTTCTGTTGTTCTTTGAGTTTATTGACATAGACCATGTCTGGAACTACCTGAAACTTGTAGAAACTTTCCATTTGCTCTGGTGTATACCAGCCGGATCGTTCCATTCTAGTTAAGGTAGATTCATACAATAAGTCTGAAAATTCATCGCTATCTGGGCTGATGAATCTTTTGCCAATTTCCTCGTTGAATGCAGGGGTGATTAATACCAACGGGGAAATACAAACAAATTTGTTTGAAGTTTCCAACTCAGGCTCTACTTCCAATTCAGTGTACTCTGGAGAGAGAATTAAATTTCCCAACTCAATTTTAGGAGTTGCAAATACCTGCTCCAACAAGTAATCCATGAAATCTTCACTTTGAGAAGATAACACAAGAGTTACCAAGCTGGAGTAGTAGTGCAAACCGCTTCTACTTACTTTAGTCTGACCCTTAAGACCAGAAAAATTAAAGTAGTTGTAGTTGAAGAACTCTTCTCTTCCTCCTTTGACAATTAAACCTTTAAGGAATTGCGCAAGGATGTACTGGTGATGAAAAGGTAAATAGGAACCTTTGTTTTTTAATGAAAATATTAGTCTAACTCTCACGATAAATTAAAAATAGATGAGACAATAAATTATTGAAAACAGATAACGTATTTGGGTGGATAAGCGAGGTAAAATTACATTAAATTTTTATAATATCTTAAACATTGAATCTAAAATGCATGATATCTCCATCTTTTACGATATATTCTTTCCCTTCTATCGCTATTTTTCCATTTTCTCTGCATGCAGCTTCCGTTTTGAATTGCTGATAGTCTGCAAGCTTGATTACTTCTGCTTTAATAAATCCACGTTCAAAATCAGTGTGGATTACCCCGGCAGCCTGAGGCGCCTTCCAACCTTTTTTGATGGTCCATGCTCTTACCTCCTGAGGTCCCGCTGTAAAATAGGTGATTAAATCCAGCAGGGCATAGGCGGCAGAAATCAGTTTATTAAGACCACTTTCTTCTAAACCGTACTCACTCAAAAATAATTCCTTTTCTTCAGGGTCCTCAAATTCAGCAATTTGAGATTCTAATGCCGCACATAAAACAATGACCTCAGCATTTTCTTCCTGAACTGTATTCCTAAGCTCTTCTACGTACTTGTTGCCAGTTTGAATGCTTCCTTCATCCACGTTGGCTACATATAGCACGGGCTTGATGGTTAAAAGTTGTAAGTCACGGATAATTTCCAAGTCTTCCTTCTCGATTTCGATCGCTCTGGCATTCAAACCGGATTTCAATCCATCTCTGAATCTAACCAAAACTTCAAGCTCCTTTTTGGCTTTGGCATCCCCTGATTTGGCTACCTTTTCTATTCTAAGGATTTTTTTCTCTACTGATTCTAGGTCCTTCAATTGGAGCTCAGTGTCGATTACTTCCTTATCGAAAATAGGATCAACGCTACCTGCGACATGGACTATATTATCGTCCTCAAAGCATCTGATTACATGGATAATTGCATCGACTTCACGGATATTTGCCAGAAACTTATTTCCCAAACCTTCTCCTTTGGAAGCTCCTTTTACCAATCCGGCGATGTCAACAAATTCGATGACTGTTGGTAAAACCCGCTGAGGGTTTACAAGTTGCTCCAAAGTTTTGAGTCTTTTATCCGGAACAGTCACCACACCCACATTGGGTTCAATCGTACAAAAAGGAAAATTTGCCGCCTCAGCTTTCGCGCTGGAAAGGGAATTGAACAAAGTGGACTTTCCTACATTAGGAAGTCCTACTATGCCGCATTGTAAAGCCATTAATTAGATGTTTTTATTTTAAATATTCTATAGGATTTATACCCCTTATAAAATTCCATTACAGAAACTCTAAAAATGGTATAAACCGGTATCGCAAAAATCATCCCCAGTACTCCGGCGATTTTTGCCCCGGCAAAGATAACAACAAAAATTTCAAGGGGATGCGCTTTTACTGATTTCGAAAAAATCATTGGCTGTAAAAGGATATTATCTATGATCTGAACTATGGAAAAAACCGAAAGAATCTTGATTAATAAATAGGTGAGTTCAGAATCCTCGGAAAAGCTGCCTGTTGAAATCCCCACAATAATCCCAAAAGTAGCACCCAATATAGGACCCGCATAAGGTATCAAATTGGCAATTGCTGCAAATAGAGCGATGGTAAGTGCATACTCTATTCTCATTAGAGACAGCCCTAAGCTTGCAATCGTGAAGATGGCCAAGATCTGTAATAAAAGTCCAGATAGATAATTGGATAGTAGCTTCTCCACTTTGGTGAAAGTTGCCACTGATAACTCAAAATAGGGGTTGGGAATCAAATTAAGTAGATTCCTTCTCAATAAACCATTTTCCAGAAGCAGAAAGAAGGTAATGAAAGCTACGGCAATCAATCCTATAAATAAGGAGCTGGCGGTACTGAATACCTGACTGATAAAGGTGCCAAAATCAAAACCCGTAATTGCTCTTACAATAAATGACTTAAATTCCTCAAAAAGGTAACCAGGTTGTGACTCGATTAACTGATATTTCAGCAGAAAATTTTCAATCCGAGCTATTGGAATTTGAATTTGTTGGTAAATACCTTCTAAGTCTAAGTTGCTCAGAATGATCAGTTGATTATTGATCAAAGGGAAAAAGAGCAAGCCTAAAAGAATCAGAAGTATAACGATCGCAGAATATGAAATAAGAATCGCTGTCCAACGTGGCACATGTTGTCCACCAATGTGGAAATCATTCAATCGATTGGTCAAAGGCCGCAACAAAGCTGCTAAAATCAAGGATAAAATTAGATAAGCAGTAATATTTGAAAAGTACCAACCGAAGAGGAGGAAGGCTCCAATGAACAAGAATAGATATATAAAAAACCTCTGCATATTGGATAAAGTAAAAGGAGGCTATTTGGCCTCCTCTAATATACTATTTACTCAACGTGATCTAAATTTTTGGAAATTTTCTATTCCCATTTTAATTCATCTCGGTATTCGTTTTCTGAATCTTCATTTTCAAACTGAGTAAAATCCACTTCAGGCATCAATTCAGTTTTGATATGATCCACAGACTCATTCAATGCTTCCACAAATTTGTGGAAATCCTCCTTATAAAGGAAAATTTTGTGCTTTTCATAAGTAAATGAATCACCATTTACTTTTCTTTTGCTTTCAGTGATGGTCAAATAATAATCATTTGCCCTAGTAGATTTGATGTCGAAAAAATAGGTCCGTTTACCTGCTTTCACTTTTTTAGAGAAAATTTCATCTCTGTCGTATCCTCTTCGATCTTCCACAATGCTTTAGTTTTAGTTGCTGGGGTAATTTATTTGAAAACTAAGATAGCATAAATCATTTTTAGATTTCAAGCTGAAAAAGGAATATTTTCAAGAAAAAGTTAAATTATGAGGATAAGTGGTTAAAAATCAGTTATGAAAAAAGACATTGGATGATAAAAGAGGGCTTGATTTGATGTTTATTAATCACTTTGAAAGGTATTTTTTTAAAGAAATAAAAATTGAAATAAATAGAAATATGCCTGCGGCGAAATGGATAAAGAAATACAGTAGAAATAGATAGAAATACGCCTTCGGCGAAATACGGATCAATTCCCCCTTTGGAAGTGTAAACTCAGTTTAGGACTACCTCCTTTATCAAAGGGGGTAGGGGGATTTAAGTAGAAATACAATTGAAATAAATAGAAATATGACTGCGGCGAAATAGATAAAGAAATACTGTAGAAATAGATCGAAATACGCCTTCGGCGAAATACTACAGAACTCTCGATATTTTGAAAGAATATTCCTTAAGATATTACCAAGAAAAGCATTTGGTAAGATAGACCTCAAGTCAAACTAATAGCAAAAGCTCTAGTGGAGTGACAATATTTTAGCCACGCCAGAGGCGCACAGGCCCAGGTGAAACCTGGGGTAAAGATATGAGCAACAAATACCCCAGCGCTGGTCCGAGATCAATGTTTGGAAACAAATTAAACGTGCCAGCAAGACATTCGATAATCTCATTTTAACCCTCCAAGGGATTCATCAAATTAAGTAGTTGATGAAAAAATGCTTTCATTATCTTATTGACCAGCCCTTGGAGGGTTCTTCGGATTACAAATCCTTCGATAGGAGCTCGAGATTGCAAATCTCGAGTAGCTTAGAAATATGCCTGTGACGAAATGGATAAAGAAATACAATAGAAATAGATAGAAATACGCCTTCGGCGAAATACGGATCAAATCCCCCTTTGGAAGTGTAAACTCAGTTTAG
>NZ_VLOG01000012.1:27074-110040 GCF_007655305.1 Algoriphagus algorifonticola
CTCCTTTATCAAAGGGGGTAGGGGGATTTAAGTAGAAATACAATTGAAATAAATAGAAATATGCCTGTGACGAAATGGATAAAGAAATACTGTAGAAATAGTTAGAAATACGCCTTCGGCAAAATATATATTCCCGACAAAGTTTTTGAGTTTCAATAGAGAAGATATTTTTCAAGATAAATTAAGAAATGCCTTCAGCGAGATAAACCATTCAATCAAAAAGGTATTAAACCAAATTATCTCTCAAAAAATGGATTAGGGGAAATGAAGTTCAGGATCAAAAATCAGTCAGAAAACAAAAAAAGGCGTTGATACGCCTTTTTTATTCTCCATGCATCATTGCTTTTTTAGCAAGTAGCTCTTCTTCTGTTTCCCGATGATCTGGATCATCTACGCAGCAGTCCACTGGACATACTGCAGCACATTGTGGCTCTTCGTGAAAACCATTACACTCCGTACATTTTGCAGTGACGATGTAATAGAATTCATCAGAAACAGGCTCCTGCTTTTCATTCGCATCTACAACTGTTCCGTCTTCTAATGTTACTTCTTTAAGGCTTGTTCCGCCTCCCCAAGTCCATTCTACACCACCTTCGTAGATTGCTGTATTCGGACATTCTGGTTCGCATGCACCGCAATTGATGCATTCGTCTGTTATCATTATTGCCATAACTCACTCTATTTGTTCCAAAAGTAATAAGCTTAACACAGACCCACAATAAAAAGTTGTCATACTAACTAATTTAAAATAATTCTTATTTTGTTCTAAGGGTTTCTGGTAAATTTGCGGGCATGATGGAATTGGAAAAAAGAATCAAGGCTTTTGCTTCTCTCGGAACATTACTTTCAAACCTAGCACCAAATCAAAAAGAAGATTTATTCAGAAGATCAGAAAATCGAAACAACTGGTTTACTGCTGAAAGTTGCGAGCAGGCGCTGAATGGGTTGGCATTTATGCTACAAGAGTCCAAGTTACGAGCATGGGTTTCCAAGTACGAATTCCCTCAATATTCGTCTCCAAAAGACGTGGGAGTCCTGATGGCTGGTAATATCCCGGCGGTAGGTTTTCATGATGCCATGGCGGTTCTTCTTTCCGGAAATAAACTCAGTGCAAAATTAAGTTCTGCAGATGAAGTCCTTATGAAGTGGCTTTTGCAGCAATTGATCCAACTCGAACCTGAATTCGAAAATCTGATTGAATTCAGTGATATGTTGAAGAACAAAGACGCCTACATCGCTACAGGTTCAGATAATTCCGCCAGATATTTCAACTACTATTTCGGAAAATATCCATCAGTTATTCGGCAAAACAGAACTTCGGTAGCCATCTTGGAAGGGGATGAAAATCGGGATGACTTAGTCAACTTAGGCAAAGATATTTTTAGCTATTATGGTTTGGGATGTAGAAATGTCTCGAAAATTTTCATCAGAAATGAAGAGCAATTGCAGCAATTATTGAAAGAACTTCAGATTTTCGCTGAAAAGGCAGAGCATCATAAATACTTGAATAATTACGATTACAACAAGTCCATTTACCTCGTTAATCAAGATTCGCATTTGGATAATGGTTTTTTGATCCTGAAGGAAAGCCAAGATCTCGTTTCTCCAATAGCTGTTCTCTATTATGAATTGTATTCATCCAAGGAAGCTTTAACTGGAAAAATAGATAGCCTCAGTTCTAAAATCCAGTGCGTGGTGGGGAATATTGATCATGGAATTGCAAGCGTCCCTTTTGGCCAAGCTCAAATGCCAGAACTTTGGGATTATGCAGATGGAGTGGATACCTTAGAGTTTTTAACAAACTTGGAAGATTAATTGCTGAGAGGAAGATAAAGGCAGAAGGTAGTTCCTTCTCCTAAAATAGAATCTACCTCAAGTTTACCATTGTTCTTTTTAACATATTCTCTCACCAAAACCAAACCAAGGCCAGTTCCGCTTTCATTATTCAGACCTCTGGTCGTAAATGAAATTCCCTCTCTGATTTTTTTCAGGTTTTCATTTGAAATACCTACTCCAGAATCTTTTATACAGACTTTGACCTCTTTGGATAGTCTTTTTGCGGTCAGTTTTATTTTGCCACCGGCTGAGGAGAATTTTACGGCATTGTTGATCAAATTTCTCAACACCAAATCAATCATATTTCGGTCCGCCAAAATCTCGATGCTGTCTTCACTTTCAAGTATGATTTCAATTTTTTTCTCCTGAGCTATTCTATCCAATAATTTTTGCTGCTGTGTAAGTAAGGTGACTATATTAAAAGTTTGGATCTGAATATGTTCCCCTCTCAATTGGCTGCTTGCCCATGCCAATAAGTTTTCCAAAAGAATGGCTACTTGCTCCATGTTTTTGGAAACTTCAGGAAGCATAGTTAAAAATTCTTCCTTACTGATAATATTACTTTGGGTCATGTGGATTAACTCCTTCACACCGAAAATTGGGCCTTTCAAATCATGTGAAATAATACTGAAAAATTTGTCTTTTAGCTCATTCAGCTGAATCAAATCATTGGCCTGTTGCCTCAGCTGATTGTTTACTTTTATTTGCTCGGTCTGATCGTCTAAAAGTATGATGACTCCATAAAAGCCTGAAGTCTTATCAAGCATAGGAATGGATTTCACTCGAATGTTTACCTCTTTTCCATTCTTTTCGGTGTTGATCAATAGTATAGTTTCTTCTGCATCTTGAAGAATTTTATAAATTTCTTTTCTCTCATTAAATAATGTAGCAGCCGGAACTCCAATTTTTATTTGGTTTTCTTGGAAGCAAAACTGCTTAGCTGCAGGATTGAAATCGATCAGCTTTTCATTGCTGTCAAAAACCAAAACTCCTACTGTTAAGGACTCCATGATCCGATTTTGTGCCACAGGCTTAAGGCTGAAAAGCCTGTACCTGATGATGGCGAAACCTAAAATCAAATAAGTGAGCAGAAAGGCATAGGGTGTAAGGTCTATTTCCGAAAATGGCTTAATGATTCCAACTTGATAGAAGAGATTAAAAATCAAGGGAAAGAAACCTGAGGCAATCAGAAATATACTTTGAGTTTGATAGAGAGGATCTGCATTTTTGAACCTGCTCCACAAAATCAAAGTGCCTAATAGAAATGCTATATAGGAATATATAGTATGGATATAATACCAAGGGCCAAACTCTATATCCAAAAGGGGAAATGGGCCTGAATTGGAAATGCCAACTGAGCTATAGTGGAGATGATGGTAATCATTGGTTAAAACCATCAAATATGTTGTAATGGGAATCAAAAAAACAGAAACTAGAACAGCGGGTTTCGACCATTTTTTGTATCCCGTGTAAATCATGGAAAAAACTAACCAAGCTGCTGGGGTAAATGAAATTCCAATGTATTCCAGATAAATCAGCTTGATCATTTGATCTAAACTAGTGCTAGCTAACTCTAATCCATAAAAAAATCCCCAGATAGTCATCAAAAACATGGTCAGAGCCATCCATCTGGTTGAATCGCTCAATTTAAAAGCGATGTATAATGACAGTCCACCCACCAGAAGACTGGATATAATCAGGGAAGTTGAAAATGCGTTGTGGATAAATTCCATTTATTTTTGCATTCAGCGAATTGAGGTAGCAGTATTTTGAATTTTTGGGTGATTACTCAAAAGATGCTACTTTAAAGGTCTAACTAATAAACTCAAAATCTTTGAAATCAGAAAAAAATCAAGCCTCAATTCTTTCTCCGTTTAGCATTGTTTTGGCCTTAAGCCTTTTCTGCTTCTTAATGGCTGTTTTCAATTTGATGGGAGAGGGGCAATCTGTCGGTGAAAGCCTCAAGCAATCACTGAATTTCTGGAAAGATGGCTTTTTCAGTTTATTGGATTTTACCATGCAGATGATGATGATTTTAGTTTTTGGCTATGCCATAGCTATTTTTAAACCTATCCATGCTTATTTAAGAAAGATTTCGAAAATCCCTTCCAGCCCTCTATCTGCAATCTTGTTTACTGCCTCTATCACCATGGTGGCGGGACTTTTAAACTGGGGTTTTGGATTGATCATAGGGGCATTACTGGCAAGGTTTGTTTACTTGGCCATGGAGGAAAAAGGGGTTAAAATCAATCCTGCATTATTAGGAGCTTCCGGATATTTGGGAATGGCAGTTTGGCATGGAGGGCTTTCAGCTTCCGCACCCTTAAAAGTCGCTGAAGAGGGACATTTTTTAGCCAGTCAAATTGGTACTGTTTCAGTATCAGAAACACTTTTTACCAGTTTCAATGTGACAATGACAGGTGGATTAATCTTGGTTTTCTTAGTAACCTTGATTTTTCTTTCCCGCAAAGATTATCCTTATCATAAACCCACTTATAGCCATCCACTCAGACCAATTCCTCAAGGTGAAATTGGGAATTTGGCTAGGTGGACAGGGCTGGTGATTCTTCTTGTTTTCGGCTTACAATTTTTAAAATTGGATGCTTTGGGACTGGGTTTTCTTAATTTAAACTTGGTGAATTTTCTCCTTTTTGGGATTACACTATTCCTGTATAAAAATCTTCAAAGCTTTACCGAAGCAACAACGGAGGGAATCAAGAGTTCGGTAGATATTTTCATTCAGTTTCCATTTTATGCGGGGATTTTGGGTTTGGTAACTTATTCTGGATTACTGGAATCAGTTTCACTTTTCTTTCTGGAAACGACCAGCCAGGCCTTTTTTCCAGTATTGACTTTATTCTCTGCTGCGATTGTTAATTTATTGGTGCCATCTGGAGGAGGTCAGTGGGCGGTTCAGGGACCTGTAATCATGGAGGTTGGTAAGTCCTTGGGATTAGATTCTGGAAAATTGATCATGGTTTTTTCTTACGGAGATCAAATCAGTAATCTCTTACAACCATTTTGGGCTTTACCGCTTTTGGCGATTACTGGTTTAAATGCCAGAGATTTACTCAGGTATACCTCTTGGCTGTTTTTGATGGGAACGCTCTTTTTGGCCTTTTCTGTCTACTTTTTCTTCTAAAGAAGCTGCTCTAGTCTAAAATGGTTTTAAATAAGGATGAACCCCTGTTTTGAGGTTTTGTCTGGTTATCTTTTTCAGCTTGAAGTTCCTATATTTGCACCGAAAATTTTGAACCTTTTACACACCTAAATCCAATACAATGGCTTTTGATATTGAAATGATCAAGGAAGTGTATGCCCGCTATCCTGAAAGAATAGCTGCTGCCCGTGAGGCAGTTGGTAGGCCACTTACCCTGACAGAGAAGATTTTGTATTCACACTTAAGTGAGGGTACTCCTTCACAGGCATACGAAAGAGGAAAATCCTACGTGGATTTTAAGCCGGATCGTGTTGCCATGCAAGATGCTACCGCTCAGATGGCACTTTTGCAATTCATGCAAGCCGGAAGAGATCAGGTGGCTGTTCCATCTACTGTTCACTGTGATCACTTGATCCAGGCAGAAGTTGGTGCGGAAAAAGATTTGAATAAAGCAAAAGATAAAAACCGAGAGGTTTACGACTTTTTAGCGTCAGTTTCCAATAAGTACGGAATTGGATTCTGGAAACCGGGAGCTGGAATTATTCACCAAGTAGTATTGGAGAATTATGCTTTTCCTGGTGGAATGATGATTGGAACAGATTCTCATACTCCAAATGCAGGTGGTTTGGGAATGGTTGCCATCGGTGTAGGTGGAGCGGATGCTTGTGATGTAATGGCAGGCTTGCCTTGGGAACTAAAGTTTCCAAAGCTGATCGGTGTGAAGTTAACCGGGAAAATGTCTGGATGGACTTCAGCTAAAGATGTTATTTTGAAAGTTGCTGGTATTCTAACTGTAAAAGGTGGAACCGGAGCAATTGTAGAATATTTCGGTGAAGGTGCTAGATCTCTTTCTGCTACAGGTAAAGGAACGATCTGTAACATGGGAGCTGAGATTGGTGCTACCACTTCTATTTTCGGTTATGACGAAAAGTCTGCTGCTTACCTTCAGGGAACTGGCAGAGCTGATATCGCTGAGTTGGCTAATGGCATTGCAGCTCACTTAACAGGAGATGACGAGGTATATGCAAATCCTGAGCAGTACTTCGATCAGGTGATTGAAATCAACCTTTCTGAATTGGAGCCACATGTGAATGGACCATTCACTCCGGACTTGGCTTGGCCTATTTCCAAATTTGCAGCTGCAGTTAAGGAAAACGGTTGGCCAGCAAAATTGGAGGTTGGCTTGATCGGTTCTTGTACCAACTCTTCTTATGAAGATATTTCCCGTGCTGCTTCATTGGCACAGCAAGCTGTGGACAAGAAGTTGGTTGCCAAATCTGAATACACAATCACACCAGGCTCTGAGCAGGTAAGATACACCGTTGACAGAGATGGTTTCTTGGATACTTTTGGGAAAATGGGAGGAGTAGTTTTGGCAAATGCTTGTGGTCCGTGCATCGGACAGTGGGCAAGACACGGTGCTGAAAAGCAGGAGAAAAACTCCATTATCACTTCTTTCAACAGAAACTTTGCGAAGCGAGCTGACGGAAATCCAAATACTCACGCATTTGTGGCTTCTCCTGAAATCGTTACAGCCTTGGCAATTGCCGGTGATTTGACTTTCAATCCACTGACTGACACTTTGGTTAATGAGGAAGGAAAATCAGTGAAACTGGATGAGCCTAAAGGATTGGAATTGCCAACCAAAGGCTTTGCGGTAGAAGATGCAGGCTACCAAGCTCCTGCAGAAGATGGATCCAAAGTAGATGTAATTGTTTCCCCAACTTCAGAAAGATTGCAACTTTTGGAATCTTTCCCAGCTTGGGAAGGTACTGACCTGAAAGGCTTGAAGCTTTTGATCAAGGCAAAAGGAAAATGTACTACTGACCATATTTCCATGGCAGGTCCTTGGTTGAGATTCAGAGGCCACTTGGACAATATTTCCAATAACATGTTGATTGGTGCAGTAAATGCTTTCAATGATTCTACCAACAAGGTAAAAAATCAATTGACTGGGGAATATGGAGAAGTTCCTGCAACTCAAAGACATTATAAGCAGCATGGAATCGGAACTGTCGTAGTAGGAGACGAAAACTACGGAGAGGGTTCTTCAAGAGAGCATGCTGCAATGGAGCCAAGATTCTTGGGAGTGAGAGCTATTTTGGTAAAGTCCTTTGCCAGAATCCACGAAACCAACTTGAAAAAGCAAGGTATGTTGGCATTGACTTTTGCGAATGCTGCCGATTATGATAAAGTATTGGAGGATGATTCTATTGATATTCTTGGATTGGAATCATTCGCTCCAGGAAAGTCTCTTCAGGTTGTTTTACACCATGCTGATGGTTCTTCTGACACAATTGAAGTAAATCATACCTATAATGAAGGACAGATTGAATGGTTCAAAGCAGGTTCTGCATTGAACTTAATCAAAGCAGGTTTATAATTTTACTTCAATCCTAATGATAGAAACCGTGGTTTATAAGACCACGGTTTTTTTTATTTTTGGACATGCAATATATGAGAAAGCTAATTTTAGTCTTAGTTTGTTTGATTCCTGTTCTATGTTTTTCTCAGGAAAAAATAGAAAGGGAAAAAAGAGTTGACGAAAAAGAAGTGCCCAAAGCTGCAATTGAATGGCTATATGATGCATTCGAAGAAATAAAAAAGCCAAAATGGTATCAGGAATTTTTTGAGTCAGGATATTCCTTTGAAGCCAAATTCTTCAAGGATGGAAGGTATTTCAGTGTGGAATTTGATTCTTTGGGAATCATTCAGGATGTGGAAATTGAAATACCTTTGGACGAAATTCAACCAGAGGTTCAAAAAAATCTTACTGCTTATTGGGAAGAAACTTATAGTGATTTCAAATTGATAAAAATCCAAAGGCAGTATTCAGGTGAGCCAGATGATTTGGAGGATTTTTTTGATGAGAACGAAGTGGAGAATATTTTGGAGCAATATGAGATAGAATATATAGGTAAGGAAAAAGATGGTGATGAAGAAATATGGGAAGCCACCTTTGACGCTCAGGGGAAATTTATATCCAAGCGGGTCGTAATAGTGAGAATAATGGATAACCTGATTTTTTGATGAAAGTGGAAAAAACTGAGACGAATTCTAAATCCTCCTTATCAAGAATAGAAAAAAAATGGACTTTTCTTTTGCAATTTTCTGAAAAGGAGAGAGCAAGACAAAGTTTGGGTTTGAATTCAAGTATCAAAAAGTATATCCTCGTTTTATTCTTGTTTTTTTCGTTTTTAGGAAAACTATTTGCTCAGGAGCAGGTTTTTTTCTTTGGATTCTTTCCGGAGGCTGCGGTTACTAAAAGTCTTTCGAATGGGAAGAAGGTCAATTTTAAGGTTGAGAATCAGGAAACCTTCTTTAGAAACACAGCTAGAGAAGGGGAGCAATGGGATGTAAGACATTACCGGACTGATTTGATGGTTTTTTATAGTTGGCAAGCAAGTCCTGTGATCAATTTGGCCATCGGTGCTTTTCATAGAATTCAGGACGGGGCCAACGCTAATAGGGTTATTCAGCAAATGGCTTTTCTCCAACGTTTAAGATCTTTGAGAATAGCTCACAGAATTCGGACGGATCAAACTGCTACACGAGGAGAGTCTTTAGAGTGGAGGTTGAGATATAGAGTGGCATTGGACATCCCTCTCGATGGAAAAACCCTAGATCCGGGCGAAAATTATTTGGTACTCTCCAATGAACCTATTTTTAGCTTGCAGGATGGGGAGTTTGAATTGGAAAACAGGCTTGTGTTTACCCTAGGGAAATTGATCAATGAAGAGCAAAAACTTGAATATAGTATCGATTATAGAACAGATGGATTTTTCCAAGAAGGCTTCAGAACCCGCTTATGGGCAAAAATTGGCTATTTCTATAATTTTTAAAACATTTTTTTGGGTTTGAAAAGTAAAATACTTGCTATGAAATACAAATTGCTGTATGTTTACCCTATGAATATGAATTGGATGATTCTAGGAATAAAAAAGTAGGACTTCAATTCAATCAAAAACCTAAACAAATGCAGGAAAGGGGTATCAACAGTACTTTTAAAAAGATCATTTACGAGTCTTCGGAAATGGTGTTTTTGGCTGATGATACCTATCCGTACAATATCTTTTATGCCAATGAATCCTTCGAGGAATTTATTGGAGAAAGTCTCAAAGAAAGAAATCTTGTAGGCTTAGGATTAGATATCAATGCATACATTTTTAAGGAGGAACTGATTCTTACCCATGGTGATAAGGATTATTCTTTTCGCCTAGAGCTCCCGCAAGAAAGTTCTTCTAATTACTTTTTATTTTATAAGGGAAAAGAAGTTAAAACTCATGGGCTGCCGGGAAAGCGGGAAATTCAGCAGTTTTTTAAAAATGGTCTAGATCTAATCGCTATCGGGCAGCATGATTTCCTGACTTATCTTAATGCTGCAGTTAAACCAATTCTGGGATATGATCCAGCCGAATTGATGAATACCAGTCTATGTCCCTATTTGCATGAAGAGGATTTAGAAAAAATCAGATCATTTTGGAAGAGTAAGCGAAAGCAGGATGAACTTGGTTTCTTTGAATCACGGGTAAAATGTAAAGATGGTTCATATAAGTATTTAGAGTTTTCAGTCCAGTTTACGGCTGAATATTTTTATTTAATAGGGAGGGATAAAACTGAGTTTTACAGTGAATCTGTAAAAACAAAAAGACTCAATCAGCTTAGAAAAAAAGGTTCGGAATTAGCTAGAGTAGCTACATGGTCTTTTGATCCCGAGAGCTCTACATTTGAATACGATGCGGTTGCCAACCTAATTTTTGAAAAGCAGGAGGATCTAAAAGTCAATTTTGAAAATTCCTTTTCAGAGAAACTGACCGATAAAAGGAGCGAGAAAAAATTGGAATTCGAATTACTTGAATCTGAATTGGGGGTTGTGGCGGAATACCACGATGCCATTCAGGGAACAGGATTTTGGTTGGGCGTATTATCTGATCTTTCTGAAAAGAAAAATATTGAGAGATCAGGAGAACTGCTCAAAAATATTCTTTTAAGCTCCCCAGACCCGATGCTTGTAGCTCGACCGGATGGGGAAATCTACCTCTGCAATGAAGAGGCGAAAAAACTTTTGGGAGTAGAAGAGAACCGAAAATTTGAGCATTTAAGTGAGCTCAATGTACTTTTTGAAGAGAGTGATGAGTGGAAAGACTGGATTGATACACCAGCAAACGAGGAAGGTTCCAGACGATTTTCCACATTACTGATCAGTAATCTGGGCAAGCAACTCACTTTAGAGGTAGCAGCTAAGTCTTTGCAAGAGAAAGAGGAAAGCTTTGTGGTGCTTTCTTTTAGAAATATTTCTGAGAAGGTGACACTGGAGAAGACTCTTGAGGAAAGCAGTGATTTCTTGATGAATTTGACTGAGCAAGTTCCAGGAGGCCTTTACCAATTAGTTTTGGATCAAAACGGAAAAATGAGCTTCTCATTCCTTTCCAGAGGAATTGCTTCGGTTTTAGGACTTACTCAGACTGAAATTGAAAAGTTTGAGGATATTTCAGGAGCTATATCCAGAGTGCATCCAAATGATTTACCACAAGTGATCATGACTTCGGTGGCCTCTGCCAGAAAAGGAGAGCCTTGGCAATGTCAGTTTAGAGTGAAAGACAATTCCGATTCTGAAGGATATCGATGGGTATTAGGTGCTGCGAGACCCCAAGCACTGGAAAATGGAGATATGGTTTGGTATGGATATTTGACAGATATCAGCCAACAAAAAGAATTTGAATCCAAACTCGACGAAGCAAGAAGAACAGCGGAAAAAGCCAGTCAAATCAAGTCTGACTTCCTTTCTATGATTAGCCATGAGTTGAGAACTCCATTGAATGCGATTTCAGGATCTGTTTATTCCTTATTGCAGGAAAATCCGAATACCTCCCAAAAGAGTGCTTTAAACACGATAAATTTTGCTGTAGAGAATCTGATCATCATGATCAATGATTTGCTTGATTTCCAAAAAATCGAAGCAGGCAAACTGACTATAGAAAAGGCACCTTTCAATTTGAGGAATTTAGTAGAGCAGGTGATGAAAGGTTTGTCTTTCCATGCGAGAGATAGTAAAAATGATTTGCAACTTCACCTAAGTGAAGGTTTGGACATGAGGGTAAATGGCGATAAAACCAGACTCTCTCAAATCATGAATAACTTGATAACCAATGCTCTCAAGTTTACTCATGAAGGAAATGTGGATGTCAGCATTAAACTTCAGGATTTAAAGAATGGCAGAGCTAAGGTATATTTTGAAGTAAAAGATACGGGAATCGGAATCGCACCTGAAAATCAAACGAAGATTTTCAACGATTTCGATCAAGTAAAGCCAACTTTCAGCACCAAATACGGAGGAACCGGGCTTGGACTATCTATTACCAGGAAATTATTAAATCTGATGGGAAGTACCATTGCTTTGGAATCTGAAGTTGGTAAGGGCTCCCGCTTTTTCTTCGAATTAGAGCTTGAAGTTTCTGATCAGGAAGTTCAAGTGGAGAAGCCTGTTACAGGTTCAACTCAGGACTTTTCAAAGCTTCATTTGTTGATGGCAGAGGATAATGATGTCAATGCCTTGGTATTAGGGAAAATTATCAAAAAGTGGGGATATACTTTTGACAGAGTAGGAGATGGAGCCCAGGCAGTTGAGATTTTAAAAGATCATCAATACGATTGTATTTTGATGGATATCCAAATGCCAGTTATGGATGGCTTCGAGGCCACTCAAGAGATCAAGAAAAATATTGATACTCCGGTAATAGCTTTAACAGCTGCAGCCAAACTGGAAATCATGGAGAAAATAGAGGAATGTGGCTTCGACGGGTTTGTAGCAAAGCCAATCGACGCAGCTGAACTCCTAAAGAAAATCAAGGAAGTAATTTCTGAGAAAAATTAAAGTTCTAGCGCTTTTTGATAGTATTCTTCTAGTAAATCCATCTCAGGATAATCTTCATACAATTCTTTCAAATACGACAAAGCAGATATTTTATCTCCTGTCATTACATAATAAATCCCCTTATTTCTCAAAGCAAAAGGATTATTAGAATTCATCTGAAGACTTTGATTGATTAGGTCCAAGGCTTCTTCTTTATTTCCTAAGAATAGAAGGTATAATCCTTTATTATTATAATAATAGGCTTCTCTATTGTTGAGGCTTATCGCTTTTTCTACAGCATTTAAGGCCAGCTGATAATTTCCTTCATCAAAGGAAATCATAGACCTTAGATTGTGAAGATTAGGTTCATTTGGATTTATCTGCTCCGCTTTATCCAATAATTCTGAAGCTTTAGCATACTCATCTTGGTAATAATAAATCGTAGCCTGGTTGACTAATAGATCTGAATTTTCAGGATTAAGCTCTAATGCTTGTTGAAAAGAATTGAGAGCAAGTTCATAATCCTCCAGTTTTTCTGCTACCAAGCCACTTAAAAAGAAGCCTTGCCAATTATCCGAGTTGTTTGTAGTCATCCATTCGGCATCGGTTCGGGCTTTGTAAAATTCTCCATTATCCAAATAACTCAGTCCTCTTTGGAAGTAAGCGTCCACATAATTGTTTTTGTATCTGATGGCTTGGGAAAAATCTGCAATAGCCTCTTCCAGCTGGTTTAATTGTAAATGAGCCACTGCCTTATTAAACCAGGCATCTGCATAAGTGGAATCAATATCCAATGCTTCCTGGTAAAATCCTAAAGCTGATTTAGGATCATTTTCTTCCAATTTTTCATTCCCTTTCAAAAGGAAGCGACCCTTTCTGTCTTCATCAGAATCACAACCAATTAGAAAAAGGATTAAAATTAATTTTAGTATGCTATTCTGAACTTTCATTGTCAGCTTCGGGCTTTTCATTTTTCTGTGTTTTTTCTTTTTCCTCACCCATGAGGTATGCAAAAGGCTTGGTAGTTTCGCTCAAATCAAATATTTCGCGCAAGATTGCCATTGCAGGAATAACCAATATCATACCAGCTACTCCCCAAATTGTTCCGCCAATTAATAATCCCAAAAAGGTGATGAAGGCATTGAGGTTAACGTTGCCTCCTACAATTTTTGGAGTAAGAAAGTTGCCTTCCAGCATTTGAATAATTTGGTAACAAACAATCACGGCAACCGGATAAAACAAACTGTCCTTTGTCAAAAAGGAATAAATGACAGGCAGGAGGACTCCGAAAAAGGGGCCTACATAGGGTATAATATTCAATAATGCTCCTAAGACTCCGAAGAAAATTGCATGTTTGATTCCTAATGCTGAATAGGCCGAAATATTCAGAATAGCCAAGATGATCATAACTTTTCCCACTCCGACGATATAGTGTAGAATGACCTTTCTTAGACTGGTGATACGCATTTTAACCAAGTTGGGGTCTCTATCTCGGTAGATCATGATCATCATTTGAGTCAAATGATGCCTATACAGCAGAAAAAAGAACATGAAAACTGGTATAAGAACCAATCCCGAAAGAGATCCCACAGTTTTCATGGCGAAATCTGAAATGCTAGAGCTATTTTCTTTAAGTAATCCTTTGAGATAATCCGTATTGGCTTTATTTCTTATCTCATAATCCATTTGAAAAGTGGATTGGGTCCACTCGTCTATTCGCTGAGCATAGGTATTGATTTTACTCGTGACATCATCGAAGTCACTGGTAAATGAGGCCACATTCCCAACAATAAATGATAAAAGACCTCCAACAATTAAGGTCATGCATAATAGAGAGATGACCGAGGATAGAATTTTCGGTACTTTCTTACTCTCCATCCATTTGCTGAAAGGAGTAAAAAGGATTGCGAAGAACCCACCTAGAAAAAGAGGGATCAAAAGGCTTTTTCCGACAATCAAAAAGAAGGTCAATACGATGATGAAGACCATCACGGATAAAGCACTCAGATAAGTCGGAATTTCAAGCTTTTTGATGCTCATTTCAATCGTATTTCTCCGTTTAATAAAATTAAGAACTACTGCTTTTTTACTAACCCAGCTCTCCGCATCAAAGCATCCGGCTGTGGGTCTCTTCCTCTGAATCTTTTGTATAAAATTGAAGGATGCTCGGTTCCTCCAGCTGCTAAAATATTCTTTTGGAATGATTTAGCCGTTTCCTCATCAAAAACTCCTTTTTCCTGAAATAGCTCAAATGCATCGGCATCCAATACTTCTGCCCATTTATAACTGTAATAGCCAGATGAATAGCCTCCCTGAAATATGTGGGAAAATGCAGTGCTCATCAAGGTATTTGGAACAGATGGAAGTAACTCGGTTTTTTTCATTACCTCTTTCTCAAAATCAAAAATATCCTCGATCTGAGAAGGATTCTGACTATGATAGGCCATATCCAAGAGCCCGAAACTGATCTGTCTTACGGTTTGATAGCCTTGCAGGTAGTTTGAAGCTTTTTTGATTCTTTCGATCAAATCTTCAGGGATTTTTTCTCCAGTTTCATAATGCTTGGCAAACAAATCCAAACATTCTTTTTCATAGCACCAGTTTTCGAAAATCTGAGATGGAAGCTCTACAAAATCCCAAAACACACTGGTTCCAGATAAGGACTCATACTTACTATTTGCAAGCATTCCATGCAATGCATGTCCAAATTCATGGAAAAGGGTAGTGACCTCATTGAAAGTTAAAAGGCTGGGCTTACTCTTAGTAGGTTTGGTGAAATTGCAGACTATGGACACATGAGGTCTTTGGTCTTTCCCTTCTAACTTGAATTGACCTTTGTAGCTGGTCATCCATGCTCCATTTCTCTTTCCAGGTCTTGGGAAGAAATCCGCATAAAAAACGGAAATATGATTGCCTTGAAGATCTTGAACCTCGTAGGCTGTGACGTCTTTATGATAAACTGGGATTTCCTGATTGGCTTTGAATTTAAGACCGTATAGTTTTCCGGCAGTTTGAAAAACTCCATCAATGACATTTTCCAGCTGGAAATAGGGGCGAAGGAGTTCATCGTCCAATTCATATTTTTCCTTTTTCAAAAGTTCGGAATAATAGGCGAAGTCCCATTTTTCCAATCTTTCCAAACTATCCAGATCATTTGCAAACTTGCTGAGCTCCTCTAGTTCCTCTTCAGCCTTTGGCTTCGCTTGAATCAGTAAGTTTTCCAAAAAATCCATCACTGCCTTTGGACTTTTTGCCATACGCTCCTCCAATACAAAATGAGAATGTGAAGAATAACCCAGCAAATGAGCTCTTTGATGACGGAGATTTAGGATTTTTTTGATCGTCTCCTGATTATCAAGTTCATCGCCCTTAGAAGACTTGGTATTATATGCGATGAAAAGTTTTTTTCTCAACTCCCTGTTTTTCAGATAGGTCATGGCAGGGATGTAGGAAGGGTAGTCCAAAGTAAATGCCCATTGTCCAGCTTTCCCTTTTTCTTCAGCTGTCTGTGCTGCAGCCTCTTTGATACTTTCTGGAAGTCCCTCTACTTCAGATTCTTCAGATACAAAGTGTACAAACTTGTTGGTTTCTGCCAATACATTTTCTCCAAACTGCAGAGATAATTGGGCCAATTCCTGGTCAATTTTTCTCAGTTTATCTGCATCTTCATCAGATAGATTGGCACCGTTTCGTACAAATGCCTTATATGTTTTCTCCAGTAAAGTTTTTTGTTCAGGGCTAAGTTTGAGTTCATCCTGTTGTTTGAAAATTTGCTGTACTCTTAAAAATAAATCCTTGTCTAAAAGAATATCATTGCTGTGCTGAGTTAGGAGAGGAGATATTTCTCTTGCCAATTTTTGGATTTCATCCGAGGTCTCAGCTGAGTTGAGATTAAAGAAAATTCCCGAAATAATCCCCAATTTTTTTCCAGCTAGGTCGAGTGCCTCGATAGTATTTTCAAAAGTTGGCAAGGCTTGGGACTTAATGGACTCGATTTCCTCTTTAGCCAGACGGATTCCTTCTTGGATTGCCGGCATAAAGTGTTCAGTTTTAATTTTATCAAAGGGTGCTGTATCAAATGGAGTATTGAACTCTCTCAAAAGTGGGTTACTCATTTTTTCAGATTTTTATTCGGGTAAATAACAGTCTCCTGATTCTTTGGTTCCTCCAAACTCAGGTTTTTAAAAGCAAACTCTAAGTTACTTAATTGTGCCGGATCGATAAACGAAAGAAGAAAAAATGAAAAAGAAAAGGGGCTGTCTCATATTCGTTCTAATGTCAGTCTGATCAGAGTCGAAGGCCGTTTCTACCAAAATGGCCAACATTTCGACTTCGCTCAATGTGACATAATCACTTTCGAGACAGCCCCTAGGGAAGATTTAATAATCCATATCACAGCTCATGATATCTGAGCCGATTGGTGCTCCGTCTGGAACTTTAAGACTTTCCTGAATTGTGAGTTCTTCAGGCAATTCTAGAAATGCTGAAATTTTATCTTCCAGATATTTAGAGTGAGCTGCCAATAATGGACTGCCGCTTCTAGCAGTAAGCTTAGCATTCCCACTGGATAGCGTGCCTAATTTTGATCTCACTAATGCTCTTACTGTGTTGGAAACTTCTTTGTTTTTAGCCAAGGAGATAAGCTGATCTACCAATTTTGATTCTGTCATCAGTTTGATTTCGCCTTTCAAACCTGCCGGTAAATTTGCTGTAAATACCTGACCTGAGATTTGATCCAAAACCTGTGAAAACCCGGGAAGATTAGTGCTTTGTAAGCCCTGTAGGTAAATGCGGTTAGCTCTGCCGGATTCGAAAAGGAAGCTGAAAGTTAAATCTACAACGCTTTCAGCTGGAGCTATCGGATCGAAAACAGGTCCAGTTCTTGAAACAAATGTTTCTCTAGTTTTCCCATAACCATAGGGTCTTGGTGGAATTAGAGAAAGGATATCACCTGGGATTTCCAACTGATCTGGGGAAATGGTATATAGCAATGCATTTAATGCTTCCATCTGAGCATCTTTTGTAATCCACTGATGTCTTTTTTGATTATCACCTTTGACTTTATACGTGTAATCCAAACCTCCAATCAACTTGCTGGTGGCTTCGACTTGATATCTGTGCATGAGATAAAGAGGTACCAAAACTTCTTCAAGTAAAGCTTCTGGCGTACCATCAGGAATGGCATTTAAACCAAAGGTTTTGAGTTTATTGGAACGGATGCTTAGCATTCGCAACAATTCTTTGGGAGCAGACTCGCCATTATCCCATAAATGCGACCGTGGATGGACTCCACTTGGGTCCCTAGAATCAGAGTCAGTAATAAATTCGTACCCCTCAGCATAAGTTTTTTCCAAGGTGTTTTTCAAAAATGTCTCTTCAGTCTGACCTTGAGAAGGATATCCATAGCCATAGGTTATTGCCCACTTGTCCCAAGCTCCGATTTTATCATCGTAAGCATTGCTTAGATCCAATTCACCCTGAGCGTTTTGAGTAATTAAAGGATAGGGGTAATCCATTACTGAAACCCTACCTACTGCGGAGGTCGCGTAGCTGTGAGCCAAACCAATAGTATGTCCAATTTCGTGGGCAGATAATTGTCTTAATCTTGCAAGTGCCATTTCCAGCATTTTTGGATCGGCTGGTTTTCCATCTTCAAAGGGCTGAAGTAAACCCTGAGCGATCAAATAGTCTTGTCTTACGCGAAGTGAACCCAAAGAAACATGACCTTTGATGATTTCGCCTGTTCTAGGATCTCTGACGCTACTACCATATGACCAGCCACGCGTTGATCTATGCACCCACTGAATCACATTGTACCTTACATCCATCAAGTCCATTCCTTCAGGCGCCAATTCTACTCTAAAGGCATTTTTAAATCCCGCTGCTTCAAAGGCTTGATTCCACCAATTTCCGCCTTCGATCAAGGCAGATGCCACAGGCTCAGGTGTACCACGATCCAAATAATATACAATCGGCTCAACCGCTTCCGAAACAGCAGCTGTCGGGTCTTTCTTTTCTAATCTATGTCTGGATATAAAACGCTTAACGATAGGCTCTGAAATTGGAGTCGTGAAATCCATGTAGCTGATGGAAAAGAATCCGGCTCTTGGATCAAATTCTCTTGGCTCGTATTGATCATCAGGCAACTCAATAAATGAGTGTCTTTGTCTAACGGTAACTGCATCTGGACTAGGAGTAACTGATCTTATCAAGGCTCCAGTAGCATTTCCAGTAAGGGTTATGAGGGCTTCAACTTCCGTGTTTTTCGGGAAGTTTTTGGTCATAGGAAAGTACAATGCAGATCGGGAAGCGTCTGCTTTATAGCTTCCCTGTCTTCTTTGGTTGAGCCTGTCTGCCACTCCATGGGTATCCTGCATGTAAAAGGAGGTAGCATCTACAATTAGCTTATCTCCATTTTTTTGGCTGATTTCAAATCCCCATAAAACGGATTCGGCAAATGCATCCTGAATGGATTTGACCTCATAAGGATTATCTGAATAAGCGCGGTAATCATAGTTTTTATGAACCAAGAGAACCTTATTTCCTGATCTTCTGAATTCTACGATTCTGGTGTCTCCCAACTGACCGCGATCCAATCCCAGGTCGTTTGATCCTACGCCTGCTGTAAGAGAACTTACATAAAGGAATTCATGATCAAGTTTGTCTATTTCCAGGTAAATTTTGCCTTTTTCTTCATCTAGATAGAAGGTGACAAAACCGTCTTTTTTGGAGAGTTTTCCCAAATCAAGATTTTGTGCCTGAATTTGAAAAACAAGGAGTAATAGAATTAGGGTGGTGGTCAGTAATCTTTTCACGTGATTAGAGTTTATTTTTTTCTTTGAATTATCTGCTGTGATAACCGATTCAATAGTGGATTCCAATTGTTAAAAACTTCCAAATGAAGTGGCTATAACAGATTCAAACTTAGCCCTCAAATTATCAAAAAAGGATGGCTTCTTTCAGCCATTGATGGAAAATTACCTGTGAAATAAATACCGGATCAAAAAACTACTTTCGGTAAGTGTGGATCCTTCAATAGTTTGGAGTCCAGAGCCTATTCTTTCACGGTCAGTATAGCTTGTTCGTGCTATCCTTAAATACAGTCTAATTTGAGAGTTTACGGTATACTCGCTTACTAAATAACTTCGCTGTCCTTGTCCAAAAAAAGCTGGAATTGAAAAAGTCCAAAGCACATTATTTTCAAATGCAAACAACCTGCTATCATAATCATCAGTGTCAAAAAGCGAATAGCGGGCAGTAAATTTCCATCTGTTTTTATCCCATTTAAAATCCTGAAGAATAAGAAAGCCCTTGCTTTTGAGACCGTCCATCTGTACTTGTGACCAAAGTATGCGAGAACGAATAAAAACCTCCTTGCTCAGTTGATACTCCAAGCTTAGGATGCCATTCGATCTTTTGATAGGCAGCACAAGATAAGGGAGATTAGGCTCTCCGGAGTCAGATGCATTTCTATCTTTTTGTTCCTCCCTGAATTGAATAAAAGCCGTAAGTGTCCGAGTGGGTCTATAAGTAATTCTTGCAAGCCACTCATGACCTGCTGAAGGTGCATACACCCTATATTTCAGCCAGGGAAATTTGAATAAATCATAATAAGCATTGATCTTCCACACTTTGTTGGGACGAAATTCCAAGCCTAAATAAGTTCCACGCTCATTGATAGGCCTGGTATTTTCGGAAAATGCATTGCCGTAAAAGCTGTGGAAGTTTCGATCGTAATTTCTCCATAAAAAAGAAAAGTCCAAACGATTGCTCAGGCTGCTGATAAACCCTAAGACCGTACCGTTTCCTCCTGAACTGGAATAGGCAGTCTCTCCAAAAAGGAAAAAATTTCTCCAATTGTAATTGAGATAGACGCTTCCAACTTGATTGCTTTTTCCGGCAAACTCAAATTGATTGTAGGGTTTTGGATCTCTTATCCATTCATTATCGAAGGAGGTATGTAAGAAGTTGACTCCGGAGTTCAGTCTTTTATTAGGAACTTTCAATTGGATATTTCCTCCTAAACTGAGCTCTTTAAATTGATTTTTTGTAGAAAGCTCGCTTGGGGTGCGATGTAGGCCACTTTGATTGAAAGAACTGATCCTGAATTCCTCCCGATTTAAACTGTCGAGTGATTCTGCCAATCTTCCGTCTTTGGGAGCAAAGGATCCAATGAAGCTGAATTCCCAGTTCTTATAAGTATAGGTAGATCCTATTCCCCTGAAAAATCCAAACTCAAGAGCTGCTGTATAAGGGATTATGCCTACTGAACTTCTTCTTACTGTAGGCACAGTCTCTGCACCCTTCCCTAAGGAATATCCGGCACCAAATACTAATCCCTGTCCAAATGAAGCCTGAAAATCTCCCAGAGAAATGGTTTTCCATTTTCCCACTTGATATCTGGTTAAGTGAAAAGACAGAAAATTGAAGCCATATCGGGCGGTTTTGGGGTCCCAAGTGAATTTTTCGCCGGGGTCTTTATCCAATGTCATCCCCATGCTGAAATCTTTGGGATGCTGAATTCTCCATCGTAAATAAATATCATTAGGGTCTCCCAAATAGCGAGTGCTAATTCTTCCTGTTGAGCTGGTATCAGGGGCTGTAAATCCTCTCCTGGTCTCCCAAACTCTGCGAGTTCTGAAAATCAGATAGGCTTGCTCTTCTTCAGAGACCCTTTTCCAAAAGGATTTTTCCCGTTTGATAGAAGGATTCAAGGCCAGAAAAGGAAGCAATGATTCTATGGTTGCCTGATCAAATCCCGGAATCGCTTGCAATTCATAAAGTGATAAAAATGGCCCCATTTCAGCTCTGTATTGGAGAAATTCATTGATTTGAAGAGGGTTAAGCAGAAATGTGGACTGTAAGGTTTCCATATCTGCTTTGTTGATATCAATGGGGTTTTGGTAAAGCTGAAAAAGAACCTCGTAAATACTCTCATAATCTAAATCGTCATCTTGGACCGGGAATAATCGTTCGATCAATTCATCTAAGTTGAAATTGGCTCGTGGAGGAGCCTGTCCATAAACTGGATTAGTCAAAATGAAAGACAACAGCACGATAGAAAATCCAAATGCCCGCATTAGTCTCTCAGTTGATACCCCAAACTAAGGTGATGCGTACTTCCTAAGGCAGAATTTTGCCCATAAGAATAATCAAATTGAATTTTGCCGGGTAAAACTCCCAAACCAAAAAATAAGCGTGAGGGGTTTGTGTTTACTCCTGAACGTAAGACCAGGAATTCTTGAAGCGTATAGGCAATTCCAACCTTAGTAATTGGCTGTATTTGAATATCCTTTTCCACTTCAAGAAATAAATTTAAGCTTTCCAAGGGTCTGTATTCCAATCCCATTTGAACCGCTGTCGGAAGGCGACTTTCGCTATCCTGGCTGATTTTTCCCCGATTGATATTGCTGATATGAGCTCCTAAAAATAGGTTGGGGGATAGTTCTGCCACTCCGCCCAAACTAATCAGTAAGCTACCTGCTGAGCCAAAATTCTCAATTTGTGTTTGAAACCATTCGGCTTTGATTCCAATACTGGCAATTCCCAAGGTATTGGAATACCCCAGGTTAAATGTTTGTTGATTGAATAATTTGGCCCCAAACCGGCTAATCCCAATCCCGAATGTGCCTTTTTGGGTCCGAAATGCTCCGGCGAGATTTAATGTCGTGAGTTCCTTTAAACCGTATCTGTGATCAAAGCCTACTCCAAGGATTTCTGAACTTGAAATTCTGTCCAGAGCGCCTACATTGTTGAAAATGGACCAAACGCTAATATGATGAACTCGAATGTTGCCCAAAGCTTGATTGCTCGCTCCATGCACCTGGGTCAAGGGATCCATTTGCGCAATAGTCAGTTGAATCGAACCGAAAAAGAAGAAGAAAAAAAATCCCTTTCTCATAGGATTGAATTTATTGTTTAAAAGTTCTGCCAGAATTCAGACAGCTATTTTCCTTTTCTAATAGCGTGAGCTAAACCCCTTTCTTTCAGGCCAGGATTCAAAAATGGTTTACCCAAAACGCTGTGATAGAGAAAGAAAAATCTAATGATAAGTTAGTTATAAAAATTCTAACTTTTACGTTTGAATCAGGAAATTCTTTTTTTTAATCTGATTATCCGTAATCATGCCAGTTGCCTTATTTTCCTTGCTTGACAGATTGGAAGACCGATGACCGAAGACCGAAGCTTCCGGATTCTGTTCCTTTCAGCAGACAATAATCCGTATTTTTGTCAATACTGGTAAGAAAGCGGATATCCATATTTTTTAAAAAGGAGCCTTAAAGTTTAAAAAGAAATTGGCACCTCCGTTGTTGTTAAATGAGTATTCAAACCTCAAAACTGCATCATAAAATCCTACCATGTCTATACCTAAGCCGTAACCAAACAGGTAGCGATTGGTCAACAAGGCATTTTCAGGGATATTATTTCTATCCTTCACATATCCATGGTCAAAATTGGCACTGAGATAAAATGTAAAAGGAATAGTACTGAATTGTTCGAGAGGTACAACGCTTGAGATATCATATTCCCAATCGATAAACTTCCATCTAAAGCTATTCTTATGGACGTAGAGTTGCTGTCCCTCAATTACATTGAGTTCATATCCACGAATGAAGTTAGGGTTGTAACCGATACCCCTAACCAGAGTATAGGGCTGAGATTGACTGAGAAACCAGTTGGCCGTTAACCCACTCGCAAAATGAAATTTCTCATTTAGCTTCCAATATCGATTCATGGTCAAATTCACCTCAATCTCGTCCAGATTTTCTGTTCTAAAAATCCCGTATTTGGTTGCCGAAACCTGCAATAATTCCCCATCCGTGGCGTAAGCTACATTATCCCTTTTATCATGTCTAAAGGTGTACGTGGCGTATAAATACTTAAGAGAATTAGAGTTATGCTGGAAATAATTCGGGTTTTGTAAAAGAACCTCGGGATCTATTCTGGTATTATTATAACCCAAATTGAAGAAGTGAAAATTGTAGAAAGTCCTTCTGTAGGTGTATCTAAGGGCTAATCCAAAGTTTTTTCTCAAAACATCTTCTTGCTCATTGGAGAAGAAGACTTGTTTATTGTTGCTGGATCTGAGTGGAATAGTTTTCTGCTCAAAAAATGTTACCTGAGCTGCAATCCCGTGCTTTTGTTTTTTATCAATATATGGTTTGCTGTAAAGCACATCCAATGCTCTGGTAAAACCCAGCTGGCCTGCAAATCGAAGCTTTTCATTTCTTCCTCCTACATTGGCATGAGATAAACGTAGCCCAAAATTAACTCTTGAGAAGTCCCGGTTTTGGTTGGTCCACCATTCTGAGAAGTTTCTATCCGCCAACTCAAAAATCAAAGAGGGTAGGATATACCACCTTTCTTTGACGGCTATGAGAACTTCCACTTCGTTATTCCCGCTCATTAAAGGCGTAATTTCAACAGAGGTAAAAAGTCTGAGATTGTAGATTTTCTTTTGGTCAGCCTGAATAATTTCCAAAAAAGTATTCCAGTCATAATAATAGTCGGTAGTAAAGTCCAACTCCCTTAAAATGATATTCTTCTGAGTCTTTTCATTTCCAATAATGAAAATATTATTGACCTTCACTGAGTCGGGATAACCGTTGATATACTCTACCATTGGTGCCAAAGAGGTGTCCTGAGCAAAGGTTTTATCCGGCTTTAGCATTAGCCATGTAAGGCTAAGAAAAAGAATATGTGAAATTTTAAGTTTCAAAAGGAATTCAGAATCAATACTTTTGGTTTAAATAAGCGAGCTCTCCAAACGCTTGAACCATGCTCAAAGACGCCATCAGAAAGATTGCCATTTTCCCTGTTTTGGTATATCAATACACCATTTCTCCTTTATTTCCTACAAGCTGTAGATTTACCCCGACTTGCAGTCAATATACCAAAGAGGCCATTTTAAAACATGGTCCACTCAAAGGAGGATGGATGGGGATCAAGCGCATATCCAGATGCCATCCTTGGGGAGGACATGGACATGATCCCGTACCTTAATTTTCTTTCGCAGGAATACCTTTTTTCAAGGCTCTCAAAACGAGGAGTACTCCTGCAATCACCAGTGGAATACTCAAGATTTGCCCCATGTTGAATTTCATGGTCTCTTCAAATTCAACTTGGTTCTCTTTGAAAAACTCCCAGACGAATCGCATTCCAAAAACAGAAATCAAGAATAAACCAAGAAGTAAACCTTCAGGAACCCGCTCTTTATATTTAATCCAAATGCTTAATAAAATTAAGAAAATGATAAAATAAGAAATTGATTCATAAATCTGGGTTGGGTGCTTGGCTCGGCCAAATGTTTTGACTGTGGCCACATATTGGTTAGACTCCTCAGTCAAAGTCAGATTTAGTGGAGTTTCCACTTCTTCTGCCAAATACTTTTTGGAGGAATTAAACTGAGTCAATGCGTATTTGATATCGCTTCTTAAAGTAGACTCCAAGGTTTCCTTAGTGAAGTTTCCCTTGTTGATGACAATGTCAATATTCACAGGAACAATACCATTTCCATTTAGCTCATTTTGCCTATCCTCTGGTTTGTAGGCATCAATAGACTCTACAGGAACCCGCAAGCTTTCCAAAACCTCCTCGGTATCTCTCATATACACAATACCGGTGTCCGTTCCTGTGTCTTTACCCCCGATTTCAGAGTTCATTAAATTTCCAAAGCGAATCAAAGCACCAGTCATAGCGGTTACAATGACAATTCGATCAACCACCCATAGGTAACTTTGTCCAGGAGTCTTTTTGGCATAAAGCCAAAGCGCAAAAAGGATTGCAATAGCGGCTCCATGGGAAGCAAGTCCACCTTCCCAGACTTTGAGGATGTCTATGGGATTGCTTAAATATTTTTCGGGTTCATAAAACAAAACATGCCCCAATCGAGCGCCAATGATTGTTGCCAGCACCATGTAAATGGTCAATTTATCTACCAAAGCTTCATTATGTCCTTCTTTTTTGAAGAAATAAACCATGAACTGTTGGGAGATAATAAAGCCCAAGGCAAACAAAAGGCTGTACCACCGAAGTCTTTCAAATCCTGCAAAAACAGCTGGATTAGGGTCCCACACTACATAATTTAAGATAAAAGAGAGCATAAATTAGGTTTGGTCAAAGTTGATCTAATTGTTCTAATTCTTCTTTGTATCCCCCTGATAAAATTGGAAATCTGTACCAGGTTTTGGGGTCTACATTGAATTGGTCCAAGTGAAAGGAGGGAGCCAATCGCTCTCTTTTCCATTGGTTTCTGGACCAAAGTTGAAAGAATTTTTTAATATATCCCTTCAAAATCTGATCTTCTATCTGTATCTCTTCTTTTAAAATCAGAAATACATCCATAGGTGATCTTCGGTCTCTGATTGCGAGTTTTTCTATTTCTACAATCAGCGAATAAGGCATCAAATCTTTTTCATCAGTTTGAGTCCTTTCAGCCGGCCTTAATTCAGCTGAAGGCTGCAGGGAATTCACTAAAGCTAATCCTGGCCTGTCGAGATTTATTTCTGCCCAGCGCAACCAATGAAGTATAAAATATTTATCTACCGCTGCAATAGGGGAGATACTTCCGCTGGTATCACCGTCCATGGTAGTATAACCTACGTCTCCTTCACTTCTATTGGATGTAGCGAGCAGCAAAGCATTATTGATATTTGCCAGCATCCAAATAATTGGAGATCGGGTTCTAGCCTGAATATTCTGCAAGGTGATATCATCCTCGGCCCAAGTCAATTTCCTGCCAATAGCATTTTCAATTTTCTGGGTATAAGTGCCGACCTCTTCATCAATGGTCCAATGATAAAAGGTTGCTCCTAGGCTTTCAGCCAATTCTTTAGCACTTTTAAACGTGTCAACCGATGAATTTTTAGTGCCCTGATAAGCGGTAGTGAGAAGTTGATTTACCAACTCTTTTTCTGCAGAAGCTGAATTTTGAGGGATTGGAAAAGAGATTTTTTTGCAGAAGTTTTCTAGTCCTAATTCTTGAATTCCTCTTCTGACCATTTCTGCGACCAAAATCGCAACGGTGGAGGAATCAGCGCCTCCGGATAGGGAAAGTACAAATCCTCTGCTTTTGCTTTTTCTCAAATAATCAAAGAGGCCTAAACTGGCGGCTTGAACAAACTCTTCCTCCTTGCTTAGGATTCTAGCAATTTCTTGAACTTCTTCTTTGACTTCAAAAGTCAAAACCTGAAAATCTTGGTAGGATAGGAGTTGATTTCTATACAAAACCTTGCCGGATTTAGCCAGCATAGTCTCTCCGTCGAAGATCATTCGACCAGCTTCATTTCCAAGTAAGTTGACATAGCAGTAATAGCAGTCAAATTCCTTGGAGCTAAATTCAATCAATTCTTTCCGCTCTAGGGTTTTTCCCATGGCGAAATGACTAGCACTTGGATTGAATATTAAATCTACTTTTCGTTCGCAAAGTCTATAGCCAGGTCGAATAGGTCCTCTCCAGGCATCTTCACAAATTTCAAAACCATAGTGGATGTTTTTGTGATGAAAAGTAATATCTCCAAAAGGGATTTTTTCACCGAAGAAATCCAGGTCGATAATCTCATGAGCTTTCCAAGGGGTAAACCAGCGAAATTCGTAATGAACTCCGTCTATGGCCATATACTGCTTTGCCACAAAACCTTTCAGTTTCCCGTCTTCCACAATAGCCATCGTATTGTAAACCTTATTTTCAATTCTCACAGGAAGCCCAATGGCAACAGTGATTCCCTTGCAATGGGGCAATAAGGTTTTGAGTTGATCCAGAGCTTTGATAGGAAACCAATAGCTTAAAAATAAATCCTCAGAGCCATAGCCTGTGATGGCCAGCTCAGGGAAACAAAGAAGTTCTACCTTCTTTTCTCTAGCTTCATTGATTGCAGAAACAATTCTTTGGAGGTTGCCAGACCAATCCAAAGGTGTTTGATTTAGGGGAGCTGCTCCGATTTTGATTGCAGACATGTGTAATTGATTTGAATCAGGTGGCGATATTCAGTTCTTCACAGGCATTTTTGGAGGCATCTTGTTCGGCTTTCTTTTTAGTGCTTCCTTTTCCTTGAGCTACACTTTTGCCTTCTACTTCCAGCCCCACAATAAACTCTTTGAATCGCTGATTGCCGTGTACTTGCAATACTTTAAACTCCAGCTGTTTGTTTTCTTTTTGGGACCACTCGATGATTTTACTCTTGTAATTGGTGGTCGTGGCGATCATTCCCTCCAAGTCAAAGTGGAGGAGAATTCTTTTAAGAATAAAGCGCTTGGTAAAATGATAGCCCCGATCCAAATAGGTGGCTCCAATGAAAGCTTCCAGCATATCTCCATAAAGAGATTTATTTCCTGTAAAGTTTCTTTCTCCTATTTCCTGATCCAGGACATTTCTGAGCCCAATTTTAATTCCTGTTTCATTCAGACTTTCCCGGTTTACCAGTTTGGAACGGGTTTCCGTCAAAAAGCCCTCATCTCTGTAGGGATATTTTTGAAAAAGATGCTCAGCGATGACAGCACCTAGCACTGCATCTCCCAAAAACTCCAGTCTTTCATTGGAAATCCTGAATCCTTTGGAAGTTTCCTCTCCTAATCCGGCAGGAGTTAATGCGAGTCGGTAGAGAGAAATATTAAAAGGCTTGCTCCCGGTCATTAATTTGACCGAGGCAGCAAGCCTTTTGTCTTTATTGTTGAGAAAGAGAAGATGTACTCCGAGTTTCTGAAAGAGTTTCAAACCCTGATCAGTTATATTTTTTGAAAATGACAGAACAGTTGTGTCCACCAAATCCAAATGTATTACTCAGCGCATAATTTACTTCTCTTTGCTGCGCCTTATTGAAAGTTAAATTCAATCCCGGGTCAAATGTTTCATCATCCGTGAAATGGTTGATGGTAGGAGGGATCAAACTATGCTTGATAGCAAAGATAGATGCGATAGCTTCGATAGCACCAGCTGCACCTAAAAGGTGACCTGTCATGGACTTTGTACTACTGATATTGAGTTTGTAAGCATGCTCTCCAAAAACTTTTTGGATGGCTTTAGTCTCACTTACATCTCCCAACGGAGTAGATGTTCCATGTACATTGATGTAATCAATATCCTCAGGCTTTAAGTTGGCGTCATCTAAGGCTGATTCCATCACTGAACTAGCTCCCAAGCCTTCTGGATGTGGAGCGGTAATGTGATTAGCGTCTGCGGACATTCCTCCGCCTACGATTTCAGCATAGATTTTAGCACCTCTAGCTTTGGCATGTTCGTATTCTTCCAGAATCAATGCGCCAGCTCCTTCACCTAAAACAAAGCCATCTCTGTCTTTGTCAAAAGGTCTGGAGGCTGTTTCAGGAGAATCATTTCTCTGAGACAGGGCTTTCATAGCATTGAATCCACCGATACCGGCTTCGGTAACTGCTGCTTCAGATCCACCAGAGATAAAGATATCTGCTTTTCCTAATCTGATGTAGTTAAATGCATCGATTAGGGCGTTGGTTGCAGAAGCACAAGCCGAAACAGTTACAAAGTTTGGTCCTCTAAATCCATATTTGATGGAAATAAAACCTGCACTTATATCAGCGATCATTTTAGGGATAAAGAAAGGATTGAACCTTGGAGTTCCGTCACCTTTTGCAAAATCGGTCACTTCATCCTGGAAGGTTTTTAATCCACCTATTCCTGAGCCCCAAATGACTCCCGCTCTGGATTTGTCAATTTTTTCAAGATCTAATCCCGAATCTGCCATTGCCTCATCTGCAGTGATCATTGCATATTGAGTAAAGGGATCCATTTTTCTGGCTTCCTTTCTGTCAATGAATTGATCTAGATCGAGGTTTTTGATTTCGCAGGCAAACTGGGTTTTGAAAAGTGAAGCGTCAAACTTGGTGATTGGTGCAGCACCACTTACGCCCGTAGACAAAGCCTTCCAAAATTCTTCGGAAGTATTGCCTATGGGTGTAAGGGCACCAATACCAGTTACAACAACTCTTTTTAAATTCATGGACTGAATTTATTGGTTATTATTTTACGTTAGCCTCAAGGTAGGAAACAGCCTGTCCCACCGTGCCGATTTGCTCAGCCTGATCATCTGGGATAGAGATGTTGAATTCTTTCTCGAATTCCATAATCAATTCTACAGTGTCTAGAGAGTCAGCTCCCAAGTCATTGGTAAAGCTTGCTTCCATAGTCACTTCAGACTCTTCTACGCCCAGTTTGTCAACGATGATGGCTTTTACTTTTTGTGCAATTTCAGACATTTTGTGATCAGTTTAGTTAATAACACTCCGCAAAGAAATATATTTAAAAGCTAATTGGCAAAGAAATGATTCAAGTAAATTTTTAAGCTTTGGGGCTTTTCGTTGAGTTGAATTTTTATTTCTACCTTTGTTTTGCTCCATTTTCTTCCCAAATGAAGAAGGTAAAATTACAGATTGAACATACGTACGACTTTGAGGTTTTGGGCCTTGTATCCCCTGTAAAGGACTACAAGATGGCCTGGCTTATCAATCGTCAACTGGATTTAGACCTCATCAAATGGGAGGATCTTGAGATTGAGTTTCTTTCAGATCCACAACTGAAAATTAGTCAATATTTCCTTTCTTTACCCCATGGATTTGTTCAACTTTTGAAAAATAAAGCGATCAATTCACAAAATCAGGTCTCTTACCTGATACCTGAACTAAAAACCATGGACTATTTCCTTTTGGTCCAAGATCAGACCTTTCAAATAAGTATTAATACATTTGCGAATAAACTTGCTGAAATTCCCTTCATTCAAAACGTAATGAAACTGGATGTCACCAAGCTAAAATCTAGAGAAAACCTATTAACTTATTAAAAATCAATGAGTCATATTAACAAAACCAAAATCCTCGCAACTATAGGCCCAGCCTCCAATAATTATGAAACAATCAAAAGCTTGGCTGCTGCGGGGGCAAATGTGTTTCGATTAAATTTTTCTCATGGTACTCATGACATCCACGAGGAAGTCATTCAAATCATCCGAAGGGTCAATGAAGAGCAAAATCTGAATTTGGGTATCCTTCAGGATCTTCAAGGTCCTAAAATCCGGGTAGGTGAAGTGGAAAACAATGGGGTTGAAATCAAACCTGGGGAGCCAATAACCATCACCAATGATCCAGTAGTCGGTACTAGTCGATTGGTTAGCACAGTTTATCAAAACCTTCCTAATGATGTGGTTGCAGGTGACAGAATTCTAATCGATGACGGAAATCTGGAAGTTGTAGTAAACGATACAGACGGCAAAAATGTCAATTGTACCGTTATTCATGGAGGGATTTTGAAATCAAGAAAAGGGATCAACCTTCCAAATACTAAAGTTTCCGCTCCTTCTTTGACTGAAAAAGATATTGAGGATCTTGAATTCGGTCTTTCTCAGGATGTTGACTGGATTGCTTTATCTTTTGTCAGATCTCCGGAGGATATTTATGATTTGAGAGAAAGAATTCAAAAAGCTGGAAAGGTTTGCAAAATCGTTGCAAAGATTGAAAAGCCTGAAGCACTTGAAAATATAGATGCCATCATTGATGCTACTGATGCGATTATGGTTGCAAGAGGTGACTTGGGTGTGGAAGTTCCAATGGAGATAGTTCCTCTTTGGCAGAAAAGAATGGTTGAGAAATGTAAATTGGCTTGTAAGCCTGTAATCATTGCAACCCAGATGATGGAAAGCATGATTCAGAATCCGAGACCAACCCGGGCTGAAACCAATGATGTGGCCAATGCGGTTTTAGATGGTGCAGATGCAGTAATGCTTTCTGCTGAAACAGCTTCAGGAAAATATCCTGTAAACGCGGTAAAAGCGATGAGTAGTATTATCAGCTACTTGGAGCAAAATGCTGAGATCTATCATAATCTTTACAAGATTCCTGAAGACGACACCACTTTCTTAAGTAATAATTTGCTGTTGATGGCTGCTAGGCTATCCAGAAACGTCAAGGCTAAAGCAATTGTAGGCATTACCTCTTCAGGATTTACAGGATTTAGAATTGCTTCCCACAGACCTTTGGCCAATATTTTTATTTTCACCAGAAATAAGCAGTTGATTACTCAAATGTCTTTGGTATGGGGAGTGAGAGCATATTTATATCAAAACCAGGTTTCAACAGATGCTACTTTTGAGGATATTGAGAAAACCCTGAAAAGGGATGATCATGTCAGCGCAGGCGATATTATTATTAACACGGCAAGTATGCCTTTGAAAGCGAAAGGCAGAACAAACATGCTTAAGATTCATCAGGTAACCTGATCCTTCTAAAGTTTGAAACTTAAAAATCCTCAATAGTTATTCTGTTGGGGATTTTTTGTTTTTAGGATCACAGTTCAAAGAAAAAATAAGACAGTTCAAGCTTCTTTTGATACAGGTCAGAGTAAAACTCGTATCCTAATTTCTACTTAAAAGTTTTGATAGCAAACTAACCAATTTAATGCTATGACAAAATTATTTAAGTACCTGTTCATCGGAACTGCGCTTTTTTCGATGTTTTCCTGTCAGGAAATTGTCGACGCTGATCCAATAGAAGGAAGAACTGTTGTTTCAGTTGCTCAAAATGAGGGTCTAACAACGCTGGTTGCTGCTGTTCAGGCTGTTCCAGGCTTGGAGTCAACTTTACAAAGCCAGTCTTCTATTACTGTTTTTGCTCCGACCAACGAAGCTTTTGCAGCTGCTTTGGATGCCTTCGGCGCAAGTGATTTAAATGACTTGGTTGCTAAATTAGGAGGAGCTACAAATCTCCAGACTGTTTTAGGCTTCCATGTTGTACCAACCAGAATTTTATCTTCTTCTCTTTCTGGGACAAGTACTGTGACCACTTTGGCAGGGCAGCAATTAACTGTCACCAGAAATATAGACGGAATAACTGTAGTGGATGCTCAAGGAAATACTGCGAATGTATTAGAAACTGACTTGCAATTTCAAAATGGTGTTATGCACATCATTGATAGGGTGTTGCTTCCATCCATTGAATTGCCAAAGCCAAACTTGGTTGAGGTAGCTAATGAATTTGGTTTAAATACCCTTTTAAGCGCTGTAAATGCCGTGGATGGTTTAGGTAATACTTTACTTTCAGCTGGAGAAATAACTGTTTTTGCGCCAACAAATGAGGCTTTTGCCGTAGCGTTGGAAGTTTTTGGTGCAGCAGATTTGAATGAACTAGTGATCAAACTAGGGGGAGTATCCAATCTTGAAAAAGTTTTAGGGTTCCATGTTGTCCCAGCAGTTGCTTTCTCAGGAGATTTGCAAGCAAGCAATACATTTACGACAGTTGCTGGACAGGACTTATTGGTTGAAGTTTCTGGAGGTTCAGTTACTGTAACCGATAGATTGGGCAGAACAGTAAACGTGGTTGCTGCTGATATTGAAATTGCAAATGGAGTAGTTCATGTTGTGGACGGAGTACTCCTACCAGATTTGATGCTTCCAAATGTAGTAGAGGCCGCAACTGCTGCAGGGTTGACAACTTTGATTGATGCAGTGACCGCCGCGGATCTAGGAGGAGCATTGCTTGGAGCTGATGCAATTACAGTATTTGCGCCTACCAATGATGCTTTTGGGACAGCTTTACAAGCATTCGGCGCTGCTAATCTTTCTCAATTGGTGACCAAAATAGGAGGCGTAGAAAACCTTCAAACTGTCCTTGGTTTTCATGTTGTTCCTGCGGTGGCTTTTTCCACTGATTTGAACGCAAGTAATACTTTTACCACTCTAGCAGGGCAGGAGCTCACGGTTACCGCTGGAGGCTCTGGAGTGACTGTGACGGATGCATTAGGAAATACAGCTAATGTAGTGACTGCTGACGTCGCCATTTCTAATGGAGTGGTGCATGTCATTGACGGGGTCTTGTTGCCGGAATATAATCTTCCAAATGTTGTGGAAGCAGCAACAGCCGCTAACCTTTCTGTTTTGTTGGACGCTGTAACTGCCGCTAATTTGGGACAGACATTATTGGATGCGGATGAAATTACAGTTTTTGCCCCTACCAATCAGGCCTTTGTGAATCTATTGAATGCTTTGGGTTTTTCTTCTCTTCAAGAAATGATCTCCAATCTAGGGCTTGAAGCTGTTCAAAAAGTATTAGGATTTCATGTGGTACCAACAACGGCTTTCTCATTTGATCTAACTGAGGGAACTCAAATGGTACCAACTCTAGCCGGAGAAAATCTAATGGTAACCCGATCTGGAAATCAAGTGACCGTCACTGATGCCAATGGACAAACTTACAATGTTGTAGCAGCTGATGTGGCAATAGAAAATGGTGTTGTTCACGTAATCGACGGGGTATTATTGCCAACCCTTTAATCTGGCAATCAACTAAATACCACAATTAAGGGGCAGGTACATCTGCCCCTTGTTTTTCCATCGTAGGTTTCTGTACATTTACCAACCGTGATGAAAGTCAAGCAGCGATATGTTCAGCCATCGATTTAAATTTATTTTTCCAGGATTATTAGGGGTTTATTCTTTCTTGAATATCCTTATTCTTGATGGTGATAGATTGTATCAGGCTGCATTGCCGGAGGCCCAATTATTTTCACTTATCCTGGTACTTTGTTACGCTGTTTGGTTGATTAATTGGAGTTTAGAGAGCTTTTTTTCTTATTCATTCAAAAATTTTCATCCGCTATTAGCTCAATTTTTGGGAAGTTTTGTTTTGGTAGCTGGATTAGCGGCACTTTCAGTACAAACCACCTCTTTTTTATTTGGAGGACCTTTTGGTAACTCGCTACCGAATTTTCTGCTGACTCTCGGTTTTTTATTTAGAATTAACCTCTTCCTAAATTGTATCAACGCGATTTATTTTTTCTTTAAAAAATTTACTGAGAAAAAACTAGAAGCAGACAAGTTAAGATTGCTGTCTACTGAAGCCAAATTAGAATCCCTCAATTCACAATTAAATCCTCATTTTTTCTTTAATAATCTCAGTGCCCTTTCAGTTTTGATCCATCAGGACGTGGGGAAAGCAGATCAATACCTTCAAAAATTGAGTGCTACCTATCGATACATTCTTCAAAACAAGGTATCAGAACTAGTTAATTTAAAAGATGAATTAGTCTTTCTGGAGGACTATATAGAGCTTTTGCAAATTCGATTTCAGGATTCACTCAGCTTTAATTTTTCAATTTCTGAAAAAGCAAAAAACAAATTGATTCCACCAGCCGTACTCCAATTGCTGGTAGAAAATGTGGTTAAGCATAATTATTTCACGAAAAAGGAGCCATTGATTGTTCAGATTTCTGCGGATGATCAAAGTATCAGTGTTGGAAATGTGAAGCAATTGAAAGAAGCCGTGGAGGATTCTACGGGAATTGGCCTCAAAAACATTTCCGATAGATATAGGTTTTTAAATCAGTCCATTAGGATTACCGATCAGAAAGACTGGTTTGAAGTAGTTTTACCATTGTTAGAGACCCATGAGGATACTTTTAGTCGAAGACGAGCCTTTAGCTCAAGACAGAATCAAATCGATCCTTGAGCATCATTTTCCATCTTGGACTATTCATTCTGCTGTACAAAGTATCAAGGAACTACGGGAAGAGTTAAAAAGTCCTGATGCTTTTGATATCATTCTTTGTGATATCCATCTTGCTGATGGTTTGAGTTTTAAAGCTTTCGAAGGGAGGGAAATTGCTCATCCAGTCGTGTTTATCACAGCCTATGATCAATATGCACTGCAGTCTTTTGACCATAATTGTATAGACTATGTACTTAAGCCTATTGACGAAAACAGGATGGTTCTGGCTTGTCAAAAAGCTGAAAAACTCTGTGTTTCAAATTCGGGTTTGAACTTAAACTCAAAATTGATAGATAGATTAATAAGGTACTATAATTCAAATTCTTATAAAAAAAGATTTTTGGTGAAAATTGGAGATAAATTCAGTTTTATTTCCAGCGACAAAATAGCTTATTTCTATTCGGAAGAAGGGATTACCTATGTCGTAGAAATAGGCTCTTCTTCCCGATATATGATAGATCACAGCTTGCAAGAACTTCAGGATGTTTTATTGGATCCTCAGCAATTTTATAGAGTCAATCGATCCATTATTATAAATCTGGATGGCCTGATGGAGATCAAACCGTATCTGAATGGTAGGCTTGTTTTATCTTTAAATGCCCGAAGCGAGGCTGCTATCGTTGTGGCAAGAGAAAGGGTGAGTGAGTTTAAAAATTGGATCAATCAATAACATGTTGACAAAAATATTTTTTCTTTTTATCGCTATTCTTTTGATTTCGAATCTAGCCCATAGTCAGGTAATAGAACGTCCAGCCTATGATTCTTTGAAAAGAACTATCCTTGCTCTGGATCAAGAAGTCTATGAAGTGAAACTGAATTTACATCAAGCTCAAAGCCAACTGAAAACCGGGATTTTTGTAGCCACCATGGGATATACAATCACCATTATTGGTGGTCAATTATTAGGGTCTAATCCTGATTTGGGAAAGTCACTCCTATATGTGGGAGGAGCCACAGGTATCGCCGGAACTTTTGTTCTAGTCAAAGGATTTAAAAAGCTCTCTTTAAGAGCTCCTGATCCTCCTTTGGGTATTAGGTAGTGAGCTCCTCTGAAGGGCCTTCAGGTACTACCATTATCACCGATTCTCTATCTACCATGACTGCACCTGGAGCAAGACCTTTCACCTTTCTTACAAACTTTGCTTCAGTGTAAATCACTGGAGCCAAGCTTTCAGTTTTGTATTTTGAATAATAGGCTGCTAAAGAAGCCGCTTTTTCAAGCACTTGATTGGGGACTTTCTCCTTGCCCTTTGTTCTGATGACAACGTGTGATCCCGGAACCTGCCTTGCATGCAACCATAAGTCATCTTTGTGAATATAGTTTCTCAGCATTTCATCATTATCCTTGGCAGATTTACCCACCCAGATAGGGAAACCGGCATATTCGAATTGCCTAAAAGGAAGACTGACACTATCTTTTTGGAGGGACTTATCTTCTTTATTTGATTTTTTAAAATCCTTTAAATCTCTAAAACCATCCAGGTTTTCCAACTCAAAGAGCTTGGTTTCCAATTCCTCCTTTTTTACTTTTTTAGAAGCGATAGCCTGTTCAATCTGGTCTAATTCAAGCTGCCTATTTTTACTTTTTCTGTAAAGGTTTTCAGCATAATCTTGAAGTTTCTGATTGGGTTTTAGCTTTACTTCGACTTCTTCTCCTGAATAAAAATTGGTAAAGCGATAGGTTAATTGACCTGGCTTAAACTCATGAATATGAGCCATTATTACATCAGCTAATTGAGAAGGAGGGGCGGCTTGAATCAATGCCTCCAGCTTCTCTTGAGATTTTTTGATATAGCTTTCAGTTTTCTTGAGTTCATCCCCATATTTCTTCAGCAAAGCCCTCTTTTCTTTTTCAAAAGAGCCCACGACCATGGCTTTATAAAAAAGCTCATTCAATGCATCTACGGGGTTGGCGAAGGTTTTTTGGATATTGGAATCAGGGAGCAAGGTCAAATAGACCTCCTCCTCTTTTTGAACCAAGCAAAAAAGCGGGCTGTCGAGCATGTCCAACAACTCCTGCATGAGTGCCCACTTTTGATTTATCGTTGCCTGTATATATCCCCGCTCTTTCAACCATTCCCGAGGAATCTTCCCGAGAGTTGGCAAAAACTGAGAAGCATTGCCTTCAAGCCTGAAAAATTGTTCTTGACTTAAATCCAAAGTCTTTTCTAAATCGGGCCAGTATAGACTTTTATCTTCTACAAATTCATTTCTGAAAACTCGAATGGGTAGCTTATTCCCAGATTGATAATGAAGCACATTACTTCGATTTCCATGCAGTTTAAACAACAAAGTTCCTCCAGACTCCAATTCCAATCTAAAAGCCCTTTCATAGCTTAATACTTTGCAGGAACTGATCTTTTCTCTTATTAACTCTGGAAAAAGGTCTACCGAATTCCTTTTAGCTCTTTTATAATCTTCAGGAAAAGCAAAATAAATCTGAGGAGGTAAAAAGTGCGCCCGGATGTACCGATGATTTTCTCCTGATTCAGCTTCTATAACCAATTCATCTTTGCTTTGAGAAAAGCAGGAGATAATGGTCATTCCTTTCAATTCCTGCTCAAGTTCAGGGCAGAGGTATTTAAGAAAATGATAATTGAGATGCATTAGTCCAAAGTTAACTCTAATCCATCGTAGGCCAGATGAATTCCTTTAGGAAGCTCTTTCTCAACTTCAGCATGGAGTCCCAGTTTATGGGAAATATGGGTAAAATAAGTGTTTTTCGCTCCGAGACTTTCTGCCATTTCTATTGCTTCGTCCAAAGTAAAGTGGGAAATATGGGGCTTTTTTTGAAGGGCATTGAGGACGATGGTCTCAGAGCCTCGGATCAAATCAATAGATGAATCGGGAATGTGATTGGCATCTGTTATATAGGTAAAATCGCCGATTCTAAACCCTAAAACTGGTAATTTATAATGTAAAACCGGAATAGGAGTGATGGTAATGCCTTCTATGGTAAAGCTTTGTTCATCAATTTCTATGGTTTCAACCTGAGGGACTCCCGGATATTTTTGACTGGAAAAGATATAAGAAAACTCCCTACGAATTTGATCCAGCACTTGAGCTCTTGCAAACACTGGCATATCTTTTTGCTGGGCAAAATTAAATGGTCTAATATCATCCAGACCAGCGGTGTGATCCTTATGCTCATGGGTAAATAGTACGGCATCTAAAGTGCTTATGCCACTTTGAAGGATCTGAGATCGAAAGTCTGGACCCGTGTCAATTACCAAACTCAGTTCGCCCACTTGTATGTGAATAGAGGACCTATATCTTTTATCCCTAAAGTCCAAAGATTTACAGACCGGACATGAGCAGCCAATGACTGGCACTCCCTGTGAGGTTCCTGTTCCTAAAAATCGTACTTTCAAAATTTTAATTGGGTTTGTTGCAATTCTTTTAAGAAATCCTGAACGGACTTCTCTTTAAAATCCTGAGGATTGAATTGAAGTTCCCCTAAAATGTCGATCAATGCATTAATTTTCCCTTCTAGCGGGAAATATTTGTTGACAATGACGATTTTGGTGTCTTTTAATACACAATAGCCTGATTTAAAGCTCCCTTTTTCGTAGCGCAAAACGTAGTCTGATGCTGCGAATAAGTTTTCGAGCTTATCTAAAAAATGCTTTGTGTATTTGACAGCCATTTAGCTTAGGAATTTTTTCACCGTAGCCAAAACCTGATCGTAATCAAGAGGTTTTTGAATAAAGTCATCAAAACCGGCCTTTCTGAAATCATCATGAGTCATGTTGTGGATATTTCCAGAGATGGCAATGATAGGCAGTTTGGATTTTTTCTCATCTGCCAATTCACGGATTGCTTTGGTGCAAGCGATTCCATCCAAGACCGGCATGCTGATATCCATCAAAATAAGGTCGAAATCCTCCTTGGCTAAAAGATCCAAAACTTGCTGTCCATTTCGGGCTGCTGTCATTTGGTAATTTTCAAATGCCAATACATTTTTCGTCAGGTTGATAATGACTGAACTGTCTTCACCTACCAAAATTTTCTTGTCTGCATTCATAACTCAAAAATAGTTGCTTGATTTAAATATTGTTTGAAAGATTGTATTTCTTCTTCTAATTGATTCAGTTGGTCGGGGATTTCTTCTAAAGATCCTTTTCTACCGGATAGTTCAAGAGTCTGTGCCGCAAGAAATATTCTATTGGCCCCAAGGGTGCCCGAGTTGCCTTTCAAAATATGAATAGAATTGCTCAAATCCTCTAAATTTTTGCTTTCATATGCAATCTTTGATTTTTTTATCAGTTGATCGCACTCCTGCAAAAAGTCAAGATATACCTGTTTGATCATTTCTGGGTTGTTGTATTTTGTCAATTGCTCAAAAACTTCTCGGTCCAGAATATTTTTTTGGAGTGTTTTTTCTGTGCTTTCTTCCTCCGGTAAAGTTTTTGAGTCCAGGGTGTTTTGAATCAAGTTTAGAAATTCTCTTGGCCTTATCGGCTTGACCATAAACTCATCAAAACCTTGAGAAAGGAAGGTTCCCCGATCTGATTCATCTGCATAGGCCGTGATTGCAATAATCGGACAATCAGCTAATTCGCGCGATCTGATTAGCTTCATGGCGGAAATGCCATCTAATTCCGGCATCTGAATATCCATTAAAATCAGGTCGAAACTCTGATATTTTAATTTCTCCAATGCTTCCAGACCATTCCTTGCAGTTTCACAATACCAGGATTGACTGATGAGATTTTCGAAAAGCTTTCTATTGAGATCATTATCATCAACGATCAGGATGCTTTTGCTTTTCATTCCTTTACTTTAGAATTTTACATCAAATCAAATCCTCAGGACTTGTCTGAAATACCTACATTAATTTTGGTTGTTGGCCCCACTGCAGTTGGGAAAACTAACCTTTGTTTAAAGCTAGCTAAATTTTTCAATACCGAAATCATTTCTTGCGATAGTAGGCAATTTTATAAAGAAATGAACTTAGGTACTGCAAAACCTACCCCGGATGAACTGGCTCAGGTTAAGCATCACTTGATTGATTCGCTGTCTATTGAAGATGTATATGATGTGAAGAAATTCGAGCAGGATGCTATGAATATTTTAACTCAACTCTTCAAAGAAAAAAAAGTCGTCATTATGACCGGTGGTTCAGGCTTATTTGCCGACGCCATCACAGAAGGCTTGGATGAAATGCCGGAAGTTGAATCCGAAATCAGAACTCAAATTATCCAAGAGTATGAAGAAAGAGGTATAGAATTTTTGCAGGAAGAGGTCAAAAAAGCAGATCCTGAATATTTTGAAACTGTCGACAGGCAAAATCCCCAAAGACTTATGCGAGCCTTGGAAATCTGGAGGGGCACTGGCAAGAAGTTTTCTTCATTCAGGGTAAAGCAAAAGGTGGAAAGACCCTTTCAAACCATTAAAATTGGACTGAATCGGGATAGGGAGGAATTATACCAAAGGATTGACCAACGCATGGAGGAGATGATCTGGGCAGGTTTATTTCAAGAGGCAGAAAGCCTTTTCAAAAAAAGACATTTGAATGCCTTACAGACCGTAGGTTACCAAGAAATATTCTCCTACATGGAAGGTGAATATGATAGGGAAGAAGCTATCCGCTTATTAAAAAGAAACTCCCGCCGATATGCCAAGCGTCAATTGACCTGGTTTCGACGGGATTTAACTATTCACTGGTTTCATCCTGATCAAGAATCAGAAATCATCCAGTGGGTTCAAACTAGATTGTCTGAAAACCACTGATTTTTGCCACCCAATTGTAAGGTGCTTTTTTGATCAGTTGATTGTATTGAATCCGATTATACTTTAGCTCTCTGACTACCTTTAAGGCATCTTTTATTTTGGATTTTTTTTCGTCTGATTCTTTCAGTTTTTCCAAAATCACATCTGGATCTACTAAACTACCTGCAGTTAGTTGAAACTCAGGAAAGGCCAAGCTTAATTGAGTAAGCAACTCTTTTTGAAGGTTGAGTTTCCTTTGTAAGGAAGTTTTAACGGTTAAGAAAAAAAGGAGACAAGCGCCTCCTACAGTCAGAAATAAAGGGATATAGCCCATTTTAGATACTTAAGATTTCTATCAGTTTCAAATGATCTTCAATCAGTGGTTTGGTTTTACCAATGCAGTCTCCAAATGGAGTGTAAACAACCTGCTGATTCATCACTCCGGCCATGCAGTTCACTTCTCCTTTCAACAGACCTTCTACAGCTGCCATTCCACATCTACTTGCTAAAACTCTATCTCGGGCCGTAGGGTTTCCACCTCTTTGAATATGTCCTAAAGTGGTCACCTTAAATTCCTTGGTAGTGTCCTTGATTTTACTTTTAACTTTCTGCATAATCTCCTCGGCATTCCCTGCATCATCTCCTTCTGCTACTACGATAATGCTGGAAGATTTAGTCTTCCTGAGGTTTTTCAAGGACTTTACCACTCCTTCTATATCAGTAGCAGTCTCCGGAACCATCACGAATTCCGCTCCGCCTCCGATACCCGATTCCACAGCAATAAAGCCTGCATCCCGTCCCATCACTTCTATGAAAAAGATTCTATCATGAGCAGCAGCAGTATCCCGAATCTTGTCGATTGCTTCCAAAGCGGTATTAACCGCAGTATCAAATCCTATGGTGTAATCTGTTCCATAGAGATCGTTGTCTATAGTTCCTGGACAGCCGATAGTTGGTATCCCAAATTCTTCGAAGAAAATTTTTGCACCTGTAAATGTTCCGTCTCCTCCGATTGCGACAATTCCTTCAATTCCATGTTTCATCAGGTTGTCATAGGCTTTTTTTCTGCCTTCCGGAGTTCTAAATTCCTTTGATCTGGCAGATTTAAGAATGGTTCCCCCACGCTGAACAATATTACTTACAGAGTAGGAATGCATGCGTTTGATATCACCCTCAATCATTCCTTCATATCCGCGATAAACTCCGTAAACTTCCAGTCCTTTAAAAATAGCTGTTCTGACAACAGCTCTCACACAGGCATTCATTCCTGGACTATCACCTCCTGAAGTAAAAACGGCAATTTTTTTCATGTTTTCTGTATTATCTAAAAGGTCAATAAAACCAATCTTTCGATAGAATTCCCATGGGGGAAAATCTTAGATCGTCTAGTTTTAATAAAATAGGTTTTTAAGCCCCGCAAAAATAGGGATTAAAGGAGGAAAGCCGTAGTTTCTGGGATGAATTAAGTGGAAAATTTTATCTATGGAATGAAATCATATTTTTGAATTGTAAACCCAAAATCAAATGAATAGACGAACTCTTCCCCTTGCGGATTTCCAAATACCTGAAATTTCTTTAGGCTGTATGTCTCTTCCTGAAAAGAAGAATGAAGGCATAAAAATCATTCAGGCTGCGATTTCTTCAGGAATCAATTTATTGGATACGGCTGATTTGTATCAAAGAGGCTTTAATGAGGAAATGGTGGGAGAGGCCATTCAAGACCGCAGAGATCAGGTGCTTTTGGCAAGCAAAGTCGGCAACGAATGGAGAAAGGATGGCTCTGGGTGGGATTGGAACCCCAAAAAAGAATATATTCTTAAAGCCGTAGATGCCAGTTTGGCTCGTTTGAAAACGGACTACATAGACTTATGTCAGCTTCATGGAGGCACGATTGAGGATCCTTGGGATGAGACCTTAGAGGCCTTTGAAATTTTAAAGAAGGAAGGAAAAATCCGGGCTTTTGGGATTTCCTCCATTCGGCCCAATGTTATCCGAAAAGTGATGGAGTTAAATCCTCCTGCCAGCATTATGATGCAATATAGCCCTTTGGATAGGAGACCTGAGGAGGTGGTTTTTCCTGTTTTGGAACAAAGTGAAATCCGGGTTCTGGTAAGAGGGGCATTCGCAAAAGGCTTATTGATAGATAAGGAATCCTCTGATTTCTTGAGTTATCATGCTGAAAAAGTAAAGGCTATGAAGGACTTTTTAAATTCATTCGTCTATTCAACCGAGTCCTTGTTGATTCGCTTTGGCTTAAGCCAAAAGGCAGTTGCATCTTTGGTCATTGGGGCTAGTTCAGTAGGCCAGGTTGAAAAAATGTTGAGAGCCTACGAAGAAGGGATGCAGATAGAGGAAGACTTTATCCAGGCAATTCGAAGGAAATTACCCGCTAATCATTATCAAGATCACCGCTGATCAATTTCTTCTATACAGGATTTTTATTTCCCTTAATTTCAAGATTGAAAATCAACCACCCATAGATACCTATGATTAAAAATATTTGCTTGCTACTTCTGATAGCTTTTATCGCTTGCAGTCCCAAAGTTGAAACAGAATTGGATCGCTGGGAAGCCCGAGCTGCCCAAGTGGAAATAATTCGGGATGACTTTGGAGTTCCTCATATTTACGGAGAAACCGATGCTGATGCGGTGTTTGGACTGCTTTACGCTCAATGCGAAGATGATTTTAGAAGGGTTGAGCGAAATTATGTATGGGCAACAGGAAGATTAGCTGAACTGGAAGGAGAAGAGGCAATTTTCTCTGATTTGAGAGCCAATTTGTACATGACAGAAGAGGAAGCTAAGGCTGCTTATGAAACAGCTCCGGATTGGTTGAAGGAATTATGTGTGGCTTTCGCAGATGGCATAAATTACTACCTACATACACATCCAGAAGTTGAGGCTCAGGTAATTACTCATTATGAACCATGGATGCATTTATTCTTTTTTGAAGGTTCCATAGGTGGAGACATCGAGCAGATACCTCTAAAAGGAATTCGGGAATTCTACGGAAAAGAAATCAGTGTACCTGTTTTGGAGGCAGTTGCTGAATGGAAAAGCCCTGAGGCTTTGGAAGAACCTGCGGGATCGAATGGAATTGCAGTTGCCGGGGAACTGACAGAGTCAGGAAATGCTATGCTGCTTATCAATCCCCATACCTCATTTTATTTCAGACCAGAGGTGCATGTTGTATCTAAAGAGGGTTTGAACGCCTATGGAGCTGTGACCTGGGGTCAGCTTTTTGTTTATCAGGGATTTAATGAAAAAACCGGTTGGATTCATACTTCCACCCGAGTTGACTTTATCGATGAATTTGTAGAAGAAGTACTCCAAAAAGAGGATGGTTCACTGGTTTATCAATATGGAAATGAAGAAAGACCGGTGGAAGTAAAGCAAGCGACAATTAAGTATAAAACAGCCGAGGGGATTAAAGAGAAAACCTTTGACTTCTATAGAACCCATCATGGCCCGATCACTCACGAAATGGATGGAAAATGGGTGGCAACCAAAATCAATTGGGATCCTGTTCAGGCCTTGATTCAAAGTTTTACCCGAACCAAGTTGAATAATTTTGCAGAGTTTAAGGATATGATGAATATCCGTACCAACTCATCCAATAACACTGTTTTTGCTGATGCAGAAGGGAATATCGGCTATTTCCACGGGAATTTTATTCCCAAAAGAAATCCTGAATTTGACTTTTCTGAACCCGTAGATGGATCTAATCCAGCTACAGACTGGCAAGGCTTACACACGGTGGATGAAAGCATTGTGATCCTCAATCCTGAAACGGGCTGGATTCAAAACTGTAATTCCACACCTTACACAGCAGCAGGTGAATATTCTCCGAAAAGGGAAAATTATCCTATTTACATGGCTCCTGATCAGGAAAATTTCCGAGGCATTCATGCAGTTAAAGTTTTGAAAGAGGCTAAAAATTTGACATTGGATTCATTTATAGAATTGGCACATGATCCTTATTTACCTGCCTTTGAGGCTTTGATTCCTGAATTGGTTGCGGCCTATGAAAAAGTAGGTTCTAAGAATAAAGAGGCGATTCAAGTGCTTAAAGCATGGGATTTCCGTACGAGTAAGGAATCAGTGGCTATGTCTCTGGCTCATTTTTATGGGATGAATTATGCGCGAAATGTAGGTTCATTGAATCGCTTCATCGACGATCCATCAATTAGTGGGGAATATTCTAAGCCTAGCGACAATCAAGTCGTGGAGGCTTTTGATCAAACTATTGAGGAAATGAATGCAGATTTCGGATCTTGGAATACCCCTTGGGGCGAGATCAATAGATTTCAAAGACTTTCAGGCGCTATTGATTTGAAGTTTGATGATGATAAACCATACATTCCTGTAGGAATGGCTTCAGGAACCTGGGGAGCTTTGGCAGCTTATGGAGCAAGAAGTACAGAAGATACAAAGCGATTATATGGATATAGAGGGAATAGCTTTGTAGCTGTAGTTGAATTTGGTAAAAAGGTAAAAGCTAAAAGTATTTTAGCAGGAGGTCAAAGTGGGGATCCTAATTCGCCTCATTTTACCGATCAGGCGCAGCGTTATGCTGATGCAAATTGGAAAGATGTGGCGTATTACCAAGAAGATGTTGAAGCTAGAGCAGAAGAGCGGTATAATCCAGGGAAAAGGAAATAATTGTATTGACGAAAAAAGCTCATGTCAATTCGGGCAAGGTCGATGGGTTCTCGACTTCGCTCGAACTGACATTTTATTGAAAAATATATCCGATTTTCTGTCTGTAAGAAAACTGAGGTGCATAAAAGAAGCACAGCAGATCAATTCAACCAAGCTTCGGTCAACTGTCTTCGGTCTCCATAATCGATGAGCAAAGGAGATTTGGCTACTAGCAAGATTCTGGATATTGATATAACCCGGTTTTACTCTCCTTTCTTGAAATCCATACTGACCGAATTGATACAATAGCGAATTCCTCCTTGATCTTTTGGGCCATCCGGGAAACGGTGACCTAAATGTGATCCACAATTTCCACAGAGAATTTCTTCTCGAATCATAAAATGTGAATAGTCCATCTGAACATCTATTGCCTCTGGGCGGATAGGTTCTGTGAAGCTAGGCCAACCACAGCCGCTGTCATACTTTTTCGAAGAGTGAAAAATCTCATTATTGCAGACCTTACACTCGTAAATGCCAGTGTCCTTGTTTAGGTAATATTGTCCCGTAAATGGCCTTTCTGTTCCCTTTTCTCTAAGCACATGATAGGACTCAGGATCTAGTTTATTTTTAAGTTCCTCTTCAGAGAATTGAACCGGATATTCTTTTTTATTTTTCTTGCTCATAGATTTCTATTTAGAATTCTAACCCATCTAATACCAAAGAAGTTTATCTGGGCTTTAATATGAGAGGCTCCTCTGTGCTTTTGATGATGTCCTTTTTATCCATCAACTGATATCGGTATTTCCCTTTGGCGTAAAGATTCGCCTGATCTTTATAGTGTTTGCTAAAACGATTCCCACTTTGACCTGTGGGAAGTACAGAAAGCGATTTTTGAATATTTTGAAAATCTATCAAAATCCGCATAGCCGGTCCAGAGGTAACCCTGTAAATTCCTTCTCCATTTAATTTGAAGGCCAGTTTATTGACTGCTTCATCATTGGCTGGAATCGGATCAGTTTTAACATTGAATATCTTGTCCAGCGGTTTTTTACTTCCTAAAGGGTGGGGATGCTCTGCGATTATTACCTTCTTCCAGTCCCAGTCATCTATATCTTTTCCTAATTGATCGCTAAGCTCATCCAGCGTAATCTGCAAGCTATTGGCAAATATGTCTTTTGCATTTTCTTTTTCGGGGGTTTGTATATCATCCCACCAAGGGCTTCCTATGTTTTTGATAAAGGGAAGGTTGGATCGAATCATCATAAATGTGCCCAGATAATTTTCAAAGCCAACTTTCCCCAGCTCATCTTCCATTGAAAGGCGAAGTGTATGGTATAACCATTTGTAATAAATAGTTGGAGTCGGGGAGTTTAACTCATGATTTCCGTCCCATTGGTTTAGAAGCTCTCGAGCTTTTTCTCTTCCTTGAAAATCAAAGTCCGGGATTTGATCCAGCATGAATTGGGCGATTTGAGAGTGGTCTGTATTGATCACTTCAAGCTGGACCGCTTTTACATCATCCAAGGTCCAATCATTTTTGGATTGAATAGCCTCAGCGATTCTTAGCCATCTTTCACCGGGATAATAATAGCCAGGAAAAAATACGCCATTTCTTAGGGTGTCAGGTTGATTATTAGCTGAGGCAACAAATCCCGAAGGAGGATTGATACTCATTGGGTTCATGCTGAAAGGGTACCAGCCCTGAGGCATGATTTCGGGATCTGAGCCATTTGCAAAAATCTTGGAATCTACTTTTTCAGATCGGATAGGCAATTTGGCAGCAGCCCACCAAGCGATATTGCCCAAACTGTCACCATACATGATATTCAAACCAGGCGCATGAATGAGCTCTGCGGCATGAGCTACATCCTGCATAGATTTGGCATGATTTATCTTGTAAAGTGACTCTAATGCTCTTGTGGGTTCTGAAGTATATACCCACCAAGAACTAACAGGATTTTGTGTCAAAGAGGCGATTTCAGAAACTACCCCATTCATGATGGGACCATGAATTGTTTGACGTATTTCAAAATCTACCGGGTCTTGCCCTTTTACCGGGATTTGATCTTTGAGTATAGTAAAGGGAAGAAATTCATCTCCATATCTGTATTCATTGGGATTATTGGGATTCAATTCTACTTCAAAAAAGTCCTGATCATCGTTTTCAAACATGGTCAAGCCCACGCTGTGAAACAAGGAATGTCCAACCAGACCAAAAGGAACACCGGCCAGGTGATTTCCATAAAAATTAAAACCAGGATATTCCAAATGCGCTTCATACCAAACAGATGGAGATGAGAAGCCAATATGGGTGTCATTAGCAAAAATGACTTTTCCGCTTTTCGTTTTAGATCCAGAAATGACCCAACCATTGGAACCTTCCAAAAGAGGAACAGGAAGTTTTTCTAGCATGGATATAAGCCCGCTGCCCGAAGTAGACTTAAGAGAATCAGGATAATGATTTGGGATTACATGGTGTTCCGGAAGTGTATGAACGGATAATGCTTGAAGGTAATTTTCACCGAGTTTTCTGCTCATTTCAGTAATCAATGGATCAGTCTTGACTGCCATGGCAAAAGTAAATGACATATAACCTAAAATAGAGTGAACATCATTGATAGTGAATTCCCGGGGCTTTTCTCCCAAAAGGGTATATTCTACAGGTAAAGTACCTTCCTGAATAAATTGATTTATTCCAGCTATATAGGCTTCAGTGGCTTTTTTCCAAGGAGAATCAGGTTGAGAGTTCCAAAAGTCAGTGGAGCTTTGAGCATGCTCAGGAATTCCCAGCGTTCTGAAAAACTGGTCTATTTCCAATAAATCCGGTCCTAAAAATTCGGCTAAGGTTCCAGTTCCGACTCTTCTCATCATCTCTAACTGAAATAGCCGATCTTGAGCATGGAGGTATCCAAGAGCCGTGTATGCATCAGCTTGGTTTGAGGCATAAATATGAGGGATTCCGTATTGGTCGAAGTAAACAGTGGTTTCTTCATTTAACCCTTGGATTGTAATCTCCCCTTCATATTGAGGAGTATGCAATGCTGTAAAAACCAATGCACCAATTGCTAAAATAAGAAGCAAAATGCCTAATACGATTCCTGTTTTTCTCATGTGTCAAAATTTTAGAAAAGATAATTGAAATAAAAATTGAAATCTGCCTCAGGTAAAAGAGATAAAGAAATACAGTAGAAATAATTAGAAATACGCCTTCGGCGAAATAGATAAAGAAATACAATGGAAATAATTAGAAATACGCCTTCGGCGAAATAATAGAAAAGATACCTTTTAAGATAATTTTAAGATATGCCTTCGGCGAAATACGGATCAATTCCCCCTTTGGAAGTGTAAATTCAATTCAGGATGATAGCTATATGTAAAGGGGGAAAGGGGGATTTAGAAGTAAAGCTTTATTCAAGGAAAATACCGTAGAAATAATTTGAAATATGCCTTCGGCGAAATATTTAGAAGATATTTTTCAAGATATGCCTTCGGCGAGAAAAACCTCCGATCGTACTCGGATCGTAAGCTCCATAGGAGCGTACTATGTAGTAGCCAGGGGTTTTAACCCCTGGTTTCATTATGCAACGCCTTTACCCAGCGCTGGCCCTATTTCTTCTTTTGGAAATGGGGCTTTGTGCCAGCAAGACAGAACGAGATTTTATTTTTATCGGATAGAAAATCCAACGATAAAGCCTCGGAATTACTCCCGATTCTTGTCGTTGATCTGAGGGGCACTCTTCAAGAAATTATCAAAATATGCCTTCGGCAAATAGCCAAAAAAAGCATCGAAATATATCCACGGCTAAAAAATTAAACTTTTGACCTAATTAAAGACCTTCTGGCTTTTGGTATGGTTGATAAATTTATAAAAATAGATACTCCCTAATCCATAGCAGAGGATATCCCAATAATCAGAGGTATAGGTAGATGAATATCTTGGTAACAAAAACTCAAATACTATGGAGACATACACAAATGCAACCAAAACCTGAGGCTTAGAAAAGCTGAAAAGCTCCTTTTTAGGATGAATCCACTGATATATTTGAAGGGTTATTCCGAGTATAACAGGCATTGCTAACAAATCATCAGCATAAGAGGAAAGGAAACCGCTTGAATGCCAACCCATGACTCTTTCAAAAAACTGGTTAGTCCAAAATAATATCACAGGAATAAAAAAGAATGGATTTTTGATCACTTTCATTATCCGGGGAGCGCTGCAATTAACCAAAGGATGAAGGTAATGATAGCCATATATATGGTATAAAAGAAGTTTCCGATCTTTTTGAAAGTTTTGACCAAATCAGAATCATCTTCCTTGATGTGAAACATCCAGTTTTCTTCATTGGATTTCTTATCAGCCTCTCGTTTTTGTTGATTTTCGAGGTCTTTGCCTCCCAATGGTTTGCCGCAATGCTGGCAAGTATCTGTAAGATTCTGATTCCAATCCGACCATTGCCCACAATGGGGGCATTTCTTCTGTCCCATAAAAAATAAAGTTTAAAATTAAGCTACATCTTCAATCGCCTGCAAAATGATGCTACAGGCACCTTTTATTTCTTCTTTAGTTATTACCAATGGTGGGGCGATTCTCATAGAATCATCACAAAACAGAAACCAATCTGTAATCACACCCAATTCGATTGCTCGATCAATAATTGGTTTTAGAACTTCAAAAGATTCAAACTCAACGGCCATCATCAAGCCTTTGTTTCGGATACCTTTGATTTTGGGGTGAATGAGTAGTTTTTTGAAAAGCGCTGCTTTATCCTCTACCTGAGCGATCAAATTTTCTTTTTGTAAAATCTGAATAGTGGCTAAGGATGCAGCTGCGCTTACTGGGTGCCCACCAAAAGTAGTGATATGACCCAGCAAAGGATTATTCTTAAAAACTCCCATCACCTCTTTGTTGGCTATAAATGCTCCGATCGGCATTCCACCTCCCATACCTTTGGCACAAACAACTATATCTGGGACTATATCAAAATGCTCAAAAGCCCAGAATTTGCCGGTTCTGCCAAAGCCAGCCTGAATCTCATCCAAGATCAATAATGCTCCTACTTCATCACACTTTTTCCGTAAAGCCTGAAAATAATTTGTACAGGCTACTCGAATTCCGGCTTCTCCTTGGATGGTTTCTACGACTACTGCAGCAGTATCCGAATCAATTTTCTCCAGATCTGCATAGCCACCATACACTATATTGGTAACTCCAGGTAAAAGAGGTCTATACGCTCTTTTGAAAATTTCATTTCCTCCTATACTCAGCGAACCATGAGAACTCCCATGATAGGCATTGATGCAGGAGAAAAGCTTTTTTTTGCCAGTGTATCTCTTGGCTAACTTGAGGGCTCCTTCAATTGCCTCCGATCCACTGTTTACAAAATAGACATTGTCAAGCTGATCCGGTAAAGTGTCACAAAGTGCCTTGGCAAGTAGGGTTTGGGGAGTTTGAACATATTCTCCATAAACCATCAGGTGGAGGTATTTGTCCAGTTGATTTTGGATGGCTTCCAACACTTTGGGGTGCCTATGCCCCACATTACTGACTCCGATTCCTGAAATCAGATCAATGTATTTTTCTTGGTTGGGGCCATATAGGTATACTCCCTCCGCCTTTTCCACTTCTATCATCAGTGGGAAATCTGTGGTTTGGGCGAGATGGGATAAAAATAATTGTCGGTTATTCATGATTTACTTATCAGAAACTCGAGAATCTGAAGAAAATTCCCAAAGGAAGCTTTTTCTCAAATTTATCCTGCAGATATAATTCTCCGTGCTCTGGGTTTTTCACTTCTCCGAAATTGGATTTGATCAGGTTGACAGCGATCAAAGAAGAAAAACTGAGTGAATACATATTTAAGAGCAAGAAATGATCTTTGGGATCTAAGATTTCTGCGCAGGTTTTCAGCATTTCGTTGATTTGCTCTTCCAATACCCATTTTTCTCCTTCTGGTCCTCTGCCATAGGCTGGAGGATCCAAAATAATTCCCTGGTATTTGTTTCCTCTTCGGGCTTCCCGTTTGATAAACTTCATCGCATCATCCACAATCCAGCGGATTCCATCCAGCTTAGAAGCCTCCATATTGTGTCTAGACCAGGTCACTACTTGCTTGACTGAGTCTAAATGGGTGACATCTGCTCCCGCAGCTTTGGCTGCCACAGAAGCAGCTCCGGTGTAGGCAAAAAGATTGAGAACTTTTGGGTTTTTTACAGGAGAGCGTTTGATAGTGGAGAAAATATAATCCCAATTGACAGCTTGCTCTGGGAACAGGCCAATGTGTTTAAAGGAAGTTTGGGCAAGATTTAGCTTGATATCCAAACCTTCCTCATTTTGATAGCCGATTTGCCAATTGTGAGGCATTCTTTTTAATTGCTCCCAATGGCCTTTTTCAGGGTTGTTTTTTTCTTTTGCAAAGTGGGCATGTGCTAATTTCTTCCATTCGGAATCCTCCATGCTTTTATCCCAAATAGCCTGCGGTTCGGGTCTGCTGACAATAAACTCTCCGAAGCGTTCCAATTTCTCAAAGCCTCCTGTATCAATCAGCTCGTAATCTTTCCAAACTCCGGGACTAAGGGATAAAATTCTGTCTTGCATAGCTAGTTATTTGAGCGAGCAAAAATAGGGAAATTATAGCAGACCCAAATTCGCCAGGGATTCCTCACTATATTCCCAAAGAGCTCGGGCATTTTCAGCATTTAAGGAAGCGGAATTAGATGATTTAGGCTTCTTTCTGACGTAATAAGCTCCGTTTTTGAGTTCTTCTGAAGGTATTTTTGCTAAAAAAATACTGGTTTGGGCTCCTTTCTTGGCTGAAATAAAAAATAATTGAGTTGCCCGAATGATCATCTTGCTGATTGGGTCCGTTTCGGATCCGAATGCTGTTTTGACTGCTCCAGGATGCAATGAGAAAGAAGAGATGCCTTGCTCACTAAATCTTTTTTTTAATTCTTTAGTGAATAGAATATTATAAAGTTTTGCCTGACAATAGGCTGAGAAGATATTTCCGGATTTTTTGAGACTTGGGTCTTCAGTATTAAAACTTGCGATTCTATGAGCCTCTGAACTCACATTGATAATTTTCGCTTTGCCTTTGACCAGGGCATTTTCTACTAATTTAAAGAGGAAAAAATGTCCCAGATGGTTGACAGCAAAAGTCATATCGAAGCCATCCTCTGTCTTTTTTCCAGCAGGAAACATGCCGCCTGCATTATTGATCACAACATGGATTTCAGAGTAATTTTCCTGAATATAAGATCCGGCATTTTGAACGGATTTCATGGAAGAAAGATCCATTTCTACCCAGTCTAGCTTTTCGGTTTTTGGGAATTGACTGGCTAACCTTTGGGCTTTTTCCATATTTCTTACCGGTAAAATAAATCGGTCAAAATGGGGATAAAGTACTTTTAGAGTTTCTAGTCCAATTCCGGATGTGCTGCCTGTTAAAAGTAAATTCATATAGTATTTTTCTAAGACTACTCAAAAAGTACTCTCTTGGTTTTCAGTTTACTGTAGAGTTGACAATATACAAAAATGTTATGCATGCAGAATTTTTGTAATTTTAGCCTTATTTTCCCAATCTAAGCGAATTAATCCTAACCCTATTGAATAGCATTTGGCTATGTCGAAGAAATTTATTGATATAGAAAAGGCAATTGCCTCCAAAAACCCATCTTTATTGAAATGGATGCCTGGTTTTGTGCTCTCCTACATCAAACGTGTCACGCATGAGTCTTGGATGAATGGGATCATGGACCGCATTGGGCACTTGAAAGGACTTGATTTTGTCAATGCATTGATAGAGGAGTTTGAGATGGAAGTAGAATTAATAGGAGAGGAAAAAGTACCCAGAGAAGGAGGCGTGATCATCGCTGCGAATCATCCTTTGGGTGGAATGGATGGAATTGCACTGATGTATGCCTTGGGTAGAATCCGAACTGATATCCGCTTTTTGGTGAATGATCTATTAATGACCTTCGATAATTTCAATCCAATTTTTGTCCCTGTCAATAAGCATGGAAGGAATTCTCAAGAAACTTTGGATAAAATTGAAGAGGTATATTCCAAAGATTTTGCTGTGCTAATATTTCCGGCAGGATTGGTTTCCAGAAAAATAGACGGAGAAATAAAGGACTTGCAATGGAAAAAGAGTTTCATCGCCAAGTCAAAAAAATATAAAAAAGATATACTTCTAAGCTTTATTGAGGGGGGAAATTCAAAATTCTTTTACAATTTAGCTAACTGGCGAAAGAAACTTGGGATAAAGGCAAATCTGGAGATGTTTTATCTTGCAGATGAAATGTATAAGCAAAGGGGTCAAAAAGTTAAGATTCGAATTGGTGAAAGAATCAAATATCAAACCTTTACCGATGAGAAATCTGATGCTCAATGGGCTGATCAAATGAAAGAAAAAGTGTATGAACTCGGATCGAAAAATGCATAAAGAGGCTGAAATTATTCCTGCAGTGAGCACGGAGTTGATTAAGGCTGAATTAAGGCCTGAAAGATTCATTCGTTACGCAAACAATGGAAACAATCTGGTTTATTTGGTTAATTACCACAATGCACCTAATGTGGTCCGAGAAATCGGCCGTTTGAGAGAATTGACCTTTAGAGCAGCAGGAGGAGGGACAGGCCTAGCATTGGATCTGGATGAAAATGACACTTGTGAAAACTGCTATGATCAACTAATTACCTGGAGCCCCGAAGATGAAGAAATTGTGGCTGGATATCGTTTAATCCATTGTAAAAAAGCCATTAATTCATCTGGGAAAATCAATTTGTCCACCACTCACTTATTCGATTTTTCTGAGAAATTTATTTCTGATTATTTGCCTTACACTATTGAGTTGGGACGCTCTTTTGTTCAGCCTAAATATCAGCCAAGCATTGATAATAGAAAAGGAATTTTCAGCTTGGATAATCTATGGGATGGGCTTGGAGCTGTGGTTTTATTGAATCCTGACGTAAAATATCTATTTGGCAAAGTGACCATGTATCCGCATTACAATAGAGAAGGAAGAGATCTTTTGCTGAGATTTATGAATCATTATTTCCCAGATAAAGAAAATCTAGTCAGTCCCAAACCTGAGTTAAGACTTACTTATGAAACCGAATTAGGAACAGGTCCAAATATTTTTGAAGGCCTAGACTATAAAGAGGGCTACAAACTTCTCAATTCCAGGATTAGAAATTACGGAGAAAATATTCCTCCTTTGATCAATACTTACATGAATTTGTCTCCTACCATGATGACTTTTGGTACGGCTCTGAATGATGAGTTTGGAGAGGTAGAGGAAACAGGAATTCTAATCACATTAAAAGATATCTATGATACCAAAAAACATAGACACATGGATACCTTTGAAAGAGACAGAGTTTTAGGAAGTAGAAATGGGCAAAGCTAAAAAAACATTAATCGTAGGTGCTACTCCGAATCCTTCCCGATATGCATTTGTAGCGGCAGGAATGTTTGATGACAGAGATATGGAATTTATCCCCATTGGAATCAAAAAAGGAGAACTTTTTGGAAAGGAAATTCTGGATTTGAGACAAAAGCCAGCTTTAGAAGATATTGATACGATCACTTTATATATTGGACCGGATCATCAAGAAGAGTGGATTGATTATTTGCTTTCACTCAATCCTAAGAGAATCATTTTTAATCCAGGAACCGAAAACCCTGAGTTTTTTCAGGCAGCAAAAAAGCAAGGTGTGGAGGTGACCCCAGCATGTACTTTAGTTATGCTTAGTACTGGTCAGTATTAGAGATTTTTTTGAAGAAATTATCCATATACAAAATATGTGGAAAGGAAATTAGGGAGATTAATACGAAAAATAAAAGCAGTAATTCCTGAGATTCTAAAAACCTAAGACCCAAAAATAGGATAAGGCCAATTCCTATGAAACTCAAAATTGAGAAGGGGAGGAGTTGAATTAGAAATTTTTTAAAGCCCCGAAATTTGGGGAATTTTTCCAGAAATCGGTATTCGACCATCATACTTGGAACAGCATGCCAGAACCCAAAATAAATAATAAATGAAACAAGCAATGGGCTAAAGTATAAAAGTAGGGGCAGTACAGTTAAATCGATCAAATCAGCTTTACTGAACCCAATTTTCAGATATAATTGAATTGATAAACTACTGACCAAAAATACGCTTATAATGAGAATTTGATAATCATAGAATCCCTCAACAACTAAAATAGGAGCTAAGATTGATTGGGTCATTTCAAAATCTCCAAAGAGAATCACAGACAGCATTAACAATCCCCTGCTGCAGTATAACAAGGAGTTTAAAAGTCTATTATTAGCAAATTCTCGCTTGATAAAGTGAGTTTGTCCAAAGTGATAGGCGGACATAAGTAGAAATGCAGCTAGGGCGATTTTGGGTACTATATACCAAATCAAAAGATAAGCTGCAATCAATGATAAGTAGTTGATTAAAAACCTAATAAGGCTTTTTTGGTTGGTATGAGGATTGGATGTCAAATGGTCTATTGCTCCGTGAGGGATTCCGGCTGTAAGGAGTATTAGTAGAAAAATCCCATAATCCAAGATAGGAAGGTCAAATGAGAAAAGTGCATATACACAGCCTATGCCCAAGCCCAATATTTTGAAAATGTCTTCAATGCTTCTCATAATTCATGAGGCTTTTGATGAAAATTGGAAACCGTAGTCGGCTAAGCAATTTAATTTCTTGAAAAAGACTAGTTTCTTCTCCCAAGAATTTCATGACCAAATCAGTTTCATTCCTTTTAAACAAATCCTCGAAAATTCCTTTGAGTTCATGGGGCCATCTATGGGCGATATTGAGTAGGATATTATCATAAAAGCGAAATCTGGCAGGAGACTTTTCGGTTTTAATGTTGTTTTCACCATTCACTAGCTGATTGACAAGTGATTGAGCTCTCTTTTGAATGGTGTGGAATGTATAACCTGTAGATGCCTTAGTCCATCCCGCTTTGGTACCGATAGGAATGATCCGTTTTGAAAAATCGGGGGCTTTTATTTGAGTTGTCATTGGAATAACTCCTTTTTCCTGAAAAGTGATTTCATAAGCTATTCCACTAAATTTTTCCTCCAGATATTCTTTGATTTTTGCGTTTAAGTTTTCTTGACTTATATCCTGTCGACTGTAGGCGGTATACTCTATCAAGGCTGATTTGGAATGATAGGGTAGAATGTAAAAGAAATCAAATAGACCCTTTTCACTGTGGGTCCACTCCATCATCGTGAAGGTTGATTTATCAAAAATGTTTTGATCAGTTTCGATTTTCCATCCAGCAAAGATCTGTTTTAGAGCTTTGGAACCTAGGTGATCCGAATCTGTAAGTCTGGAATCGAAAATATAATTTCCTTGATAGATAGTATCATTTGAGGTGAATACTTCTACTGAATTTTCTTTTTCAATGATTTGATTGACAGTATTTTGTTCATGAGTCACGTTGGGGTGAGATTTTAAAAAAGTATAAATGTGTTCAAAAAAATCTCTAGAATTTAAATGGAAATACTGTAGGTTTTCCATTTGATGAGTTGCCTTATCATAATTGGAACTCAAGCTAAGTTGGTTCCAGGAATGAATTGCGTTTCTTGGGTGAATTGGTAAAGGCTTTTCAGCCCAATAGCACCAAGTTTTATCCGGTATCTGACCCATATTTGGGTCTAGAAGTAATATTTTTGAATTTTTCAACGGACTGTTGAGTAGGTGATACACCATACTAAGTCCGGCACAACCCGCACCTGCAAATATGAAATCGTAGTGCTTCATGAGAAGAAAAGAGCCGCCCGAAAGGGCGACTCTTAATTAGGTTTATGCTGCTGCAGTTTTGTTTTTGGATGATTCGGAAATTGCTACAGAGTAGATTACCAAACCGAAACCGATTTTGTTGATAGCATCAGCCAAGTTGTAGAACAAGTCGATTGAGCTTACCTCAAATGCACCTGACAACAAGTTTCCTGGCAATACCATGTAACCGATTGGATAGATTGACCATCCTAGGGTGATGAAGATTTTCAATAGGAACATAGCTCTTCCTAAAGCAGGGCTGTTGGAGTCTTTAGCCAATTTCGCTACATCTCCTGCGAATACTTCGTATACGATATACAAATAACCCAGGGTAGATAGGATACCCCACATGACGTTGCTATCGATACCTGAAGTTTCACCGATGTAACCGGTAATTAGCATGAAAAGAGATGCTACGATCAATTTGAAAAGAGTGGAACCTTTTGCACCAAATGGTTTGGTCAACAAATAGAACTCCACACACATCAAAGGTACTGTCAAAGTCCAGTCAACATAACGGAAAGCTGTTGGGCTGGAACCAGTTTGTAAATAGAAATCTCTCATGTAATAATAGTGAACTGCGGCAATACCTGTGATCAGTCCAGATACTAAAAGAGAGGTTTTCCATTTTCCATCTACAGATCCTCTTTCTACGAAAAAGAAGACTGCAGAAGCGAACATAGCCATATACCCAATGAAGAAGGTAATGGCTACCGGGTCTGAGTTAATGATTCGATCTAGTCCTACTAGATCGGCTGCTAAGGTTAGGTTCATAATTTTTAATGGGGAAAGTGTTAACTGTTTGATTTGCTTACTTAAATAGATTCAGAATTAAATTTGTTTAACAAAAAGGTCTTATAATTAAACAAAATGGTATAAAGTGTTAAAAAACAAGTTTATATGTACTATAATCAGGTAGGAATTGGTGAAAAAAATTTTACAAAAAATATGAATTTTAGAATAATATTTGGATTATTATAGGCGGGGCATACTATTCTATTCAGGTAGATAATGCTGTAATTATTCTCGTTTGAGTCACTTTTTTTGCTTATCTTGCCGAATCAATTGAATTTCAGAAAATCACCGTTTAAGCCCGTTTTAAGGGTTTTTTTCCAGTTAATATGAGCGAAGAAAAAGCGAAGAATCCGGCAGAGTACGGAGCCGGCAATATTCAGATTTTGGAAGGTCTGGAAGCAGTTAGAAAAAGACCTGCCATGTACATCGGAGATGTAGGAGTTAAGGGTCTTCACCACCTAATTTGGGAAGTAGTGGATAATTCCATTGACGAAGCCTTGGCTGGTCATTGTGATACTATTCATGTCACTGTCAATGAAGACAATTCCATCACTGTGGAGGATAATGGTAGGGGTATCCCAACCGATATGCACCCGAAGGAAAAACGTTCGGCCCTGGAGGTCGTGCTTACTGTGCTTCACGCTGGTGGTAAATTCGATAAGGACACTTACAAAGTTTCCGGAGGTTTGCACGGTGTGGGTGTTTCCTGTGTGAATGCTTTATCGACAGACCTTAAAGCTACTGTTTTTAGAAATGGGGTTATTACCGAGCAGGAATTTAAAATTGGTGTACCTCAATATCCTGCTAGAGAGATAGGGAAAACTGATAAGAGAGGAACAATCATCCACTTCAAGCCGGATGCCAGCATTTTTGCTGTTACTGAATTCAAGTATGAGACCATTGCCAACAGGCTTAGAGAAATGGCATATTTGAATGCGGGAATTCGAATTTACCTCAAGGATCTTAGAGAAATTGAAGACGATGGAAATCCAAAGTCTGATGAATTTTTCTCTGAAGGTGGTCTGGTTGAATTCGTAGAATACCTGGATGAGACTAGAGAGAAAATCATCGATGCACCTATTTATATAGAAGCTTTAGATCAGGATGTACCTGTACAGGTAGCGATGAGCTATAATAACTCCTATTCCGAAAATGTGGTTTCTTATGTGAACACTATCAATACCTACGAAGGAGGCTCCCATGTAACTGGATTCAGGAGAGCTCTAACCAGAACGCTCAAGTCCTACGCGGATAAATCCGGCATGTTGGATAAGTTGAAGATTGAGGTTTCCGGTGATGACTTTAGAGAAGGTCTTACTGCAGTTATTTCCGTAAAAGTTGCAGAGCCTCAGTTTGAAGGCCAGACCAAAACTAAATTGGGTAACTCCGATGTGGTAGGCGCAGTAGATTCTGCTGTTTCTGAGACATTACAGTCTTGGTTGGAAGAGCATCCAAAAGAGGCGAAAATCATCGTAGGAAAAGTAATCTTGGCAGCTCAGGCAAGACATGCAGCTAGAAAAGCTCGTGAAATGGTACAGCGTAAGAACGTACTTGGAGGCGGTGGTCTACCTGGAAAGCTTGCGGATTGTGCGAATTCTGATCCTACTGTTTGCGAATTGTACTTAGTGGAGGGTGACTCTGCAGGTGGTTCAGCCAAGCAAGGGAGAGATAGAGATTTTCAGGCCATTCTTCCCTTGAAAGGAAAAATCCTGAACGTAGAAAAAGCCCATGAGCACAAAATCTACGATAATGATGAAATCAAAAACATCCTGACTGCCTTAGGGGTTAAGTTTGGAACTGCTGATGACGATAAGGAACTTGATTTGACCGGTTTGAGATATCACAAAATCATCATCATGACGGATGCTGATATTGATGGGTCCCACATCCGAACTTTGATCTTGACTTTATTCTTCAGATATATGAGAACCTTGATTGAAAAAGGATATATCTACATTGCCTTACCACCTCTTTATTTATTGAAGAAAGGTAAAGATGAACGCTATTGTTGGACTGAAGAAGAGAGAAAAAGGTTGGTCTCCGAGATGGCCAAAGACGGTAAAGAGGACAGTGTCGGTATTCAGAGATACAAAGGTCTCGGTGAGATGAATCCAGAGCAACTTTGGACTACCACCATGGATCCCAATGTCCGGACCATTAAACAGGTGACTATTGATTCGGCAGCTGAAGCAGATCATCTCTTTAGCATGCTGATGGGAGATGAAGTCGCCCCTAGAAGAGAGTTTATCGAGAAAAATGCTAAATACGCAAAAATCGATACCTAATACTTCCCAAAGGGGCTTTCGAGCCCCTTTTTTTGGCCAATAAATAAGATAAGCTATTCAGGAACAAAATTATCAGGTATGAAACTGGCAGTTGGAGATAAATTCGAGTCAATCATCCAAAAAAGTGATTTAGTCAGTAGGGATTTAAGCTGGCTGAAATTTAATGAACGCGTGCTGGATCAGTCCAAAAAGGAGCACCGTTCAATTTTTGAAAAACTGAAATTTCTGGCAATCACTGCATCTAATCTGGATGAGTTTTTTATGATCCGTGTAGGTTCATTGTACAATTACCTGGATTATGATAAAGAGCGGATAGATTATTCTGGCCTGAGAGAAGAGCCTTTCAAGGCTAAATTGATGAAAGATTGCCAGCAATTTCATGCAGAGCAGCATCAGCATTTTATTGAAAATGTACTTCCTAGACTGGGCGAAGAGGGGATTTCTTTGGTCAATACTTCCAGACTGACAGCCGATGAGCAGGAAAAGGTCCGTCAGTATTTTCAGAAGGCTATTTATCCAATGCTCACGCCCATGGTGTATGACGGGTACAGAACTTTCCCGATTTTGATGAATAAGCTTCTGATCTTCGGTGTGGTGACAACTAGCCCGGGAGAGAAGAAGGATATGCGCAAACTCAGCTTTGTACAGATTCCGGCAAATATTCCTCGTTTTTTTGAAATCGAGCGGGATAACATGTTGCTTTTGATTCCAATTGAAGAGGTAATTCGTGAAAACATCGTTTCGCTTTTCAGAAATGTAGAAATAGAAGCAGTCAGTCTCTTCAGAATTACCAGAAATGGTGATTTTACTTTGGAAGAAAGTGAAGATATGGACGCGAACTTTCTGGAGGAAGTGAAGCGGAAGCTGATGGAAAGAAAAACAGGTAGGGTAGTTAGAATTGAAATTGAAGAAGGGTATAGCAAATGGATGCTGAATTCATTATTAGAGAGATGGAATCTGAAAAGTGATTCGGTCTTTTTGGTGAAGCGATCCAGCATGATTGATTTTACCGGTTTCTGGCAAATCGTAGGAAATAAAAAATTCAGGGATAGATTGCCACAAATTCCTGAGCCAGTCAAACCACTTTCTCTGAGGGATGAAGGGACTGCTGATATTTTTGAGATTTTGAAAGAAAAGGATATCCTGCTTCATCACCCTTATAACAATATCGATTCTATTCTAGACCTAATTGAGAAAGCGGCCGATGATCCGGATGTAATGGCCATCAAAATGACCATTTACAGGCTAGCTAAGGAAAGTAGAATTACCAAAGCTTTGTTGAAGGCAGCGGAGAATGGAAAACACGTTTCTGTTCTTTTTGAGGTCAAAGCGAGATTTGATGAGGAAAATAATATCAGGGAAGCCAAAAAACTTCAAAAGGCGGGATGCTTTGTGATTTATGGAATCACTCATTTGAAAACGCATACCAAACTTCTTTTGATTGTAAGAAAAGACAGAAATGAAATAACGCGTTTTGTTCACTTAGGCTCAGGTAATTACAATGAGGATACAGCAAGACTATATACAGATATTGGCCTTCTGACTACTAATGAGGTTTTGGCAAATGATGTATCAGAATTCTTTAATGTAATTACAGGACACAGTATGCCTTCTCAATATCAAAATTTGATTACTGCTCCTCGGGATATGAGAAATCAGCTAATTGAATACATTGAGCAGGAAGCAGAAAATGCAAGAAATGGTCTTCCAAGTGGGATTTTTATCAAAGTCAATTCTTTGGAGGATTCCGAAATTATTTATGCCTTGTACCGTGCTTCTCAGGCGGGTGTGATTATCAAATTAGTGATTAGGGGAATTTGTTGCCTAAGACCTGGAAGACCTGGCCTGAGTGAAAATATAGAAGTGATTTCTATTGTTGGAGACTTCTTGGAGCATTCCAGGATTTATCATTTCCATAATAATGGTCAAACACGAACTTATGCAGGTAGTGCTGATATGATGGTGAGAAGTTTTGATAAAAGACTGGAGTCTTTGTTCAAGGTTGAATCTCCATTATTGGAAAAGCAGTTGATGAATATCTTAGCTTTTAATCTTCGGGATAATTTCAATTCATACGTGATGCAAGAGGATGGGACCTATCTGGCTAAGGAGCCGAAAAATGGGGAAGAAGTATTCAATGTTCACAAAGAATTTTTCAATCTGGACCCTGATAAGGTAATGCAGGTCAGATTAATAGGTTAATAGATAATCTGATTATCCGCAATTATGCCAGTTGCCTTATTTTCTTTGCTTGACTGGATGGAAGATCGATGACCGAAGACCGAAGCTTCCGGATTCTGATCCCTTTAGCAGACAATAAGCCGTATTTTTGTCAAAATGGGTAAGAAAGTGGATATCCATAATAGATTAAAAAAAAAGCGCCGAGAGGCGCTTTTTTTATTTCTTTTTACTTGCAACAGCCAATAGAACAATTCCTGCTGCCACCACAATTCCTCCGGCATATTGAGGCCAATCCAGCTTATTTTCTTTGTCAGCTGTGACTTCTAATGGCCCCGCATCTATGACTTTTTCTTTGGTAGTGAAACTGATACTGCCGCTGAAAAGCATAAAAATGCCTGCAATAATTAAAATAATTCCGAAGATTTTCATTGAAAAAGGGTTTGAATGGAACAAAAACGAGTATAAAGGTTGATTTTATTGATGATTAATCCAATAATTAAAATGGATAAAAATATGGAATTAACCATGTTGCTAATATCCACATGATCAGGTTTAGTGGAATTCCCACCACCAAATAATCCCTGAACTTATAATTTCCTGGATTATAAATCATCGTATTAGTCTGGTAACCCATAGGAGACATAAAACTTAAGCTTGCCGCAAATGTAACAGCCATCAAAAAAGGTCTGCTATCCACTCCAATTGATGCAGCTACAGTGATGGCAATAGGAGCTAAGAGAGCAGCGGTAGCATTATTGGACATAATATTGGTCAATAAGAAAGTTAGTCCAAAAATTCCTCCCAAGACGGCCCTTGGTCCAAATTCACCTAGGTTTTCTGTGATAACATCCCCTAAGAGCTGTGCTCCTCCGGTTTTCTCAAGAGCGGCACCCATAGAAAGCACGCCGGCCAGCATCATAATTACTTTCCAATCAATAGCTTTATAAGCTTCCAAAGGGTTGATGGATTTAAGTAAGACAAGTACTACCACACCACCTATTGCGCTAACTGCAATTGGAAAAATTTTGAAAGCCGAAAGTAATATTACAGCTGCTAAGGTAGCTACAGTAAGAATACTTTGAGTCTTATTGATATTTCTGCTCTTATTTTCAGCCAGTAAAAGGAGATCATTTCCTTCACTTAGCCTTTGAATTGCTTCTTCTGTACCTCTGAGGAGTAAAATGTCCCCTGCACGTAGCTTAGTCTGTTTGAGTAAGCCTTCCAAAAGCCCAGCTCTGTGTCGGATACCCACTACAGTAATCTGATCAAAAATATGCCGGAAGTTAAGGGCTAATAGCTTTTTATTGACTAAGTCTGAGTTTGGAGTGACTAATGCTTCATACAGTCTAACTTCATCATCTGTCACATTCTCCGTGCTCCATTCCAATTCTGATTTTATCGATAGACCTGCGATTTTCTTGAGTTTTTGTATGGTTTCTTTTTCACAAGTGATTCTTATCAGGTCATCTTTTTCAATGGGAGTATTGGGATATACTTTCACTTTTCTTCCATCTGCTCTTAGAATTTGGAGGGCCTCAATTGGATAAGCTTTGAATAATTTCTGTTTGTGAAAAGGTTCACCGATTTGCTCAAACTCCTTGGTAATGACAATCTCAATGAGGTAATTTCCAAGATGGGAGCTTTCTTTTACGCTGAAATGAGCCTTTCGCTTTGGGATAAGCCAAGTGCCTATAGAAATCATATATATAATTCCAGCGATAAAAAATATAACTCCGGCTTTAGTCATTTCAAATACACCAAACTCTTCCAAGCCTTCTCTTGCAGCGATTCCACTTACGAGAATGTTGGTACTGGTGCCCAGTAGAGTACATATCCCACCCATTAAAGCTCCAAAAGATAAGGGCATTAAAACTCTGGATGGTGAAATGCCATTTTTTTTGGCGAGTTGAATAACGGTTGGCATTAATAAGGCGACAACTGCAGTATCGTTGATAAATGCGGATAAAATACCTGCGGAGAGCATCAAACTTAATATCAGACCAACCTCACTTTTTTGGGCTTGAAGGGTCAGTAAACGACCGAATGAGTCTAAAAGTCCTGTATTAAAGATTGCGGCAGAGATAACAAACATAGCTGCTACAGTGACTGTAGCAGGATTGGAAAAGCCGGCAAAGCCCTCTTCTAGGTCTAAAATCCCTGTAAAGATGAAAAGCCCCATGATGCCAATGCTAACGGTATCTATGCTCAGCCTTTCTGTAAAAAATAAAATCATCGCCAAACCAATGATGGCGAAAACAAGACCGATTTCAAATGTCATATTACATCAGGTGATAAGTGCCTTTTTTGAGTTTTTTCCGAACTCTGAAATAATTGTAAAAACCTAGAATGATTAAAATTAGAGATAATGCAAACGACAAGTATCCCAAATCTCGTATGTGATCCAAATTTTTTACCTCAAACAATGCCGTACCGCTTACCAGGAAATACAATGAGGTACGGATGTAGGATAGTAGGGTTCTTTGATTGGCTAAAGTAGTTCTCTGTCTAGCCAAAAAATCCCTGACTATTAATTCGTTTTCAAAGTCATTTTCCATATTTTGTTTTCTTGTCTAAGTTAATTTAATGAATCAGTATACTTATGAAAAGAATATTTACGCTTTTCTTTTTAGTTTTTGGGGTAGCCATTGCGCAAGCCCAAGAAACTGAAAAGGATACGACTTATTGGTTAAAAGAAATAGGGGGAGGTCTAAACTTTAACCAAGCATCATTCAGTGGTAACTGGACGGGTGGTGGAGTGAACTCCATTGCAGTTGGTACCTATCTTCAGGGTAGGGCAAATTATAAGAAGGAGAAATGGACTTGGGATAATACCTTGGATTTCATTTACGGTGTGGTAAAAAACCAAGACCAAGACGGTAGAAAATCCAATGATAGGTTATTTCTAGATTCAAAAGTCGGATACAAAATTGGCGAGTTCTGGAATTTATACTCCTCTGCAAATTTCCTTTCTCAGTTTGCACCAGGCTATAACTTTGACGACACAGGCAGAACCTTAATTTCCAAATTTGCCAATCCGGCTTACCTTACATTTGCTTTGGGATTTGAGTATAAGCCCAATGATGAGTTTAGCCTTCGTTTATCCCCCTTTGCTCCGAGATTTACATTTGTCACCGATACCGAATTATATTTGAATGTCCCTCAAAATTATGGAGTGCCGATAGGAGACAAGGTCAGAACAGAATTGCTTGCCATGAATATCATGGCAGATTGGAATAAACAACTTTCAGAGAATGTTTCTCTCCTGGTGCGTTACCAGTTGTATGCAAATTACGAGACCTTGGCATTTGACACGATTGATCATAGATTGGATGTAGCATTAACAGCGAAAGTTTCCAATTTGATCAATGTGAGTTTAACCAGTTTGAGCATTTACGATATTGATCAAGACGATAAAATACAATTTAGCCAAGGGCTAGCTTTGGGGATTTCCTTTAAGCGCAGTACGTTTCCGGCTAAGTAATTAATAAAAACAAATTTTTATTTTGGATTTTGTTTTGTTAATAATTGTATTATTTTTGAATTCATTGTGGTAGTTAAATAATAGTTGGTTTAGTTTTCAAATAAAGGGCAGGAGATTTTCTCCTGCTTTTTTATTTTAATCTTGGATAAGTACAATTTATAGCTTTTAAACTTATTTCTTTACTTCACTTTTCCTACTTCATATTTTATGGGAGTTTCCTTAGGGAGAAAATATTTTCTTTGGAAGTTCCATCCTTCAGCCAATTTGCCCACAGTCAAAAAAATCGGTCTATCTATTCTCATATTACCTTATCCCTGCTAGAGTATATAACAAAAAAAGCCCAGACTAAGAGTCTGAGCTTATAAGAGTGCACTCGGAAGGATTCGAACCCTCAACCCTCGGAGCCGAAATCCGATATTCTATCCAGTTGAACTACGAGTGCTGCTATATTTTAGCCTTTTAGTACACCTTGTACTTTTTCTGCAGCTTCTTTCAATGTGATTGCAGAGAAAACCTTAAGGCCTGATTCGTCAATGATCTTAGCACCTTCTTCAGCGTTGGTTCCCTGGAGTCTTACGATGATAGGAACTCGAATGTCTCCGATTGATTTGTAAGCTTCAACCACACCGTTAGCGATTCTGTCGCATCTTACGATACCACCAAATACGTTGATCAAAATCGCCTTTACATTAGGGTCTTGAAGAATAATTCTGAATCCAGCTTCTACAGTAGTAGCGTTTGCTCCTCCTCCTACATCTAGGAAGTTAGCCGGCTCACCACCAGATAATTTGATCATATCCATAGTTGCCATAGCCAGACCTGCTCCGTTCACCATACAGCCAACATTACCATCCAACTTCACATAGTTAAGGCCGGATTTTCCAGCTTCAACTTCCAATGGATCTTCTTCAGCCAAATCTCTCAATTCAGCCAAATCCTTATGTCTGTAAAGTGCATTGTCATCCAGATTTACTTTAGCATCTACTGCCAAAATTTTATCATCTGAAGTTTTCAATACCGGGTTGATTTCAAACTGAGAAGAATCTGTAGCTTCATACGCCTTATAAAGCGCAGTGATAAATTTGGTCATCTCCTTGAAAGCATTTCCGCTCAATCCTAATTTGAAAGCTACCTTTCTTACTTGGAATCCCTGAAGTCCTGCTTTAGGATCGATCCATTCTTTGATGATTTTCTCAGGATGTTTCTCGGCTACCTCTTCGATATCCATACCACCTTCGGTAGAAGCCATGATCACATTGGATCCTGTAGCTCTGTCCAAAAGGATAGAAACATAATATTCTTTAGGTTCTGAATCACCTGGGTAGTATACGTCCTCAGCGATCAAAACTTTGTTTACTTTTTTACCTTCCGGTCCGGTTTGGTGAGTTACCAAAGTTCCTCCAAGTATGTTCTTAGCCTTTTCAGCTACCTCTTCCAATTTTTTGGCAAGTACAACGCCATTGGAACCAGTTTCCTGAACCTTACCTTTTCCACGGCCTCCAGCATGGATTTGAGCTTTAATCACATACCAGGAAGTTCCTGTTTGAGCGTTTAGTTTTTCTGCAGCTTCTTGTGCGGCTTCGGGACTGTCTGCTACGATGCCCTCCTGAATTCTAACGCCGTAACTTTTTAGTACTTCTTTAGCCTGATATTCGTGAATGTTCATCTCTCAAAATTTTTGGGCGAAGTTAAGCCCTAGCCGTGGATAAATCAAACCTGAATTTTGCCTTTTTTATTTAATAGGACCTTATTTGATGGCATAAATGCCCTTTGCCTCGAAGAATTGTTCTAATTTTAGGAGCGTAAATTTTAATAGTATGTTGATAGCCAGAGACATCCATAAATCCTATGGAAATCTCCATGTTTTAAAAGGGGTGGATCTTGAGATTTCCACTTCCGAGATTGTTTCCATAGTCGGTTCATCGGGTGCCGGAAAAAGTACTTTGTTGCATATTTTGGGGACTTTGGATAAGCCAGATCAAGGAACTTTGTCCATGAATGGAAAGGATTTAATAGCCATGAAAGGAGAGGGGCTGGCTCAATTTAGAAATCAGCAAATAGGCTTCATTTTTCAATTTCATAATTTACTTCCTGAGTTTACAGCTTTGGAAAATATTCAAATACCAAGCTTTATTCAGGGAAAAAATCCTCAGCAAATCGAAAAAAAAGCTGGCGAATTGGCTGAAATTCTGGGTATTTCCCATCGACTGGATCATAAACCATCCACTTTGTCCGGTGGGGAACAGCAACGTGTGGCAGTGGCAAGAGCCTTGATCAATAGTCCGGAAGTGGTTTTTGCTGACGAACCCAGCGGCAACTTGGATACCAGCAATGCAAGGGCTTTGCATGAGCTGTTTTTTACCTTGAGAAAAGAGTTGGGGCATTCCTTTGTGATAGTTACTCACAATGAGGAATTGGCTGCCATGGCTGATAGAAAAGTGGAAATGAAAGACGGAAATATCCTCAGCTAACTCATTTATTGAGTTTTTTGAGCATGCTTTCTATATGTCCTTTGGATTCAAACATATCTGAAAAAACTCCAGCTATTTTCATTTCGGAATCTATCAGATAAGTAATCCTTTTCGGCATTTTGATCAGCGGTACCAAGGCATCATATTTTTGGCAAACCTTTCCTGAGGTATCAGATAAAAGTTCGAAGGGAAGGTTGAATTGCTTTTTGAATTTCTCATGCGTAGACAAGTCATCTCTGCTAACGCCAAAAACGGGAATGTCCAAGTCCCGAAATGCCGCAAACTGATCTCTGAATTCACATGCCTCTGCAGTACAAACTCTTGTAAAATCTTTTGGGTAGAAATAAAGGATGAATGATTTGCCTTCTAAATCCCTGCTGGGTTTGAGTTCTGTTCCGGATGTCCCTTTCAAAGTGAAATCCGGAGCAGCTTGTCCTAGTTTTAATGCCATCTTATCTTTTTTAACTCTCCTAAGTATAGATAGTTTATTCTGTTTTTGAAGATTTTTTTTGAACTCTCCAATGATAATTTTGCTTTGTAAGTACAACACCCTAAAAATGAAATAAAAAATTGAAGATTTCTAGCGTTCAATCCATGCTTTTGGCTGGAGTATTTTTTGCGTTGATGAATGTATCAGTCAAGTTCATTCCTCATATCCCTGCCATAGAGATTATTCTGTTTAGGTCTATTTTCTCCTTGATTTTCAGCTATGTTTTTTTGAAAAATCAAAAAATACCGGTCTTTGGGAATAATAAGAAACTGTTGGTTATCCGTGGAATTGTAGGTTCAGTGGGCCTGATAGGGTTCTTTTATACGCTTCAAAAAATTCCATTGGCCAGTGCCGTAACTATACAATATCTATCCCCAATCTTTACAACCATTCTTGGTATTTTTCTAGTTAAAGAAAAAGTCAAACCCATACAGTTTCTTTATTTCTTTATATCCTTCGCTGGCGTTTTAGTGATACAGGGTTTTGATCCTCGAATTGATTTCTTTTATGCCGGAATCGGAATCATCGCCGCACTTTTTTCTGGTTTGGCTTACAATGTGATTCGAAAGCTCAAAAACACAGAGCACCCGCTGGTGATCATATTTTATTTTCCTTTGGTAACTCTTCCAGTTGCTTCGCTGATTAGTTATTTTACTTGGGTTCAACCGATAGGCTGGGATTGGTTGATTTTACTTTGGATAGGTATTTGTACTCAGGCAGCACAATATTTTATGACAGTTGCTTATCAAAATGCCAACGTCTCAAAAATTTCCAGTCTGAGTTATTTAGGAATTTTATATGCATTGTTCTTTGGGTTCGTTCTATTTGGAGAAACCTTCGGAATAATGTCCTATGTTGGAATGGGATTGGTATTAATAGGCATTTTGCTGAATTTAAGAGAAAAATAATCTGTTATCTGATTACAATTTTATAAGTGGAATCGACTTAAAATAAAAAAGGAACTCATGCGCCCACATGCTTTACTTTCAACTTTGACTTTTGCCTTATTGGCTTTGCTGTCTTTTTCTTGTGTTCAGGATAATCAGATCAGAGATAATTCATTTGATTGCGAGTTATTTGCTTACACAGACACCATTTATTACATCAATGCGACCCAAAATGTCATTGTAAATCCTATTACCAACGCATCAGGAACTTTCACTGCCAGTCCTGATGGCTTGGCTATCAATGGAGAGACGGGAGCAATTGACGTAAATGCAAGTGAAACCGGATTGAAATATAAAGTAACATTTACTCCGGAAGGAAGCTCCAGTTCCTGTGAGACTTTCGTTACCGTCGGAGGGGTGAATTACCGGGATGGTATTTATGTCCTTGGGCAGAATCAAATACAGGCAGCTCCGATTTATAATGGAGTTCCGGGTTTGTTACTTCCCTGCGATGATGGAGATGATGACGACGATGATGATACCAGCTGTGATTTTGATGTAGAGGATCAAAACGGTATTTCTCTAGAGGATCTAGGCTTTGAGATTTCATCCAAAGGTGTTTTTGACCTTCAAAAAACAGTTGAAAATGGGACATTTGGTGCTATTCCCGTAAACGGACAAGTCCTAGATGTTGAATTGCTTTATAGATTACCTGATTTAAGCAATCTGGCACTCAATTCTATCCCCTTGAGATTTTTCTATTTTGAAACTGTGGCAGACATTCCTCAAGCATTATTAGATGATATTGAGGAAAAAAATGACCTTATCAATGAGCGAAGAGGAGGAAATTGGGTTAATTTTAGATCACTAAATGAAACCCGACCTGCCGGCAAGCCGAGACCTCCTTTTGTGGTAATCGTAGCTCGTCTGGAGTAGGGTTTGTCCCTATTTCCGTGTTTTTAAAGAGACTTTATCTTTCCATTTTCCTAAGCTTATGCTTCTCACCCATATGCGTATTAGCGCAAGGAAACCTGGATTTGCTGAAAAAAGCCGACTCTCTTTACCAGTTGCCTTCACCTACTGAGGAGGATGATAGGCTTGCCATCATGCTGTACTCTGAGGCTTTGGCTGAAACTCCCAATTCTGAAGAGGTTCAGCTTTTCTTGAGAGGCTCTGAAAGGTTAGGAGTGTTACTTTCTGTATATGGAGAAAATGAAGCTGCAGCCAAATCTTACAGAAAAGGAATTCAACTAGCCAAAGCATTTAAACTTCCAGATACTTTAATTTACTCATCCCATCTATTTTTGGGAGAGCTTCTTTTTAGCTTGAGTAAGCTGGACAGTTCTATTTACCATTTAAAAGAAGCTGAAAGTCTTCAGAAATTGATTCAGGGAAAGACTCAGCCCGAACGACTATTTAATGCTTTGGGAGTCTATTATTTTGAAACAGGAAATTACAGCCAAAGTATCAGCTATTTCAGTAGGGCAGAGTCAGCATTGCCTTCTTCTTTAGGGGATTATGGACGATATGCACGCTATAGTTTTTTGAGTAATAAGGCATCAGCCTTGTATAATCTGGAAAAATACGATAGTGCGAAAAAGATTTATGAGGATTTACTGACTTGGGAGATTAATCCAAATCAAGTTCGAATCAATCTGGCAAACACTCATTTGGAAGAGGGAAATCCTGATCAAGCACTGGATGTATTAAATCAAATTAGTGAAACCTCCGAGCCTTTAAAGTTTTCGCATTGGAATTTACTTGCGAAAGGTTATTTGTTAAAAAAGGATCTTGAAGCTGCTGAATTGGCTTTGGATAGGACTAGGGACTCTCTCATGATCAAGTTGATGAGGAAAAAAGATCTTCAGAGAGGTATCTATTATAATCTTAGAGGCCAGCTCCATGAACAGAAAAAGGAGTATCAGAAGGCTTTGAATTCTTACCAAAAAGCGATAATAGAGCTGCATCCTACTTTTGAAAATCCGGACATTTTTCAAAATCCTGAAAAATCATCCTTAGGAATGTCCTCAATCACGCTCTTTGAAGTTTTAGCATCAAAGGCGGAAGTAGCCTGGATGCTTTATGAAAAAGAAGAAGATTCCAAATGGTTCAGGTTGGGCTTGAGTACCTATCTCAGTGCTTTCGATTTTGCAAATTACATCAGCTTCAATTTTGATAATGATGAGGCTAGGATTTTTTTGGGCGACCAAGTTCTCAAGGCTTATCAAAACGCCATCGAGAAGATTTACAATATTGCTCTAGAGAGAGATGAATTGGATTTAATGGAACAGGCTTTTGTTTGGGCAGAGCAAAGCAAAGCTGGGGCTTTGAGGCAAAGTGCCTATTTTGAAAGACTCAAAAGAAGGTCTGGAATCCCTTTAGCGAAGCTTCAGGAAGAGGAAAATCTCCAATTTCTGCTTTCAAAAAATTATCAGAGACAATATTTATCCAATGATCCCGAAGAGTTAAAGAAGCTTCAGGAGGAATTTATCAAACTGCAAGTTGACTTGTCCAGGTTACGTGAAGAATTCAAGAGTTTTTTGCCTGATTTTGAAAATGCAGATGTCTTCAGCTTAGCTAGATATCAGGATCAATTGGGTAGGAGGAAGGCGAGTTTATCTCTATTTCAAACTTCTTCAAAATTATTTGTTTTTTGGGTTGAGCCTGATTTTTTCGATTTCAAAGCGTTGGATATCAAAGAAATCAATTTCAGAGAACTTGAAAATTGGAGGAAGGCATTACAAACTCCTAACTTGGGCAGAAAGTATGATGCTGGTTCCTTCATCAGTCAATTTGGGAAAACACTTTTTGACCCTTGGCTGTTGAGAATGAAAAGCCGGAATCAGTTGATTGTAGTTCCTCATGCGCAGTTTAATCCTATTCCTTTTGAGGTATTACCCATTGATAGAGAATATTTAATTGAGCGAATTGCAGTTTTATATCAGTTTTCTGCTGCTTTGGTTAAATCAGAACCCAAGAAAGAATGGTTTTCCAATGCTGTTTTGGGTTTTTCTCCATTTGAGCAAAAGGGATTTCAAGGCTTATCAAGGTTGCCCGGATCCAAAGAGGAAATAAGCAGGAAAGGATTTACCGTGTTTACAGATGAGTCTGCAGATCTGGAAACTTTCTTGAAAGAAGCCCCTAATTATCCCTATATCCATTTGGCGACGCATGCAAAAGCTGAGCCCGGGGACATCAATTCTTCATTTATCGCATTCTATCCCGGTCTGGAAGAATTTAGGCTTTTTTCTCAGGAATTGAGCTATCAGGCTTTGGACTCGGTTGAATTTGTATTTCTCAGTGCATGCGAAACAGGAGCGGGGCAGTTGAGTGATTCTGAGGGGTTGATCAGTTTAGCTAGAAGCTTCGCTCTGGCTGGAGCGGATCACTTAATTACCTCATTGTGGTTAACCGAAAATCAGGTAGCTGTGTATTTATCAGATGCCTTCTATAAACATTTGCAAAAGGGAGAATCCTATGCCTCAGCATTAAGATTGGCAAAATTGGATCTACTAAGCGATCCTAAAATGTCGCAATTTTCACATCCCGGTTATTGGGCAAATTATGTGTTAATTGGTCAGCCTGAAGTAGTTTCTTTTGAGCGAAAAGTGAAAGAAGTAATAGGTAGGATAGCTTTGGTTCTCTTTATTCTAGCGGGTATAGTCTGGATAATTTACAGGTCAAATAAAAAGGAATAAAAAAATCCGGCAAATTGCTCTGCCGGATTATTTCGCTGAAAATTAGCCCTATTTTAGTTTCAGCTCAATTTCGCTTGAAGCTTCTATTTTATCCAATACTCTTTCATAGATTTCTCTATTTTTTGTTCTTGAAATTAGCAAGACACCATCAGTCAATTCTGCATTTTCCAATTCAGAATTTGAGATACTAGAGAACCAGCCTTTTGCATTAATTTCTAACATTGCCAAAGGATTATTTACTGCATCGAGGAAGAATAATTCATCATCATCTTCGGCTTCCAACTCAACTTCAAAATCCAAGTCCTCGTCATCATCTCCAAAAACTTGAAGTCTAAATGGTACTGAACTTCCGTCTTCCTTATTAAAAGTACCGTCTAGCTGAATGCTTGGCTCGTTTCTGTTATCAATCAAGTCAATTTCAAATTCAACTTCATAATAGTTTCCAGCAGGAATATTGATAAAGAAGTCGGCTCCTGAATCAAATTCATTGAAATCGATTTTCAGAATTTCCGGAAATTTATATTCAAGCTCACGCTCGAATTCTCCATTTTCGTCAACTCCTTCTGTTTCCAACTCAATTTTTTTCACTTGTAAAAAGCCTGAGTTGATATCAAGTCCGGAATTTTGGATTCTTGCGCCTGGGTTAGTCCCGGAGTTCATTTTGACTCCAACACCCATTCTCACTTCTCCTTCACCTAAGGAAAGAGGATCTTCATCATTGTTACAGGCAGCTAGCCCGATAATCAAAAATGTGCTTAGTGTTAATTTGATTAGTGTTCTCATAATTTTTGTTGGTTTAATCCTTTGTCGGAGTCAATTGCAAATATGTAACCACTTAACTGAAAAAAAATTAAAAAAACTCCCATAGGGGAGTTTTTCGCTTTATTCAATTCACTTTTTCAACTTTAGAATTCTTATTTTCCATAAGTCCGACTTCGTAAAGTTTTTGAAATATCGATGTGAAGGATCCTGCAAGATCTTTTCAAGCCGTGATTCAGCCTCATCATATTTTTCCTGCTGAAGTAATGACTGGATCAGGTAATAATCGATTTCCTCAGAAAATACTGGTTCTTCCAATTGTGAATTTCTGGTTTCTAGATCTTTTAATATGATTTCAGCCAAAGCTGACTTTTCGTTTTCCAAATCAGCCATGGCTAAAATAAATAGGGATTCTAAATCTGATTGACTGACCTGACTTCTTAAGGACTCTATCAGCTCATAATCCTGGCTGAGGTAGGCATCCTGAATTTGTGAGAATGTATTTTGTTCTCCTCTCATCACAGGAATTTGATAGCTGTAAAAATTTTCTACCATGGAATTTTGGGACGTTGTGACGAATAGTGCCACAGTTGCCACCACCAGTAAAAAAGACAGACCTGCGGCGATTCTTCCAGCCCAAGACCAAAGTGGATTTGCTTTTGAATCTGCTTTTTTTCTCTCCTTCAAAAATGATTTTTGAGTTCCGGAGATCAATTCTGCCCAGGAGTTCATAGCTATTGCCTCTCTTGAGAGTTTTAGTAATTCCAGTTCCTCTCTTAAAGAGGCGTCTTCCTTTAAGCTATTTTCAAGTAGTATTTTTTCTTCAGAAGCTAATTTTCCATCCAAATAAGCTTCCAATGTTTCCAAGTCTATATTATTCATGGCGTAAAGCTTTTTGAAGGTTTTGATATACTTGAGGTGAAGCCTGTGTTTTTTCAATCAATGATTTCAGGCATTTGTATTTTTTGTTTCTGAGAACTTGCTCTGAACTAAAGTCAAGTTTCTCGCAAATCTCCTTCATTGGAAGTTCTTCATAGTAGAAGAGTTGAAGAATCTGCTTGCATTTGTTTCCCAACTCCTGAAAGAGTCCCATGATGTATTTGAGACTCTCGGTTTTTGCTATACTTTCCGAGACATCTGAATCTACTTTTTCAGTACTTTCTTCATATTTCTCTTGCCTTGCAGCAGAGCTTTTTCTTTTTCTTAATTCTGTGATCCAAAGGTTTCTACAAATACTGTAAAGAAAGGATTTGATGGAGGACTCTGCTCTGAATTTTCCTTCAGAAATCATTTGTACAAAAATCAGCATCACTTCCTGAATGATGTCTGCCGCATCGTCTGAGCTGCCGGAATTCTGTAAAATGTAATTTTCTAAGACTCCGTAATATTGTCGATAAAGTAAAGTTATTGCCATATTCTGCCGGTTTTTGGTTAGGATCATTTCCACCAGTTCCTGATCAGTGAAATTTGGATTTAGCTTCATTTGCTATTCATCTTTAGGTCGATACAGCTTGGAATTTTGTAACCACAATATCCAAAAAAAACAGTTCATCAGTGATAAAACTTCATTTGTCCGGAAATGTGTTTAGAAAACTTTAGGGAAGAATCAATGTCTGTTATATTTTTAAGTCAGAATTGAATTTATGAAAATCACGAAAGACTTATATCAGGGAAGTTTGGCCCTTCTCACTGACTTTTATCAGCTTACCATGGCATATGCCTATTGGAAATCGGGAAAAGGTGAGCAGGAGGCTGTTTTTAATCTGTTTTTCAGAAAACATCCATTTCAAGGCGGTTTTACCTTGGCAGCTGGACTGGATTATGTCATTGACTATTGCAGCAATTTTAGGTTTGGGAAAGAGGATATAGAGTACCTCTCACAAATGAAAGCCCCTGATGGAAGCCAACAGTTTGAAAAGGGGTTTTTGGAGTATTTGAGCGAATTAAAATTCAGTTGTGACATAGATGCGGTGGAGGAAGGAACCGTGGTATTTCCCAATGCACCTATGGTGCGTGTAAAAGGCCCTTTAATCCAGTGTCAGTTGCTGGAAACACCCCTTCTGAATATCCTCAACTTCCAATCATTGATCGCTACTAAGGCTGCTAGAATTAATTTGGCAGCAAAAGGAGAACCGGTATTGGAATTCGGTTTACGAAGGGCACAAGGCATAGATGGAGCATTGGCAGCAAGTAGAGCGGCCTATATTGGAGGGTGTGCTTCTACCAGTAATGTAATGGCAGGAAAACTATTTGGAATACCTGTTTCCGGAACACATGCCCATAGCTGGATCATGTCATTTGAGACTGAACTGGAAGCTTTCGAAGCCTATGCAGATGCATTTCCCAATCAATGTGTCTTTTTGGTAGATACCTATGATACAATCAATGGAATCAAAAACGCAATTAAGGTTGGCCAAGCTTTGCGAAAAAAAGGGAAAGAGATGATGGGGATCCGAATTGACAGTGGAGATTTGGCTTATTTTTCCAATCAAGCAAGAGAACTCTTGGATGAGGCAGGGTTTCCTGAGGCAAAAATTGTAGCTTCCAATGACCTGGATGAGCATATCATTACTTCTTTGAAAGGGCAGGAGGCCTCAATCAATGTATGGGGTGTTGGAACCAAACTGGTGACAGCATTTGATCAGCCTGCCTTGGGCGCCGTTTATAAGTTGTCAGCTATTAAAACCGAGAATGGAATTTTTCAGCCTAAGATTAAAATCAGTCAACAATCCCTGAAAATCAATATTCCGGGAATTCACAATGTGAAGCGATACTACTCCAATGACAAAGCAGTGGCTGATATGATTTACTTGGAAAATGAGGAGATCAACCCGAGAGGTACGGTCATTATTGATCCAACTGATCCGACTAGAAGAAAAAGAATCATGCCGGCATTTTATCAGGAAGAGGATTTATTAAAACCTATTTTCAAAAATGGGAAAGCAGTTTATCAAAGTCCTGATATTCAAAAAATCCGTGAAAGAGCGCAGAAACAGCTGGATTCCTTTGATAAAACACATAAGAGATTGGTCAATCCGCATCTATATCCAGTGGGCTTGGAGGAAAATTTGCACCATTTGAGAATGGAATTGGTTTTACAGGCAAAAAAGATGGAAAATGGCAATGCATAATTCAAAGTCAGCTTTGGTAATCGTAGATGTTCAATATGATTTTCTACCGGGAGGCGCTTTAGCGGTCTCTGATGGAGATCAAATTGTACCCATCATTAATTCAATTCAGGAAAAATTTGAATTGATCATAGCGACTCAGGATTGGCATCCAGTAGATCATCAAAGCTTTGCGGCCAATCATGAAGGCAAGAATCCTGGGGAGCTGATTGATCTCCATGGATTGACTCAGGTTTTGTGGCCAGTTCACTGTGTACAGTTTACCAAAGGAGCCCAATTTTCCTCGGACCTTAATCAATCTCAATGGGAGGATATTTTTCAAAAAGGGACTAATCCGGAAGTAGACTCGTATTCAGGCTTTTTCGATAATGCCAGAAGAGGGGATACAGGTTTGGGAAAATTTTTAGAAGATATTGGAGTGGAAAAGGTATATGTTTGCGGTCTTGCACAAGATTATTGCGTGAAGTTTACATCCATGGATTCGAAAAGCCTGGGGTTTGAAACCTATTTAATTACGGATGCGACCAAGCCTGTAAACCTTAAAGCGGAAGATGGAGATGTTGCCTTGAAAGAAATGCAGGATGCAGGAATTCATTTAATTACCTCAAAAGACCTTTAAAAGAATGTTTGAATTTAACCCAGACAAATACTATCCCCAAGAAACGGAAAGCAGAGTTGTAATCCGCTTTCAAGATTGCGATCCTTTACAGCATTTAAATAATGCGAAGTATTTTGATTACTTCTTCAATGCGAGGGAGGATCAGGTGCCAAAGCTGTATGGCTTGGAAGTTATTGATTTGATCCGAAAGTATAAAGCTGCCTGGGTGGTGTACAATCATAATATCAGCTATGTCAAACCTGCTATGGTGGGGGAGTGGGTTCGCATCATGAGCCGAATCATCTGGCACAATCACAATACTATAGTGGTTGAATACTACATGACTGATGATAGCAAGACTCAGCTCAAGACCTTGCTTTGGTCTACTATGCGCTATGTAACGTTGGCTGAAGGGAAGTCAACAGATCATGAAGGTGCAGTAGAAGATTTCTTAAAGGCCACTTCCGGAAACCTGGATATCAGCAATTTAGATATCAAAGATCGAGTAAAAATGTTGATTTCAGAGTTTAAGAAATCTTAAAAGAAGAATTTAATTGTCCCGCGACGAACAAGACCTGTACAGAAGCGTACAGGTTTTTTTATTTGTAAAAATTGGCATGATGCGATGGAAATTTTTTTTGAATTAATTTTCCTTAACAATACCGGCAATCATGCAACCTTCTTCCAGTAAGAAATCCAAGGATTTTGTTCGGAACTGATACAAGCGAACGGGGATTTGCCCAGTAGTTATACAGTTTTTGTTAATTTTTTGACACGTTATCCAAATTTAATTTTGTTCAATTGTTAATTTTTTGAAAAATGTATTTTCTCAGTTCTAATGAGAAACTGGGATTATTCAGAGTTGGTATGTCCTTCGCAAGAGGATAGACATTGAAACACTAAACCAACTCACATTATGAAAACCTTATTCACAATCGCAATGGCCGGACTTTTAGCAACTAGCACTCTAGCTTCAAATTCAAATGAAGACTTGATGGCTTTATCTACTGCCAGCGCCAAGTTTAAAAAAGTAAACGTCCTTCTTAAAGAAGGTATTGGGAAAGCCAAAGTAGCAATCCTTGATGAGGATGGAAAAATGCTCCACCAAAGAAAAGTAAATGTAAAGGACCAGCAAGTAATCGTTCCTTATGACTTGAATGAAATGCCTTGTGGAGAATATCAGGTCAAAATTACTACGGAGGATGAGGAAGTAACTTACAAGGTGGAAACGTTTGAGCGCAAAAAAATAATTGATGAGTATCCATTGGCAGCTTACGGTAAGAAAGTGGACGATCAGACCATCAATTTATCTGTGTTTGGATTGACCGAACCTGGAGTTCGAGTTAAAGTTCGTCATGAAGATTCTGATGCAATTTTGCACTCTGAAAGAATCAATGTTTCAGAAGGCTTTACCAAGGATTTCAAATTGCAGGGATTAAGTCCTGAAGAAGTTTATTTGGAGGTAACAGACTCTAAAGGAAGAATGAAAATTCTCCATTTCTAATTCAAAAATTGAAGAAAAAAAGCTCCAGACGCAGATGTTTGGAGCTTTTTTGTTTTTCACGGCAACTTAGCCAAGAATGAGCTTTCTTCCCTTTTCCAATAATTTTTTCTTTGCTTCCAGATCAAAATTTACTGGAAGCTGGGCTATTCCTATCAACCTTCTCAAGATTTCAACCCCATGATATTGATCCAACAAAGCTTGGGAATAAGGCAGGGTATAATGATCCTGGAAAGCTTGCTGAATAATTTCAGAGTTTCCACTGAGATCTCCATGTGCCAAGACCACGCCTAGATCAAACTCGGCATCACCCATAAAACCAAATTCAGGATCAATGACTTTTAAATCACCTTGAGATTCTATCCAGCTACCTGGATAAAAGTCACCATGAAGTAAAGTCTTTCCGGTAGAAAGATATCTTTTACCTAATTCAGTGATTTTGGATTTCAGCTGTGTATCCCTTTTCCAAGCCATACTCAAATCCTGCAAGCCAGGCTGAACGCTATCTAAGTCAAAGCCATTTTCTTCTAAGAAAGGAAAATTGAAAATGTGCTCATGATTTAATTTCTTCATTTCTAGATTTTCAGGAAAACCCAACCCATCAACCTGATGTAGGAAATTGAGATATTGAAAGATGGATTTTGCATGATTTTGACTTAAAGAAAAATCAGCTTGATACATTTTCGAAAAGTCTCCTTCTGTCCCTAAATCTGCAGTAATTAAAATATGTTGATCAGGATAATAAGCCAATACTTCCGGGGAGTAGGGACGCAGACTTTCCTGCTGATTAATCCTGCTGAGATATTGGTATTCTACATCAATTCTTTCGATGGGAGCAGGGATTTGAGGGAATTTCCTGACATAAGGTTTGGATTGCTTGAGGATGACAGACCTTTCATTTGTCTGTACTCTTAAAACCAGGTTCATATTACTGTCGCCGGCAGGCAATACATTGAGAATTTTTTCTCCTTTATTCCAAAAATCCAGTACTTCTAAATCAGAAATGGGGCTGTTGATACTTAACTCGGTCATAGGAAAGCTAGATGTCTTTGTGGTTGAAGTTTAAACATAAGTCTTGTTAATCAATTTTTCAGAAAAGGAATTGTTTATTTTTCCTTAAATGAAAACCCTGAATTAACCTCAAAAACGGCTGAATTTTCTATTTTTGAGGGAATTAAAAACGATATAAACCCAATGTTTGGACTACCACGAATGTTATTTACCGAAGAGCATGAGCTTTTTCGGCAGAGTGTAAAAGATTTTATTGCCAGGGAGATTAGCCCCTACAATGCAGAATGGGAGAAACAAAAAATGGTTTCTCGAGAATCCTGGAAAAAATTTGGTGAAAACGGATTCTTAGGCATACAGGCTCCCGAGTCTTTGGGAGGAATGAACATACAGGATTTTCGATACAATGCGATTTTAATTGAAGAATTAGGATTGAGTGGATGCTCAGGACCTGCGATTGGATATCCCCTTCACAGTGACATTGTGATGCCTTATATTTTGCATTATGGCACAGAAGAAGCCAAGCAGAAGTATATCCCCAAGATGGTTTCAGGCGATTTTATCGGTGCCGTTGCAATGACTGAGCCCGGTGCTGGTTCTGATTTACAGGGAATGCGTACATCAGCTGAGGATAAAGGAGATCATTTTTTGGTTAATGGAAGTAAAACTTTCATTACAAATGGTTATCTATCTGATGTTGTGGTTGTTGCGGTTAAAACTGACCCTGCAAAAGGTGCAAAAGGCATCAGTTTGGTTCTGATTGATAAGGATATGAAAGGATTTTCAAAAGGAAAGCCTTTTGAGAAAGTTGGCCTTCATGCCCAAGATACTTGCGAATTATTCTTTGAAGATGTGAAAGTTCCAAAGGAAAACCTTCTTGGTAAGTTGGGAGAAGGGTTCAAATATTTGATGACTGAACTTGCCCAAGAGCGATTGGTAGTTGCTTTGGCAGCAGTTGCTTTGGGAGAATATATGCTGGCATCCACAGTTGAATATGTGAAGCAAAGAAAAGCCTTCAATAAAAGTATTTCGGAGTTTCAAAATACCAGGTTCAAATTAGCGGAAATGACAGCAGCTTTAGAACAGGGAAGAATCTATTGTGACCATTTGGTGCAGTTGCATAATTCCAAATTAGTTGATCCTGCTATGGCATCGGCAGCTAAATACAATATGACCGAGCTTCAGTGCAAGGTGGCGGATGAATGTGTACAATTACACGGAGGATATGGGTACATGTGGGAGTATGGAGTAGCTCGAGCTTATGCAGATGCCAGAGTTCAGCGAATTTATGCAGGTACAAATGAAATTATGAAGGAGTTAATTGCCCGAAAAATTTTAAAATAGAATTATATTAGGCTTTAATTAAATATAACGTTACACCCAAATTAGCCAATCGATGAAGGATTTTCCGTGGTTTAAACATTACCCTGCCTCTGTTGAAAAAGAAGTGAATTGTGAAGCATACTCCAGTGTTGCAGATTTATTCGATGAAAGCGTTGAGAAATACAAAGATGCAGTCGCCTATGAATGTATGGGTAAGACAATGTCTTTCAATCAAGTAAATGAATACAGTGCTCATTTTGCTTCTTACCTGACTGAGGAATTAAAGTTGAAAAAGGGTTCCCGCGTGGCAATCCAAATGCCTAATATTCTTCAATATCCCGTGGTGATGTTTGGTGCCCTGAGGGCTGGAATGGTTGTAGTAAATACCAATCCGCTTTATACATCTTCCGAGATGAAGCATCAGTTCAATGATTCTGGGGCAGATGTAATCGTGATCGTTGCCAACTTTGCCTACAACTTGGAGAAAATCCTTCATGAAATTCCCGCTAAACATGTCATAATAACAGAATTAGGGGATATGTTGGGTGGTTTCAAAGGCACTTTGGTGAACTTGGTGGTGAAGCATATCAAAAAAATGGTTCCTGCTTACAGTATTCCCAATGCTGTTTCTTTGAAATCCACACTTTCAAAAGGAGCTAAGCATAGCTTCAAAAAACCAAAGATTTCTCTTCAAGATACCGCTTTCCTGCAATATACAGGAGGAACTACAGGAGTTTCCAAAGGTGCAGAGTTAACCCATGGCAATATAGTAGCCAACATGCAGCAGATTTCTGCTTGGATGAAACCTAAGTTGAAAGAGCGAGAGGAAATTGTAATTACTGCTTTGCCATTATATCATATTTTCGCCTTGACAGTGAATTGTTTGGCTATGCTAAAAATTGGAGCACATAACCTTTTGATCACCAATCCAAGGGATATGAAGGCCTTTTGCAAAGACCTATCCAAGCATCAATTCACGGTTTTCACAGGTGTAAATACCTTGTTCAATGGACTTCTCAATCAAGAGGCATTTTTGAATCTTGACTTCAGCAAATTAAAGATCGCAGTAGGAGGAGGGATGGCTGTTCAGAAAGTTACTGCCGAAAAGTGGAAAAAAGTTACTGGAGTTCCTTTAGCAGAGGGGTATGGCTTGACAGAGACTGCACCAGTAGCTACATGTAATCCTATTGATGGAACTGAGAGAATTGGGACAATTGGAATTCCTTTGCCAAATACGGAAGTTATGATTGCCAATGACGAGGGTGAACCATTGGGATTAGGAGAAAGAGGAGAGATTTTGATTAAAGGACCTCAAGTGATGAAAGGCTATTGGAATCGTCCCAAGGAAACCGCAAATGTAATGCATGGAGATTGGTTTAAGTCAGGAGATATTGGAGTTATGGATGAAGATGGCTTCTTCAAAATCGTGGATAGAAAGAAGGAAATGATACTAGTTTCTGGGTTTAATGTCTATCCTAATGAAGTTGAAGATTGTATAGCTTCCTGTCCAGGAGTACTAGAAGTCGGGGTAATTGGAATGCCGGATCCTAAATCAACTGAGAAAGTGGTAGCCTATGTAGTAGCAAAAGATCAAAGTCTGAAGGCTGAGACTGTTATAGCACATTGCCACGAATCTTTGACCAACTATAAGATTCCAAAAGAAGTATATTTTACTGATGAGCTACCTAAATCCAATGTGGGTAAGATTCTGAGGAGAAAAATCAAAGAGGCTCATATAGAAAAGCACGGAGACAAATAAAAACATTCATGAATTAGAGCTTCACAAACGGGAATGAAAGAGTTGACTTTTCGTATAAGTAGAATATTGAGATTTACTTATCAGTTATGTCGACACAAATTGAATTCGAGCAGG
>NZ_VLOG01000013.1 GCF_007655305.1 Algoriphagus algorifonticola
GGCATTGAGATTTCGCTTTCAAACAGGGTAAAAGGGCCAGCGCTGGGGGAGGGTTGCGTTTTTCCTACCAGGGGTTGAAACCCCTGGCTATTGAAAAGTTAAAGCCTTTCAGGCTTTGAGTACCATCGAGCTTTAAATTAAGAGTTAAGTCGCGTAGCGACGGTTGGTCTCCTAGCCAGAGATTTCAATCTTTGGAATTCAGATAAGCTGTTGAATTGTTGACGAAGTCCCATAGGGACGGCCGATTTTAATGCTGAATTGAAAGCTCTGTTCCTCCGCCTCCTTACTCGGGCCTGTGCGCCTCTGGCGTGGCTATTGAATAGTTCAAGCCTTTCAGGCTTTGAAGAGGTTAAATTTTTGATCTTAATGTCTTAAATCAGAAGGATCCATTCCCTTTTCTTAAAGGGGGCAAGGGGGATTTTTCAAATTGATTAGTCCCCTCCTAGAGGAGGGGCTGGGGTAGGTCATGAGAGAAATTATTTGAAAAACTGTGCTAATCTTAAGGCTTAATTTTTCCCAAATAGACAGAATCCGAAACATAGGTTTTCTTTTGTTGCAATTGTTCTTGACTAAAGGCCAGATAAACATGCCAAGAACCTTTCGTAGTTGGTGTAAGAGGAAGAAAATCTTCTCCTCTATCTCTTCTTTCTCCTAAATGATTCCAAATTCGGATATCTTCTTCCAGATTAATGGCAATTAAGAGTGCTTGGTCGGACGGTTTCGCAGATCCTGACCATGAGTTATCTGTCCAAGTAAATTGAACCCCATTTTTGAACCAGTGAGCAGCCGCATTTAATGGACCGCTAAGCGAACCTGCACTCAGCTTAAGTAAACTAGGGTCTATTATTTTGGAATCACCATCTGATTTAAAAGAATTTTTTGCCATATAGGCAACAGCTGCATGATAGGGTTGTCTAGCTCCTTGCTTCATTTCCTGATAACTAAATCGAAGCAAGGGAACCAACTTCCGTAAAAACTGGTGAGTTTGTTTCATGACAGACTGAGATAAGCGCTTTCTTCTTGAGGTTCGTTTTTTTACTGATTTACTTTGTTTTCCAGGTTTTTGTCTGACATAGGTATTTCCACCAGATTGATAAAATACCAGCCCACCAATTTTACCACTGATTCCCTTAAGCATAGGGTTTTCTACTTTTCCCATATTTCTAAAAGTTAAGAGGTAGAATTTTAGCAATAATTTTTAAATTATTCTAAACATACAGTTTGAAAAAATCGTATTTTGATTAGTTTATATCTATTAAAATATTGATTGGTTATTGTTTTGAAATAGATATTATATTGGTCAAACATTGGTTAAGGTGATGCTTTTAAAAACCTTTCTATTTTAGGTTGATTTAATTTTAATACAGATTCCTCCCTTAATTGCTATAAGTTTTCTTTCTTTTTGAAAAACCCTGACTAATTCAAATTTATCCTAAAATAAACTGGTAGGTTAAATTTTTAGCATTAACCACTGAGTAAAAGTCCTTATAAATAAAAATAATTCTCTAAATGAATAGAACGCACATTCCTATTTAATTGCCAAATACTCTGTTGATTTTCAAAATTAACGGGCAATTAGGCCATTCTTAGGCAGGTACAAATTATTTTCTGAAATTGAGGTTTTTTTAAATTGATTTACTGCTTGAAATTGGGCTTTAGCTAAATTCTTAATAAATCAAGCCAACTCCCTCAAATCCACCGGCACCACTCGACTCACGCCCGCCTCAATCATCGTGATTCCATAGATAATATCCGTACTGGCCATGGTGCGCTTGTTGTGGGTGACGATGATAAACTGGGACTCTCCACTGAATTGCTGGATAATCTGGTTGAACTTATCAATATTGGCATCGTCCAAAGGTGCATCCACCTCATCAAAAATACAGAAGGGCGCTGGTTTGAGCAGATAGATGGAGAAGAGTAGGGAAGTGGCTGTCAAGGTCTTTTCTCCCCCAGATAGCTGATTGATAGTCAAGGGTCGCTTGCCCTTAGGCTTGGCCATAATCTCAATGCTGGACTCCAAAGGATTGTCCGGATCGGTCAGCTTCAAATCGCAATCATCCTGCTCTGTAAAGAGGGAACGGAAGACCTTGATAAAGTTCTCCTTAATCTTATCAAATGCCTCCAAAAAGGTCTCCTTGGCCACATCATCGATTTCTTGAATGGTGGTCAATAAGGATTCTTTGGCCTTTACCAAGTCATCTTTCTGAGTAATGATAAAGTCGTGACGCTCCTTGATCTCATCATAGGCCTCCATAGCCATTGGGTTGATAGGACCTATTTTTTCAAGCTTCTCTTTATGTTTTTGAACCAAGGTTCTCAAGTCTTCTTCCGAGAAATCTGCAAATTCTTCATCCAGCTCAGGATTTTCTTCCATCAGCTGATCCAGATCCAACTCAAATTCCACGCTCAGACGCTCTTTCATGGAGGTCATTTTCAGCTTGATCTCATTGATGCTATTCTGTAATTCATGCAACAATTGATCGTGACTTTCCTTGGCTTTCTGTAGGCTGCGGATTTTCTGATCTGTTTCATCAATCAAGCCCCGACTGCCATAATAATCCTTTTCAGCTTCAGTAACCCCAGCTTCAATTCCTTCTTTTTCCGAATACAATTCAATCAATTCATCATCCTTGATCTCATTGTTTTCCAATAATCCCCTGATTTCGGAGTCCAGAGATCCCAATTCAGACTGGGACTTTTCTATACGCTCCTTTGAACTCTCATAAGCATTCTGCTTAAACTCAATTTCTTGCTCCAGGCTATTCACGCGGTTTAGCTGCTGATGATATAAGATATTTTCTTGGTTAAAAGCCTGAGATTTTTCGGAAAGCAAAGCAGATTCTTTTTCCAAGTCCTCTGTCAGCATTTCCAGATCCTGAGCAGCAGATTCGTATTCCCCTCGCTGCTCCAATAAATCCGGTTGTATAGTGGATAGGCTTTCCTCCAGCTCAGCAATTCTATCTAGGATATCCTCTCGCTTGTTGGCATTGGAAGAAAGTAATTCTGCCAGTTGTTCTTTTTTGGTTCGAACAGAGACATATGACTGATTGATCTCATTGATCGCTGCTTGCTTTTCTTCCAACTGCCTTTTGTAGGAAATTTCCTTTAGCTTCATTAGGTCAGAAAGCTTTTGATCCAAATTGGATCGGGTAGCAGAAACTTTCTTATTGAGTTCTTTGATCTCCTTGTCTAGCTTTTCCAGGTTCTTGGCTCTACCGATTCTTTTTCCTTCAAAAAGGCCAACTGAACCACCGGAAAGGGAGAATTTGCGTTTGGTGTATTTGCCGCTTTCGGAAATAAACACAGCCTCAGTATCCTGCGGAAAATCCTTGTAATCTCCCTGCACGATGTAGACATTGTCCAGGATGAAGTTGATCAAGCGGCTGTATTTGACATCAAATTCTATGATTTCGGTAGCTGCGATGGCATTGGCGAACAACTTGCTTTGGCTGGATTTGAAGCGCTCAAAATGCTCCAAAACAAAGAAATTGGCTTTTCCCCGGGAAGCATCAGAAAGTAATTGGATTGCTGCAATTGCCTGGGCTTCGGTGTCAACCACATAGTAGTTCATGTATCCCTCCAGGTAATTCTCTATGGTAACCCGGTATTTTTCATCCGTAGTCAAGAGGTCGGAGAGGAGGGGAATATCTTTTCCCCAGGAACTGTTCTTTTTAAGAAATTTGATAGCCTCCGGAAAACCTTCCAGATTTTCTACCAAGGATTTGGTGAGGTTATATTCGTTTTGTTTGGAGTCTAATTTTCTGGAGGAGGTAGTCAATTCCTCCCGGATCATTTCAATGACCCGATTGGATTCTTCGATCTTTTGGTCCAGGTCTTCCTGCTTGTTTTTCAAGCTGGTGAATTCCGCTGTTGCCTGATCCAGCTCTTCTTTCAAGTCTACTATTTTGGCCTCAAAATCCACCAAAGAAGCTTCCTGATGGGAATCATCTGAGGAAGTTCTCTCAAGCTCCTGTTTTAGAGTAGATAATTGAATTTGCTTGATTTCAAGATCTTTGCTGAGTTGGTAAACCTTTTCCTTCAACCCTTCAAATGCCTGTTGCTGAGATTTTTGTTGCAGCTGCTTTTCAGCTTGAATCTCCTTTTGGGATTCATAGGCAGCTCTGAGTTCAGAGACAACTGCTTCCTTTTCGGCCAGCATTTTGGCAGCCGATTCCATTTCCTGCTGAAGGGATCGGATGGAGAATCCCGCTCTGTCATTGGATTTTCTATCAGCATCTATTTGCTCCCGCAATTTTTGGGATCTATCTTCCAAAAAGCGGAGACGCTCATTTTTGATTTTCTTTTCTGACTCAAAGGAGCGAATCTTATTGACATGCTCATTGAGTGTTTTTTGGCGGGAAGCCAAGAGTTTTTCCTTAGAAATCAAATCTGCTTTCAACTGGCTCAGCATTGCCTCCTGATCTGCAATTTGAGTTTGGAAGGAAAGTTTCCGGTCAGATTCCGCCTGAATTTTCTGATTCGTTTCAATCAAAGACTTAGAGTACTTCTCTATACTTTTTTTAGCCAGATTGATTGAAGCAGACTTGTATTCAGCTTTGATTTCAAAGTATTTAGCTGCCTGTTTTGCCTGCTTTTCTAAGGATTTGAGGTTTTTCTCAATCTCATAGAGCAAATCTTCCACCCTTGCTAGGTCAGCATCTGTGTCTTCTAGTTTGCGAAGTGTTTCTTTCTTTCGGGTTTTAAACTTGGAGATTCCGGCAGCTTCTTCGAAAAGTTCGCGTCGAGAGTTGTTTTTATCATTGAGCAACTCATCAATCATTTTCAGCTCGATGATGGCATAGGAATTCGAGTTGATTCCTGTGTCCATGAAGAGATTCGTAATGTCCTTCAATCGACAGGTAACCCCATTGATCTGATATTCACTTTCCCCGGAGCGATAATAGCGACGGGTGATGGTGACATGGGTATATTCAGTAGGGAGGAGGTTTTTGGTGTTTTCAAAAGTGAGGGACACTTCAGCCAAGTTGGAAGGCTTTCGGTTTTTGGTCCCGTTGAAAATCACATTTTCCATTTTATCCGAGCGGAGCATTCGGGTTTTTTGTTCCCCCAATACCCAGCGGATGGCATCGACTACATTGGATTTTCCGCAACCATTAGGCCCTACGACACCGGTAATACCTTTGTCAAAATTGATGACCATTCGGTCGCCAAAACTCTTAAAGCCCTTGATCTCCAGTTTACTAAGTAGCATGTGATTTTATCCTCTTTCTAAAAGCAAGTAAAATAGTATCATTTGAAGGAATTGGCAAAAATTAAAAGACTTTAGAGGAAATAAATGGTGTAAGAAATACATTGGAAATAGATAGAAATATGCATTCGGTGAGATAGAATAGAAATACAATGGAAATAAATAGAAATATGCCTTCGGCGAAATACTATTCAACAGATATGCTTCGGAAGATAGACTCTCCTCCGTCGAGCCAGATATGCCTTCGGCGAGATACGGACCAATTCCCCCTT
>NZ_VLOG01000014.1 GCF_007655305.1 Algoriphagus algorifonticola
TCCCCGCGCCGTTTGCGTCGATTGGGAGTGCAAATATCGGGGGATTATTTCAGGATACAATAGCTAGCAAAGAAATATTCAAGGATTTCTTCTAAAAGCCTGAGAACGAAAAGGAAAAAATATCAAGAAAAAAATTGCCCTGAAGAACAAATCCTCAGGGCATGAATTCTAACTTATTTGGGAAAATCAGAGCTTTTTCAAAACGATATTTCGCCAGTATACTTTTATACCTCCTCCATCATGGATTTGTAATAAAACTCCGCCTTTTCCTTCTCCTATCTTTGGATCAGAAAAGTTGACCATCTCTACCCCATTCAAATAAGAGGTGACATTATCTCCTTTTACTACAATTCTCATCTTATTCCAATCTCCAAATTTCAAAGCTTTGTCTTTTTCAGGATCTGGCTTGATCAACCATCCCCTTCCATAAGACTCATAAATTCCTCCGGTGTCGCTTCCGGGAGGAGCCACCTCCACTTGCCAACCTGAAACTTTGGTGCCGTCCACAGTAGAACGAATAAAAACCCCACTGTTACCATTAGCCTCTTGCTTAAACTCTAAAGTAATTTCGAAATCATCATAGTTTTTCTCAGTGCCTAAATAACCGTACCCTTTGTCCGGACCACTTTCTGATACCAAAAGACCGTCCTCTACATACCATTTTTCCGTTCCATAGATTTTCCAGCCATCCAGATTTTTCCCGTTAAACAGCTTTTCTTTCTTTTGTGCAAATGATACCTGGGTCATCCCCAAAAGCATCAAGCATATCATTAATGTTCTCATAGAGTTCTAATCTTAATATTTTTAAACCAAACAGGGTCACCATGATCCTGCAAAGCAATCAATCCCTTGCGGGCAATTTTATAGTCCGGGAAGTCATTCCACTTACCAGAATTTCTTCTTGCTGTCCAATCTTCAGAGTAAGGAAGAAACTCTACAGTTTTCTTTCCATTCAACCAATAACTCGCCCCTTCTTCTGAGAAAATTATTTTGGAAACATTCCATTCTCCTGCAGGCTTAACTACTCCTTCAAAATCCGGCTCATACATCGCGTAATCTCCAGCAAGGGACTGCCATTTTTCTAAGGGCCCCTCAAAACCTAATTGGTCTATCACCTGATATTCCGGACCAGTGTAATAGGGAGCTTTGTAATCTGGCCCTTCTACTACGTGATAAAACACCCCGCTATTTCCCCCGGGAGAAATCTTCCAGGTAAACTCCAACTCAAATTCTTCAAATTCCATTGGCCCAAATACAATATCTCCCCCAATATCACTTCCACCGGTTGCACCCAGTCCTTTCATAGCTCCATCTTCAATGATCCAGTTAGAAGGAGTGGCGTCTCCATTAAAAGCGCGCCAACCGTCCATAGATTGTCCGTCAAATAATAGCATCCACCCCTCAGACCGCTCTTCCTCAGTCAAAGTATTGTCCGGAACTACTACCTCTTCAACTTCTTCAATTGTTTCTTTTGGCTCATTTGGACCGCATGCCCAAATAATTGCTGCCAAAAAGGCTCCTGTTATTATTCTAGTTTTCATAGCTTATACCAATTTCATATTTACTGGATCCCATTGGATAAATTTATCCTGGAAATACGAATCATTACACAATAGCGCGGGTGCCGCAGCTCTGAACCCAAAAACGGGATCTTCTACTACAGTCCCTCCTGTCCTGATCGCATTAAACCAATTTCCAAAATGATCATAATGTGCGCCTTTCCAAGATCTCTCTGCCGTGTAAGAGGTCTCTCTAGGTGGTAAAATTTTTGCTCTCTCCTCCTGACCCGAAGCCGCACGTAATTTTGCCTGCTCTTTCATAAAAGGATCATCGCTCTCGGCATTTTGATTTAACTTCACGACCACCTCTTCCCATTTCACATCCATCGAACCTTTAGTACCAACTATCCTAAGATAAGTTGTACCGCTGGTCCCGTCCACAAAATTGCATCTCAAAGACAGGTTGAATCCAGGATGCTCCGGAGTTTCAGGGTAATCAAAAGAACCTAATAATACATCAGGCACTTCCCTTCCATCTTTCCAATATCTCAATCCCCCCATAGAAGATACCTTACTTGGTCCTTTGGAATTAGTAATAAAATGAAGGCTGGAAAAAAGGTGGACGAAAAGATCCCCAGACATCCCAGTTCCATAATCCAAGTAGTTTCTCCATCTGAAAAATCTCAATGGATCCCATTCCCTGTCTGTAGTATTTGAAATATATCTCTTCCAGTCTACTGTTTTTGGACTTCCATCGGCAGGAACATTGTATTGCCATGCACCTTCTGGAGACATTCTAGCCCAGAATCCTTCAGCATAGACAATATCTCCTATTACTCCTGCGGCCAAAAGTTCTTTTGCCTTTTCATTACCTAGGGAAGACAATCCTTGGGAACCAACAACCATCACCTTTCCGGACTTTTTCCATGCATTGATTACATCCATTCCTTGAGCCACACTGTGAACCATGGGCTTTTCGCAATACACGTGCTTTCCTGCATTCATTGCATCAATTGATATTTGCTTATGCCAATGATCAGGGGTAGCAATGATTACCGCATCTACGTCCGAACGCTTGAGTAATTCTTTATGATCTTTGGTTGTGAAGAGGTTGGTACCCCATTTTTGTTTGGCAGATTCCAGTCTCCCATCATACAAGTCACAAACTGCTGTCATTTGAACATTTGCATGACGAAGAGCCGTATTCATATCTTCTGTACCCATGATACCAGCTCCGATCAGGCCCAAACGAATCGGTTCAGCAGCATCCCAAGTAATATTTCGATTGAGAAATTGGATATTGGGTTGGTCGTTTGCAAAAACTGAGGGTGCAATTGCAGCAGTTCCTGCTGACAAACCCAGTTTTTTCAAAAAACTCCTTCTGTTATTCTTCATTATCTGAATAGGTTTATGGTTAATTGAATCGAAAAGTTACTTGAAATTTTTAAAAAAGTATCTCTAGAAAATAAAATTTTTCACAACAATGCCTTGAATATTAGATTTATGGCTTTTTAAATGCTTTGAAAATACTTTTTACTTTTCAATAATCTAGAGCCATACCATGAAAACATTTCTCCATCTACAATTTTGATTTTCTTATTCGGAAATAATTCTTCAAACTCTTCGATATGTTTCTCTTTGAAAGGAAATGGCTCTGAGCTTAATAAAATCCATTCAGGATCTAGACTTTTAATTTCTTCATTGCTCAATTCAGGATATCTCTTCTGAGCTATTACATTTTCGAAACCCGCATACCTTAACATTTCATCGATAAATGTATTTCTCCCTGCAGCCATTTTGGGTTTGTTCCATATCAAATAGACCGCCTTTCCTTTTGGGTGCAATGGCTTGCAAAATTCTTTAGAAATCTGAGCCCTCAGTTCTTTCGCTTTTTTTTGCGATTGGGTCAAGTCGCCGATTAAACGAATCATTTCCAAAGCATCCGGAATTGTAAAAATATCTGACATCCAAACAGGAAATCGCTCAGCAAGTTTTTCAATGCCTTTTTGATCATTTTCCTCTTTATTCCCTATGATCAGATCGGGTTTCAATTCCTCAATGACTTCAAACCTATAATTTTTGGTCCCTCCCACTATAGTTTTTGACTTCTTAAGGTTCTTCGGATGAATACAAAATTTGGTAACCCCAACTATTCTATCCTCCAGGCCTAAATCAACCAATAGTTCTGTCTGAGATGGAACCAGAGAAACAATCCGCTGGGGAGGGTGCGGAAGAAAAATTGTTCGGTTGAGTTGGTCTGTGAATTCCATTTTAAAAAAGTTATTGGTTATTAGTTATTGGAAATAGGCTTAAACTCTTTATCCAAATAACTAATAACCAACATACCATTAACTAATATATCTAAAATCAAAAGACGGATCAAATTCCATTAGGAATTCAAACATCAAATTGACCACCTGCTCGATATCATCCTTGCTGGCTGTTTCTACAGTAGTATGCATATACTTTAAAGGCAAAGAAATCAAGGCAGAAGGAACGCCCTCATTGGAATAGGCAAAGGCATCTGTATCTGTACCGGTACTTCTGGAAGCTGCGGCTCTTTGAAATGGAATTTCTTTCTTTTTTGCAGTTTCAATAATGAGGTCCAGCAATTTTTTGTGTACTGAGGCTCCATAGGTAAGAACAGGACCTTTTCCAGCTGTCTGATCTCCGCTAGTTACCTTATTATATAAGGGAGCTGTAGTATCGTGACAGACATCGGTTATGATAGCGACATTCGGTTTGATTCTATGAGCGATCATTTCCGCTCCCCGAAGACCAATTTCTTCCTGCACGGCATTAACCACATACAATCCAAAAGGAAGCTTTTTTCCAGACTCCTTGATTTTTTTGGCTACCTGTGCAATCATGTAACCTCCGATTCTATTATCCAATGCCCGACCTGAATAGAATTTATTGTTCAGCTCGATTAACTCATCTTTGAATGTGATCACGCATCCCACATGAATTCCCATTTTTTCTACTTCCTCTTTGGATCTTGCTCCTACATCTATAAATATATTATCCAATGTAGGTGCATCCTCTTTTCCTTCTTTTCTAACGTGAATAGCTGGCCAGCCAAACACCCCCGGAATAATTCCTTTATCAGTATGAATATTTACCCGCATAGAAGGAGCGATCATGTGATCGGATCCACCATTTCTACGCACATAGATATAGCCATCATCTTTTATATAATTGACAAACCAGCTGATTTCATCAGCATGCGCTTCAATGACTACTTTAAATTCAGCTTCTGGATTAATTACACCCACGGCAGTACCATAGCTATCTGTAAAATAAGTATCCGTAAAAGGTTTGATATAATCCAGCCAAATCTGCTGTCCTGATGCTTCAAAACCAGTTGGAGAGGCATTGTTGAGGTATTTGTGAAGAAATGTGGTTTCGATGTTCATGTTTTGCATTAAAGATTACTTCTTATAAAACTTGATTATTCGACATTCATCATTCGATGTTCGATATTAATGGTTCAAAATTCAGCGTTCAATGTTCCCAATTGCTTTCTGACAGCATCGTGGGCCTCCCAAAGAAAACGAGAACTTCAAAACAAGCTACCTACAAAGGAATATTTCCATGCTTTTTCCGAGGAAGCTTATCCACTTTATTTTCCAGCATTTTGAATGCCTTGATTAATTTGGTTCGGGTTTCTGAAGGAATGATGACCTCGTCTATAAAACCTCTGTGTGCTGCACGATATGGATTGGCAAACTTGGCTGTATAGTCATCCACTTTCTCCTGCAATTTTGCTTCGGGATCTTCCGCTTCCGCAATCTCTTTTCGGAAAATTATCTCAGAAGCACCCTTAGCTCCCATCACTGCAATTTCAGCTGTTGGCCAAGCAAAATTCAAGTCAGCTCCTATATGCTTGGAGTTCATTACGTCATAAGCACCCCCATAGGCTTTTCTGGTAATCACAGTAATTCTTGGGACGGTGGCCTCAGAAAAGGCGTAAAGCAATTTTGCACCGTTTGTAATAATTCCATTCCACTCTTGGTCTGTACCAGGTAAGAATCCAGGAACATCAACCAAGACCAATAAGGGAACATTAAAGCTATCGCAAAATCTTACAAAACGTGCGGCCTTGATAGAAGCATGATTGTCCAAAACTCCTGCCATAGACTGTGGCTGATTTCCAACGATCCCAATACTCCTCCCAGCTAATCTGGCAAAGCCTACAACGATATTATCTGCATAATTCTCATGAACTTCTAAAAATGAATCAGCATCAACAATACCTCTGACGGCATCCCGAATATCGTAAGGGTGGTTAGGATTTTCAGGAACAATAGAGTCCAACTCTGTTCTGCTCTCATCATCCTTCAATTCGTAGGGATACACTGGAGCAATTTCTTCACAGTTTTGAGGGATATAACTGAGTAGTTCTTTGATATGTCGGATACATTCTACCTCATTTTTACAGGAAAAATGAGTTACTCCAGATTTGGTGCTATGCGCGGAAGCACCCCCTAATTCTTCAGCAGTTACATTTTCCTGAGTCACTGTTTTTACAACATTAGGCCCAGTCACAAACATGTATGAGGTATTCTCAACCATCAAAATAAAATCCGTAATAGCCGGAGAGTAAACAGCTCCTCCTGCACATGGTCCCATGATTGCAGAGAGCTGAGGAATCACTCCCGAAGCAAGGGTATTCCGGTAAAAGATATCGGCATAGCCTCCAAGAGAGTTAACGCCTTCTTGAATTCTGGCCCCTCCAGAGTCATTCAAACCAATCACAGGAGCACCGTTTTTCATGGCCATATCCATGATTTTACAGATTTTTTCAGCGTGCGTTTCAGAAAGTGAGCCACCAAAAACCGTAAAATCCTGAGAAAACACATATACCAAACGTCCGTGAATTTCTCCATACCCAGTTACAACCCCGTCTCCCAAGTAATGCTCTTTATCCAAACCAAAATCTTTGGCTCTGTGCATGACAAACTTGTCTACCTCTTGAAATGAGCCTTCATCGAGTAGCAAATCAATTCGCTCTCTTGCAGTGAGCTTCCCTTTCTTATGCTGTGCAGCTATCCGGGCTTCTCCTCCGCCGAGCAAGGCCTCTGCATTTTTCTTTTTTAATAACTCTATTTTCTCCTGATTTCCCGGAGCGGTATAAATGGGTTTATTCTGATTTTCCATGAAAGAATCCTTTGTGTTAGCCAAATATAACAGGCTTTGTCAAGGCGGAAAAAAATATCCTAAAGAGTGAGAGAATAATCTTTTCATAAGCTGCATGACCTTTTGAAATAAATGACAATTAAAATTTGAATTCTCAAGGGATTTTAGAATTAGTTTCTATATTCGCCCATCCAAAATTTTGGCAGCTTATGAGTACCCGAAAGGCCGCGGTGATAGATATGGGAACCAATACATTTCACTTGCTATTGGTTGAAATTAATGATGGAGATTTCAAGACAATCTACAAGGAGAAAATCCCTGTAAAACTCGGTCAAGGAGGAATCAATCAGGACAGAATTGCTCCCGAGGCTCTCAAAAGAGCTTACCACACGCTTCGCCACTTTAGAAACATGATTGATGGAGAAAAAATCGAACATGTATTTGCTTTTGCAACCAGCGCTGTCAGAAATGCAAAAAACGGACAAGAATTTGTAGACGAGGTCCGCAAAACTCTCAACATTGATATCAAGGTGATTTCAGGAGAAGAGGAAGCCATGATGATTTATGAAGGCATCAAATTATCGGGCTCTCTGAACGGGCAAACCGAATTGATGATGGATATAGGCGGAGGGTCTGTGGAATTTATCATCGGGAACTCTGAAGAGGTTTTTTGGAAAAAAAGTTTTGAAATTGGTGGTCAGCGATTATTGGAATTATTCCATCACCATGACCCCATACTACCTGATGAAATACTCAGACTCTATGACTATCTAGAGGAAAAATTACAACCACTTTTAGAAGCTATCAAAACCTACAAACCCAACAGCTTAGTAGGCGCCTCCGGTACCTTCGATACATTAACAGATATCTATTTCGAGTCTATGCTGCAGTGCAAACTAACTGGGCAGCATGTATTTGAACTCCCTAGTCCAGAGTTTCATAGAATTCATCAAATGCTCCTGACGCTCAATCGGGAGGAAAGACTGCAGATTCCCGGCATGATTCCTATGCGCGTAGATATGATAGTCGTAGCCTCTACTTTGATTGATTTTATCTTGCGCTATGTGCCGGTGGATTCTATGACTTGTTCACATTATGCATTGAAAGAAGGAGCTATCTCTACGCTTTTAAAACAGGTAACTACCTCCTAAATCCTGCCTATTTCTTCTCAATCCTATTATCTTTGTTTTGTACATCGAAACCTAGACTGATTGACCAATGGCTATTTTTACCTACGAACAACTCTATAAATTTACTCATGATATGCTGATTAAAATCGGCTGTCCAGAGGTTCATGCTCAAATTGGGGCCGAGGTCTTGCTTTCAGCAGATATGAGAGGTGTAGATAGCCATGGAGTTGCTAGACTTTCAGGCTATGTGAGGCTTTGGGAAAAAGGAAGGATCAATACTAATCCCAATATTCGAATTGTGCATGAAAGTCCCTCCACAGCAGTAGTCGATGGGGATGGTGGACTTGGATTAGTGGTCGCTCCTTATGCCATGAATGTGGCTATCGAAAAGGCAAGTAAAGCAGGAACAGGCTGGGTTTCCGTCAGAAACTCCAACCATTACGGAATTGCCGGATACCATGCAATGATGGCCCTGGATCACGATATGATTGGTATTTCTTTGACCAATGCCAGTCCCTTAGTCAGCCCTACTTTTTCAAAAGAAAGACTATTAGGTACTAATCCAATTTCTGTGGCTATTCCTGCAGATCAAGAGCCTCCTTTTGTAGCAGATATGGCTACAACCACAGCAGCTAACGGGAAATTAGAAATTCTTCAACGTAAAGGAAAAGATGCACCCCAGGGTTGGATTCAGGATAAAGAAGGTCTCCCTACCACATCTGCTAATGGAGTAAAAGACGGAGGAGCATTGCTTCCATTAGGTGGGGATAGAGAGCATGGTTCTCATAAAGGATATGCATTGGGTTCTATTGTCGATATTTTCTCGGCGGTACTTTCGGGAGCTAATTATGGGCCGTGGGTCCCTCCTTTCGTAGCTTTTTTAGAGCCTGATCCCAACCCGGTTGGTGAAGGAATAGGTCACTTTTTTGGTGCTATGCGTGTAGATGCTTTTAGACCGGCAGATGAATTTAAATCCCATATGGACAATTGGATCAGAAGATTTAGATCAGCCAAACCAACTCCCGGAAATGAAAAAGTTTTGATTCCAGGTGATCCGGAAAGAGAATTGGAAGAACAAAGAAGAAAAGATGGAATTCCTTTGTTGGACCCGGTGGTCAAAGATTTGACTGAGTTGGGGGAAAAGTTTGGGGTAAAATTTTAAGTGAAAAGAGAGCTCGGTAAATACTGAGCTTTTTTATTAAACTCCGCCTATCCCATCCTCATTTGTTGAATTGAGCACTTTTTGTATCTTGTTTTTAGCAATTATCTCAAACCCAATTACCTATGAATCAATTCAACCGCCGAGACTTTTTAAAAGGCTCTTCTGCATTCATGACCCTTGCAAGTTTTGGACTGCTGGGCATGGACTTCAAAGATCAAACGGGCCCAATTCGGGTTGCCCTAATAGGAACAGGATGGTACGGAAAATCCGATCTTTTCAGACTGATCCAAGTTGCAGATGTGGAAGTAGTCGGACTGGCAGATCCCGATCGGCGCATTCTGGAGGCTGCCGGAAAACTTGTTTCGGAACGTCAAAAATCCAAGAAAGTACCAGCTTTGTATGAAAATTATCAGGAGCTCCTGAGAAAAGAAAAGCCTGAATTTGTTTTAATTGGTTCTCCGGACCATTGGCATGCCTTAATGGCTATTGATGCCCTCAAGGCAGGAGCTCATGTTTATCTGCAAAAGCCTATCTCTGTAGATGTCATAGAAGGAGAGGCTATTTTGGCCGCTGCGAGGAAGTACGATAGAAAAGTTCAGATTGGAACCCAGCGAAAATCAACTCCTCACCTCATTCAGGCAAAAAAAGAAATTATAGACACGGGCAAACTCGGCAAAATTAGTCACGCTGAAGTTTGCTGTTATTTCCATATGAGAGCTAATGGAAACCCTCCGGTGGAGCCGGTACCCGACTTTTTCAATTATGAGTTATGGACCGGACCTGCACCTTTGAGACCCTATGATGGGTTACCGCATATCCGTTGGTGGAGAACATTCATGGAATATGGAAATGGTATTACCGGTGATATGTGTGTTCACATGCTGGATACAGTCAGATGGATGCTCCAGTTGGGCTGGCCGACTCAGGTTACTTCCACAGGAGGCATTTATGTTCAAAAGGAAGGCAAATCCAACATCTCAGATACCCAAACTGCCATTTTTCAATTCCCTGAACTGGAAGTAGTCTGGCAACATAGAACTTGGGGTAATCCTGCCGATCCTGAATATCCTTGGGCCTTTAAAATCTACGGAGAAAAGGGAATGCTCGCTGGTAGCACCATGCAGGCAGACTTCTTCCCATATGGTGAAGGCGAGGAGCCTAAGCATTATGATGTAGTCTATGAAAAAGAACAATATCCAGAAGATGTCACTGAAGAAAGGATAGAACTGAATGCTGCTCCGGCGACTAGATTACATATGAAAGACTGGCTTAAAGCGATTGAGACTGATACCCTTCCTGTGGCAGATGTAGAAAATGGACACATCTCAACAGCTTCTTGCATTTTGGCAAATATTTCTATGGAATTGGGAGGAAGGCCTCTCAAGTATGATCCAAAAACGAGAACGGTGATTGGAGACCCGGAAGCTACCGCAAAACTGAGAAGACCATATCGGGCTCCTTATATACATCCAGAGCCAGATCAGGTTTGATTTTGATAATTCCCGGAATGTTATCACTTCGGGAGTTATTTTTTTTTAGAAAACGGACTATTTTTTTATTAATTCAGGATATATCTACACTTCAATCAGTCCAATATTTCCTTAATATTATCTCAAAATCATGCTTCTCCAGTTTTTAATAAAAGAAGCTTAACGTTTGAAATTCTAATCCAGAAATCCTTTTCTCTAATTTTGAACTGTACAGCAAACACTTTTTAACTTCTTGCATTACACTTTTAGCCCCGACATTCGTCGGGGCCACTTTGCAGGAATCTTCCTGTAAATTTCCCTTGAGATTTTAAGCCCTTCTTGTACCTTAGATGGGTAATTCTTGCCTTATGGAAACCAGTACAACCCAAGCAACCGCTTTGAATTTTGATCGAAAAAATCTGAGTAATCAAAAATTATTGGATCTCTATGAATCCCTGGTTATGCCTAGAAGGATTGAGGAAAAAATGCTCATTCTTCTCCGACAAGGCAGAATCAGTAAATGGTTCAGCGGTTGGGGACAGGAAGCTATCTCTATTGGTGCTGTCAATGCCTTGCAAAAAGATGAATTCATTCTTCCCATGCACAGAAACTTGGGGATTTTTACGGGTAGGAATATCCCCTTGGAGCGACTTTTTGCCCAGTTTCAGGGTAAAAAATCTGGCTTCACCAAGGGTCGAGATCGATCTTTCCATTTTGGAACTGTCGAGCATCATATCGTAGGAATGATTTCCCATTTGGGTCCACAGCTGGCTATTGCGGACGGTATCGCTTTAGCAGATAAATTATCCGCACAAAATAAAGTCACTTTGGTTTTTTCAGGAGATGGAGCAAGTTCTGAGGGTGACTTTCATGAAGGCCTAAATGTGGCCGCCGTATGGAAACTTCCGGTGATTTTTGTGATAGAGCATAATGGCTATGGACTTTCTACTCCAAGTGAAGAGCAGTTTGCTTTTAAATATTTTACTGAAAAAGGGCCTGGATATGGCATGGAGACTGTTCGGGTAGAGGGCAACAATGTCTTAGACGTTTATCAAACCATTCTGGAACTGGCCGAAGACATCCGAAAAAACCCAAGACCGGTTTTGGTTGAAGCCATTACTTTCAGGATGAGAGGACATGAGGAAGCTTCCGGGACGAAATATGTGCCCAAGCAGTTAATGGATGATTGGGGTAAGTTAGACCCGGTGAACAATTATGAAGCCTATCTGGAATCCATTGGTGTGCTTGACGAAAAAACCAAAGAGCAAATCAATAAGAAAGTCAAAAAAGCAATCAATGATGGGCTGGAAAAGGCATTTGCTGAGGAGGCAATTATTCCGGATCTAAATGAGGAATTGGCTGACATGTATTTCCCATATGAACAAAAACTGATCCAGCCTCAAAGTGGAAAACGCAGCGAAAAGCGATTCGTAGATGCCATCAGCGATGGACTCCGACAGTCTATGGAAAAGTACCCCAACTTAATTTTAATGGGTCAGGATATAGGAGAGTATGGAGGAGTTTTCAAAATCACCGATGGATTCAAAAAGCAATTTGGAGCTGATCGAGTGCGAAACACTCCTCTCTGTGAAAGTGCTATCATTGGAGCAGGTCTTGGGCTTTCTATCAAAGGATACAAGGCAATGGTAGAAATGCAATTCGCTGATTTTGTATCAGTAGGATTTAATCAGATTGTCAACAATTTGGCTAAAATCCATTACCGCTGGGGGCAACATGCAGATGTGGTCGTTCGAATGCCCACGGGAGCTGGGATGGCTGCAGGTCCATTTCACTCTCAGTCCAATGAGGCATGGTTTTTCCATACCCCTGGTTTGAAAATTGTCTATCCTTCTAATCCCTACGATGCCAAAGGCTTATTGAATGCGGCTTTGGAAGATCCAAACCCTTATTTGTATTTCGAGCATAAGGGTCTTTACCGATCGATCAGTGAAAGTATCCCGGATGATTACTACACAGTTGAAATCGGAAAAGCCAAACTAATCCAGGAAGGTGAACAAGTCTCTATCATCACCTATGGAATGGGAGTTCATTGGGCAAAAAAAGCTGTGGAAGAGCTTTCTATTTCCGCAGATATTTTGGATTTGAGAACCCTTCTTCCTTGGGATCAAGAAGCAGTGAAAACCACGGTTAAAAAAACAGGAAAAGTAATTTTCTTGCAGGAAGACACCCTCACCGGAGGTATTGGAGCCGAAATCTGTGCTTGGATTTCAGAGCATTGCTTTCAGGATTTGGATGCTCCTGTCATGAGAGAAGGAAGTTTGGATACGGCAGTGCCATTTGCTCCTAATTTGGAAAAACAATTTTTACCCGAAAACCGATTTAAAATCAAATTGCAAAGTCTTATCAATTACTAAGTTTCATATTCCATCTTTTCTATGAAAAAATTCACTTTCGCATTATTCATTTTCCTTCTTTGCCTGAAGACAAGTCTACAAGCCCAAAATTTCGTAGGAGGAAACATTGGCCAATATTCCGGCATATTTGGTGTTTTGGAAAACCCCGCTCTGGCAAAAGATGATTCCTATAAATTAGATATTAACCTGTTTGCTGTCAGTGGTTTTCTGGGCAATGACTATGTAGGTATTGATTTTAGTGACTGGAATAGCTTTCGGGATGGTTTTAATTTTGACACAGATTTAAGCCGAAATCCTAATCCAAGAAATAAGTTTTTCGGAAATGGAGATGTTTTAGGCCCCTCAGCGCTTTTTCAACTAAACTCAACTAGCGGTCTAGCTATCAGTACAAGATTTAGGACATTCTTTAATATCTACAATCTTGATGGGGAAATATATGATCTAGCCTCCTCTGTAGATATCAATTCTGATTTTGGAGTTACACTTGAGCAACTTTCGGGAACGGGAAATGGCTGGGGAGAAGTAGGTCTGAGTTATGCAAGAACACTTATTAATTCCAACCAACTGGAATTGAATGCGGGAGTTACGCTTAAATATTTGATCGGAGGAGGAGGTGTTTTCGGCTACAGTCAACGACTGCAAGCTAATTATGCATCTTCCAATAAAGCACTTACTACCTCGGGATCATTGGATTATGCATATACTGAAGGTTTTGAAAATGATTCTTTCAATCTTTCATCTGGAAGTTCGGGACTAGGAGCAGATTTAGGAATTTCTTTTAAAATACCTTCAAGCAACCAATCTCTTTCTAGTTATAAATTAAAAGGAGGGATTTCCATCACAGACTTAGGAAAAGTATCATATGATAATAGCACCTTTTTTGACTATGATCTGAACGCTACGATAAATTCGGATGAGTTTAGAAATAAAACTTTGGATGAGGTGCTGGAAGATAACTACCCTGGCTCCGAAAGTAAAAGAATTCTAGATTTTCAGTTGCCTACTGCATTCCGGGCATTTGTTGATTTGCCTGTCACTTCCGGGTTATTTGTCAGTTTGCAAACAGCAGTAAGCTTGAGGGAATTTGGTGAAAACCCGAGTTCCAGTTTGATTAATTTTATCACTTTGAATCCAAGGTTCGAGAAAAAATGGTTCAGCATCTATTCACCTTTAAGCTTTAGACAGTATCAAAGTGGACCAGCTTGGGGCTTAGGCTTTCGGGCCGGACCAGTTATATTGGGTTCTGGCTCAATCCTATCCAATCTTTTGGCAAGCAATTCCTATTCTACAGACTTATATGTGGGTTTGAGAATACCTATCTATAGTAAACCATAAACGTAGGAATCTCAAAAACCCAATTACTCTTCCTTCGTTGATACGATAAATGGTGAAAAAATGAAAAAGGCATTTTTTGGGTTTATTTTATTCATAGCTTCTTCAATTACCGCCTATCCTCAATTCTTTTTGGCAGGTGGACATTTGAATGGAGGGCTTCCTTCAGGAAGATTTAAGCAGGAAACCGGATCCATTTTCATTCCTTCGATATCTAGTTTACTACTATATGAATTCCCCACTACTCCACTTCAGGTTGGATTGGAAATCAGCTATGGCATCTATGGATCAGAGCTTCAAAAAAGAAATGATCTATTTCCGGGATTTAATCAAGAATTGAGGTTAAGAAGGAATAACAATCTTGCCTCGGGAATGATAGTTCTCCGATATTTGCCTTGGGTGAATACCAAAATCACCCCATTTATAGAAGCTCAAATGGGGACTAATTACCTCTACACCCGGTATAAAATTCGTGATAATATTTTTGAAACTGAGTCCATTGAAAGTGGCAAAGATTACGAGGATTGGGTCATTGGATATAAAATTGGGACAGGTATTCAAATCCCATTAGGGTTTAATGACAACCTAAGACTTGAGTTTAGAGGAACTTTTCAGGATGGAGGTAATGTACGCTTCCTCCAAAAAGGAGATGTTGGCTACGATCCAGATGAAGGTATTTTCATCTATGATTTCAGAAGGTCCCCATTGCAATACATGACGTTTTCAGTGGGAATTATTGGGATCGATGTGTTTAGATAGGAAATTCAATGGTTTATCCGCAATCTTGCCACTTACCATATTTTCTTTGTTTGAGCGATTAGAAGACGAAGGACCCAAGACCGAAGTTTCGGATTCTGATTCATTTAGCTGACAAAATGCCGTATTTGGTTGTTACTGGTAAGAAGGCGGATATCCATTTAAAATAATTATTAAGATAAAGAATTAAAGAGGAGCCTAAATCTTCCAAAATCTCCAACTTCGCTTTTCACCAGTCTTTTGAATTTGTGCTGACGCTGAGTCAGTCATTTTTTCTTTTTTCCACAAAAAGACAGGCAAAGCCCAAAACACCCCTACCATACTAAACACCAGTCCTCCTATGGTTCCTATTGCTAAGGAAAACCAGAAAATTTCATTTTGACCCTCCATAATAAAAGGAATCAAACCAAAGCAGGTTGATAAAATGGTCAGAAGAATAGGTATGGCTTTTCCAGCTACAGACTTCAAGACATTCTTGTTATAATTTCCTCTGAGTCTATTATTTAAATCATTGACTATAAAGATCCCTGCATTGACAGCCAAACCTCCCAGCATGACAAAAGCGGCATATCCCCCCTGATCAAAGTAGAAATCAAACAAAGAGAAGATCAAAAATAGGCCTATAAAACTGATTGGAATGATTGCAATGATATACACAGGCTGCTTCAAGTTTTCAAACAGGACTGCACAAATCATAAAAATCCCAATAACCAGGAATCCAAGAAGAGAATATTGACGTTTGGCCTTTTCGTAGTTAAAACTCCTAGTTTGCTTATCAGCCGTATAGCCAATAGGCATGATCTGCTTCATTTCTTCCAGCACTTCATCCAAATACTCATTCCCAAACTTACCAGAACCCATGTATTCAAATGCCACTGCCCGGATATATTGGCGATCTTCCTTATGGAGCGCATTGGTGGTGGTTTCTTTGGTCAGGGTACCATAATCTGTAATCTTAAAAATTCTATCCTCCCCACTGATCAGCCCCTTTTGCTCCAGATCAAATTTGCTAAAATCACCTGCGTTGGCCTCCCTGATCACCAAACCATAATTTTTATCCTCCAATGTTAAAAACCCAGAGGGACCTTGAGGCTTACTCAGGTCCAGCATGGTATTGATTATCTGAAACTGATTGGTTTTACCTAAGGCTATTTGATTTTGATTCAGTCTCAGCACATATTCCTGCGTTTTTTGCTCGCCCCAACTCAAGCGCTCATTTGTATTTACTTCCTGAATTCGTTTATGCTTGAGTAGTTTTTCTGCCAATATATTAGCCTGCCGTTCCAGTTCATCAAAATTGTACCCCTTCATAGTGACCCGAAAAGAAGGGATCCCTTCACCTCCACCACCGGTATAGAAGCCTTGTCCTACTCCATAAATATTCCACTGGGCACCACTCCAATCTGTTGATTTGACAGATAATTTTCCTTTCAGCTGATAAGGCAATGCAGAACGTTCGTAGGCCTCTTTAAACGTAATGGTAATTTGACCTCTTTGACCTGAGGCCACGTAGGTCACAAACTGATCTATACCCTCCACACCTTTCAGGTAGGCTTCAAACTCCCGCATAATAAAGTCCATCTGATCCAGCGTATTTCCAAAAGGTAAACGGGCGGACACATAGAGTCTGGTCTTTTCAGCCTCTCTATAGGAGCTTTTCTCAAAAACCCCTCTCACAAACATTCGAACAGAACCACCCAATCCTTTGTCTACATAAGGCCTGATTTCTTCCTGATAAAAAGTACTGCCTATGGTGCTATTGTACCATTCCTGACCTTCCCATTTTGCCGGAAGATAAAAAATCGGAATCCCGAAAAGTAAAATCAATAATGTCACAAATGTCTTTCTATACCTGGCCGTCCAAGCTATTGCACCCTCATATCGATGAAGATTTTTTGCCCGCTTTCTCAGCTGGGGAATGCTCAACTTTCTCCCTTTTTGGGCAGATTCTTTAAACAGCACCTCATAAAACGCAGGAGTAAAAAACAAAGCGATTAATAAGGATATTCCCAACATCACTGAAACCACGATGGAGAATTCCGTTAGATTCTTTTGATCTTCTTCCGGTAGGAAAAATACGATCATCAGTGCTGCTATGGTGGTCAGGGAGGCGGCCAACAATGCCAAAAATACGCGTCTATTACGATGTTTGTGCAAATGATCAATCATGATAATCGCATTGTCCACGATCAAACCAAAGCTAATTGTCAGGCCTGCCAATGAATATAGATGAATGTCTACTTTCAAAAAATATAAGATCATGGCACATAAACTCAGATTGATCAGGATACCCAAAAACAAAATACTGAGGTACTTGAGATTGCGGTTGATTAGAAAAATAAATACAATAAGAATCAAAATTGAGAGTCCTGAACGTTTATAAATCTTATCCAGCTCTTTGTCCAAAAACTCTGTGTCATCATTCTCCAAGCGCACTTCAAATCCAGCGGGCAACAATACTTTAGAGTTCTCTATAGCTTGTTTTAGATTTTGTGCCAAAAGAACTTTATTTACTCCCTCCCTATTAAAGATCGAGACTGTCACGGAATTATTGCCATTAATTCTATAATAGGAATTAGCCTCTTCTTCTTCGAGCGTAAGTTTGGCTACATCTCTGAGAAAGACTTCCTTTCCATTTACCTGACCAATGCGGAGATTTTCCAGTTGCTTCAAATCTTTCAGAGAGCGGTCCACTTGGACAAAAAGAGTTTCACCCTGATTATTCAGAACTGAACCAGGGAAGTTTCTCCCAAAAGCCTGATTGATTTGGCTGGTCAGCTGACCACGTGAAAAACCAAAAGCCTGTAGCTTCTGAACATCAAAAGTGACATACAACTGCAAATCATTTGCTCCTCGGATCGTCACTTCCTCCACTTCTTCAAAAATGGTTAAGGCCGGTTTAATGACATCCTCTGTGATTTTTTTGATTTCAAAGGATGCAAAAGGTCCATTGACTGAATAGGTCAGAATGGGTGTCTTAAAATCAGATCTAGACTGGGCACTCTGAGTGACTATGGGATAAGAAACCCGGGAATCCATCTGGGGATAAATCTGTCGGATCAAAGAAGAAACTTCAAATTTTTTCATCTCCATATCCGCTTTTTTATCAAATCTCAAGGTGATACTGCCTTGATTATAATTGGAGATGGAATTGATTTTTTTGAGTTCAGAAAGTTGTGAAAGCCCTCCTTCCAAAGGGGAAGTTGCAAGCTTCTCTACAATTTCAGGAGAAGAGCGTGGCACCTGATAAGAGATAGACAAGACAGGTTCCCGCTCTCGGGGGTTCAAATCCACAGAGAGCAGCGGAATGACTGCCACGCCCATGATAGCCAAAACAACAAATGCAACTAATACTCGAAATGGGGTCATATCAAGCCTCCTTCAACTTCTTCTTTGACACAAAAAACCAGTAGGCCAATGGCACAAAATACAAAGCAGTCAAGGTACCAATGGTCAATCCGCCAATCACTGAATACACCAAAGGCCTTTGCAAGTCTGCTCCCAAACCCGAACTGAAAATAATGGGAATCAAAGCCAATATCGTTGTAATGGATGTCATCAAAATGGGCTTAAGACGTATTTGTCCAGCTTTATGCAGCGCCATTTCCAAGGCAGCTTCAGCAGAAACAGTCGGACTTTCCACATACTCTTTTCGCAGGCGATTAATCGTGTCTATTTTCAGAATAGCATCATTCACCATTATCCCCAACATCACCACCAAGCCAATCGCTGACATCACATTGAGGGAAGCTCCTGCCAAAAGCAAGACCAAAAATGCTCCTCCAATACCCAAGGGAAGGGTAAATACCACAATCAAAGGCTGAATAAAGCTTTCAAATTGTGCTGCCAAAATGAAATAGAGAAGCAATACAGATATGGCTAAAATTCCGATGAGCTGGCGGATATTCTCCCGGTCCTTGAAGTATTGCCCTACCATAGAAACTCCCAGGTTTTTATCTGCTCCCCATTTGATATAGTCAGAGGCAAGCGCATGGGGATCTTCTGCCGTTACCAATACGGATTGATAGATTCCACCTTTGTCAGCCGTCACATATTTATAATGGTCATCGTAGCGGTAATCCACAAATTCTCCCAAAATATAGGAGCTTGAATCGGACCGATTAATACGGGTAGTTTTCAATAAATCCTCAAATCTCTCTTGGGATTCTTTTAAGCGGATTGGAGTAACTTCTCCAAAGCGTCGAATATCAGTGATCGTAAAGCTTCCAAATAAGCGGGAAAGTTGCTCTTGCACCTGATCAACAGGAATTTGATAGGTCGCCAGACGATCTGCTTTTAAGGTGAAAACCACGGAAGCCTCCTTTTGCAAACCAGGTCCTCTTTCCCATTCAGAGGTAGGAAATTGACTCAGCCAGGGATCAACTTTCTTCTCCTCCACTGGTTTTTTCTGAGCCAGATCCTTCCATCGAACTTCATAATAGGGCATGGAGCTTGCAAAAAGCTGATCAAAAGCATTGGGAGCATCGCCCAAAGTGTAATTGGCTCCGGGATAATTGGCTTCCAGAAAAGAATCGATTTTAGGCAAGTGTCGATTTTTTTCCTCTACCGAAGAAAAGAGAAAATAAAGCAAGGATTGTTGGATGGAGTTTTCTCCATCAAATAGCAAAAACTGCCTTACTCCTACATCCGCCTCTGCTTTTTCATAACTGCCTTCCATTGATTTCATCAGAGCAATTACTCTATTTCTATTTTCTAAGGCAGAAATAGGCTCATTCCAGTCAATTTCAAGCGTAGCATCTACCTTCTCTATTTCAGGAAGTCCTGTAGTCCCAAGGATATACCCTATTCCTAAACCCAATGGAATTAACAACCCAAATACTGCCAATACAATTTTCCTATGCCCAAACACTGCGCTGTAGCCTCTATCATATAAGCGTAATACTGCAGAAAAGAAAGGTCCCTCTTTTCCATCGTCCGGCTTTTTACTTTTGCTGAAAAAGAGAAAATAAAGCATAGGCAATAAAATAAATGCAACCGCCAAAGAGACGGACAAAATGGCTGCTACGGCCACTGCCTGATCAAAAAAGAGTGCGCCGGAAATTCCGCTCAGGAAAACCAACGGCACGAATACTGAAAGCGTAGTCAGGACAGAAGAAACCAGTGCACTCATGACCTCATCCACTCCAGCCACACAGGCTTCAAAAAGTGATAGCCCTGCTTCTCGCTTTCGGGTAATATTATCCAATACAATGATGGCATTATCGATCAACATTCCGATTCCCAAAGCCAAGCCGGAAAGGGATATGATATTGATTGAGATATCAAAGAAGTAAAAGACTAAGAAGGAAATCAGTAGAGAAGATGGCAAGCTGACCCCAATAATTAGGGGCAATCTGTAATCTTTCATAAAAAGAAACAGCACCCCAAAAGCGAACAATCCCCCAAATAGCAAAGAAGTCTGCAAGTTGGAGATAGCCGCATTCAGAAGGTTGGATTGGTCTTGGGTCAGCTCAAAATCTACTTGAGGATAATCAGTTTTGAAGAGCTCCAAAGCGGCTTTCAGTTCAGGCATCAACTCATTCATTTTGGCAGCTGCCTGCTTGTGAACGGTGATCACCAAGGCTTCTTTAGAACCATAAAGATGGTATCCAAGCATTTCTTTGGATTGGTAATTGACCGTAGCCAATCGTCCCAAAGGAAGAATGGCTCCCGACGCTGCGGCTACCGGTAGACTTTCTATATCAGTAGGAGTATCAACCCGGGTTGCCAATCGGAGATAGTATCGGAATTGACCATCTTTCACAGAAATTCCCGGCAACTCAGAATTGCCCGATTGTATGGCTGAAACAATATTTTGCTGGGTCATTCCCAAAGCCCGAAGTGCATCTTCTTTGGGTTCTACTGTAATGATTCGCTCCTTTTTCCCATTGATATCTACCAATGACACACCCGGTAGTTGCTCTATTCTTTTTTTCAGCACATTCTCCGCAAGCAAACTTACCTCTATCTCATCCACCCCTTCTTTAGGTACTACCTGCACTCTTGCCACAGGTATATCAGAAGTATTGATCCGGATCACTTCCGGCCTAGCCAACCCTTCGGGAAGCCCATTGGTAATTCTATCAATCTTTTCATTGACATCAATGTAGGCCAATTCCATTTTGGAGGAATAATCAAAAGTCAGACGAATAGTCCCTACTTCCGCCCCTGCCTTGGAGTCCATTTCTTCCAAACCATTGAGTGTGATTAGCCCCTCCCGGATTTTGCTAAGCACATTTTGTTCGATGGCTTCAGGGGATGCATTGGGATAATTGACTTTGACTACGATCTGGGGAACATCAATCGGGGGAAGTAGAGAAATCGGAAGGGTACGAAAGACAATGAAGGAAAAAACCATCAAAGCCAGAAAAGTCATGAATACGGCAATAGGCCGGGCGAGTAAAAATCTAACCATAACTTATTCGCTTACTATTTGGACAGGTGCCTGATGTGCCAGCTGCAAATTATTAGTTGTGATGACAGTACTACCGGATGTAATCCCATCCAAAATCTCTATTTCCTGTCCATTATCCTTACCTACTTCCACATAGTTCCACTTGGACTCGTTGTTTTCTATGGTAAACACCACTGCCCTACCCGAGCGATAAACTACCGCATCTTTTGGCACCACCAATGAATTGGACTGAGGAGCACGGATGATGGCTCTAGCATTCATCCCAGGCAGGAGGTTTTGAGAAGAGATCAATCGAATGGCAACCTGAACCAAGCCATTTTCATCTACTTTGGGATTGATGCCTGTTACCCTTCCCTCTAACGCGGTACCCGTATTGGAAATTGGATAAATTTCCGCTGTTTGGTTTAGGGAAATCATCGCAATATCTGATTCCAACACCTTGACCTTTAGCACCAAACTATTGGTACTTAGAATTTCGCAGAGTTCGGCATTACTGGAGATCAGGCTTCCTTCTTTGAACTTCAAATCCGCAATTTTACCCGAGATTGGGGCTTTAACCTGACAGCGTTCCAGGTTCAACTGAGCCTCTTTCAACTCAATTTCGGCTAGAAAAACTCCGTTTTGGGCTTTCAACTGTTCTTCTAAATACGCTATTCTCTCAGCATCTCCTGACTCAAAATCCTTCTGAAATCCCAATTTGTCATTTTGGTAGGCAGCTTGGGCGTTTCGAAGGGCTATGCGGGCTTTTTCTAGGCGGATTTCCGCTTCTGTTGGATCCAACTTAGCTATCACTTGCCCTTTGGTGACAGATTGACCTTCCCGGATTGGCAGCTCTATTAAGTAGCCCGGTTGCTCGATTAAAGCCTTTACTTGAGCGGATGCTTCTAATTTTCCGGTAGCATTGATGAGATAGTCAAAGCTCTTATTTTCAGCTTTGGCCACCTTTACTTCAGTAGCGGCTACTTCATTTCTGAAAGATTCAGAGGGAATTTCTTCCTGTTTTTCTACTTCCTCTTTGCAAGAGAAAAGGAGGGTTGCAAAAAATGCAAAAAGAATAATACGGTAGTTGCTCATCGAGATAATCGTTAAAGTCCTAAGTAACTAATTTATCCATCAATGACCAAAAAAATCAGATGATACTCTGTTAAAAAAAGCAAAAAAAATCTTTTGAAAATACCAGAGCGACTTTGGAGAAATTTCCAAGATTTGAGCTTAAGCCAAATCTAATTTTTTAAGAAATTGGATAGACCAATAAACTCGAAAAATCGACGATCCTGGACAGCAAGTTTCTTTAAACTATTTTTAAAGCCCAATCAATTCAATATGCATTCCCGGCATTTTCCAAATATCAAATGAATCTTCGGCCCTGTCTTTTTTGCAAAAAATAGCTCCATCATCGCAACTCATCAGTTCCAAAATTGAGGAACTTCATGATATTTGAATCGATCGGTTTGACTGTCAAAAGTATAGACTTTCTGATTGGCTAGATCAAAATCAAATGAAGTGAAAAAATCTTTGAAGATCAGTTTTGAAATAGGGTTTCCTTCCCAATCAAAAATGAGGATTTCCGGATAGGATTTTCTCTCTGTTGCAAAATTCTGTTCCAACTCATTTAGGTGGAGAAGGGCGAAGAATTCATCGTAAACCCGTACATCTGAAAATCGGTAGTTTCGTTCAAGCTCAGGTAACTTTTCCAAGAGACTAAGATCATCCAAAGTTGATTCCAATGAAATAGTTTTTTTCAAAGAGCCATCAAGCGAGTATAAGTTGAAGTAATTTAGTCTAAAATACATTTCTAAAATCTTATCCTTGCGGGGACTAAGTCTTGTCATAGAAGCCATCAAAGACATATTCAACATCCCATTGGAGATTTCAGCCCTATTGAGCTGGTCAAGTACAGGGCTACTGGACAGTTGTCCGTCTGAAAGTAAATAACGGTTTTGTTTGGTTTCCTGATTTTCAGGCTGTCGAAAATAATAATTGTTTGAACCTAAAATTAAAAAATCAAAAAGGAAAGGAGGTAAATTATCGTCTATTACCTCAAGACTATCTTGGCCCAAGTCAAGGGATTGAGTTAAGTTGAATTTGAGTAGCCTACCTTTTGAAAATTCATAAATCAGGGCTTCTAAATTACTTCCTTCCTTTTGAAACAAAACTTTATCTGAAGACATAGACGGATAACTAAATTCTTTAGGACCCTCCCCCACGGACAAAAATTTGCCTAATGAGTCGAACCGTGGAATTTGATAGATGCTCCAAAATTTTTTAAAACTGGTTGAAATGATCATAAGACTATCCTCTATCTTAAAATCCCTCATCCCAATAAGTTCTTTATCAAGGCTTCTTCCTTCATCAATGGGGAAGACAGTTGGAAATTTATTGACTACATGAACTGAGTCAAAGGTCATGAAATTGGAAGATTGAGAAACGGCTAAAATCAAGTCTTTTTCATCAGAATCGTTTTTGCATGAGGCTAATCCACATGTTCCCGAGATAAGAATTAATAAATAAAGCAATCTAGTATTCATATTTTTTCTAAAATTAATGAGGCATCATTTTAGAAAGATGCGTCATCAAACACATATTAACCTCCCTTTTGTGGACATTGGTAGCAGATACCCGTGTCAGATCCGACTCCCCTACTATTATCAATATAGGTACATGTACCACAATACATTGCAGGCCACCCTGCCCTTGAGGTAATTGTTTTCCAACAACCATTTGGGGTACAATCACTTTGTGCTTCCACCTCCGAAACATTTACGAAAAAAGCACTAAATATAATCAGGCTCAAAACTCCAAGTTTGAAAATTATTTTTTTCATTTTAAAAGAATTTAATCGTTTGTGAGTTCTAGGATGCGGCAGAACTCGATAACCGGTTGTGAAAAATACCCTGATCGGCCGATACCTTGATCTTTCGTTTCCAAGCTAAATCAAAAAAAAAAAAACGCAAGACTTAGTATTAAATATTTCTCTCTACATCTCCTAACTAATTGATTTTCAATAAGAAAAATTTATGATCTTAGTTTAAAGAAAATAACTAAATTACACTACCTCCTCTACTTCAACCACTTACCTACCAGGTTCCAGATCCAGTCTATGGTCCGCTCCGGTACATGGATGGCTTCCTCATACCACCTCAATCGCAAAGTCCCGGGAGCCTCTCCGTCAAAGTGATGAAATAAACGATTCATTTCTTCGATGGAAGACACCTGCACAGTTACTTCGGCTATTCCATCCTCCCGCATATTCAGCTCAGTAGCTGCACTTCGGGATAAATCGATAATCCTCTTGGAGGTCTTGGGAAGGCGGTCATTGATCCGAACCCATACGCTGTCCCGGGTATCCACACGGGTTACTTTTACCCAAGTTCCAAATGGCAAGTATTTATGGGCTGCAGTCAAACTATCCATATGGAAAATCTCTCCATTGGCAGTTTTGCGCAAGTGAAACTTCTTGCCATAAAAACTCGCCCAACCCGTCTGAATTCTAACCGGATCCGGTGATTGTGCCCAAGCAGAATAGCTTAGCCCTATGCTTAAAAGTAAAACCACCCAATAGCGCATATCCAAATTTATCAATTCGCCTGCATGTTCAACAAAAGTGCCAATTATTGTCAATTAGATTTCCCAACTTGGACTAAGACTTCCCTTGGGTTATCTTAGTAATAATTCTTTCTCAGGAGAAAATAAGATAGGATTCACTAGCCCTACTTTTATATCACTCTTCTGTCAAGCAACCCGGAAACTCAGAAAAATGCTAAAAATACTCCATACCGCTGATTGGCACTTAGGGAAACGACTACAAGAATACACCCGGATAGAAGAACAGAAATTGGTATTGGATGAAATCATCCAAATCGCTGATCAGGAAAAAGTTGATTTGGTTTTGCTTGCCGGTGATATTTTCGACTCCTTTAATCCATCTCATGAGGCGGTAGAATTGCTGTACAAAAGTCTCCGCAAACTTTCCAACAATGGCCAAAGACCCATTTTTGCCATTTCCGGAAATCATGACAGCAATCAATTTATAGAAGCTCCTGACCCGCTAGCCCGGGAAATGGGTATATTTTTTTACAGCCGCTTGGATTCAGTCATTCCAAAAGGAAAAATCGAATCTGGACTCGAAATTCTACATTCTGAATCTGGCTTTGTGGAGTTTTCCATCCCAAGTCATTCCAGCCCAATCAGATTGATTTTGGCTCCTTACGCAACTGAACTCAGCCTCAAAACCTACTTGGGAGAAGGCGATAGAGAGCAGGAGTTCAGAGCTATCCTAAGCGAAAAATGGAGCAATCTTGCAGATCGCTACTGTGATGAAAATGGAATCAATTTATTCATGGGTCACTTCTTTTTCATCCAAGAGGGTCAGCCTATTCCTACCAATGCTGAGCCCGAATCAGAGCGTCCCATTTTGCACGTAGGAGGCACGCAGGCATTATTCACCCAACAAATACCTCCCCAAATGCAATATGCCGCTTTAGGGCACTTGCACCGCTATCATGCAGTCAGCCAAAAGCCTTGTCCTGTGGTCTATGCTAGTTCTCCATTGGCCTACTCTTTTTCAGAAGCAGATCAGGAAAAAAAGGTGGTAATTATTGAGGTGGAAGCTGGCAAACCGGTTAGCTACACCCCTATTGAATTGAAAAAAGGCCGCCCACTTTATCGGGTCAAATTTGAACAACTGCAAGAAGCCTTACTTTGGCTGGAAAAGCACCCTTATTGCTTTGTGGAGCTAACCTACGTAACCGAACAATCCATCGATGCCAGCACCCGAAAAGCACTTTTAAAAGCACATGACGGAATAGTCAATCTGATTCCCCAAATCAAGAACCCAAGAGCACAAGAGGATCTCAGTCTCAAGGCGGAGGACTTGGAGAAAGATATGTTGGCCTTATTTCAACTATATTATCAAAACAGCAAGGGACTGAAAGCCAATGAAGAGCTCATGGAAATTTTTAAAGAAATCATCTCAACAGAAGAAAATTCATGATTCCGGTAAAACTAGAAATCCAAGGTCTATATTCTTACAAGGAGCCACAAACTATCCATTTCAATCAGCTCACCGGGGCTGGATTATTCGGTATTTTCGGAGCAGTAGGCAGTGGCAAATCTTCCATTCTGGAGGGTATTTTATTGGCCCTTTATGGTAGCACAGAGCGATTGTCTGATAGAGGGGAGAAAGGCTCTATGCTCAACCTTCAAAGCAATCAGTTAGTAATCAACTTTGAATTTCTAGGAGGGAAGAATAATCAGCAAACCTTTCTTGCCCGATATGCAGCCAAAAGGAACAGCAAAGACCCTGAAAAAGTAGACCCTGCAGAGCATACTTTTTATGAAAGAATTCAGGGAGAGTGGATTCCTATAGAATCTGAACCTGAGCGACTCGTTGGGATGAAAAAGGAGCATTTTAAGCAGACCGTCATTATTCCACAGGGAAAATTCCGGGAGTTTATTGACCTGACTCCAGGCCCTCGAGCCGAAATGATGAAAGAACTCTTCGGATTGGAGCGATTTGACCTGTCCGGGAAAACTGCCGTCCTCTTCAGAAAAGTGAAAGATGAAAAAATCCGGATTGATACTCAATTACAAAACCTGGAAGGCTTTCAAGAGGAATTGCTGGAAGAGAAAAATAGCCAGTTACAGCAGATACAAACTCAACTGAAAGAAGCTTCTGCTCAGGTAGATTTTTTATCCAAGCAGGTAAAAGAGCGGGAAAAGCTGCAGGAAAAATTCAGTGAATGGAAAAAGTTTGGAGAACGGAAGCAGGAATTGATCCAGCAAAAACCTGAAATTGAAGAAAAGAGACAGCTTCACAAGGAATTTATCCTTGCTAAAACATACTTGAGACCGATTTGGAACCAACTCAAAGAAACCAAAGCTGATTCTGAGAAATTTCAGGTCAGTATGAATGAAAGCGAGGGCTTTAAAAAGACTTTCAAAGAAACGATAGACCAACTCATTCGAGAAGAGCAGGAATTAAAAGTAAAAAATCAGCAAAGGCCCGAAAGAGAGAGTAAAGTACGGGATTTGAAAAAAGTGATTGAGCTGAAAAGTCTTCATCAAAATTTGGCAGATGCTAAACAGAAAATTCAAAATTTAGAACCCAGCATTCAGTCTTTGAAAAATGAGCAATCTGCGCTGGAAAAAAACCAGGAAGAATTAGAAGCTCAAGCTGCCCAACATGCAAATCCTGATACCAACTTACTTTCAGAGTTAAAAACCTCACTTCAAAGCTGGAAAGATCTGGAGGAGCAAGAAGCTACTTTGACAGAAATTCTCACCAATTTTCAAAAAGAGGAGAAGCAAGTCCTTCGGAAATTGGAAGACCTCCAGCATAAAATTCCCGCAAACTACCCAAATCCCGATGCCTGGTTGGATTATCAAAGGAAAGCCATCCGGCAAATTGAAGATTCCAGGGAGCAATTGATGAAAAACCTAGGTTTAAATGCCCACACACATCTTTTGCTAGATGGGCAACCCTGTCCATTATGTGGATCCAAAGAGCATCCCAATCCTTTGGAAAGTGAAAAGCAGGAATTGCAGCTTCGCGAAAAAGAGCAAGAGTTAAAATCCGCCAAGGAAGAATCCGAGAAAATACTCTTGATCATACAGCAAAGAAAAGAGGAGCAGTTGTATCTCGAAAATCACCAAAATAATATTAAAGTGAGATCCAGGGAAATTGCACAGGTTCGTCAAAAACTGGAGACGTTAAAAAGCAGCTTGGAAAAACATGCTATTCAGACTATTGATGAGGTGAAAAGTCGAATTGAAGGATTGGCGGCCAGTAGTCAAGCCAGGGAAAAGCTTTTGGTACACCTGCAAGAATCCAGAAAGAAATGGCAGGATAACAGAGCTAAGCTGGAAAAGGCCCAACAGGAATTTCAACAAGCCCAAATCAAATATGAGGGCTTGCTGGCTAGTATTTTGACTAAAAAAGAGGAAATCAAAGACCCAACCTTTTGCAAACCCTTTTTCGAGAAAGAAGAAACTGATATCCGGCAGATGATTGCCAAAGTAGAAAGAGATATTGAAAATGCAGCATTGGAATACGAGGGAAAGCAGAAGCGGATACAGGAAGTACGAGAAAAGCAGGCAAAAAATGAGGCTGATTTCGTCAATTTTCAAAATCTATGGAAGGCCAGTCTTTCAAAAATTGAAAAATTAGAAACGGAGTATAAGGAAGCCAAAAAACAGCATGGCTTTGAAAATGAAGAAGAATTAATTCGCCTCTATGAGCATTCACTGGATGCTGAGAAAGTAGCAAAGCAGATTCAGCAGTTTGATCAGCAAATGGCTTTGGTCGAATCCAGAATTCTGGAACTGGAGCAAATCAAAGAGTTGAAGAACTTTAAAGAAGAAGAGTTCCTCCAATTAAATGCGGAGTTACAGCTAAAAAAATCTAAAGAGGAAGAAATTCAGCAAACCTTGACTTTAATCAGGGAAGAGATCAAAACCATCTCTGTGAAAATCCAGGAGAAGAAGAAGCTGGAGTTGGAGCATGCGAAGCTGGAAAAAAGAGCCGCATACCTGAAGGAATTGGAAGGATTATTCAAAGGAAGTGGGTTTGTGAAATATGTGAGTTCAATCTATCTGAAGGAGTTGTGTCATACTGCCAATCAGCGATTTATGAAGCTCAGCAAAAACAGTCTGAGTTTGGAGATTGACGAAAACAATACCTTCTGGGTGGTAGATTATCTCAATGGAGGGAAAAGGCGTTTACTCAAAACTCTTTCCGGTGGACAGACTTTTCAGGCTTCCTTGTGTCTGGCTTTAGCTTTGGCCGAAAAAGTAAAGGCTCTGAATCAAGCAGATCAAAGCTTCTTTTTCTTAGATGAGGGATTTGGAGCATTGGATAGAACTTCCCTTCGGGTGGTGTTTGAAACGCTGAAGTCACTAAGACATGAAAATAGAATTGTCGGCATCATCAGCCATGTGGAAGAATTGCAGCAGGAAATCGGGGCATTTGCCCAAATAGTGCTCGATCCCGAAAAAGGCTCGAAGGTTAGTTATTCGTTTTAAAACTGATTTTGGGTCATCGTTTTGGTTTTTAACCACAGAGGTCACAGAGGAAATGGATTTTTGATTTCCGAAGTACGATTTACGGGCAGAATAGAAATTACCGCCGGGAAAACGTTTATTGAAGCATTCATAATGCTAATCTATCTCTGAATTAGAAAAAATCATCTACTAAAAATATCAACATGAAATTCAGGCACGGGTCAATTCCCCCTTTGAGAAAAAGCTTCATTGAGAAAAAGTCTTTAATTCAAAGGGGGTTAGGGGGATTTTGATCATTATCTTCAAAACGAAGGGTCAAGCATCAATTGACCTTTTTTTAACCACAGAAGTCACAGGGGAACCAGATTTTGAAATCTTAATTTCGCTTTAAAAA
>NZ_VLOG01000015.1 GCF_007655305.1 Algoriphagus algorifonticola
GAACCTTGAACTAGGAGCCGAGAGACGAGAAGCGAGACACTAGAACCGAGAAACGAGACAGCTTAATTACTCGATTACCCAGTTACTCTATTACACAACAGAAATCGAAGCGTGCTTAAACAATGAACACTGAACCTTGAACTAGGAGCCGAGAGACGAGAAGCGAGAAGCAAGAAATTAAAGAGGCTATTCGATTTCAATAACTAATAACTCAATAACCAATAACCAATAACTCAATAACCAATAACTCAATAACCAATAACTTCTTTTCAGACTTCACAATCAAATTTCAGACTTATCAATCTGCCACCTGTGACCTACCAAATCCCCTTCAACAAACCCTTTCAAACCGGCAAAGAACTGGTCTACATTCAGGATGCCATCCAAAGGGGGAAGATTTCAGGAAACGGTTACTACACGCAGAAATGCCAAGAGTTTTTTGAAGAACGCTATGGGTTTTTGAAGTGTCTCCTGACTACTTCCTGCACAGATGCCTTGGAAATGGCAGCTATCCTACTCGATATTCAGCCCGGAGATGAAGTGATTCTTCCCAGCTTTACCTTCGTCTCCACGGCCAATGCTTTTGTGCTTCGGGGTGCCAAATGTGTCTTTGTGGATAGCAGAACAGATCATCCGGGAATGGATGAAAGTCTTGTAGAGGAACTGATCACTCCCAAAACCAAAGCAATTGTAGCCGTGCATTATGCCGGATATCCGGTTGAAATGGACAAGATCATTGATTTAGCCCATCAGTATGGACTGAAAGTAGTAGAAGACGCTGCCCAAGCCATAGATCAGGAATACCAGGGAAAATATTTGGGAGCCTGGGGACATTTAGCCACTTTTAGTTTCCATGAAACCAAGAATATCCAATGCGGGGAAGGAGGGATGCTGGTGATCAATGAGCTCGAGTACATCAAAAGGGCAGAAATCATTTGGGAAAAAGGAACCGATAGAGCCGCATTTTTTCGTGGAGAGGTGAATAAATACGGGTGGGTAGATATGGGCAGCAGCTTCCTGCCCTCGGAACTACAAGCCGCTTTCTTATGGGCGCAACTAGAAAACCTCCAAGACATCCAAGCCAAGCGACAAGCCATTTGGCAGGATTATCAAGGTTTCTTTTCAGACGATGCGCGGCAACCAACAGTGCTAAGTGAAAAGTATCTGAAAAAATTCACTACAGGGATAGAAGAAGCCCAACTCACAGGCAATTATCAGGTCTGTAAAAAAGACAGCTCTCCCAATGCACACCTCTTCTACCTGATCTTCGAGCAACTGTCCCATAGAACAGTCTTTATCAATCAAATGAAAACAGCAGGCATCTTTACTGTCTTCCACTATCAGTCCCTACACCGCAGTGACTTTATCCAAAAGTACCAAGGAATAGACGCTAGAGAGCTACCCCATGCAGATCGGTACTCGGATTGTTTGCTTAGGTTGCCTTTGTTTTATGAGTTAAGTTAAATGTTGTCGGCTTTGTCTATTCATTGAATTTACTGTTGTCATGGTTTTCATGGTTCAATTATTAGTAAACATTTCAACCGTTCCACAATAACCTAAAAACTACGACAACTCTAAAAAAAACAACCAAAAGTTTTAAGAGTCCTAAGGAGCTTTTATTATATGCCTTGTTAGCCTAATTTCTATTACTTTAAAGTCTAGCTTCTCTTCAAATCAAATGATCTCAATTATTGTTTGTTCAATTAATTCTGACTTATTCAAGACGCTTTCAAATTCTATTAAAAGTACAATTGGATTGGAATATGAAATAATTAAGATTGATAACACCGTAGAAAAGCTTTCAATTGCACAGGCTTACAACAATGGAGCAAGCCGAGCTAAATTTGAAATATTGGTTTTTGTTCACGAGGATATAGTTTTTCATACCGTTGATTGGGGAAAAATATTGATAAGCCACTTTAAAAATCTAGAGAATCCAGGCGTTTTAGGAATAGCTGGAAGTACTTATCTTCCAATAGCTCCTTCTGATTGGTATCTTCCAGATAAATTGTATATCAGGATGAACATTCTAGAAAACAGAAATGATACAGAAGTAGGAAAAGGAATTCACAGAAAACATTCAAATAATATTTCAGAAAAAGTTTATGTACTTGATGGGGTATTTTTGGTCATATTGAAAGAAGTTTTTACTCAGTTTAGGTTTGACGAGAATTTAAAGGGTTTTCATGGCTATGATACATCCCTAACTTTAAGAGTATCAAATTCATTTAATAATTATTTTATACCAGACATTTTAATTGAACATTTCTCCACAGGCCAACCGAAGTCCTCTTGGTTAGAAAATACCATTCAAGCTAAATCTTCATTTATTAAAGATTCAACTAGTTTTAGCATTAATAAAGAATTAGAAGAAAAGAGTTTTCACCTGTTTTTAAACAACCTTCGAAAATTTGGAAAGGACTATGCTTTTAAAGTTAAAAATTCATATCATAGCTTCTTAACAATAAATAAAAATTTCATTTCATTTAAAACAGTATTTGTTTTTTTAGTATATCAAATATTGTTTATTCAAGATGTATTTAAAGCCAAAATTTATGATTTTAAAAAAGATTAAAAAAGTCTTCAAAAAAGAGATTTCTTATAGCCTAAAAGATATCTATAATGGACATCACAATATAACGTATAGAGGTGTGTTGTGTATCAAATGTCCTTTTGACTATATCACTTATCAAATGATAATCAATCAAGTTAAGCCAGATCTTATCATTGAAATTGGTACAAATGAAGGTGGGAGTACTTTATATCTTGCAGATCTTTTAGAAATAAATGGAGTTGGTGAAATTCATTCAATTGACATTGAAGATAAGTGTCCAGAAGTTGTGAAAGAACATAAAAGAATAAATCTTTTTTTTAATGGATGGGAGAATTATGACCTTGATCTAGCGAAGGGTTTTAAGACTGTTTTAGTAATTGAGGATAGCTCACATCATTACAAGAATACACTAGATGCTATTAATAAATTTGCTCCATTAGTGACCAAAGACTCCTATTTAATTGTAGAAGATGGAATTTTAAGTTCTATGGGTTGGTCTAAAAGCTTTGATGGAGGGCCAGTAAGGGCAATTGAAGTGTTTATTGAGAAAAATAAAAATTTCAAAATAGATAATTCTTGGGAAAACTTCTTTGGAAAAGACACAACTTTTAATCCAAAAGGATTTTTAAAAAGAATTTGATTTAGAGAGGTATGTTTTTATAAAAAAACAGATTTTAAAATGACATTTATCAAAAACTTCAGAATTTGGTTTTATTACTTCAGAAGAGATTTTTGGAGATATTTATTGTTGAAAAAAATCATACAATTCGGTAAAACTGAGTTCGGGAAAAGTCAATTTGAGAATGAAATAGAATATATCAAAACAAATGGATTAGTTATATTTCCTTATGATTTTGAGAAAAAATATAAGCACAATCTTATCGAAGTAAATAGAAATTTAGAATTTCCTTTTGTTGATTTTTTTGGAAAAGAACTCTTTTTTCAAAGTGGAAAAACTGACCAACAACTATCACATTATTTCAATTCTCTTCTAGCCGAACAAGATTTAGATTCTCCTCATTTATACTGTACAGAAAACTTTAAAGTAGAAATTAATGACACAATAATTGATTTAGGTGTTGCTGAAGCTAACTTTTCTTTAATGAATATTGATTTAGCAAAAAGAGTTTATTTGTTTGAGTCCAACATCAAATGGATAGAACCACTCCAATATACTTTTGAACCTTATCAAAATAAAGTTCATATCATAAACAAATTTGTTTCTGCGAAATCATCAGGTACAAGTATTGCATTAGATGATATAGATGAAATTAAAAATGAAAGTCTATTTATAAAAATTGATGTAGATGGAGAAGAACGTCAAGTCTTAAATGGAATGATTGATTTATTAAAAGAATCGAAAAGAATTAAAGTAGCCATCTGTACCTATCACAAAGACAATGATGCCAAAGAATTTAAATTTTTCTTTGAAGAACTTGGATTTATAACTGAATTTTCATCTGGATACATGCTATTTTATCATGATAAAAAAATCAGAAAACCATATTTTAGAAAGGGTGTCCTTAGAGCATGGAAAATAGAGTAAAGTTTTTTTCATATTACCTTCCTCAGTTTCATCAAATACCAGAAAATGATGAATGGTGGGGTGAAGGGTTTACTGAATGGACAAATGTAAAAAAAGCAAAACCATTATTTATTGGACATCATCAACCAATCTTTCCAGCTGAGCTTGGATACTATGATCTGGTAAAAACAGACATAATGCATCAACAAGCTAAAATGGCAAGAAATTATGGTGTAGATGGATTTGTATTTTACCATTATTGGTTTGGTAATGAGAAAACACTTTTAGAAAAGCCGTTACTGAATTTCCTAAATGATAAATCTATAGATATTGAATTCTGCATTTGCTGGGCGAATGAGTCTTGGAAAGGGACATGGCATGGAGCTTCAAACAAGCAACTGCTTCAAGAACAGTTTTATTTAGGTATAGAAGACTATCAAAAACATTTTTATTTTCTACTTCCTTTCTTCAAAGATTCAAGAAGTTTGAAGATTGATGGCAAGCCAGTTTATCAAGTTTATGTTCCTGAATCGATTCCTGATTGGGATGTTTATAAAAACACTTTCGACACACTGGCCAAAGAGGAAGGATTGCAAGGCATTTATTGGATTGCAGTGAAATCAAGTAATAGTTTCGAACCAAATCAATTTAAAATTAATGGTATCGTAAACCAAAATTTACTCAATATCAATAAGTACCATAAAAAGAACTTAAAAGGGCTGATATACCGATACGGTTTTAGTAATCCGATAATCAGAAAGATGTTCAAATGGCCCAAAAGGATCCCTTTTTCAATAATTAGGAATTGTTTGGAAGATTTTAAAGAAAGCTATCTAGCTGATTTTTTTCCATTAGCTATTCCAAACTGGGACAATACACCTAGGACAATGGAAAATGGAACAGTATATACGGATTGTTCTCCGCAAGCTTTTAAAAAACATTTACAAGCTTGCATCAATCAAGCCAATAAGAATATCGATAATGACAAAAAGATTGTTTTTATCAAGTCATGGAATGAATGGGCTGAAGGCAATATCTTGGAGCCAGAAATTAAAAATGGATTTGAGTATTTAGAAGTTATAAAGACAACTAAAAGAAGTTTTATTTAATCAATTATTTTATTCTATGCATTTTTTTAAAAAAAAATTAAATACTTTGCAAAATTCTATCTATAAAAATTATTTTTTATTAATTTACTTTTTATGTTTTACTCTTTTATTATTAAGTTTTTTAACTTTTTTAAAATGGGGTCCAATAATAACATCAGATACATTATCTTATTTCGATTTGGCAAATCGAGTTAAAGAAGGTATATTCCCATACTCTAGCTCATATTCACCTGGATATCCTTTTCTTGTTGGAAGTATAACAAAAATATCTAATTTGACTTATGAAAAAGTAGCAGCTTTAATAGCATTTTTTGTCTTTTTAAGCTCCGTTTTTTTATGGTTTCGGATTGTTCAAGTGATTTTCAATAAAAAAGCAAAATGGTACTTATATTTATTAATTGCGATATTTGTTACCAACCTTTGGTGGTCAATTAAAGTAATTTACTTCGCCCATGCTGACACAATATTTTATATATTATCAATATTAATTGCATATCATATCCTACTTTGGATAGAAAATATATCATGGAAGAGATTTATTTTGATATGCGCTCTCGCTTCTATGTCAGTTTGGGTAAAATATAACGGACTAATTTTTCTTCCTTTTTTGGTGCTCTTACCATTGGTTCAAAGAAATTTGAAAAGCAAAATTTTATTCAGTTTACTCCCAATCACTATTATTTCGGCGTCATTCATCTTATTCAAACATATTAATAAGGGCCAAGTTATAAAGCACTTAGAGATAAATAGAGAGTTTGTTTTTTGGCAGGGTAATATTTCTAGCGAAACCTTATTGGTTAATATTCAGGATGCAGGTAAAGTATTTATTGAATACTTTCTTTCAAATCTATATAGAAATTATGCAACTGAAATATTAAATGTTATTGGTGTGATTTTAATTCTAGGTATTGGTTTATTTTTGTTGTTGAGATATAAAAATTCTAGCACTTTAATTTTTTATTCATTTTTTCTACTGTATCTAATTGGATACATGTGTTTTTCTCATTTCACAAATCATACAGAAATAAATCAAAGAACTATGTTTCCTGCTTATATTTTTTTAACAATTTCTTTTTTATTTTTATTCAAAAGTTCTCCGTTTTTAAGTAGGAAAATTTTGCTAATTTTTTTGACACTTAACATTGCAAGAACTTTTATAGGCTTCACTGATTGGATACAAAGGGCACCAATGGACTCCTTTGTCAATATAGAAATATTTAAAAATAAAAAGAGTTTGGTTGTTTTGAAGAACCTAATGCAAGAAAGAAATATTTCGCCAATAATGGTTTACACTAACAATCAAAGATATTTAACTCCTGTTATGGGATATGATTTTGTAAGTAAGTTTCCCGGGAAGATTGAATTTACAAGAGGTAAGTTTAGAGAAAAATCTGAGGTTCAGTTAAAAATAGAAAAAGAAAAAATGATGTCAGATTTACTGACAAAAAACAGCATTCTTGTCATATTTGATTCACAAGAAAAACAAGAACTTATATCTAAATATTCAAGTTTCCGAATTTTAGAAATAGAATCAGATTTAATTATTTACAAGTGACTAAGAACATTATTAAAGTAAGTAACCTCTCCAAACGCTATCGACTTGGCCTCAAAGAACAGCAGGCTGACACCTTGGTCCGGCAGTTTAAAAATATCCTTACCGCTCCCTATAGGAACTACAAGCGATTAAGAGAACTCAGCATGTTCGGTACTGAAGACGAATCAGTTTTTTGGGCACTCAAGGACATTAACTTCGAAGTACAGCAAGGAGAAGTTCTAGGCATTATTGGTAAAAACGGAGCAGGGAAATCTACCTTGCTCAAAATCCTTTCTCAAATCACTGAACCCACTTCGGGAAGAATAGAAATCCATGGTCGCGTAGCTTCATTGCTAGAAGTAGGCACTGGATTCCATCCTGAACTCTCTGGCCGTGAGAACATCTATATGAATGGCACCATTCTAGGAATGACAAGAAGAGAGATTGACAGCAAACTTGATGAAATCATCGATTTCTCAGGAGTAGAAAAGTTTATAGATACTCCCGTTAAGTTTTATTCCTCTGGTATGAAAGTTCGCCTTGGTTTTTCCGTAGCAGCACATCTTGATCCTGAGATTTTAATTATAGATGAAGTGCTTGCTGTAGGGGATTATGAATTTCAGCAGAAATGCCTTGGGAAGATGGAGGATGTAAGTAAAAATCAAGGGAGAACAGTGTTGTTTGTGACTCATAATTTGGAAGCAGTAAAGAATTTATGTCCTAGGTCATTATTATTAGAAAAAGGTAAAGTTCAATATATTGGGAGTTCTTTTGATGTTATAGATCAATACTATGGAGATATGTTTGGTTCTATTGATGCATCGAAAGACCTACGGTTTCACCCAGAAAAAAAATGGAAAGATTTAGGAATTCAAAAAATAGAAATCTTTGCTGACAGTAAATTATCAGCTGAAGTTTTTTCCAATCAATCATTCACAATTAATCTTTCCTATAATGTAAATGAGATACATTTAATTACGCCAATGGAAGTTGGATTTGGTCTTTTTGACCAACAGGGACGGGGTCTGATGGCATTTAATAATAAAAACTTTAAGAAGGAAGTCATTTTAAGGAAGACTAAAGGCAATATTTCAATGACAATTCCAAAATTTCCCATTTATAAAAATGAAAAACTTAGTGTCTATTTGTACTTTGGATATTTGGGAAATGAATATGAAGTTATACAGAATGCTGCCACGATTAAAGTAAGAACAATTGATTACTTGGGATCAGGGCATGCGTTGGATATAAACTTAAATCAAATAGCTTTAACTGATGTTTTTTATGAAGTTAGCTAAAAATCTATTTATTAAGGCCTTTAATAGCTTACCATTTGTAGTACAAAAGTATTTGATAACACTAAACTTAATTAAAAAACGGATAAGGTTTAGTTTTGAAAAAACTCTTCAAAAATTGATTATTGATAAGGAATTTAGACTCATTTTAATAGGTGCTAATGATGGATTGAGTTTTGATGATTTATTTAAGCATTTAAACCCCAATAAAACTTCTGGCATATTGGTTGAACCCTCACCTAAATACTATCAATTATTAAAATCAAACTTATCAAGCTTTAACAACATCATATTTTTAAATCTTGCATTGTATAAAGAAAGGTCAATGGTAAAACTTTTTCAATTAAATGAGTATGGACTGGTTAAATTACCTGAATGGGGAAGAGGTATTGGTTCATTTTCAAAAGAGCACTTATTGAAGTTTAATATAGAAGATTCAGATATTGAAATATTAGAAGTCCAAAGTATTCCTTTTATGGGAATTTTAGAAACTTATCCATCCTATTATAAGGTGGATTATCTACAAATCGATACTGAAGGATATGATGCAGAAATAATTAAAATGATCGATTTCAATAAGTTCCATGTTAAATTGATCAAATTTGAATCGATCAATTTAAAAAAAGGTGACATAAAAGAGTTAGAACAACTATTTAAGAAAGCGGAATATCAATTTTTTAAAGGGAAAGAAGATTCTTATGCTGTTCATCATTCTATCAAACCCATATTTAAATGATCCCGAAAATCATCCACTACTGCTGGTTCGGTTCTGCAAATCCATCAGCTTTAGAATTGAAGTGTATGGCTTCATGGGAAAAGTATTGTCCTGATTATCAAATCAAATTATGGAACGAGGATAATTTTAATATCAATTATTCTGAGTTTACCAGGGAAGCATATAGTTTAGGAAAGTATGCATTTGTTTCTGATGTAGCTAGACTCTATGCTTTGCAGCAAGAGGGAGGGGTTTATTTGGATACAGATATGCTAATAGTCGGTTCACTTAATTCTTTTTTAAGTCACGATTTATTTACTGGAGAATATAAAAAAGGAGCTTTAAATGCAGCCATTTTAGGTTCAAAGATTGGTAATCAAATAGTCAAAGAATTGTTAGATTATTATAAGAAGTTAGAGTTTGATTTTCATAATCCGATAACTATTCCTGAAGTATTTGATCATTTTTTATTGAAGAATCAGAGTGTGAAAATATATGCCTCAGATGTTTTTTATCCTTTACCTTTAGATAAAAAAGAAGAAGATTATAGGACTTACCTGACCAAGGATTCCGTTGCAGTTCATCTTTGGAATCACAGCTGGAAAAATGAAATGAGCCTTCTCAATGAGTTTAAATTTATAGCGGCCTTAAAATTCTATATTACGAATAGCATCAAATACGGTGAAGAATACAAAAAATCAAATCAGCGCAAGCTATTTTTTTCTAAGTTTTGGCTAAAATTGAAGGTGTACTTTTACAGCCTCATCTTCAAAAGAAAAGAGCGATGAAAAAGTGGTTTTATTATTTTAGAAATATTTCCTTCACTTATTTTTTCCGCTTTTTCTGGATTTATATTCAGCTAAAACTCAATGTTAAAGTCTCAAGAACAGCTAAAATAACTTTAGAACTTTTAGAATATTTATTCAAGAACAAAGAAAAGTTTCATATTCAAAATGATATTTTAATCATTGATACTAAGATTAATGAACAAAAGGTTAAATTGAATTTAAGATGGATGTCTACAGATATCTTGGTTTTTAAACAGATCATTCTAGACCGAGAATTAGATCCTATTGTTAAGCTTTTTACTGCTTCTGGAATTACACCTAAAGTGATGATAGATGCGGGGGCGAATATTGGGCTTAGTAGCATGTTTATAAGGCTAAACTTTCCTTCAGTTAAAATTTTATGTATTGAACCCAATAAGGAAAATGTTTCAATGATTTATAAGAATTTGGGATATGCCAATTATCAAATCCTGCAAAAAGCGCTTTGGTTTCAAAAAGGCTATCTTGAAGAGAAGGAGGGTGATGGTGCTTGGGGAATTCACATGGTGGAGATTGAAGAAGAATCAAATGGAGCAGTCGAAAGTACATCGCTTACTGATGTCATGCAACACTTTAAACTGGAGACTTTAGACTACCTTAAAATAGATATTGAAGGTGCTGAAGAACAAATTTTTTATCAAGATTCACAAATCAGTCAAGTTTTGGTTAAAGTGACCTGTATATCGATCGAACCTCATTCTTTAGAATTTGAAAAATTCATCATTCAATATCTCCGAGATGCTGGTTTTCAAGTCAGTCAATCAGGAGAATTGGTCATAGGTTTTAAAAGTTAAAATGACTTTTTTAAGCACAATCTGTCCCTGTTATAACCAAGCTCTCTACTTAGAAGCAGCTATCGATTCTGTGCAGGCTCAGACCTTTCAAGATTGGGAATTAATTATTGTAGATGATGGAAGTACTGATAATACTCTCGAAATTGCTCAAAAGTACGCTGAATCAGATACTAGAATAAAGCTTATCCATCAAGAAAATAAAGGCTTATCTGCTGCTAGAAATGCAGGGATTAGGCAAGCTACCGGTGAATTTCTACATTTTTTAGATGCCGATGATTTGATTTTTCCTACAGCCTATCAAGTAATCTATCAAAAATCACGAGAAGATTTAAAAACATCACTTTGGATCAGTTCCTACACTTATTTTGATCAACAAGATTTTCACCAACATACTTTCTCTGAAAAACAATTGCATGCTATTGACTTTATACGAGGAAATCAGGCGCCACCTGTTGCCCATTTTCTCAAAAGAGAAATGATTCAACAGATTGGAGGATTTGACGAGCAACTCAAAAGCTGCGAAGATTGGGACTTATGGCTCCGTGTTACCAAATCAGGTACTCAAATCAAAACAATTCCTAATCTTCTTGCAAGATATAGATATGTGAGTGGGAGTATGAGTAGAAATGCTAAAGTCATGTACTTTTCATTGAGTTCGGTAACGCAAAGAGCTGTTAGAACAGATTACAGAATTCATTCTGAATCGAATGCAAATCAAGATTTGGATTTGGAGATTACTCCAATGATTAAAAGTCATTTTATCAAATGCTTAGGAATACTTCTCCATCAAGGAAAAGTTGAAGAAGCGCTGATATTTTACCAAGAAGAGCAGGCAAAGTGGAAATGGAATTTTGAAACAAAAGATTTTGCTGGATTGAATTCTCAATTGACTTTTAGATATTTTCTTGGTAAAAACCAAATTCAAAATTTATTAAATCATAAACTCCCAAATTTCAAGTTGTTTTTCGAAATGATAGGATTTTCAGAACAGCAAATAAAAAACGCCCTACAAGTGGTTTTTGAGCCTCAATTGAAAAAGCACAATCATTTGAAATATGGGAGGTTATTAGGTGCCTTAATAAACAGAGTCAAATACTGATGGAGAATTCTGTTTTATTTCTATCTTTTTCAGGACCCTATCCACCCCATGATGGTAAAAAGCAACGCTCTCTTGCCTTATTGAAAGCCTTAGAACAGCAATATCAAGTGGATTATTTGATCATTGATCAAGAAACAGATTATCAGCTTGCCATAAATCACAATGAAAATAAGGATACCATATTTCTAAAAATCAATTCAAGCCGATCTAATTGGCAAGAAATATGTAAAAAGTTAGGAAGGCTTTTTTTTAAAGATAAAGAGATTACAAACTACATTTATCAGCTACACAAAGAGAAGAAGTATCAATTTGTTTTTTCTAGATATATCCAACCTGTTACCCTTATTCCTAAAGGAATCAAAATTATTGCTGATGTCGATGATAACTTTATAGAACTTTATAGATCAAGAATTCAGCAAGCAAAATCTTGGTATAAGAAGATCAGATTGAATCAAATTTTATTAAAAAATCTTCAGAAATATAAGAGGTTGAAGAATAGGTTAGATTTATCTATTTTAGTAAAACAAGAGAAAGGATTTCAAAACCCTCTAATTCTTCCCAACTTACCTTTCCAACTCTTATTCCAAGATCAAATAGATTTCATTGCTTGTACGCAGCCAAGTTTGCTTTTTGTAGGCAAACTTACCTACGAACCAAATCTAAACGGGATAAAGTGGTTTATTGAAAATGTCTATCCTAAACTTCTTGAAAAAATTCCAGACTTACCGCTAACCATCGTTTCTACATTTGACGTGGTTGATGAAGGTTTAGATCGCTTACTCAAAAAATATCCCGCCATTACCAAAAAAATCAACCTTGAAGATATTCAAACAGCTTATCATACACATGCAATGGTGATTGCGCCAATTTTCCAAGGGGCAGGATCAAATCTAAAAGTAACAGAAGCATTATTGATGGGCAGACCAGTAGTAACCACAAGTTTTGGAGCGAAAGGATTTGAAGAAAATGATGATTTCTTGAATATATGTGAAGATATTAATTCGTTTTTTGAGCAAACAAAAAGTATACTTGAACGCACCAATTTGGGGGAAATTCAAGAGACTATATTTGAAAAGTCAAATAATAAATTTGCATTGAAGGATTGGAATAAAGATTTGACAACAGGAATAAAAAAAATAATCTAGTGTGAAGATTTCCATTATAATCCCCACTTTGGACAGGCCTATTCAATCCAAAGTATTAATTTCAAACATTTCTTTACTCTTAAATAGGAATGTAGAATTAATTGTAATTGATGATTCTAAAAACCCAATGGATCTTGCCAATTTGTCTAAAGAAATTAAATACCGACATAGAAGTGAAAAGGTAGGTGTTTGTTCTGCAAGAAATTATGGGGCTTCATTTGCAAAAGGCGAATACTTATTGTTTTTAGATGATGATGACAAGGTGTCAGAGGAATGGTTAAAAGACTTTTTGGACGCAACTAAATCAGAAGCAGACATGGTGTTTTGTGATATGATCACTACAAAATTTAAAAGCGGTGAAAAAGTACTCGAGATGGTGGAAATCCAAGGTTTTAAATTAGTGAATCAAATTTTTATACCCGGTGCATGGATGATTCGAAATGATTTTTTTCAAACAATTGGAGGCTATGATGAAAGATTGAAATACGCTGAGAACACAGAATTATTCATGCGCGCCTATCAAGCCAAACCAAAATTTTACAGAATTCCAAAAGCCAACTTTTTTTATTTTCCATCTATAGATGGAGGCAGTAAAAACTTAAGAAATATGATTGATAGCCTTCAACTTATCTTAAATAAACATGAAGACAATTTATCAAATCATGTCAAGTTTCTTTATAATCAAATCATTGGTGTCAATTATATGCGTTTCAGACAATATGAAAAAGCAAGAATATATCTTGTAAATGCATTGAAATATAAACCATATAAAATGAGTACTTGGATAAGGTTAACAATTGCAGCTTTCCCATTTTTAGCAAAAAGAATATATACAGAAAATGTTAATCCAGTCAAATGAAATTTGCTGGGTTTATCATTACTTATAATCGTCCTCATCTTTTAAAGGATACCATTGAACAGGTTTTTGCTCAAACGCTACCTCCTGAAAAATTATGGATTATAGATAACAGTGAAGGAAATGAAACGGAGGAGATGATTAAATTACTTTTAAAGTTCCCGCTTCAATATGTGAGAATGGGCTACAATGCTGGTCCAGCAGGTGCTGCGAAAAAAGGTTTAGAGCTTGTTGGAAAAGCTGGATATGATTGGATTTATTGGGGTGACGATAATGATCCTCCAAATGGAAAGACATATTTTCAAAGTCTGTTAAATATAGCAAATAGAAATAACTCTTGTGGAGTTGTTGGAACTGTTGGTCATTATTTTGATCGAGATAAAGGAGTACTTAAAAGAATTGAAACTAAAACTCTAGAGTTAAGCCAAAGTATTGAAGTTGATTATGTGGCTGGTGGCATGTGTATGATTGTAAATGGCGACGTTGCGAGGAGCGGTATTTCACCGAATCCCAAATTATTCTTTGGATTTGAAGAACTTGACTTTTGTTTAAAAGTAAAAAGATCTGGTTTTAAAATTTTAATAGATTGTAAATTAAATATTGAAGCGAGGATAAATTCAAATAGGCTAGATTTTATTCAACCCAAATACAGAAAAAAGAAAAATTTAAAGAGAGAATATTATAGTTTAAGAAATCTTCTTATTATTGGTAAAACCTTAAACCTTAAATATATGAATGGCCAAATATTTTTAAGATGGTTCATAAAATCAATATATGGATTTAGGTACGGATTAGATTATGGAATAAAAAATTTTAAAGTTATACATTTAGCATTTTATCATTTTTTTACAAACAAATATGGCAAGCAAATTGAATTTTAGAAATCAGGTAAAAAATTTCTTTTTAAAGTACCTTACTAATATATATATGGTTCAAAATATTACTAGAAGGCTTATTTTTAATAAAAAGTCATTTTTACATCAATCAGGCTGGATATCAAGTATTATCAAAAAAATGCCTGTTGATGAAAATTTAAATACCATACCTTGGTTTAATTATTCATTTTATGAATTTATATCAAAGAGAATAAATCCTGAAATAATTATTTTTGAATTTGGTTCTGGTTATTCAAGTATTTTTTTCTCAAGAAAAGTTAATAAGGTTTATTCAGTAGAACACGATAGCTCTTGGATAAAAAAAATTAATTCACTTACTTCTAACAATCATTATATAATTGAGTCATCCTTACATGATAAGCATCATTATATCAATAGCTTAAAATTCCCTGAAACTAAATTTGATGTTGTTTTTGTAGATGGAAGATTTAGAAAGGATTGTTGTATTCAAGCAATAAAATATTTATCGGAAAAAGGAGTAGTGATTTTAGATGATTCCGAGAGAGTAAGATATCAAGAAGTTTTTCCTTTTATGGAAAAAAGTAATTTCAAAGAATTGACATTTAGTTCGTTTAAGCCAAATATGAATAATCTAGCTAGTACAACCGTATTTTATAGAATAAATAACTGCCTAAATATATAATGGAAGAGCAGTATCTTGTTTCTATAATTTTACCAACATTCAATAGGGAAAATCTAGTTTCTAGGGCAATCTTTAGTGTTATTAATCAAAGTTATGAAAATTGGGAGCTAATTATAGTTGATGATTGCTCTCAGGATAATTCAATAAGTGTTATAGAGAGTTTTTTAAAGGATACTCGTTTAAAACTTATTAGAAATAAAAAAAACTTGGGTGGTAGTGGATCAAGAAATGTTGGTATTGAGTATAGCAAAGGTGATTTTATAACTTTTTTAGATTCAGATGACGAATATTTACCAGATAAAGTAAAGCTCCAAGTAAACCTTTTTAATAATTCTAAAATTAATAATCTTGGAGTTGTTAATTGTGGAAGATTAGATGAGCGAAATGGTAAAATTTATAGTTCTTGGTTGCCTAAGTTTAAAGGAGATGTAAAAATACCACTTTTATCAAAAGATAAAGTTGGTGCCAATACTTCCTTGCTGATGGTGGCGAGAAAGGTTTTAGATAACAATATTAGGTTTGATGAAAAGATGCCTGCAGGCCAAGATTGGGATTTTTTAATAAGAGTTTGTCTAGAATTTAATATGGATTTTGTAAATAAGCACTTAGTCATAATTCATCATCATAATGGGCCAAGAGTCTATAACAATGTATCAGCTATAAATGCATACCATCTTCAACTTGAAAAATATAGTGATTTAATTAAAAGTAAATCGTCAATATTTAAAAAATTTTTAATCAGAAAAGCTCTTGTGGAATTTTCTAACAATGAAAGAATTTTAGCAATAAAAACAATTAATGTTAGCGAATTAAAAAATGATCAATTGATTCTTCTTTGGAGATTTTATTTTAAAAATTTTAAAGATAACTCTTCTATATTTTCCAAAATATTTTTAAAATTTTTACTAGCTATTAGTTTTGAAAATTAAAGTTATTTTTTTAATTGATTCTCTTCAAACTGGAGGGACAGAAAAGAGTCTAGTTAAGCTAGCCAGGTCTTTTAGTAAGGTGAAACCTATTTTTATATCTTTATTTGAAAAGAATGATTTTCAACAAGAGCTTATTAATAATGGAATTGAATTTTATTCATTAAATCTTAAAAAGACTTATTCTTTTTATAAACTCGTTAAGCCAGTACGTCTTTTATTGAGTGAGATCAATCCTGATATAATCCACTCTTCTTTATTTTATGCAGATATGGTGTCACGGAGGCTAAATATGGGAATTCCAATCATCAATAGCCTTGTGAGTAATTCATACAACCAAAGAAGGTTTACGGATTTAAAGCTTTCTTTGAAGCTTAAATTAAAAGGGATACAGTTTTTGGATTTTTTTTCTTCCCAAAAGGTAGAGCTATTCTTAGCAAATTCTGAAACTATCAAAGAACATTATACTAAAGCACTAAATATCAACGCCGACAAGATTAAAGTAATTTATAGAGGGAGAGAAATACCACAATTACTGCATGAAAAGAATAAGACAGAGGATAAAATCTTCCTTTTTGTCGGTAGGCTAATTGAATCTAAAGGGATTCAAGAATTGATTGAAGCCTTTTCTTTAATAAAAAGAGATAATTTTAATCTCCAAATCGTAGGAGAAGGACCATTTCGATCTGAACTTGAAAAATTGATTTCCAAATTTAATTTAGAGGCTAATGTGCAAATAATGGGAAGTCAACAAAATGTGAATTTATTCTTTGAAAAAGCAGACTACTTCGTTTTCCCTTCTCATTACGAAGGTTTACCCGGCGCACTAATCGAAGCCATGATGGCCAAAGTCCCCATCATCGCCTCCGACATCCCCGAAAACAAAGAATGCCTCACCTCCGATATGGCACTTTTCCACCAAGTTCGCAACCCCGAGCACCTCGCCACCCAGCTCCAAGCTGCCCTGACGACCCAAGATTGGCCCACAAGAACATCCCTTGCCCATGCCTTTGCCTGTGAACATTTTGATATCAATAAAATTGCCCAGACCTACGAAGAAACCTATTCAGTGTTAATTAGGGAATTGAGTGAATAGGGATTTGAGTGAATAGTAGATTGGGTGAATGGTGGATTGGATGAATAGTTGATTGAGTGAATAGGTAATTAAGTTATTTAGTTGACTAGTTATCCGCTTCGCTCTTGTCCAAGATCAGTTCATAGTAAATTCCACAAACACCCCCGAGAACCCTTCAAACCCTTCTAACATCACCAACATTTCACCAACCCTTCCAACATTCCCAATCCGCCCCGGCGGACAAGCTATTTCCAATTCTTTGAAAATCCTCCAACTTATCCAAAAACCCCAACGTCGTGGTGCAGAAATATTCGCTTCTCAGCTTTCACATCACCTTCAGCAAGTAGGACATGATCTGCTCTTAGTTAGTATATTTGAAGGTGAGGGGCAATTTGACTTTGCAGGCAAACAAATCCACTTACAGCGACCGATCAGCAAGCGCTTGACAGATTACAAAGGATGGGCAACATTTAGCAAGATCATCACAGAATTTCAACCCGATATCATCCAAGCCAACGCCGCAGATACCCTAAAGTTTGCTGTGTTTTCTAAGTTTTTCTTTAGATGGAAGCAACCCATCATCTATCGCAATGCCAATCAGATGGGGGATTTTATCAAAAATACATGGCACAAACGCTTCAATCAGTTTTTATTGAACAGGGTAGAAGCCATAACCTCCGTCTCTCAAGCTTCCCAAGATAACCTACTAAAAAACTTTCGTTTTCCATCACTGAAGTGCAAAGTAATACCCATCGGCATTGTTCCAGATGAAATAGATGAAAAACTAAAGGAAACTAAAATCTATCAGTTCAAACAGCCTTTCTTACTTCAAATAGGAGGTCTAGTGCCTGAAAAAGACCCTTTGGGAATGTTACAGATTTTCCATACACTCGAAGACAAGTCAATCAACTTGGTTTTTATAGGATCAGGCCCATTAGATAGCAATCTCAAACAAGAAATCCAAAGACTAAGCCTTCAAGACCGAGTACAACTCATTCCTAACCAAACCAATATCTTCCCAATCTTATCCCAAGCCATAGCCCTTGTCATGCCCTCCAAAATCGAAGGCCTTCCAGCCGTCATTCTCGAAGCCATGTATTGCAAGATTCCAGTGGTGTCCTTTGGTATTGGGGGAGTTCCTGAAATTTTAATAAATGGTGAAACCGGTTGGTGCATTCCTCCAAACGATTCACAATCCTTTGCCCAAGCCATTCGAGAAGTAATCACAATGCAGGAAGAAGCCAAACAACAAATCCTCGATCAAGCTTATCAGCTCGTCAGCACTCATTATTTACTCCCTCAAATCAGCCTCCAGTTCGAACAGTTTTACAAGTCTATTCTTAAATAAATTATGAGCTTTTCCCAATTTCGCCCTTGGAGAAGGACAAATGGGTAGGTCCAAATCAAAGTTCTTCAATTCCCTTAAACCCTTAACAAATAACAAATAACCAATAACCCATTCAACCCCGATATTTCCCCATTTCAATTCTTCTCTTAACTTTAAACTCAAATAACTTTAAACTCTAAAAAGTGCTCGGCGCCGCATTCCTAGTCCTTTTCCTCTTTTTTGCTTCCCAGCCCATTCTGAATAATCTTCAGAAAGAACATAAATGGCTGAAAGCAGGACTATTGAACCAAATGTACTGGTACCATATGTTTTTTGGCTTGGTTTATTGGACTTATGCTCAGTTTAATCGTTCAGATTCTTGGAATTATTATTTTAAAACAAAAAATCATTGGAAGAATTGGTTTGATGCATTTGCTCCTGGGACAGATTTTATAGAGTGGCTAGCATTTCCTTTTATTAGTTGGTTTAGCTTCAATTATGATATGGTGATGTTTCTCACTACTTGGTTGGGGTTTTGGGGCTTTGTCTATTTTTATTGTTTTATGAAGGAAAATCTTCGATTTAACCCCAAATTTGAGGGTTGGGATGCGATTACCATTTTTATGTTTTTGCCCAATATGCACTTTTGGACAGCTTCTCTGGGTAAAGGTGCTGTGATTTTTGCTGGAATAGGATTTTTGACTTATGGACTATCTTGGCCGGGAAAGAGAATTCCCCATTTGATTTTTGGTGGTTTTTTATGCTACATGGTTAGGCCCCATATTTTATTTGCAGTGATGATAGGGATGGGCTTAAGTTTTGTGTTTGGAAGAGAAAAAGTCCCAACTTATCAAAAATATTTAGTTGCATTAGCAGGGATTGGGATATCGATTTTTGTTTATGAGGATCTGATTATCTATCTAGGTTATGACCCAAATAATCTGATTGATAGTTTTGAGGAAGAATCTACCTTGAATGCTCAAAGGCTTTCTTCAGCTGGTTCAGGAGTTGATATGACCTCTTATAGTCTTCCTATGAAGTTGTTTACTTTTTGGTTTAGGCCTCTCTTTGTGGATTCTCCTAATGCCTTGGGTTTGGTAGTTTCCATGGAAAATGCTCTCTATATCTATATGTTTTCCAAGATCTTTAAGAAGAGTTTTATCGATTATATCCGAATTGCTCCTGCCATGGTGAAGATGTCGGCAGTGGTGTTTATCTCCATCTCCATCTCCATGACCTTTGTGATGTCCAATCTGGGCATTATCATCCGGCAGAAGTCTCAGATTATGTACTATATGCTCTTTGTGATTGTAGCCTTTATGGATTGGGAAAAAACGAACCGAATCAAGAAGCGAGCAGAAATCTATAACCGCATCGTGGAGGAAGAAAGAAAGAAAAGAGAAGAAGCTGCCTTGTTGGAATCTACCTAGCCAGAAATCTATAAATCCCCAAAAATTGAAATCCTGCCTCGTGCAGGATTTTTTTTTGGTTGCTTAGCTGCTCGAGTCCTTTGCTGCTCGAGATTTGTAATCTCGAGCTCCTATCGTAGGATTTTCAATCCGAATAACACCGAGGTCTTATCGTAGGATTTATAATCCGACAAGAAAATGACCTTCTTCGTCTTGCTGGCACGGTGATTTCGTTTCTAATTTGAA
>NZ_VLOG01000016.1 GCF_007655305.1 Algoriphagus algorifonticola
CCATGAGAAATTTTAAAAACCACATAGAAATAGTAGAAAACATAGATTTGACAAAAGTGGGCTATCATTCCCTGATTTCTCAATTCATTTTCCAGACTTTTTGAGACTGCTTCACCCGATCCAATGCTTTTCCTTTAATTCTAATTGTAGAAAAACGCCAAATAAATCATTATTAAAATAAAGAGTGGCGGGTTCGCAGTGACGGCACTGCTTACTTTTCAGACTTCACACTTTCACAATTCAGCCTTCCAAAGGGGCTCTTTATCACTTCCTCCCTCCCAAAGCATAATACTTATATAATTATTGTAAATTTTGCTGAAAATTGGCATTTCATATATAATCCTTGAAAATCCGTCTCAGCTCCATATTGCTCCTTTTTGTGCTCTCAGGCCCCCTGAGCATAAGTTTGCTTTGGCTGAATTTTCAAAAAACTCAGCTTCAAAACTCCTTTGAAAGTAGATTTGAGGAATCTGAAGAAAAATCCAACCTCCTGACTCTAAGTTTTACCAGGGAAGAATCCCAAACCCTTTTGGAATGGGAGCATGAACGGGAGTTTGAATACCAAGGCGAAATGTATGATGTGCTCGAAATCAAAGAAGATGGAGATCAGATTCATTACTTGGTTTGGAGGGATCAAGAAGAAACCAAAATCAAAAAGCAACTCTCCGAACTCTGGGAAGAAGAAGGAACTGAAAAAGAACAACAATTGGCCGTTTTCACCCTATTCTTTCAAGCCTTTCCATCATTGATTCCAAATCCGTTTTCGCAGGAAATAGATACATCTTATTCAAGTATATTCTCGCTGGCTATTCCAACGCCCTGGCTCTCCAATCCCTTTTCCCCTCCCGACTTTTTGAGTTGATATATCTTTTGAATTCTCCTTTTCCGAACTAACCTGGAAAGGTCTGTCCATTCGTATCAATTCTTTAACTATGAAACAAGTATTGATGGGGTTTGGCATGCTTTGCTTTTTCTTTCAACTGAAGGCTCAAACAGTCACTTTGGTTGATAAAGCAACATCCGAGCCCATCCGCTATGCTACTTTAAGTAGTGAAATACCTCCTGCCTTTGAGTTAACCAATTCTAAAGGACAGGTCAACTTGAGCCCTTTCAAAGGGGCTTCAAAAATAATAATCAGCAGTTTTGGCCATCAAACCATCAAGATAAGCTATGATGAACTGCTCACTTTGGGAACTATTATCCAACTGGAAAACTCCAACCTCAACCTCAGCGAGGTGGTGATTTCCGGCAATAGATGGTCCCGATCTTCTGAAAATTTACCTGCCAAAATAATCTCCATCTCACCCGATGAAATAGCATTCCAAAATCCTCAAACTGCTGCAGATTTACTGGGAGTATCCGGAAAGGTCTATATCCAAAAAAGTCAACAGGGAGGCGGAAGCCCCATGATCAGGGGTTTCGCAACCAACCGACTTTTGTATGTAGTGGATGGAGTCAGAATGAATACGGCCATTTTTCGGGGGGGCAATATTCAAAATGTGATTAACCTGGACCCATTTGCCATGGAGCATGCAGAAGTGTTATTTGGTCCGGGTTCGGTGATATATGGAAGCGATGCAATAGGCGGAGTAATGAGTTTCAATACACTAACTCCAAAGTTTTCCTTAGATAAAAATACCAGTATTTCCGGGAATGCAATCACCCGTTATTCCTCGGCAAATAATGAAAGTACAGGACATCTGGACTTGAATGTTGGCTGGAAAAAATGGGCAATCAGTACGAGTATCAGTGCTTGGGACTACGATCATCTGAGACAGGGATCCAATGGGCCCGAAGATTATCTGAAACCCTTTTATGTCAAAAGAATCAATGAGGAGGATGTAGTAATTCCTCTGGAAGATGGAGGATTAAGACAAATTCCATCTGCCTATTCTCAGCTCAATCTGATGCAAAAGGTTCGATTCAAACCCTCGCAAGCTTGGGATTTTCAATACGGTTTTCATTATTCTGAAACTTCTCCCTATGGAAGATATGACAGACATAATCGAATCAGAAATGGACTCCCCCGGTACGCTGAATGGGATTATGGACCTCAAATCTGGATGATGAATAACCTGAGCATCACACATTTTGCTCAAAGAGGAGCATTTGATCAAATGAGTATCAGGCTGGCACATCAGCATTTTGAAGAAAGCCGAATAGACAGGGATTTGAATAAACCAATTCGGACTACACAAGATGAAAAGGTGACAGCCTTCTCCATTAATACCGACTTCACCAAAATCCTGGACGCCAATAATACCTTGGTTTATGGAGCTGAGTGGATTCTGAATGAGGTTTATTCCAATGGTATGATCACCAATATCACAACGCAAGAATCAAGTCCTGGCCCATCCAGATATCCAAGAGCGGATTGGCGTTCATTTGGTATTTATATCAATGAAGAGCATAAGTTGAATGAGCAAGTCAATCTGCAAGCTGGACTGCGCTATAATTGGTTTGGAATGGATGCCAGTTTTGACACCAGCTTTTATCCATTCCCTTTTACAGAGGCAAGCCTTTCCAATGGAGCTTTGACAGGAAGTCTAGGAGGAGTGTATAGACCTAATGACTCTTGGGTTATCAGCAGCAATTTTGGAACAGCCTTTCGCTCTCCCAATGTGGATGATATAGGGAAGGTTTTTGATTCTGAACCCGGAGCTGTGACTGTTCCCAACCCAAATTTGGAAGCCGAATATGCCTATTCTTTGGATTTGGGTATGGCTAAAAAATTGGGAGGTTTCGCCAAAATGGATGTAACAGGCTATTATACTTTATTGAATAATGCCTTGGTAAGAAGGGATTTTACATTGGATGGCAATGACAGCATCATCTATCAAGGGGAATTAAGTAAGGTTCAGGCCATCCAAAATGCAGCTCAGGCAAGAGTATATGGACTACAAATTGGACTGGAAATCAAAATGAATGATCATCTTACATTTTCCTCTGATTTGAATATTCAACGTGGTAAAGAAGAGCTGGACAATGGAACAATTAGCCCCTCTCGTCATGCAGCTCCCCTATTTGGAATCAGTAGATTGACTTATAGAAAAAACAAACTTCAAGTTCAGCTTTATGCAAGCTATCAAGGAGAAAAAAGCTTCGAAGAGCTCCCCGTTGAGGAGCGGGCAAAAGTTGAAATTTATGCCAAAGACAGCAATGAAAACACCTTTGCACCTTCTTGGTATACGCTGAATTTAAAAGGAAGCTATCCGATTTTTGATTTCCTGATTTTAAATGCAGGAATGGAAAATATCACAGATCAACGCTACAGGCCTTTCAGTTCCGGCATTTCAGGACCGGGACGAAATGTTCAGCTTTCCCTCAAAGCCAGTTTCTAAAAATAAGCCAAATCAAATACCAGTCTGAGGCATAAATTCTCCTCAGACTTTTTTATTTTAAAGGAGTTTAAGCCAGCCTTTTATGTCATTTTTCCCTTCATCTCCATCGGAAATTTCAGCCTTCATTTCAAAAGGCCTGAGTGATGTTGAAGTAGAAGAAAGAAGGGCTGAATTTGGCCCCAATCTTCTGGAAGAAAAAAAGCGAAAACCAGCCTGGAGACTTTTTTTGGAGCAGTTTCAGGATTTTATGATCGTTATTTTGATGGTGGCAGCTTTAATATCCGGTGTGGCTGGTGAATGGACTGACACCATCATTATCCTGGTTATTATTATCCTCAATGCCATTTTGGGATTCGTTCAGGAATACAGAGCCGAAAAAGCCATGGAATCACTCAAAAAAATGAGTGAGGTTCAGGCCAACCTAATCAGAAATGGAAAGAATGTTCAGGTCAAATCAGAGGAATTGGTTCCGGGGGATTTGGTGAGATTGGAAGCTGGCAATATGATTCCAGCTGATATCCAATTGCTGGAAGGATTCTCCATACAAATGGACGAAGCCTCCTTGACAGGGGAGTCCGTACCGGTAGAAAAATCCGGGTTGAAAAATCAGATAATTGAAAGCCCGAAGGTAGAAAGTGCCAATCACTTATTTAAGGGAACCTTGGTTACCAATGGAAGAGGAATAGGCATGGTGATAGCTACCGGGATGCAAACTCAATTGGGGAAAATCGCTGATTTGCTTCAGGAGGAAAGACCGAAAACACCGCTTCAGGAGAGGATGAAGCGTTTTGGAAAAATCATTTCCTACCTCGTTTTGCTGATTTGTCTTTTGATCTTTGGCTTTGGCATTTTGCGGGGTGAGGAACCTATTCCTCTCCTGCTGCTATCAGTTAGTTTAGCGGTGGCAGCTATACCAGAGGCTTTGCCGGCACTGATAACCATCGCGCTTTCCTTGGGAGCAGCTAGACTGGCTAAAAAAGAAGCCTTGATCCGGAAACTCCCGGCTGTGGAAAGCTTGGGTTCGATCACCTATATCTGCACGGATAAAACAGGCACTTTGACCAAAAATCAAATGACTGTCATGCAGACAGCATCGGCAGAAATCGCCCACATTACCAGCAATTATTCCAATATAGATTTGGCCATGGCCTTAAATCATGATATTAAGCCTGACGAAGACGGAGACTTGCAAGGCGAGGCTACCGAGTTGGCCTTGGTCAATTGGGTAAGAGGAAATTTGGGAGAAGAAGATTATCAGTTTATCCAAAAACTATTTCCCCGATTCGATGAAATCCCTTTCGATTCGGAAAGAAAGAGAATGAGCACCCTGCATGAGTCCGATGGCAAGATTATTTTGCTTTGCAAAGGAGCCATGGAGTCAATTTTGGATGCCTGCACTCCCAATGCTGAGAAAGATGAATTTCTAAGCAAAAGCAATGAATGGGCTGCCAATGGACAAAGAGTTTTAGCTTTTGCAGGGAAGATTTTAGATCAAAAACCCGAAAAAATCAGTGCCGATTTTTTGGAAAAGGATTTGGACTTTTTTGGCATCTGTGGAATGATAGATCCGCCAAGGGAAGAAGCTGTATTGGCAATTCAGGAATGTAAGACTGCGGGAATTCACCCTGTAATGATCACCGGAGATCATCCAGAAACAGCCAAAGCGATCGCCAAGGAAGTGGGAATTTTAGAATCAGGTCAGAAAATCCTGACCGGAAAGGAATTTGCCCAATTATCCGATGAGCAATTTGAGCAGGAAGTAGAGCATATTTCGGTTTATGCCCGAGTGACTCCCGATCAAAAAATTCGAATTGTAAAAGCCTTACAGAAAAGAGGACATTATGTAGCGATGACAGGAGATGGAGTCAACGATGCCCCTTCTTTGCGAAGCAGTACGATTGGAGTGGCCATGGGGATCACCGGAACGGATGTCAGTAAGGAGGCGGCTCACATGATCTTATTGGATGATAATTTCGCTACGATTGTTCGGGCTATCCGGGAAGGAAGGAGAATTTTTGATAATATCCGAAAGTTTGTCAAGTACATCATGACCTGTAATGGGGCTGAAATCTGGACCATTGTAGTAGCTCCTCTACTTGGATTGCCAATTCCTCTTTTACCGATCCATATTTTATGGATCAACTTGGTGACGGATGGCTTGCCCGCTTTGGCTTTGGCAGGAGAAAGAGCAGAGAAAAACATTATGAGAAGGCCTCCACGTCCGCCCAGACAAAGTCTATTTGCAGACGGGGTTGGAGTTCATATCATTTGGGTTGGACTCTTGATGGCCGGAGTCACAATTTTCTCCCAATTTTGGGCCATTCGGCATGGCTGGCATTGGCAAACCATGGTTTTCACGGTTTTGGCATTTTCCCAATTAGGACATGTGCTTGCAGTGAGAAGTGAACAGACTTTCTTATATGAACAGGGATTTAAAAGCAACAGCCCTCTCCTTTTATCCGTGTTTGCAACTATGCTTATTCAGCTGGCAGTGATTTACTTGCCATTCTTCAACAGTGTTTTTCATACCCAGGCGCTGACTTTGGAGGAACTGGCATTTTGTTTTGGAATGGGCTTAATTGTATTTCATGCGGTTGAGTTGGAGAAGTTTATCAAGAGGAAGAGAAAATCTGGATAACAGGTATGATTCCTATTCTCCGCAGCTGATTGTTTTAACCACAGGGAACACAGAGATTAAAATTTAAGATTTTTGATTTACGATTTACGAGGGGCTAAGGAACTGATGAGGCAATTTTCAGTAATTTAATCTCGTTATTTCCTGCAGATCTACGCAGAAAAATTCACAGACCTGACTGCCGACAGGCAAGTCCTACACAGGTTTTTCGGATCAATGCTTATGTCAGGCTGAGCGGAGTCGAAGCCTTTGTTCGGCAGAGCGGAGACGAAGCTCTTGGCAAGCTGAGAGCCTGCCTGACGAAAGTCAGGGAGTCGAATGTACTGTCAGGCTGAGCGCCTGCCTGTCGGTTAGTCAGGGAGTCGAAGCCCTTGCTTCCAACCACTTCAAACCCATTTTTGCTTCTTGAATTCTTTGCGAAAAAAAAACTTTGCGTCGCTGAGCCGCTGCGAGCTTTTTTCACCACAGAGAGCCTCCGGGAAAAAGATTTTTGATTTACGATTTACGAGGGGCAGAGGAACTATTGAGGCTTTGTTTAGACATATTATCGCTTTTATTTCCCGAAGATCAACGCAGAAAAATTCGCAAACCTGACTGCCGTCAGGCAAGTTTTTCACAGATTTTTAGGGTCGAAGCCAATGTCAAGCTGAGCGCCTGCCTGTCGAAAGTCAGGGAGTCGAAGTCTTCGTCGCAAACCACTTCAATCCCATCTTTGCTTCTTGAATTCTTTGCGGGAGATTAATCACAGCATAAATATTTCAGACTTCGAACTTCATAATTCAGACTTGGTGGGACTGCTTCACCCGATTCAAAGAATTGCAGATGATTGTAACTGTCAAAA
>NZ_VLOG01000017.1:0-42954 GCF_007655305.1 Algoriphagus algorifonticola
TTGTCGTGGCAAAGCTTCCCCCCTTATGCCAGCCCACGCCCCGCTGCCACGACCTCCCACCGCACCCTTACGAATATTGGTATTGCGTGATTCCTAAAAAATATCCGCATTTTGGATTTCTACCTCCCCCAGCCCCTCCTCTAGGAGGGGAGCGGACACAAACCCGTAAACTTATTTTAGGACGAGTTAATTTGAAAAATCCCCCTTGCCCCCTTTATAAAAGAGGGAATTGATCCTGCTCAGATTTAAGGCTTTAAGATCAAAAAATTAACCTCTTCAAAGCCTAAAAGGCTTTAACTTTTCAATAGCCACGCCTGAGGCGCGCAGGCCCGAGTGAAACCTGGGGTATAAATGCGAACAATAATCAACCCAGCGCTGGCGCAGAATTTTCAATATGAAACAATGCCATCGTGCCAGCAAGATATCCGAGAAACATTGTGTAAATATTCAATCCCGTAGGGATTTGAGCTAGGTAGAATAACGGCTCTGAGAATCCTTTCCATGCCGTAGGTATGGAACATGGTGTCCAAAAGTTCAATTATAGCTAGACTATTTTTAGCTTTTGAAAACATTTGAATTAATCGGAATACAAATCCTACGATAAGAGCTCGAGATTGCTCCCGATAATATCGCGGACTAGAGCAGCTATAGCATCAATAAACCATCTTTTCGGATTTCTCCCTCCGGAATTCTGATTTTTCCAAACTTCCTTTTGTAGATTGGAGTTTGAATTTAGTAAACCCAAATAACGAATGAATTCCCCAAGTAAAACTGAACCAAAAGATTTCGGCCAACTCCTCACTGAATTGCAGGAAAAATACAAACTTGTAAAACAGGGTGGAGGACCAAAAAGAATTGCCAAAGAGCATGAAAAAGGTAAATTAACCGCCAGAGAAAGAATCGATTACCTGATCGATGAGCAATCGGATTTTTTAGAAATAGGGGCTTTTGCAGCTGATGGGATGTATGAGGAAGAAGGCGGCTGTCCCTCTGCAGGTGTTGTCACAGGAATCGGATATGTCCGTGGTAGAATGTGCGTGATCGTCGCCAATGATGCCACAGTTAAAGCCGGAGCCTGGTTTCCTATGACTGCCAAGAAAAATTTGAGGGCACAGGAAGTTGCCATGGAAAATCGACTTCCTATCATATATCTGGTAGATAGTGCAGGTGTGTTTTTGCCTATGCAAAATGAGATTTTTCCAGACAAGGAGCACTTCGGCAGGCAGTTTAGAAATAATGCGAAAATGTCTTCTCTAGGTATTGTTCAAGTGGCAGCTATCATGGGAAGTTGCGTAGCAGGCGGAGCATATTTACCCATCATGTCCGATGAAGCTATGATTGTAGATAAGACAGGTTCCATATTCTTGGCCGGCTCTTACTTAGTGAAAGCAGCAATCGGCGAGTCTGTAGATAATGAGACTCTTGGAGGAGCTACTACCCATTGTGAAATTTCAGGGGTGACTGACAACAAATATGACTCTGACCAGGATTGTCTGGATGCTATCAAGAATATTTTTGACAAGCTTGGAGCATCTGAAAATGCAGGTTTTGATAGATCAGAACCTAAAGATCCCGGTTTTTCGGGTGAAGAGCTGTTGAAGAAATTCCCATTGGACAGAGTAAAGCCCTACGATATGCTTGAAGTGATTTCAGGCCTTGTAGATGCCGGGGAGTTTGATGAGTACAAGAAAGATTATGGGAAAACCCTGATTTGTGGAACAGCACGAATCGATGGTTGGGCTGTAGGAATAGTAGCCAATCAAAGAAAGATTGTAAAAACTGCAAAAGGTGAAATGCAGATGGGAGGCGTTATCTATTCTGATTCTGCAGATAAAGCGGCTCGTTTCATCATGAACTGCAATCAACGCAAAATTCCTTTGGTCTTTCTGCAGGATGTCAGCGGCTTTATGGTAGGAAGTAAAGCGGAGCATGGCGGAATTATCAAAGACGGTGCGAAAATGGTGAATGCCATGGTCAACTCGGTTGTACCGAAATTCACCATTGTTCTAGGGAATTCTTACGGAGCGGGCAATTATGCCATGTGTGGGAAAGCCTATGATCCAAGACTGATTTATTCCTGGCCGACAGCACAAATGGCGGTAATGTCTGGTGCTTCAGCAGCTAAAACTTTGCTTCAGATTAAAGTTTCTTCATTGAAAAAGGCAGGTAAACAAGAGATCACTCCGGAAGAGGAGAAGGAACTATTGGACGAAATCACCAATAAGTACAATGAGGAGTTGAGTCCATATTACGCTGCTGCCAGATTGTGGGTTGATGGGGTGATAGATCCCCGAGAAACCAGAAAGGTGATATCCATGGGAATTAAAGCAGCTAATCACAATCCTATTATGGAAAGATTTAATGTGGGTGTTATTCAAACCTAAAGATTAATTGATTATTTTCATTTATGAGTGAATTGTCAGCCTCTGAATTAAACGCCTTAGTTTCCTTGCTTGACGATACAGACCTTGAAGTCAAAAATCATGTAAGGGAGCGGATTATATCCTTGGGAACTGAGATCATTCCCTACTTGGAAAAAAAGTGGGAAAATAGTTTTAATCCGGAGATCCAAAAAGAGATTGAAATTCTAGTCCATGACCTCCAGTTTTCTTTGGTGAAAAGAAGACTGGAGGAATGGAAAAATTCCGAGGATCAGGACTTGTTAACAGGGCTTTGGATTATCAATACCTACCAATATCCCGACTTGGAATTTGAAAAACTCAATGCGGAAATGCATCAGATCTATTTTGATGTATGGACTGCCTTTAGAAATGATTTGGAACCCTATGATCAAATCCGGATCATCAATAATGTTCTCTTCAATACTTTGAGATTCGGAGCAAATACCAAAAATTTTCACTCTCCTGGAAATAGTATGCTATCCACCGTTTTGGATACTAAAAAGGGGAACCCTATTTCCTTGTGTGCTATCTACATGTTGGTGGCTAAAAAACTGGGACTCCCGATCTATGGAGTCAATTTGCCAAATTTATTTGTGCTGACTTACAAAACAGATGAATTGACTTTTTATATTAATGCCTTTAATAAAGGCTTGGTTTTTAGCAGGAAAGACATTCAGAATTACTTGAATCATCTGAAAATTGAGCCAAAAGAAGAATACTTTGAGCCCACCGATAATCTTCAAATCATTATGAGAAGCTTGAGGAATCTGGGGAATTCTTTCGATAAACTTGGGGAAGCTGAAAAAGTAGATGAAATCAAGGAAATGTTGGCAATTCTAGAACCCTAAAAGTTCTTCATGTTGCAACCCGTTGCTCTGACTGTTGCAGGACTGGGTTCTTCATTTCTCAGTACTTGATTGATTGCTCTTTCCAAAATTCTTTCCGAAACGGCTGATTCAGCTTGGGGATTGTTGTCGATGGCTCCTCTGTAAACCACGTTTAACCCTGACTCAGTATTCAGAATAATTAATGCTTCAGGAATTTTAGTAATATTCAATTGCTTAACCAAAACCTGTTCCTCATCAATCAGGTAATTCATATTGAGTCCTGAGTCATCGACATATGATTTCAATACTTTTTGACTTTCAGGATCAATTTCTGATTCAGGATTGATAAGTACGAATCGAATCCCTTTGTTGGAATAGTTATTCCTCAATGCAATTAATCGTTTTTCATACATTTTGGAATACGGGCATTCTAGGCTGTGAAAAATTAACACCAGCGCTTTGCCACTGATTAAGCTTTTCAAGTCTGTACTTTTTCCGGTTACTGCATCTATCCTTTTTATGGATTGAAAAGTTTGGGAAAAGCTATTGAAATGGATTAAGCAGCAAAGAATAGAAACAGCAAATATTTTTTTCATCTGTTTATAATTTGTTTTTAGAGGTCAGATGGAATGCCCAAAATAATTATCCCCCTCCCGAAACAAGTTCGGGACAAGTTGTGTGAGATTTTTCCTCATGGGCATTTCATATTACCAAATGGTGTAAGTCAGAATCACGTCTCCAAGTACTTGTGCCTGCACCCGATAATGATGATCCGCGTAATCTGTTCCTCTTATTTTTCCTTTAATCACAGTACTTCCTTTTTCAAAAGGCTCGAGTAGAATGTTGTCTCTGAAAGAAACTCCTTTTTTCCCTTGGCACTTGAAGATTGATTCTTTAGCAGACCAAGCAAGCGTGAAATGAACTGGATCATTCTCCAGAAAATCCAATTCATCTGGGTCTAAAAATCTTTTACCGATTCTTAATATTTTCTCTCTCACAAAATCCATATCCATTCCTACGGGATATTCTCTATGGAAAATCGCACCGGCATATCCTTGAGTATGACTAAGAGACACATATCCGGAACCATTCATGGATTGGGATTTCCCGTGTTCGTCTTTAAAAAATCCGGGATAGGGGACAGAAAGGGAATCCAAAGCATCTTTGATCGCTACTCTCGCTGTAGACCACTCCCTTTTTTTCTCAGGATGAGAGATATTTGCCAAGGCAAGTTTCTCCCTAAAACTGAGGAAGTCCAGTTCATCCTCAGAGTAGTCATCAATTATCTTGATGGCTAAGGCAGAGGAACTATCAATTTTTTCTATTTTTGTTTGCATAGGCCTGTAGGGCTAATCTAAGCATAAGGCAATATATGTCAAAAATTCAAGTAATTAAATCGCACACGCTAACTGGCCATAATGATTGTATATACGCATTGGCAGAAGGCTCGGATCCTCGCTATTTTTATACAGGTGCAGGAGATGGAATGGTAGTGGAGTGGGATTTGGATAATCCAAAGGATGGAAAACTAATTGCTAAGCTTCCCAACTCTGTATATTCATTGGCAGTTGACAAGCAGCGGAACTATTTAGTCATTGGACATAATTTTGAAGGAATTCATTTGATTGATCTCCAGGAGAATAAAGAGCTTTGGTCGATTCAATTGACAGATCAGGCGATCTTTGATATTCAGGTTTTAGGAGATGAGGTTTTTGTAGGAACAGGAGATGGAGTTTTAATCGTTGTTGATATCCCTTCAAAAAGCATCAAAAAGCATATTAAGCTATCCTCAAAAAGTATTCGGGTAATGGATATTGCCTTGGGGAAAAGGCATTTGGCTATAGGATTGTCTGACCATAGCATTAAGATTTTGGATTTGGCTAATGAATATCAGCCCATTGCTAATTTAACAGGGCATGCCAACTCGGTGTTTGCTTTGCGCTACTCTCCGGATGAAAAAATTCTGGTCAGTGGTGCTAGGGATGCACATTTGAAATTTTGGAGCGTAGATCCTTATGCATTATCTGAAGATATTGTAGCGCATATGTATGCAATCAATTATCTTTCATTTAAAGAAGATGGATCCATGCTGGTTACCTGCTCCATGGACAAGTCCATCAAAGTTTGGGGAACTGAAGAAAGAAAACTGCTAAAAGTCATAGATAAGGCCCGAAACGCAGGTCATGGCACCAGTATCAATAAGGTAGTTTGGAGTAGTTATACTCACGAAGTCATTTCTGTTTCTGATGATAGAAGCATTTCAATTTGGAATATAGAACCACAACATACATGAAAATCACACCCGCAGCTATTCGTTCGCAATCATTCGAAACCTCCTTCAGAGGCTTTGAAAAAAAAGAAGTTACCGCATTTTTGGATGAGGTCAGTCAGGTCGTAGAACAGCTCAATCAGGAAAACCTGGAATTGAAATCCAAACTGCAACAGGTGGAAGCTGAGGCCAAAAGGCTGAAGGATGTGGAGGATTCACTTTTTAGAACATTGAAAACTGCTGAGGATACCGGGGCGAGTATCATTGAAGAGGCCAATGAAGCTGCCGATCAGATTATCGCAGAAGCAAATCATACAGCAAAAAATGCCACAGCCCACGTTAATCAAATGATGGAGGAGGCAAAGAAAAAGGCAGAGGAAGATGCTGCTACCATTATTGGAGCTGCAGAAGCAAAAGCAAAAGAAACAATCATTGAGCTTCGCGAAAGCATGCAGGGACTGGTAAGGTCTTACGAAGGATTGGCAGAGCAAAGGGAAGCTTTGGTGAAAAGCTTGAAGCGAATTTCTCAGGACACTCTGAATCAATTGGATTTGGCAGAAGCTCATTATTCCAGAATCGATGCAAAAGCACACCAACGTGCCATTGATGAACTCAGCAGGTCACATACATTTACTTTTGGAAATTTGGCCAATCTTGTCGCGCAAGCTCCTGAGCCACAACAGCCACAGGATGAATATGTGCCTGAATCTATAGACGAAGATCCATTGGAAGAAATGGAAACTGTAGAGGAAGCTATTGATTTGGAAATGCATGATAGTGCTCCGGATGTAGTGGAGGCTAATGAGGAAGTTGAAGTAGGAAATGAAGAGAGGGAAGAGGAAGTAGAAGAAGTGGTAGATCAGGAGGAAGAAATTCAAGAAGAAGAACCTATCAAAGAAGAAATAAAGGCTCAGGAAGTAAGGGAAGAAAATGAGTCGGAAGATCCAAAAAAGCAATCGGGTTCATTTTTTGATCAATTTGACTGATGGGAAAAGTTGCACTCGAAGGAATTGAGTTTCATGCCTATCACGGAGCCTATCCTGAAGAATCTATTTTAGGAAACCGCTTTACCTTGGATTTGGAATTAGAGACTAATTTCAAAAAAGCCATGCTGGAAGATGACTTGAATGCTACGGTAGATTATTCAAAATTGTATCAGATCATTAAGGCTAGAATGGATGTGAAAGTGAAGCTTTTGGAGCATCTGGGGCATATGATTGTGACGGATATATTGCGAGCTTATCCCAGTACAACACAAATTCGACTGACCCTTAAAAAACATGGTCCAGCATTAGGCGGATTGGTAAAATATTCTGCCGTCCAAATTCAATATCCCGAAGATTACCAAGATTAACTATGTATTCCAAAGCCGAGACTTCCCGAATCCGTAAGGATTTTTGGATAGCCTTTGGGCAATATATGAAGCCTGTTCCCAATGCACAGGGAAGAAGAGTCAATTGGCCAAATTATAAGACGGGGATTAAGGATATTTATTTTCGGATGAAGGCAGAAAGGGGATTTGCCTCAATAGGTATAGAAATTACCCATGCTGACGAAGAGTTTCAAGAGTTAATATTTGAGCAGTTTACCCAACTCCGGAAAATTCTAGAATCCTGCACCCAAGAAAAGTGGGATTGGAAGCTCCATGTTGAAAACGAAGTAGGGCAAGTCATTTCAAAAATTGAGATGGTAAAAAAAGGTGTGAATGTGATGGAGAAGAAGGATTGGCCGGCTATCATTTCTTTTCTCAAGCCCAGAATTATTGCATTGGATGAATTTTGGGATTTGGTCAAGCCCGGTTTTGAGGATTTGTGATTTATTTAAGAATTATTCGGAAACTTGCTATAAGCCAGATTTTCCTTGTCAATCGAGACGGAAGCCGGAAGACCGATGACCGAAGTTTGCATTAATTGATCTTTAGAGCAGCCTTTAAGCCGATTTATTTTCCTACAGTATCAAAATCATCTAACCATACATTTCAATACAATAAACTAATCAAAAGTTAATATAATAGTATTTTAGAGGAGCCTCAGAATTGATAATTTATACAGGAGTCTATTTTAGCCTTGTTAATGATATCTTAGCCAAGATCTTCTGATTTTCAGCTTTCAGCTTTCAAATTTCTGACTTTAAAAATCGCCTTTTTGATATTCAAACTTCTCAACATGATCTCCGTTTTTGGACCTCATCAAAACCCAGACGCTCATTTGATCTCCAACTCGCTCCATGGTGAGCCCATCCAACCAAACTTTATTTTCTCCTACTTCTATAAGCCTAAACTCCGTCCATTCTTCATTTTCTTCCCATGGACTCAGGTCGGCTCCATAATGCTTTAGCTTTAAGGTAAAGGAATCACCAACCTCTACTAATTGAAAAAACTCAGTAAACTGTAATTTTCCATTATTCCAAAATCTAAAAGTCCCCATCATTTGGCCATCTTTTTGGGGAAGCCAAACTTCCTCACATTCTCCTCCCAATCCTGTGCCCAACCAATAACCAGAAAGCCAATCCAGTTCGGATACTTTTCCTTTTCCCGGATTTTCATCGAGACTAAGGGTTTTTACTTCTTGGGAAAATGACTGAGCAGAAAAAAGAAATAAGGCGAGAGATAGAATGATTGACTTCATTTTGAATGGAATTTGATTCAAAATAAGAAATTAATCCTTAAAAAATTCACCTGGATCGGAGCCTGAATAGTGAATCTTGAACAAATGGACTAAAACCAAAATCGGGAAACGGGCCAGGTGAAAACCCGATGTTCTCCAATTTTTAGCTTTCAGCCTTCATCCTTAAGAATCGTCCTCAACATCATGCCTTTTTGGAATATCGGGATTGATGAAAGTAAAGCCTCTCGCCTCATCTCCTTCAAAAAAATCAATCTGCATCCCCATCAAAAACATATAATGCCTTTTTTCTATTAGAACAGGGATGCCTGCAATTTCAAATTTTTGATCCTCAGGTTTAGCCTTGTCAAAACCCAAAGCATAGGACATACCCCCACAGCCACCACCTCTGACACCAACCCGTAGGTGATATTCTTCAGGTATATTTTTGTGAGCCATGATGTTTTTGATCTCAGCTTCAGCTTTTTCTGTAATAGAAATTGGAACTAGCATGCAATTCGAATGATTTTGGCAGGAAATTGGTTCGATTTGAAACCAAATTTACACAGACTTCCGTTTCTAGGCCGGAATAAATTGTAGATATTCGACTTTATTTAATCCCACTATGGAATACCTATTTGATTTATTGAAGATTTTGTTGCCAGCTGCTGCTGTGCTATATGGCATGTATCTAGTAGTTGTTTCTTTTATTTCGAAAGAGCGTGAAAAGATGCTGGTGGAGTTGAAGACCAAAAACACCCAAACCATTATTCCTGTTCGTCTTCAGGCTGCAGAGAGACTTTGCCTTCTATTAGAAAGGATTACTCCCAATAATTTGGTGAGAAGATCCAGTCCCGGGGGGATGACAGCGGCGGAGTTGCAGGGGCAATTGCTACATGAAGTAAGAGAAGAGTTTAATCATAATTTTTCTCAGCAAGTATATTTTTCCGAGGAGACATGGGAAGCTGTTAAACGTGCCGTGGAGGAAGTGACTACAATTATTAATTTGGCTCGACAGACATTGGATCAAGAAGCCTCGGGAATGGACTTAGCTAAGGCTATCTTTGCCCAATCTCTGGAACGAAAAAACGATGCAATCGCTTATGCTTTAAAAAAGGTAAAGGCTGAAATTCAACTTTACTTCTAGAAACATGGCAAAAAATAAATCAAAAGCAGGGAAAATTCTGGATAAAGCCAAAGCTCTTTTTGGGGAAAAGGTAGAAGCTCTATCAGGTAAGGAGAGCAAAATCCGAGAACTAATCAGCGGTGTAGGCAATAAACTTGCGAATCTGAAAAACAACCCACGAATTCAGAAGCTAATCGAACCTGTTTCTGTATTTATTAGAATGATTAAAGCTCATTTTGCTGGGACTCATAAGCTTTCTGGAACTACTTTGGGTCTTTTGCTTTTGGCACTGGTTTATTTTTTATCACCCTTTGATTTGATTCCTGACTTTTTAGGCATTTTTGGTTTTGCAGATGACCTTTCAGTGATTTTAGCTGTTTATGCCAAAGTAAAAGATGAAATCGAGCAATTTTTGGATTGGGAGCGAACTCAGATATAGGCATAGCTGTTTCTTCTGAAACTTTTAAAAAATGCTTGACCAACTAACAAGAACAATTACTCCAGACCTGATTACCCAAGCCCAAACCTATTTTGAGTATAGGGAAATGGTGAAACAATTGGTGCTGGAAAACAAAACTACAGGTCCAAACCAATCAGAAGCATATTTGGAATATACCCGAATGGCAGCTCAACGCATGCATAGATGGGATAAAACAGCGAAGGTGTCACCAGAGATGGAGGAATTGATCTTAGGTGTTCCTCCTCAAATTTGGTTGGTGATTACAGAAGCTTGGTGCGGAGATGCCGCCCAAACCATTCCATACATGAATAAGCTTGCGGAGGTCAATCCGAAAATTCAATTGCGATTGGTATTGAGGGACGAAAATCCTGAACTAATGGAACAATACCTAACGAATGGAGCAAGATCAATTCCTAAGCTGATCGCCTTAAGTCCTGGCTTGAAAAAAGAATATTTTACTTGGGGACCAAAACCTCAATTTTTACTCGACAGGCAAAGGGCCTATAAATTGGATCCTCAAGGGCTAAGTTCAAAAGAATTTACAGAAGGAACTCATCTTTGGTATGCTCGGGATAAAAATCAATCTTTAGAAAAAGAATTGATGAATCGTATCAAAGAAATATTTCCTTTATGAACATAGCCCTGATTTCCGGCACATCCGGTTTGGTTGGCATGCAGTTACTGCATCAACTTCTAAAACAAAATACATACGATTATATTATCAGTGTAGGTAGGAGGAAATTGGCGCTTAAACATGCCAACCTTGTGCAATTGGCTGGAAATATGTCCCAAATCCAAAATTGGGACTGGGAAGATCAAATTAATTCTCAATCACTGGGGGGTGAATATGTGTCCCTTACTCAAGCTATAAAAGAAAAGAAATGTACGATTCAAGCCTTTTCAAGCTTAGGCACTACCATCAAGCAGGCAGGTTCTAAAGAGAAATTTTTTGAGATAGATCATGATTTGGTATTGGCTTTTGCAAAGTGGGCGAAAAGCTTGGGAGCAAATGGTTTTTATTATGTTTCCGCCCTGGGTGCAGACCCAAAATCTTCTGTCTTTTACAATGAGGTCAAAGGGAAAACTGAGGAAGATTTGAAAGCACTTGATTTTGGACATTTAGGAATATTCAGGCCATCCTTGCTTTTGGGTAACAGGAATGAATTTAGGTTTGGGGAAAAAGTTGCCACGATTTTAATGAAACCCTTGGTTTGGTTAAAGCTCTTCAAAAATATGAGGCCTATTTATGACTATCAGGTGGCAAAAAGTATGGTGAAGGTAGCTTTAGATAATTCCAGAAAAGGAGTTGAAATCATTCCTTCTGGAGAAATGCAGGATTTAAGTAAATGATAGCAGTAATTCAAAGAGTTTCTGAGTCTTCTGTAAAAATCGAAGGAAAAGTCAAATCTCAAATTGGGTTGGGTCTGATGGTATTACTGGGCATAGAAGATGCAGACCAACTGGATGATATCGATTGGTTGAGCAAGAAAATAGTCAACCTTCGCATTTTTCCTGATGAGAACGAGGTAATGAACAAAAGCCTGCTAGACGTCAATGGTGAGATTCTCCTGATTTCACAATTCACCTTGCATGCCAGTACCAAAAAAGGAAATAGGCCTTCCTATATCAAGGCCGCCAAACCCGATGTAGCCATACCTCTTTATGAGCAAATGATAGGTGCTTTAGAACAAGAATTAGGGAAAGAAATTGGAACAGGAGAGTTTGGTGCGGATATGAAAGTTTCCCTGATCAATGATGGTCCTGTTACCATTGTAATAGATTCCAAGAATAGGGTTTGATAATCTAATTTCTTCTTGTGAAACTCATACCTTTTTTAAGAAAAAAGAGGCTGCCTCATTTAGTAAGACAACCTCTAGACTTAAGCTATTAGATCTTTAATTTCTATTAATTCTCGTTGGAGAAAGTTACCGCCCCAATTGGTTCCAGGAGTACCTCCATCTCTGCAATATTGATTCCTGCCTGATCGCTATCATTGTGAGAAGCATCAATGCCTTCTGCACCTCTTTGTAATTCGTAGCGCTCTCCTACTATTCCAACTCCGTAACCCAGATCTCTCAAGGAACCAGCAGTAATTCTACTTAATGGATTTGAACCTAGATTCAAGAAGCCTGTCATTAACTCATTTCTAAGAATACTTTCTCTCCAGTGAGAATTTCTTGTACCCTGTCCGCCTGTATTTTCAATTGGTAAAAAGCCAAGCCCTCCTTCTGCATTCCAATGTTTATTCGCTGATTCACCAGCGAAGTAAACGTCAGGAGTATTCGTGCCAACCCGTAAAGCCCTACCAAAGTTGTTCCAGGCGGTACCCACTCCTAATACATGACCCATTTCATGAACAATTACATCTTCAAATAAATTTAAGCTCTCCAGAAAATCCAAGTCAGCTACATCAAAAAACATTACGCCTGATAAGGGTAAGAAATCAGCAGTTCTGTAGAATCTAGGACCAGCCTGACCTAAAATTCCTCCACGTCCGTCAATTGGAGCAATGGCTACTTCTATAATCAGATCGTCCAATGTCTCACCATCTGCCAAAACAGGGGGGAATCCATTAAATGAAGAGGGGATTTCAAAACCATTTGCTGTGATAGATGGAACATCTTTGATAATGATTCTTTCCCATCTTGCAGCTGCAGATTCGAAAACTGCTCTTTGTCTTTCCGTAACAGGTGTTAGGTACCTAAGAGTCAAATTAAATCTTCCTCTATCCACACCAGCAGCATCAGTCGCTCTGGCATTGATGGTACCATCTAGTTGTTGAGCATTGAAAGTCAAAAACTCTGTTGGTTGGAAAAGTGTGAGCGTTTTGTTTTGTTCGGCTTGAAAATCTACCTGTGGATTTTCAGTTGAAAGGTCTGAACAGGAAGTGAAAGTCAGTACACTAGCGACTAGTCCGAAGTAAAGAGACTTTCTCCATACTTTTTCTGTTCTTTTAAAATTTTGGTTTATGTTTTCCATAGAATTTATTGAGGTTAAAATTATAAACTAATAATAGTTAATTTCTTTCAAAAAATAATTATATCCTGTAGAAATTGAGCGAAAATATATCTAGAAAATGATCATTGATTTAAAAATTGATGTCTTCTAAAGACACTTGTTTTTCGTTCGTTTATGATAATAAGCCGTTCATTTTAATTTTTATAGGTTTGATATCGTCCAAGTGATTAATGAAATAATTGACATGAACGATAAAAAATAAAAGCTTATTTATTTTAATTGAATCGATATTGTGTTCAAGTAATCACTTGCGCCTATAGAAAAAGCTTTTTTAAATGCTGTGACATCCTAAAAAGGTAGTATCCAATTTTTGCCATTTTGGAATTCTCAATAGGATAAGTTTTAAGTTACAGGTAAGTTTTTCCGAAAAGCGACTTTACATAATTGATCAAAGCTCAAAATCTCCATAGAAGTGCTTCATTTTTTTTATCTTTCAAAATGCCTCAAAACCTATTGGAAATCCAACACGCCAAGGTGCTTTTTAAGGGAAATCATGCTTTCCATGATTTGAGCTTTGATTGGAAAAAAGGAGAGCAATGGGCAATTGTTAGTGATTCAGGCTGGCTCCAAACAGCCTTTTTAGAAACCATCCGAGGAAACACTATTTTATCCCAAGGGATGGTCATTAGAGATTTTGCTAAAGTGTATTCTGAAGAAAAATCAAAAAAAAAGGAAGTTCATAGCTTCAGGGATTTGATGGCTTATGTTTCTCAGAAATATGAATTTAGAAATAAATTCAATCAGCAAAACTTCTATTTCCAACAGCGATTTAACTCTAGTGAATCAGAGGATACAGCTACCGTATTTCAATTCCTCAGTGAAATAGATTCTAAAATTTCCGGTCCTTGGACTCTGGAAAAGGTGATGAAATTATTGAATATGGAAAGCCTTAAGGATGAGTCTTTATTGAAGCTTTCAAATGGAGAAACCCGTCGATTAGCCATCGCTGCTGGCTTGATGAGACAGCCAAAGATATTTTTGATGGATCATCCCTTGACGGGACTTGATGTGAAAACAAGGAGTTCTTTTGGAGAAATTCTGAAAGAAATAATTCAAGCTGGGACACATGTATTACTTACTGCCAATGTTGAAGATATACCTGATGGGATTACCCATGTGGCAAAATTGACAGATGAAGGCATTATTCAGCGCTGGAGTAGCCACGATTTCCATCTTACTAGTCATGCTAGTAAGGCTAAATCATGGGATTGGGCTTTGTTGGGAAAACTTCTTTCTAACGAATCAATGCCTTCAGAAACTTTGATCAAATTGGATGCGGTGAATATTTCCTATCAGGGAAACTTGATTTTGGATTCAGTTTCATGGGAAGTAAACTCTGGAGAATACTGGCAACTAAAGGGGCCTAATGGATCGGGTAAGTCAACTTTGATCTCATTGTTGATTGGTGAGAATCCTCAGGCTTATTCTCAAAATATTTATCTTTTTGGAAGAAAAAGAGGAACTGGAGAGAGTATTTGGGATGTAAAAAAGCCGACTGGCTTTGTGGCTCCTGAATTATCAAGATTTTTTCCTGCAAATCAAACTTGTAGAAAAGTTATTCTTTCAGGACTTTTTGATACGATGGGTTTATTCAAAAAAACTACAGCCGAGCAAGAAAGTCTGGCAGATTGCTGGCTGAAATTATTTGAACTGGAGAAAGTGCAACACATCCCGATTCAAAGGCTTTCTCTTGAATATCAACGTTGGACTTTGTTAGCTAGGGCATTGATCAAAAAGCCAAAGCTGTTAATTTTAGATGAAGCATCTCAGGGAATGGATAGGCTTCAGCGGGAATTGTTTAAAAATACCATTCAAAAAGTCTGTGAAATTTCTTCTTTATCCTTAATCTACGTGAGCCATTACGATGAAGATGTTCCAGAAATCATTGACCGCGTTTTTGCTTTGTCTTAAGCTTTTGCTCCGTTCGGACTTTTGCTTCTTCCTTTCTAAAAATCGCTATGTCCTGAATCAATTTTAATGGCAACTTTTCATTATATGGTATTTGAATGGCTCCTTTGCTGGTCTTGAAGGGCTTTAAAGCTTCCTTAAATTCAGATACTGCAGAGTTGGTTGGATAGAAACCTATATGGTTTTTCATCGCTGCATAATAAATCAGCACTTCGGTGGTTTTGAAAGCCGGCATATGGTAGCTTATAACTTCAATAGCTTCAGGGAGCACCTCTTTTATTGCCTTTCTGATCTGGCCTAATTGGTTCTGAATTTCAGGAGAAAACCAGCTGAAATATTCTTCAATATTTTCCGCTTTCGGTCCCATTTTAGAATTGATTGATGATGGTAATGCCCTGGTTTTCAAATTTATTCATTTCCGGCAATGCAGTTACAGCATCTTCCAAGCTGATGGTTTTTCCTATGAGTGCTTGCGGATTCAGTTTTCCAATTTCTATCATATTCATCATCTCAGCATATCTCCATGCCTGCATTCCATGACTTCCCAGAATTTCCAGTTCTTTGGAAATCACCAAGTTCATAGGCAAAGCAGTATCTTTATCTTGATCCAATAAGAGTCCCACCTGAATGTGTTTTCCTCTTTTTCTTAAACTTGAGACAGAATCATAGGCCGTTTTGCTATTTCCCAAGGCATCCAAGGATACATGAACACCTCCTTTTGAAATTTCGTGAATGGCTTCTGGAGTTGAGCTAATAGATTTGGGATTTAAAATGGAGTCAACTCCTAAAGTCTTTGCGAGATCTAGTTGCTTTTCAGAAATGTCGATGGCGATGACCTGAGCCCCCAAAGCTTTGGCAATCATGATGGCTGATAAACCCACCCCTCCGCATCCAAAAACCGCTACCCACTGTCCTCCCGCTACCTTACCCTGATCTACAACTGCTCGAAAGGAGGTGGCAAACCGGCACCCTAAACTGGCTGCTGTTTCATAATCCATGGAATCAGATAAACGGATCAAGTTGGTGTCCGCTCGGTCAATTCTCACATACTCAGCAAAAGACCCCCAATGAGTAAAGCCTGGCTGAAATTGCTCATCACAGATTTGTTGATTTCCGGATGCGCAGGTCGGGCATATCCCACAGGCGCAGACAAAAGGAACTGTCACGCGATCGCCGGTTTTCCATTTTCTGACATCTTTTCCCGTTGCTACTATTTCTCCAGCAAATTCATGTCCGGGAACATGTGGCAAAACAATATCTGAATCATGCCCCATCCAGCCATGCCAGTCCGATCTGCATAGTCCTGTAGCTTTGACCTGTATAACTACACCATTGTCTTCAGGTGAAGGATCGGTTACTTTTTGGATTTTGGGTTGGCTTTGAAACTGTTCGTAGACCAATGCTTTCATTCGCTGATTTTTTATGAAAAGTAGCCAATCCCTTCCGTTTTTTCTTAGTTACTTAGATGAGAATAAAATGAAAGAACAATAATGGACTCAGATAAAAAAGAAATAACTATAGCAGAAGCTCAAGAACTGGTCGATCATTGGATAAAAACGGTGGGAGTTCGATACTTCAACGAGTTGACCAATATGACTATCCTTATGGAAGAAGTGGGGGAGCTGGCTAGGATTATGTCACGAACTTATGGGGAACAGTCTTTCAAAGAATCTGATAAGGGCAAGGACTTGGGAGATGAAATGGCGGATGTGCTTTGGGTTTTGATCTGCTTGGCAAATCAGACAGGGGTAGATTTGACAGAAGCTCTGAAAAGAAATTTTGAAAAGAAAAATATCAGAGATAATACAAGGCACAAAGACAATAAAAAGCTTCAATAATAGCTTTTCCTAAACTGTTTCATCGGAAGGTGTAAATATCCTCGTAGATTCAATTATGAATAGTTCTCAAAAGACCTTTCTCCTTTTTCTTATATTTTTCGCTTTTACCCAGAAAGCATTTTCTCAAGCCTCAGTTCAGGAGAAGTCAAAAGATTGGACCTTGTCAGTTTTGCCATTGGTCTATTACACCCCTGAGACTCGGTGGGTTTTTGGCGCCGGAGCTGTAAGTAATTTCAATTTGGGAGACTCAGTAAGTACCTACGAAAGTCAATTAGCTGCTGGAGTAGCTTATTCTTTGAGGAAACAGTTTTTAAGCTATCTAAGCGGAAGAATCTTCACTCCAGGAAATAAGGAGTTGATCTACGGAGAAGTAGGTTGGTATGATTATGTGTATTTTTATTTCGGTCAGGGGATGAATGTCAGCCAAGAAAATGAGGAGGTATATTCGGCAAAGTTTCCTCGTGTAAGAATAAATTATGCTTGGGCTCTGGGCTCCAATTGGTATTTAGGTGGAGGTTTGCGATTTGATGCAATGGATATTTACCAAAAAGAAGAATCTGGCCAATTGGTAAATGATGGGATATTGGGTAACGAGGGTGGAAGAAATTCAGGTTTGGGCCCTGTGGTGCTTTATGACTCTCGGGATAATCAGCTCTATCCTGTGGATGGCGCTTATTTTGAAGCAAGCATACAAGGGTATGGAAAAGCTTTGGGCGGTGAGTTCCCTTACGCGAGAATCTTTGCAGATTATCGAAAAATAATACCAATAGGAAAGAATCAAATCATTGCCACCCAAGGCCTCACAGAAATGACTTTTGGAGATGTTCCATTCTTTGCCTTGCCAATGCTTGGAGGGAACAGGTTGATGCGAGGTCTTTTTGAAGGGAAGTACAGAGAAAAACAAGTTGTGGTTTTGCAGGCGGAGTATCGATATAAATTTGCCCCTAGATGGGGGATAACGGCCTTCAGTGGTCTGGGAAATGCATTTTCACAAGAAAATCCCTTTGTTCTGAGTCAGACTAAATTCACCTATGGGGCAGGGGGGAGGTTTCAGCTTAACAAACGAAAAAGACTTAACCTACGACTTGATTTAGCTCATTCCCCCGGAGAACCTTTTCAGTTTTATTTCACTTTTGGAGAAGCTTTTTGAAAGTCAGAAGGATAAAGTCAGAAAGCTAAAATCAGAAATCTGAAAATAGAAGTATGAAAGGCTAAAATCAGAAGTCTGAAATGAATTACCAAGTCATTTTTAAAGAGGGAAAAGAAATCCCTTTCCTTTTGAAAGAGCATAGAGGTGGGGAAATGAACGCTGAATCCTGAACAAAAGAACAATGAAGGTCTTAGCTCCAAGTATATTTAATCCTAAATATTTCAGTTTTACTTCCCAGATTTCTTCACCCATCTAACAGATAAATCCGGATCGGCCATATCCTTGTCTAAGGGGAACATAGGTCGATTGATTCGTTGATAGCCTAATCTTTCCAGATCTTGATCCACCCCTCCCGGAGTCAAAGCCATGATCCAGTCTCCTCTTAAGTCATACAGTTCCGGCACCAGGTATCCTATTTTTACCACCAAAATATCCGTGTTTTTAGGATCCAGATTCAAATCAGTAAAGTCCTTGACATGGTGATAGGGTTTCCTTTTTTCAGTTACAATCACTTTGATGGATCCTATCTGAACCACCACTTCTGTCTTGGCATCCGAGTCTCCCTCTTTAATGGCTAAAACTTTTCCTTTCAATAATAGTGGTGGAGCAAATCGGTCATCAACCATGGCACCCGCATAACCTTCCACTTGATTTCCAATTCCAGCTTCTTTGGCTTTGGCCACCAAATCAGGTCCTGGAATAGAAGCATAGATGAGTTCGGGCCCGGATTCGCTTTTGAACTCTGGTCTTTTCAGCAATTCATTCAAGGTCCAAGTTACATCTCCGGCTCCTCCAGCAGTAGGATTGTCTCCCATGTCCGAAATGACAAATGGCTTCTTTTCGCTGTTTAGTGCCATTTCCAAGCTCTCATCCAAATAAGCAACCGGAGCTACAAACTCAAATTCATTTCTTACTGCCCAAAAACTATTAGCAAGGAATTCGGCACTTTCTTTCACTTGGTTTTTATCATCTCCTGTCACCATCACCACAGCATGATTTCTGGGTTCGTCCGCCCAGGCATAACCAATCCAGATTGCTGCGTCAATGACTCCTTCTTCTTGTGTGATGGGGTCCACCTTCGCGTACAATGACTTTCCGGGATCAATTCGAGTGCTTGTTTTTTCTCCGGGCAATAAAATCGGAACCGGAATCCAAGCTTTATATTTTGGTTTGCCTTTCCCTGACTCCAATCGAGCCAACATATTTTCTACAGCTCTTTGCTTGGATTCCAAAGCATCTTCATGAGGAGCCATTCTGTAGCAGGTAATCAAATCTGAGTTTTCTGCTAATCGCATGGAAACATTACCATGCAAGTCCATGGAGGTAGAGATGAGCGTTTCGTAGCCAACCACTTCTCTAACTTTCAGAATAAAATCTCCTTCCGGATCCTCTAATCCTTCCACACTCATCGCACCATGAATATCAAAAAACAAACCATCATAGGGCAGGCTTTCTCTCAGCATGTCCAAAGTCAAATTCACCAAAGAATCATAAGCTTCCCTGGTAACCATACCGCCTGGAATCGCATGTCCTCTTAAGGTTGGAAACCATTCAGCTCGGCTACGATTGGTGGTGCTATCTGCCAGGAAAGGGTAGTAATTGAAAATATCTTCTCCGATTCGTGCTTTGAATGATTCTGCTGTGGATCTAGCAGGTGAAAACGTACTGGATTCTATAGCTAAACCTGCAATGGCAACTCTTGGGAGCTTTTTCTCTTGCTGACAGGAAAAAAGTAAGATGATCAGTGCAAAGCCTAATAGATTCTTCATGATTTGCTGGTTAGAATGGATTGTTGAAAATACCAGCAATTTTGGAAAGTTCTGAAAGAAAGGGGATGATTGGGGAAATCTTTTTTTGGGAAAAAGACACTTATTCCAAATATAAAGTCTCCATTCCTCCCTCAAAAAATTCAATTCCCAAAAGTGAGTAATGCATGGATCCCCTTAATTCTAAACCCATTGGAGTCTGCACTAGATTGAAATGCTTCCATTCCCTACCAATAACCAAACCAATTAAAGCTGAGTTGGATTGAGTTGGTTGTAATTCTCCGGTTATTTTATTGATGTAGTAGGTCACTGCCAATTTATTGGAAAAAGAGCGTGGAATGGTAATGCTTTGGAGCTCATAATCTACACCAGGTCCAGTAGTTGAAGTACTATCTGACTTTCCGGAGTTTCCTATCATGGCTATAATTCCAATGAGCAAAATCGGGGAAGCATATATCCGCTGTTTTGGTGAAAGTTGTCTGATTCCTCTAAAGATTACTTTAAAGAAAAAGTAGACAAAGGCTATGAAGAAAAGAATATTAAAAATACTCCAGATGAATCCTGACATGGAAAATAATTTAAGCTAAACAGAAAATCAATTTTATTGAGTTGACGGAATAATTAAGTCAGAGTTAGAATCATTTGCAATTTGATTCGCTTTTTTGACCGCCTTTTTCAAATTAGAATAATCAAAAGAAAAAACATGCTGAGAGGATTTGGAATATAAAATTACCTTAAATGAATTTACTGTTCCGGAAAGCGTAGGACTAATTCCATTTTGCACATTTTGACTTTTAAAGCTGTAGGGAAGTACTTCAATCTTGGATATTTGAGGCAATAGGCTCCATTCTCCAAATCGAAAGCCCACAATGGAAAAGTAGTTTTTATACCTGTTTTTTGAAAAATCAAGCAAGATCCCACTGTAGGATGAAAGAATGATGAGTCCAATGGTAAGAGTTACTAGCCCCACTGTGATGACTTTTTCCAAGGAACTTCCACTTTTTAAAAAAGTCGGGCTGACCAAAACAAAAATTCCAACCAATAGCAAAATCAATCCCAATAGGTGAGGGCCTGAAAAAAAAATTCTCTTTTTGTAGTTGAAGGTTTTCATTTTCTAGAATTGTAAAGAGGATGCTACGTCAATTTTTGAAAATAGCCTTTACTAATCTGAAATAAAAGAACTTGAAGTTTTAAAAGGAAATTGGTTTTACCTTCTCATTCTCTACTTTCGCCACCAAATCATACAGATCCAAGGTTAGACAAAAATCAATATCTGCTTCTATTCCGTGATTTTGAAGTCTTTTGGCATGAGATGCCTTGCTTAAATAAGCTGAAAGTTGATGTCCTTCCTTTTCAAAAAGTGATTTCATCGCTAATGCACCATCTTCATCTGCAGCATGAGTGCTTTCCAAGGATTTGACTAGTGCTCCCGCGTAGAGAGAGTCTTCCAGATTAAATCTGCCTTTCCAACCCGCACAATGAACCAATACATCCTTTTCCTGCTGCTGAATATAGGCTACCGTAGCAGATAGGTTCGGAAAAGCTCCGATCAATATCTCATCAGCCTGACTGGATTTTGAAATGGCCAAAGTACCGTTGGTCGTAGTCATTGCCAACTTTTGCCCGGAATAATCATCCTTCAAAAAAGCTACCGGGGAATTCCCCAAGTCATAGTTCTCTACTTTTAAGCCATTTCTTTCGGCTGCGATCAAATACCCTTTGCCTCTCATTTCTCGGCAGGCTTCTAAATCAGCGAAAGTCATGATTTCATTAATGCCATTTGCCAAAGCAGCGATCATCGTGGAGGTAGCCCGAAAAATATCAACTACCACCACGATTTTCCCCTGCAAATCATGCAAATGAATTAATTCTGGGCTGAAGCAGACTTCAATGTTTCTCATCCTTTCAGTAAGGGTAGTTTTTCAACCTGAGCTTTCAGATTTTTATTTCTTACCTGTATGAAGATTTCTGTTCCAGGTTTGCTGAATTCTGTTTTTACATAGCCTAAACCAATTCCCACACTCATTGATGGAGATTGAGTTCCAGAAGTTACTTCACCGATAGTGTTTCCGGCTTCATCTACAATAGGATAATGCCCTCTTGGAATTCCTCTTTCCTGCATGACAAACCCTACTAGCTTTTTGTCTACGCCAGCTTCTTTCTGTGCTTTTAGCGCTTCTGAGTTGATGAAATCTTTAGTGAACTTGGTGATCCAACCCAATCCCGCTTCGAGAGGGGAAGTCTCATCATTGATGTCATTTCCATACAGGCAATAGCCCATTTCCATTCTCAGCGTATCTCTTGCACCCAATCCTATGGGCTTGATGTCAAAGTCTTTTCCTGCCTCAAATATGGCATTCCAGACTTTTTCAGCATCCTCGTTTTTCACATAAATTTCAAATCCACCAGCTCCCGTGTATCCTGTGCCAGAGATAATCACATCTTGAACTCCTGCAAATTCACCAACTGTAAAATGGTAAAATTTCACCTCTGAAAGATTCACTGGGGTTAAAGACTGAACTGCCTCGATTGCTTTAGGGCCTTGAACAGCAAATAGTGAGATTTGATCAGAAATATTAGTCAATTGAGCTCCCATGGTATTGTGCTTATTCACCCAAGTCCAATCTTTATCAATATTGGATGCATTGACTACGAGCATGTATTTTTCATCGGCAAACTTGTAGACGATCAAATCATCTACTATTCCTCCGGTTTCGTTGGGAAAGCAAGAATACTGAGCCTGTCCATCTACTAATTTTGAAGCATCGTTTGAAGTGACCTTTTGGATCAAATTCAAAGCTTCAGGTCCTTCGACCATAAACTCACCCATATGGGATACATCAAATACTCCAACTCCATTTCTTACACAAAGGTGTTCTTCATTATCAGAACTGTATCGTACAGGCATATTGTAGCCGGCAAAAGGCACCATTTTGCCTCCTAAGGCAATGTGCAAGTCATTCAGTTGGATTTTTTTGATTTGATCTTCCATTATTTGGGTTCTTTTTTTAACGAGGGCAAAGGTAAGGAATGAAGTCTAAAATGGGCTAGGTTTAAGCCCAAAAAGAAAGGCAACCTGATGAGGTTGCCTTATATATTTTTTTGGTCGATAAATTCCAGAAGTGTAGAATTAGACAGAGAAACTCTCTCCGCAGCCACAAGTTCTGCTTGCGTTTGGATTGATGAATTGAAAGCCTTTTCCATTCAGTCCATCTGTAAATTCCAATGTAGTACCAGCTAGGTACAATAGACTTTTACGATCTACGATTATTTTGATGCCTTTGTCCTCAAATACATGGTCTGTATCCACGGTTTTTGCATCAAAGCCTAAATCATACATCAGGCCTGAACAGCCGCCGCCTTTGACGGAAACTCGGATGTTTTCATTTTCAGTTCGGCCCTCTTCTTTTTTCAACTCCAAAATACGCTCTTTGGCCTTGTCAGAAACGATGATCATATATTTATAACTTTACGTCTTCAAATTAACTCAGATGCAGAACATGCTGCATGCTGAAAAGATTCAATTACAAATATACAAAATCTAACTAGCAGGAATCGTACTATTGTTCTTTTTCGCTTTGATTGCGGGCAGGAAGCTCTAAGACCGAAGACGGATTTGACAATAAATCAGCTTTTAGATAGATTCATTAGACTAGACATTTGAACGAAATAAAACTATAAATGAGGAAAATCGAACATATAGGAATTGCTGTGGCAGATCTGCAGGAATCCAATCTACTTTTTGAAAAACTCTTGGGTAAAAAGCATTTTAAAACAGAAGTAGTGGAGGGAGAGGCCGTGGAAACCTCCTTCTTTCAAGTTGGGGAAACCAAAGTGGAATTATTGCAGGCAATCCGTCCGGAAAGTGCCATCTCTAAATATTTGGAGAAAAAATCCCCAGGAGTTCATCATATTGCTTTCGATGTAGAAGATATCCATGCAGAAGTGGAAAGATTAAAAGGAGAAGGTTTCGAAATATTGAATGAAACGCCCAAAGAGGGAGCCGACAATAAATTAGTTGTATTTTTGCATCCCAGAAGTACGAATGGGGTGTTGGTGGAATTGTGTCAAGAAAGAAAGTAGGCGGTAGTGGAAAGTCTGAAAGCTAAAGTCTGAAAGCTGAAAAAGTCTGAAGTTTAAAGTGAGAAAGCTGAAAAAGAAAGTCAGAAGTCTAAAGTAAGAAAGCTGAAAGTGGGCAGTAGTCAGCATTGAGAGACCGAGGCTTTCCTAGCTATAGTATCAATTTGGAGCTTTAAACATTGCCTTAAATTCTAATAACCAATAACTCATTAACTCAATAACCAATAACTCAATAACGAATCACATACCAAGAAATGTCAGAAAAGAGAACAGAAATAAGTGAATTAGGTGAGTTTGGACTCATTGATCATTTGAATGAAAAAGTAGCCATCAAAAACCCATCTTCACTTAAAGGAATTGGAGATGATGCTGCAGTGATTGAAGCGGGTGACCATGTCAAAGTAATTACCACTGATTTGCTTTTAGAAGGTGTTCACTTTGACCTAGCTTATGCCCCACTGCCTCATATAGGGTTCAAAGCTATCGCAGTGAATGTTTCTGATATAGCAGCAATGAATGCAATCCCAAAACAAGTCACAGTGTCCATCGCTCTATCCAATCGCTTCTCCGTGGAGGCTGTGGATGCACTTTATTCCGGAATACATGCAGCATGTGAGCATTATGGAGTGGATTTGATAGGTGGAGATACTACTGCTTCAAGAAGTGGCTTGGTTATATCTGTGACAGCAATAGGAGAGGCCAAAAAGGAGCAAATTAGCTATAGAAACGGTGCAAAAGTAAATGATATTCTTTGCGCGACCGGTGACTTGGGTGCAGCCTTAGTTGGACTTCAGATTCTGGAGCGGGAAAAACAAGTTTACTTAGCCAACCCGGATATGAAACCGGATTTGGAAAAATATACGATTGTCACAGGTCGTCAATTGAAGCCTGATGCACGAATGGATATTATTCATGAGTTGAGGGAATTGGATGTAGTACCTACATCTATGATGGATATTTCGGATGGTTTGGCTTCAGAAATATTTCATATTTGCAAAGCTTCGAATGTGGGAGCCACAATCTATGAGGATAAATTGCCAATCGATAAGCAAACCTTTGATACAGCTGTTGAACTAAATCTGGATCCAATTACTTGCGTACTGAATGGGGGAGAGGATTATGAGTTGCTGTTCACTATAGATCAGAAGGATTTCAAAAAGTTGGAAAAGCATCCGGATATTCATTTCATCGGACATATTTCCAAGCCTGAAGAAGGGAAGTTTTTGGTTACCAAAAGTGGGACTGCTGTTCAGCTAAAGGCTCAAGGCTGGAAGCATTTTTAATGATTCAATAAAAAGTAGCCGGAAGATAATCCGGCTATTTTTTTGACTATATTTGCAACTGAATGTTAGTTGCTAATGACTCAATTAGACAAACTGAAAGCTAGATTTCTCTCAAATCCTAAAAACTTTAGTTTCGAGGAATTGGAAAAGTTACTTTCTCAATTGGGTTTTGAAGAGAAGAAATTGGGAAAAACTGCAGGGTCAAGGAAAGCTTTCTTTCATAAAGAATTGAATCTTATCATTCGACTTCATAAACCTCACCCTTCTCCAATTTTAAAATCCTACATGATTAAAGAAATTGTAAGTCTTTTAAAAAGTAATGATTTACTATGAGTAATGTACTAGAATTTAAAGAATTCATTGGCTCAGTCTCCTACTCTGGAGAAGATGAGTTGTTTCATGGGAAAATTGAAGGAATAGAGGACTTGGTGACCTTTGAAGGAAGATCTGTAGAGGAATTGAAAACAGCCTTCCATGAGGCTGTTAAAGACTATCTCGAAATTTGCAAAAGTGTCGGAAAGAATCCTGAAAAAACGTACAAGGGGACTTTCAATGTTCGGGTAAAACCTGAAATCCATCGAGCTGCGGCAAGAACTGCGACTAGGTTTGGCTACTCAATGAATCAATTGGTGGAAAAGGCATTGGAAGATTATTTGGTAAAAGAACCCAAGGCAGATTATCCTAAATCGAAAAAAAATAAACCCTCCAAGCAATAAAATAGACTTGGAGGGTTTGTTATGTTTAACTACTCTTCCGGATAAGGCACATAAACGAAGCTGGTAAAGGCTCCATCAATGACAAAAAGGCAACAAAATTCATCTGGATCTTTGTAGGCCTTTTTAAATTCTTCCAGAGCATCCTCAGCGATCAATTTTCGTTGGACAAATTCATCTACATAGGTGATGAAGTAATTCCAGTCTAGATTTTTCTCCGCTTTCCCCAAGAATATTTTACCGATGGGTTGCATCTCTTTGGAGATTGGAAAAATCGGGAAATCCGAAAAGCCTCTGGACCTTACTTGGTAGGAGGCTTCTTTCAGTACATCAGAGATTTTTACAAAATCTGAGGTAATTGTTCCTAGATATTTCCCGCTTAATTCTGGATCGTTGAAATCAGATATCATGATTTGAGCGTTAAGAGTACGACATTTTCTACGTGATAGGTTTGAGGGAACATATCTACTGGTTGAATTCGTTCCACTTGGTATTTTTCTCCCATCATAGCAATATCCCTTGCTTGAGTAGCAGGATTGCAGGATACATAAACCACCTTTGGAGCTTCTAATCTCAGAAGCATATTCACTACATCCTCATGCATGCCTGCTCTTGGTGGATCGGTAATAATGACATCCGGTGCAGCGTGGTTTTGGATAAACTCTTCATTTAATACATCCTTCATGTCACCGGCATAGAAAAGCGTATTTTCTATCTCATTAATCTTTGAGTTCAACTTGGCATCCTCAATTGCCGCAGCTACATACTCAACGCCGATTACCTGCTTGGCTTGCTTAGCAACAAAATTGGCGATAGTGCCAGTACCTGTATAAAGATCAAACACCACTTCATCACCTTTCAATTGGGCAAAATCCCGTGCGACTTTATACAATTCGTAAGCTTGTTCTGAGTTGGTTTGATAAAAAGACTTAGGTCCGATTCGGAATTTTAAGCCTTCCATTTCCTCTTCGATATATGGCAAACCGGCATAGGTTACCAGATCCAGGTCATGAAAGGTTTCATTGCCTTTGGTGTTAATCACATAAAGCAAAGACGTGATTTCCGGGAATTTATTCTTCAAATACTCCATCACCAACTCGATTCCGGCAGGATTATTTTCACCAAACTGCACAATGACCATGGATTGATCAGTAGAGGTGGTACGGATGATGAGATTTCTCAATAAGCCCACTTGCTCACGAATATCATAGAAGCTGAGTTTATTGGCCAAAGCGAAAGCTCTTAACTCATTCCTGACATCATTGGAAATATTTCCTTGAAGGTAGCAATGTTCGATATCGATGATTTTATCAAACATTTTGGGGATATGAAAGCCCAAGGCATTTCGGTCAAAATCCTCTCCTGATCTGATCTGCTCTAGGGTTAGCCATTTTTTGTTGGAAAAAGTAAAGTCCAACTTATTTCTGTAGTACCTGGTTTTTTCTGATCCTAAGATCGGAAGCACTTCAGGAATAGGGACTTTGGCGATTCGTTGAAATTGGTCGACTACCTGCTGTCTTTTGTAGTTTTTCTGAAGATCGTAATTGATATGCTGCCATTTGCAACCTCCGCAGGTGCCAAAGTGCGAGCAAAATGGCTCGATTCGGTCCTTGGAATACTCGTGAAAGTGAATTGCTTCACCCTCCATAAAGGAGCTTTTTCCTCTAGTAATTCGAACATCCACCACATCTCCGGGAGCAACCTGATTGACAAAAACCACTTTTCCTTCATGATGCCCTACGCACTTCCCTTCGGAAGCAATCCGCTCGATCAATAGGTTGGTGATGACCTTATTTTTCATTTTTCTCGACATGGCCGCAAAATTAGGGAAAAAGGAGGAGAAGACCTTTGAGGTTTTTAAAACCCATTGGAATAACAAGTTTTTCTGTTTTTGTCAAATCGCTTCTCCGAAGCTCTGGATACTTAATCACTACTAATTTCTACAACCAGAACGCCTCTTCGAGGCTATTGGAAGTATTTATTATTCTGGAAGCGGCTCGCCGTGGCTCTTGGATATTTCTTTTTAGTAGGAAAGCGCCAGAGGCGCGTTTTGATTGTAGAAAGCAAAAATTTTATACCTCTGAGCCCCAGCGGGGCGATTTGAAAAAAGAAAATATCTATAACTAAAGTTTTTAAAAAATGTTATTTTGCAGTAGATTAAGTTTATCAATTTATTTAGTTATGGCAAACACCTATCATCAGATCTATATTCATCTGATTTTTGCAGTGAAAGGACGTCAAAGCTTTTTAAAAAAAGAATATAGACACGACTTTTTCAAAGTTATGTTCTCATTGATCAAGGATTTAGGGCATTTTCCTATTTGTGTAAACGGAATGTCTGATCACGTTCATTGCTTGGTTGGACTAAATCCAGACATGAAAATCTCCGAATTAGTAAAGGATTTAAAAACTAAGTCCAGTCACTTTTTATCAGATAAAAGATGGTCAAATTCAAAGTTCCAGTGGCAAAATGGATATGGTGCTTTCTCGTACTCAAAATCTCAAATAGATAAGGTTTATAAATACATTTTAAACCAAGAGGAACATCATAAAACAATGTCATTTCGGGAGGAATATATAGGGTTTTTAAAGAAGTTTGAGATAGAATTCAAGAATGAATATTTATTTGAATTTTACCCTGATGAGATTTAAAATCACTATAATTTTTTATAATCAAATCGCTTCTCCGAAGCTCTGGATTCTCAATAGATACTAATTTCTACAACCAGAACGCCTCTTCGAGGCTATTGGAAGTTTCATGTAAATATGAAAACGCCGGCGGCGCGATTTGATTGTAGAAAGAGGTAGTTTTATCCCCCAGAGCCCCAGCGGGGCGATTTGAAGTTGCAAAGATCTTTTCTCTTTGAAAGGTGATTTAAAATTTCAAATCGCTTCTCCGAAGCTCTGGATACTTAATCACTACTAATTTCTACAATCAGAACGCCTCTCCGAGTCTATGTAAGTTTTTATTTTTCTGAAAGCGCCTCTCTGTGGCTTTTGATTTTTTCCTTTTGGAAGGAAATCGCCAGCGGTACTTTTAGATTGAAAAAAGAGGTTTTTTATTTCCAGAGGCCTAGCGGTGCGATTTGATTGAAATCAACAAAAATTCTTCTATTTCAGAATCAAATTTTCAAAAGGCTACTCATTCCCTATCTTTATCCCATTAAATCGTATTCATGAAATTCAAAGATCAAGTCGTTCTCATCACTGGAGCTACCTCGGGAATCGGTGAAGCATGTGCCGAAATTTTTGGAAAGGAAGGGGCGAAAATTGCTATCACTGGCCGTAATCCTGAGAAACTCAAAAACGCCGAACAAAAATTAAAGGAATCTGGTATTCAGGTTTATTCGATTTTGGCAGATGCTGCTAAGGAAGAGGATAACCGTCACATGGCTGAAAAAACACTCAATCACTTTGGACGGATAGATGTCTTGATCAATAATGCAGGGATTTCCATGAGAGCTTTGTTTGAAGACTTGGATATGGAGGTTTTTAGAAAAGTGATGGACACCAACTTTTATGGGACTGTCTATGCTACCAAATATTGTCTTCCTTCAATCTTAAAATCCAAAGGCTCGATCATCGGGATTTCTTCCATCAATGGGTATCGAGGCACTCCCGCCCGAACAGCCTATACTGCCAGTAAATATGCAATGAATGGTTTTTTTGAATCCCTCCGTACAGAGGTGATGAAAAAAGGAGTACATGTTCTTGTTGTCGCTCCAGGCTTTACAGCTTCCAATATCCGAAATACTGCCTTGACCGCTGATGGTTCCTCACAAGGTGAATCTCCCCGTGACGAGGCCAAAATGATGACTTCGGAGGAAGTGGCACAACATATTTTGAAGGCAACATTGAAAAGAAAAAGGGATATGGTTTTGACTTTTCAGGGAAAATTGGCCGTGTTTCTGAATAAATGGATGCCGGGAATTCTGGACGGAATTGTGTATAATCAAATGGCCAAAGAAAAAGACTCGCCTTTTAAATAAATGCCCGAATCCATCTTTCAAACTTATCTCAATCGGCTCACGGATTTGTCGACTAAAAACAGATCCCTGTATATGCCAAGATTGAGTGGATTTGGGATGATTGATTTGCAGGATTTTGATTTTTTGACCGGAGCGCCAGCGTTTGAACTGATTCGAAAGCTACTACAAGGCAAAAGGCAAGTTTCTTTAATTCCAGAATTGGATCCTAGATCCGCCAGCTCCAATCAGCTTTCAAAAAGTCTTTCCCGCTTGGCTTTTAGAGATCAATTAATTCAGGAAGAAACCGGAGAGCAAAGTCTTTATCTGGCATGGCTATTTGTAGAGGGGAAGTTGATCAATGGACAATTAATGAGAGCTCCATTGATACTCAAGCCAGTAGGATTAGAACGGATTGATGCTCAATGGAAATTGAATTCCTCAGAACCTTGGAGATGGAATCCAGCCTTTTTGTTGGCCTGGAGGCACGCCACCAAACAGCGATTACCGGATAATTTTTCTGATGAGCAATTGGAAAATTTACCTGCTGATCCTACTGAATTTAGAACTTCTCTCAATCAGATAGTACAGAATAATTTCTCAATTCAAGTTCAATCCAATTTGTTTGAAGATCGGATTCAGTCTTTCCCAAATTCTCAGATTCAATCGGATCAGAATCAGTATCAGGAAGGAAAGCTTACTTTAAAACCCTATGCTGTGTTGGGTCCTTTTGCCCAAAAAGGGAGCTTCCTTTTTTCTGATTATGAGGAGCTGAATGCTGAAGGCCAGGATATGAGTCTTGAAGATTTGTTCTCAGCCCATTTTGAAGTACCAGAAAATCGCCCCTTTCCCAGAGAAGATGCGATGTTTCCCATTTTTCCTTTGGATGCATCACAGGAAAATGTGTTCCTGAAGGTTCGACAAGGTAAAAGTATGGTAGTAGAGGGTCCTCCCGGAACTGGCAAATCCCAGTTAATTTCCAATCTGGTATCAGATTTCATTGCTCGAGGAAAGAAGGTTTTGGTAGTATCTCAAAAGAGAGCTGCTTTGGATGTGGTTTTTGAACGTATGGCAAAAGTTGGGTTTGGCCAATTTTTGGCTTTGGTACATGATTTTCAGGGGGATCGAAATCAACTTTTTGAAAAAATTAAAAAGCAGATCGAATCCATCGAAGCCTATCAAGAGCAAAATAGAGGAATAGATGCCATTCATCTGGAACGAGAAATCTCTCGATACTCAAGAGGCATAGCCAGACTTTCTGATAAATTGGAGGATTTCCGTCAGGCTCTTTTTGATAATAGTATGGCAGGTATGCCAATTAAGGCGATGTACCTCAATGTGGATTTGGAGAAACCTGCCCTAAAATCTAGCAGCCTATTAAAACTCAATCAGGAACAGGCAAAGACTTTTGAACAAGATTTTAAAATCTATGCACGCTACCAGGAAAGGTTTGAGCCTAGTTTCTGGAATGAAAGAAAGTCATTTGCCCAAGTTCAAGCTGCTGATTTTCCCCGTATTTCTCAGGCAATTTGGGAAGTGGAGGGCTTTAGAAAACAGCTTTTGGAGTTAGATTCTTCTGGTTTAGCGAAAAAAGAAGTGAGCACCGAGCTTCAAATTCAAAATAAACTCCAGAAGTTTCACAGAGCCTATAATTCTTTGCAGCAGTTGAATTCTGAAAAATTGGATTCTCATCTGATTTTAGATAAAGAGCAAGTTAAAAAGCTTAGAAAACAACAACTTTTCTTGGTTGAAGAGAAGAAACAATTGGCTCAATTGAAATTTGAATTGAAAGCTGAACCCCAGGCATATCAAGTAGAATTAGAAGTTTTGCTTTCTAAATCCCAATCATTTTTCGGAAAGTTTTGGGCCAATTTGAACCAATCAAAGTACCCTTTGGTATTTGAACTCTTGAAGGCTAATGAGCTGAAATTAGGTCCTAGCATTCTTCGGGATATTCAAGAGGAACTTCAAATCAGAATCCAACTTCAGGAAGAAAAACAAGCTATACCTCAAAGCTTGGCTATTCCTTTTTCGGAAGATGCTGAAGTCGATATAAATCGCTTAAATCTTGCCTTAGATTGGATAAACGCTTCGCAGGAATTAGGTGATTGGTATTCTCTATTGAATTCAACGAATGATGTTTTCGGGCAATTGAAAATTTGGATGGGGGTATTGGAGAATGGAAGTGCTTCCTGGACTTTCTGGAATACCTGGTTGAGTGAATCTCAGATTCAATCACTTTTAGAACAAGGACTTTCTTCGTGCATACCCGAAAATGAATTGAACTGGAATGCCGTTTATACGGAATTAGTGGCTTTTGATCGCTTTTTACTAGGCTGGGATAATCAAAATTTAGGATTAGAACTTTGGCAAGAGTTTCCCAAAGAAAGTACTGCTGTCAAAGTTCAGATTTTTTGGAATGGCTGGTTTTTAGCCTGGATTGCCGAGTTGGAACGGAGATTTCCTGTATTGGCAGAGGCAGGTTCCCTGAAAATGGAGTCAGAGCTGGAGGAGCTTCGAATAGCTATTTTGGAAAAAAGAAGCTTGTCTCAACATATGGCTCTTTTGAGGTTGCGGGAGCAAATGAGTCAGCATTTGGAATACAACCGACTTGGAAACAGGGTGACTTATAGAGAGCTTTTGCATCAGGTTAGTAAAAAAAGGCAGCGTTGGGCTATTCGAAAATTGGTTCAGGAGTTGGGTGAAGAGGTCTTTAAACTTTTGCCCTGCTGGTTGGCCAGTCCGGAGACTGTATCTGCTCTTTTTCCTCTAAGGAATCAATTTGATTTGGTGATCTTCGATGAAGCTTCCCAATGTCCTGTTGAATTGGGCTTACCGGCCATGCTTCGCGGAAAGCAGGTGGTTATTGCGGGTGATAGTAAACAGTTGCGGCCTTCAGATTTCTATCAGGTCAAATGGGAAAGTGAGGAGGAGGGTTTGGAATTCGAGGCAGAGTCATTGTTGGAGTTGGCCGGGAATTTCTTCGAAAGTGCAAGGCTAAAGGGGCACTATCGGTCTGCTGACCCTGCCTTGATTCATTTTTCCAATACCCATTTTTATGAAGGTCAATTGGAAACCCTTCCTGATTATTCAATCATTCAAGCCGGAAAAACTCCTTTTTCCTGGGAAAAGGTAGAGGGGATTTGGGAAAATCAGGTCAATCAAGTGGAGGCTGATGCAGTTTTGACTAGAGTTAGGCAAATTCAAAAAGATTTTTCAGGAGATAGTATTGGGATAGTGACAGGCAACTATTTTCAAATGGAGTTGATTCGGGAGAAGCTCTGGAAAGCAGGGGTAGAGCAGACAGGAATCAAAGTTCGTAATATAGAAAATGTGCAAGGGGATGAGTTTGATCAGGTGATCTTATCCCTGGGTTATGCTCCTAATCGTGAAGGGAAATTGGTAACCAATTTTGGCTTATTGAGTAAATCGGGAGCAGAAAACCGTCTCAATGTGGCTATAAGTAGAGCCAGAAAGCAATTACACCTGATTTCTTCCATAGATCCTGAAGACTTTCGTCCCGGTCAATTGCAAAATCCCGGTCTATCTCTTTTAAGATCCTATTTGATTTGGGTGCGGGAGCAAAGCAAGCAAAGAGCCATTCCTGCACCGGAAGTTGAAGCTGAGAAATTTGAAATTGATTGGAGTTTGAAAAAGAAGTTGATGGAAAGCGATCCAGCTTATTCCAGTCATATACCATCGGCAGTCATGGATTTGCTTCGAGCCGACCCTTCTGGTGATCAGGTTGCTGTTTTAACTGATGATCAACGCTTTTTTAATTCACCCACGGCCAAAGCAGCCTTAGCTTATCATCCTATTTTATTGGAAGAAAAAGGCTGGAAATGGAAGATGGTTTGGAGCAGGGAAGGAAGTATGAAGGCTTAAGTGAGAAAGCTGGAAAGGCTGAAAGCTGAAAGTAGACAGTAGGCATTTTGCAGTATGGGATTGCTCATTGATTATCAATAGTGTCGTCACCGCGAGGAACGAAGCGGTCTCATAAAGCATAAAGTCTGAAGTGAGAGAGCTGGAAAGGCTGAAAGCTAAAGTTAGAAAGCGTAAATCGTACCGTCTTTGCGAGGAGGATGTACGACGACGAAGCAATCTCAATGTCTTTTAGCAGGTTTTGTAAAAAAAGCTCGCAGTGTCGCAGCGATAAATTCTACCACATAGAGTATTAAATGAAAAAGGAATTTTTCAAAGCATTTACCAAATCACATCTCTGGTGCTATTTACAGGTTGGGTTGCAAACAGCCTCAGAGAGGCGTTTTGGTTGAAGCAAATGGAATGATGAGAAAATAAGAGCTTTGGAGAAGCGATTTGATTTATTTTTTCTCCGTAGTGGATAGCAGAGCCAATGAAAATTAGTCAGTAGGGGTAGCTAGTCTCATATAGTCAAAAGTATAAAGTTAAAAATCTGCGGAAATCTGTGAATTTCTCTGTGAAAATCTGCGGGAAAAAATAAAGTGTACATTCAAAAAATAAATTATGAGTGATAAATCATTCATAAAATGTATTAAAATCTAAATACGCATGATTAATCATTCAAAAATAAATAATATAATGTTTGAATTTTCATTCATAAAATTGTAATTTTGATTATAATGAATGATAAATAAGTCATGAATATCTCACAATTATCAGACGCAGCAATTCTTCAGATGATAGGAGACTTTATCAAAAAGAAGCGAATGGACCTCAATAAGACTCAGGATACATTATCCTATGAGGCTGGGATCAGTCGTTCTACACTCAGCTTATTGGAGCGTGGCGAAAAGGTCAATTTAATCACCTTGATTCAGGTCTTACGTGTTTTGGATGAGTTGCAGATTCTGGAGGTTTTTAAGACACAGACCCAGATCAGCCCGCTTGAATACATCAAGCTTCAAAAGAAGCAAGAGCGGCAGCGAGTCCGCAATACTGATCAGGCAGCCGAAAATCCTCCTTCAGAATGGTAAATGCAGCTGAGATTTGGCTTTGGAATAAGTTGGTAGGGGCCGTGCTTTGGGATGAATCTAGGCAAGTCGCCAGTTTTGAATTTGATCGGAATTTTCTTCGCTCGGGATGGGATATTTCACCTATTTTGATGCCTTTATCACAGGGAAAAAGACTCTACTCTTTTCCTGAAACCCGGAGATCCCGGGATGATGCGTTTGATACGTTTAAAGGTTTACCGGGGTTGCTGGCCGACATGCTGCCTGATAAGTACGGGAACCAGCTAATCAACGCTTGGTTGGTTCAGAATGGAAGGCCTTCCGATAGCTTAAATCCAGTGGAACTGCTTTGTTTTATTGGAAAGAGAGGGGTAGGGGCATTAGAAATCAAACCTGCACTGCGTACGGAAATGGGTCGGGCAAGTTCTTTGGAGATTGAAAGTTTGGTGGGCATAGCCCAAAAAGTGCTGAACAGCAAAGAAAATTTTCAAACTGATCTTTCCCTTGAGGAAGAGGAGGCTTTAGCAGATATTTTGAAGATTGGCACCTCTGCCGGCGGCGCCAGGGCCAAGGCGGTAATTGCTTTTAATCCTGATACAGGAGAAGTGAAAAGCGGTCAGGTGAAGGCCCCCAAAGGATTCTCTCATTGGATCATCAAATTTGACGGAGTACATGACACCCAGTTTGGAGCCACGGTAGGTTATGGCAGGGTGGAAATGGCCTATTATCTGATGGCTAAAGAAGCTGGAATTGAAATGAATGAATGCCGACTTTTGGAGGAGAACGGTCGGGCTCATTTTATGACCAAACGATTCGATCGGACGGATTCAGGAGAAAAAATCCACATGCAGAGTCTCTGTGGTATCCGCCATTTTGATTTCAATCAAGTGGGGGGTTATAGTTATGAGCAGGTTTTTGAAACCATGCGTATGCTGAGGTTAACTTATCCAGAAGCAGAGCAGCAGTTTGTCCGAATGGTATTCAATGTATTGGCCCGAAACTGTGATGATCATACCAAAAACTTTGCGTTTTTGATGAATCAAACTGGAAAGTGGGCCTTGTCTCCTGCTTACGATATTTGCCATGCCTACAGGCCTAGTAGCATTTGGGTGAGTAGGCAATCCCTTCAGGTCAATGGAAAAAGGGAGGGAATTACTGATTCAGATTTTTTGGAAGTGGCCCGGAAAATGAATATCAAAAAACCGGAAGAGAAAATCGAGCAAGTGAAGCAAGCTGTCAAGCGTTGGAAGGAATTTGCTGAGGAGGCGAAAGTAGAGCCGAGATTAAGAGATTCTATTCAGGGGACTTTGTTGGTTTAATTCCTTTCCCGAAATCACATATATCCAACAAGCTTATACATCGTAATCCCAATCCATTCTTTAAATAGTTTGGTCCAATATTCCAGGGAGAAAGGGTCTGGGAATAAAAGGGAAGGAATGTCATATTTGATGTCGTGGGAATAATAATCAGTGGGAAAGGTCGTGGTCTTTAGGCCTACTTTATCAAAGCAACCTTTGGCTCGGGCCATATGGAAAGCTGAAGTGATCAGGATAAATTCCTGGGATAAAGGAATTCCTTTCTGGGCCAAAAAGTCTTTGGTGAACTGCGCATTCTGAGCGGTGTTTTTGGCTTGGTCTTCGATCCAGATATCTTCTTCTGGCATTCCGGTCATGATTAGAAATCGCTTGAGTAATTCAGCCTCAGTCTGGGGATTGGAAGGATTAAGACCTTGCCCGCCTGTGATCAAAATTTTTTTGATTTTTCCCATTCGATAGAGTTGAAGGGCATGGGTGATTCGGTCTGCACCTTTGTTAAAAAAGGTTCGATCATAGGCGGTTTTGCTCATATTGGTTACTCCAGTGAGGATAATGCCGATTTCATGACTTTCTATTTCTTCAAAAGATTTGAATTCAGGTTCCCAAGCTAATAAGGCCAGATTGGAAAGAAATGGATTGGTGAAAAAGAGCATAAGACTTATCCCTGTCCAAAGTAATTTCTTGCCCCATTTTCTTCGGATATAAATCGCTCCAATGATTATCAAGATTAACAGGATGGTCAGAGGCATGGCCAAAAAACTCAAAAACTGGGAGAGGTAGAAGAACATGGAACTTTAGATCGTGGTACACAAATAAAGGAGGGAAATGGGCAATTATCAAACTTAATGGTCAAGTGAATTCAATTCCCTGAAAATTAATCATAGGCCACTTATAATTACATCCTTCGTTGTATTTTTCTAAGTGGAGATAAAAAAATAATTAGTTTAAAATCAATGAAATATTTTGTTAGTTTATTTTTAAGTCAAATAAACTACTGTTTTAATATGGGGGGGCAGGTAGAACTCAGAATATTATTTCGTAAAATATAGTTTTGGGAATTGTATTTTTCGTATTTTTTTAACCTATTGAAATTCAATGATTTGGAAGTATGAACTAAATAGTTTAATATCAACCATTCTTTTAATTATTTCTAACAATTAACAACTATGGAAAAATTAACAAATGATCAGATGGAAAATCTAGTGGGGGGAAACGATTATTGTGCAAATCTCTATGCGACTATTTTTATTGGTCCATTTCAGGGGAGCGATGAGCTTTATGCTATGGCAGTACAGTACTTTGATACCTATTGTCGAGATTATGATCCCCAAGCCTAACTCGATTTGAAGTGAAGGGAGAATTTCTCCCTTCATTCCTTTATCTCTAAATCAACAATTTCATGCTTAAGATATTTATTTTCATTTTAATAATTGATCCAACGCTTCTATTTGGAAAGTGGGATTTAAAGTTTGCTGAAGCACACTTTAATATGATTAATTCACCTGCATTCCATGCAACCCCAAAGGAACAACAAGATGAAATTATTCAAGTAAATGAACTATACCTTAAAAATGCTTATTTAGAGTTTAAAAAGGATACAGTTTATTGGGTTGATGTTAATCCAAGAGATAAAAAGATTGTTCATAAAAAGGGGAAATGGATAATTATTGGAGATACTTTGAAAATTTTTGATTATGATAAAATTTATACTTACAACTATTTAATTGAATTAAGTCGAGAAGAAGAATTATATACTAGGTTGATTTTTCCAAATGGAGATTTAGCTAGAAGTAGGGATGTTTATTCGAAAATAGGTTTTTGAAAAAAGTATTTATGATCTTGGCTTTTTACTTATTCACCATTTTTGCTTTCCATCTTAATAGTAAGTTAGAAGGAAGGTGGAAGTTGATTGATTTTACTGGTTTTACGACTATGGTCGGTAGCGATGCATTTAATAAATTGTCGGAGGAAAAGAAGTTAGATGCTATTCAAGGTATGGAATTCGTTTTGAATAATACCTTTTATTCATTTCAGAAGGACTCTATTTTTTTCACGAATGCAGGTCCTGACTTCTCTGTCTCGGAAAAGAAAGGAAAATTTCTCTTAAAATCAGATACTCTGATTGTTTTTGAATCTGGAAAAGTAAACCCTCTAAAGTTCTTTGTATCTTCTGTAAATGATTCGAATCTGAAATTAAGGTTTGTAAGGAAAGGTGGATAACTTGGCCCGACCGAAATGACTTTTGAAAGAGTGGATTAAGGACTTAAATGTTTTCTTTAGCAAGTAATGAAGGTAATTCTTATCATATACTTTATTTTTTATGTTCTTTTCTATTTCTTAATTGATTATGTTGTTTTGAATGATTTGGTTCTTTATGAATTTTATTCTGATAAGTTTTCCGAATCCCGAGTTTATGAGTTGCTTGATTTTCGTAAAGAATGGCTATGGATAACTTATCCTATCAAATTACTGATTCAATTGATTGCCCTTCAGATTCCTGTTATGCTGATCAATGAGGATAGGTCCATGAAAGATATTTCTAAAAAAAGCTGGCGTGGACCGGTGGGGTATGCGCCTCAGGAGATCAAGATTTTCAACGGGAGTCTGGGGTATAACCTCAGCTTGGATCCCAATCCGGCTTGTTTTGAACAGGTGGTTCGGCGATGCCAAGAGTTGGGCTTGCATGAATTTTTCGATCGGATGCCTCAGGGCTATTTTACTCAGGTGGGAGAAGAAGGAGTGAATCTATCGGGAGGCCAAAGGCAGCTGGTAGGCATTGCCAGGGCTTTGATCAAACGTCCTAAGGTACTTCTGCTGGACGAATTCACCGGAGCCATGGATCGGATGACCGAGCAGAAAATGCTTGACTTGATCCTGAAGGTAAAGAAAGAGATTCCTGTTTTGGTAGTCACTCATCGCATCCAACCGGCATTGCTTGCAGATGAGGTATTGATCTTGGAAAAAGGAATGCTGAAAGACAGGGGTTCTCCGATGGAGTTGAGAAACCGGGAAAATCTGCTTTCTGCGAGTCTGCGAGATCTTGGGATGGACTGCTCAAGTGGATTGAAGGACTGGTAGAAGTGGTCATTGCTAGTTGATCCTTTGATTTGGCCAAAAGAAAGAGTCTTGAAAGCATTTATTGATTAAAGAACTACGGTCTGTGGGGACGCATACCGGTGCGGATGGTTAATTTTTAAATTCAAGTAGACTCTTCTAAGGAGGATTGGAATCTTTGAGTATGGTGTGGGCTCATTGACTATTGTTCATTTTATTTCTTCCCATATCATTTCTTTAATCTGGTCAGAGAGCTATTTTTGATGATGCTTTCAAACCAACCCAATCTAGTTCCTCAATTGGAAAAACTAGCTACCCAACTGGAGGGTAGTTTGCAGTTTGACCGACTCACTCGTACCCTGTACGCCACCGATGCTTCTGTCTATAGGGAAATGCCCTTGGCGGTAGCTTTTCCTAAGTCTGAATCGGATATACAGAAACTGATTCAGTTTGCCAATGAAAACGGAACTTCCTTGATTCCCCGAACAGCAGGCACCTCTTTGGCCGGGCAATGTGTGGGAAACGGGATCGTCGTGGATGTCTCCAAGCATTTCACCCAAATCCTTGAATTCAACAAGGAGGAACGCTGGGTTCGCGTGCAGCCGGGAGTGGTTCGGGATGAACTCAATCGCTTTTTGAAGCCACATGGATTGTTTTTCAGCCCTATCACTTCTACTGCCAACCGGGCGATGATAGGTGGCATGGTGGGAAACAATTCTTCAGGAACTACTTCCATTGTATATGGGGTAACTCGGGACAAGGTAATTTCTATGAATACCATTCTCAGTGATGGGAATAAGGTCGTGTTCGGAGAGATCTCTCAGGATGAGTTTGATCGGAAATGTGGACAAAAGGATCTGGAAGGAATAATCTACCGTCAAATCTTCGACGAACTCAATAACCCTGAAATCAGGGAAGAAATCCATGCTCAATTTCCCAAAAAGTCCATCCACCGCCGAAATACCGGCTATGCAGTGGATGAGTTGCTGAAAGCAGAGCTTTTCGAAGGAAAGGAAAAATTCAACTTCTGTAAACTATTAGCAGGTTCGGAGGGAACTTTGGCTTTTACCACCGAAATCAAAATCAGTCTTGATCCCTTGCCCGATCCGGTGGAAATCGTCGTAGCGGCTCACTTCGCGACCATACACGAAAGCATGAAGTCCGCTCAGGTCGCCATGAAGCATCCGGCTACAGCGGTGGAATTGATGGATAAAATCATCTTGGATTGTACCAAAGAGAGCATAGAGTACTCCAAAAACCGCTATTTCGTAGAGGGAGATCCTGAAGCGATTTTGATGATTGAGTTCCGGGGCAAAACCTTGGAGGAAGCCATGGAAAAAGGAGAGTCATTAGTAGCTGACCTGAAAGCTGGCGGCTATGGCTATGCCTTTCCGATTATTGAGCCTGAAAAAGTCGCTTCAGCTTGGGCTCTTCGTGCAGCAGGCTTGGGCCTTTTGGGAAACATTCCCGGCGACCCTAAAGCAGTTGCTTGTATCGAAGACACCGCGGTGGATATAGAAGACTTAGCAGATTACATCGATGAAGTCGATGCCATGATGGAAGGTTTCAACCAAAAGCCTGTTCACTACGCCCATGCCGGAGCGGGAGAGATCCATTTGCGTCCTATTTTGGATTTGAAAAAGGCAGAGGATGTGGAGGAGTTTTATCAAATTTCTTTGGCATCCGCACAGTTAGTGAAAAAATATCAGGGTTCGCTTTCTGGGGAACATGGAGACGGCAGAGTACGCGCTGCTTTTATCCCGCTGATGGTGGGAGAAAAGAATTATGAGCTTTTCCGAAGGATTAAATATACCTGGGATCCCAAAAACATCTTCAATCCCGGCAAAATCGTGGATGCCGCGCCGATGAATAAATTCCTGCGCTACGAGCCAGGGATGAAAACTCCAGACCACAAAACAATCATCGATTTTTCCAATGTGGGAGGGATTTTGCGTTTGGCTGAAAAATGCAATGGTTCTGGGGATTGCCGTAAACTTCCGGGTTCCGGCGGAACCATGTGTCCGAGCTATATGGCAACCCGAAATGAGAAAGATACAGTCAGAGGCAGAGCGAATACGCTTCGGGAGTTTTTGACTTTGGATAAAAAGGAAAATGCCTTTGACCACCCAGAGATCAAAGAGGCCTTGGACCTGTGTTTAAGCTGCAAAGGCTGTACGGCTGAGTGCCCTTCCAATGTGGACATGGCTAGCATGAAGGCAGAATTCCTCTATCAATATCAGAAGACGCATGGCATTCCTCTTCGATCCAAGGCCTTTGCCTATATCAATGAATTGAATGAGCTGGGTTCCAAAGTTCCTGGAATCGCTAATTTCTTCCTGAGTAATTCTCTAACTGGGAGGCTAATGAAATCCATTTTGGGAGTAGCTCCAAGCCGTCATCTCCCGGAAATCAGTCCAATCAGCCTAAGAAAGTGGTACAAAAAGAACTATCCTTCCCTTGACGGGCCTGTAAAGACGATCAAATCGGTGTACTTCTTTGTGGATGAGTTCACCAACCACAATGATACCCAAATTGGGATCAAAGCCATTTCGCTTCTAAAGAAGTTGGGATATGAGGTCAAGGTGGTAGATCATGAGGAAAGCGGTCGTTCGGCTCTTTCCAAAGGTCTTTTGGAAAAAGCTAAAAAGCACGCCGAGGCCAATGTGCAAATTTTCGAAAAACTGATTGACGGGAATACTCCTCTAATTGGTCTGGAGCCATCAGCAATTTTGAGTTTCAGAGATGAATATCCTCGAATTGTAGGAAAAGAGTTGGTAGAAGGAGCGAAAAAACTTAAGTTTCATGTCAAGCTGATCGATGAGTTTCTAGGTCAGGAAGTAGCGGCCGGAAATATCAGATCCGAACAATTCACGGACAGGGCTCAAAAAATCAAGTTGCATGGGCATTGTCATCAAAAGGCACTTTCTTCCCTGACCTGGACGCAAAAGATCCTTTCGCTTCCATCTAATTTTACCGTGGAAACGATCCCAAGTGGCTGCTGTGGAATGGCTGGTTCTTTTGGTTATGAGGCAGAGCACTTTGAGGTTTCTCAGCAAGTCGGAGAGTTGGTGCTATTTCCCGCGGTAAGGAAAGCTGAAGCGGATACACTGATCGCTGCTCCTGGAACTTCCTGCCGACATCAGATTGCGGATGGTACCGGTCGCAAAGCCAAGCATCCGGTGGAGATCCTTTGGGAGGCTTTGATTTAAGAAAAAGTGTTTGATAGCTAGTTTTCGGCGAAAAAGTTTAAAATCTTCTATTCGCTGTTTGATTTAAACACTTTAGTTCTATTTTTAGTATTAAAAGTTATTCTTTAAATCCATTATTCTATATAGTTGAGTCACTTGGAAAAGTCTAGAGTTTTAATAGTTGAAGAGGAATTGATTATCGCTGAGGATTTGAGCGATATATTAGAAAATCTGGGATACGATGTGGTAGGTACTGCTATTTCAGCAAGAGAAGCCTTACAGATTCTGGGGACAGAGGATGTAGACTTGGCTTTACTCGATATCAAAATCAAGGGAGGAAAAGACGGTATCGAATTGGCCGAAGAAATCAATGAGAATTTTAAAATACCAATTGTGTTTTTAACTTCTCATGCAGACCAAATGACACTCTCAAGGGCAAAAAAGGTTCTCCCTTATGGATATTTGGTTAAACCATTTGCAGAAAAGGACATCCATACAACACTGGAAATGGCATTGGCTAATTTTAAAGCAGAACAAAAAAAATCTTCTATTTCTCACCAAGAAAATGAGTTTGTACTAAAAGACAGCTTATTTGTGCGCCACAATGGAATGTTAGTGAAAATCCAGTTTCAGGATATTATTTATTTTGAAGCGGATGCAAATTATACCAAGGTCTTTACTAAAGATAAAAAGTTTGTAATCCGTGCAATCTTGAAAGAGTTGGAGAGAAAACTGGACACTCATTTTTTTGCTAGGATTCACAAGTCTTTTTTGATCAATCTGACAGCCATAGATGCAATTGATTCTACGGAAGTTCACATTGCAGGAAAAAAAATACCCCTTAGTCGCAGTCAGCATAGTTGGCTGATCAATCAGATTAAAACACTCTAAAAATTTAATTCAACTGCGTAGCCGCAATCTTGCAGTTACACAAATATAAATTTGCTCTTAAGGTAAAATCCATTATTGCCGTTTTATAAAGAGGTCAAATGGAATTTAACCCGAAATATGCAGTAGACTTCTTATTACGAGTCCAAACCGCTTCAAAATCAATCGC
>NZ_VLOG01000017.1:43004-137560 GCF_007655305.1 Algoriphagus algorifonticola
ATACTTGATTTTATTGCGGTTTGACCTCTCACTACAGATTCTAATGCATAATCCGGGTTTAAATTACAAATTCCTATTATTCTTTTCGTCTTCGTTTAACATTCCGCATCGATATGAAATTTTATCCATGCAGATAAAGCTTCTCGGACTTTTACGATTTAGGTTCGTTTATCAACATTTCTTGTCTTTTGCTCCCAGTGCCGGGAGATTGCAATAGGTTTCTAGCTAGTTTCATTTAAATAAAACTTAACTGCAACATGAAAACCTTTAAATTTCTATCCGCTGGAGCCCTTCTTTTTTTTGTGACGCAAACTCTTCAAGCTCAGGAGGTTTTAGCACTCAATGATTCGGAAGAAACCATAGTCATGATAAAAATGACAGAAAGCATCCCTACCTATGATGGAGGGAATGAAAGTTTAAGAGAATTTTTGAAGATGAACTTGGTTTATCCTAAAACTGCAAAAAGAATGGGAAAAGAGGGCGTGGTTCTGGTAGAATTCTACATTGATGAGGAGGGGGAAATTCATAATCCAAAAGTTAAGAATGCGAACTTTACTTCATTAGAAAAAGAAGCAATCAGATTAGTGAAAAAAATGCCTAACTGGATACCTGCTTCTCAAAACGGGATACCTGTTGGGGTTAATTTTCAACTTCCCATCCATTTCAAGTTGAGATAACAACAAGGTCAAATGGTGAATGACTGCATTTTTATTTTACTTGTTTTAAATTATTTATTAAGTTAGATGGTGTTTAAATTCCAATAGGATTTAGTTTTAAGATGTATCGCTGTCTACTATTTTTCATCAGTATTTTTTTTATTTCATATTCCTCTCTACTAGCACAAGAGGAGGTGGAAAGATGGGAGAGGGACTCCCTTAATATTTATACTGAAGCCATTGTCTCCTCAATTCAGGAGGAAAAATCCAAAGACGCCCTGACTTTAATTAGGATTTTGTACCAAAAGGGTTCCAAGACTCTATCCAATTCTATTTTTTCTTTTTTCTATGATTTGAGCAATCACTCAGAGGTCAAATCTGAGCCAATGTATTTAGGACCTTTACATCATTACTTAGGAAACCTTGAATTTTATCGGGGTGATTTAGAAGCGGCGAAAAAAGGTTTTGAAATTGCTTTATCCAACTATTCTCTTTCCGGCAAGGAAAAGGATGCTGTAGGTATGGCGATGAATTTGGGGATTATAAAGGAACGGCAGAACGATTATGCGGGTGCCATTTCAAGTTATTTGGAGGCGATTCCTATGTTTAATCAATTGGGGGATACATCTGGAGTTGCTGTAGCTCTTGAAAATTTGGGCCTGGCTTACAGCTATAAGGGCGATTATTCACAAGCGCTTAATTTTTTGAATCAGGCTGATTCAGTTTTGAAAACGAATACTCCCGAGACAGCAGATAGGTGGACTAACTTGCATTATAACCGGGGAAATATTCATATGAATCTTGGGAATCTGGATAGCGCTTTGAACAACGTGTTAAAAGGAATCAGGATATCAGAGAGGTCGGAAAATCATAAGCAAATCAATGCAGGACTCTTGTATTTAGCCCACATTTATGAAAGGTCAAATGACTGGAATAATTGGAGAATTGCTGTAAACAGAGGAAGGAAGCTAGCCGAAGAGACCAATAATTTGCTGTATGTGGCTGAGTTTGACTATGAGATGGCTGATTATTTTTTAGATATTTCCCAGTTTGACTCGGTGAGTTTTTATGCTGATAAAGGGCTTGAATATTTCAGGAAGAACCAAAGCTCAGAAGGACTAACAAGAGGATTGATTTTAAAAGGGCGATCTAATTTTCGACAAGAAAAATATCGGGAAGCTATTCGGGATTTCGAAATGGCACTTAAGGAAATGAAATCCGAAGAAAGTCGTGAAAGGGCTACAATCTATCATAACCTGGGAACTTCCTATGCCAAAGAAGGTGAGTTTGAGTTAGGAGAGAAATACCTGAATCTGGCATTGGATCTGAGAAAAAGTTTTGGGCAGCCAAGTGGGTTGAGGGCCGTATATTATGCTTTATCTAACCTTTACGAGAAAAAAGGTGATTTTAAAAAGGCTTATGAAGCTCATGTGAATTACTCAATATTCAATGATAGTTTGTTAAATGAAACAAGGATTAGACAACTTGCAGAAATTCAAACAGCATTTGATACTGAGCAAAAAGATCAGGAAATAGAAGTTTTGCAACAAGAAAGAGAGATCCAGAATCTCAAATCTGAGCGTCAGCAGGCACAGATTTATTTGGCTTTGGGTGGAGTGGGAATTATACTTTTAGTGGCTTTTATTTTCTATTATAGGGCAAGATCCAAGCAAAAATCCAATGAGCTTTTGATGGTGAAAAATGAAAAAATCAAACAGCAAAGTGAGGAAAGGGAGTTACTCCTCAAAGAAATACATCACCGTGTAAAAAATAATTTACAAATCATTTCAAGTTTGCTCAATATGCAAAGCAGAGGCATGAGTGATCATAAAATGATAGATGCCATGAAGGAAAGTCAAAGTAGGGTTAAAACAATGGCTCTGATCCATGAAAAGCTCTATCAATATGATAGTCTCTCAGCGATCAATATGAAGGAATATTTCAGGCAATTAAGCGACTTTTTAACACAAACTTACCGCTCTGAAAAAAGAATTGAAGTGATTATAGTCAGCGAAAATATTGATCTGGATATTGATACAGCAGTGCCCTTGGGCCTGATTACAAATGAACTCCTGAGTAATGCCTTGAAATATGCCTTTACAAATTTAGATAGCGGGATCATTGAAATTAAGCTCAAGCACCTGAGTTCAGGCAAATATGAACTGATAGTCAGTGATACCGGAGTTGGGCTCAAAAAAGACTTAAATATTGAAAAATCCCCTACATTAGGTTTGAGGTTAGTCCGAACATTAACCAGACAAATCAATGGTGAAATGAAAGTGAAAAGTTCAAAGGGAACTACCTTCTACATACAGTTTGATGATACTAAGCTAGCCGCATAAGTGTCTTTGGGAAAATCCTCTATGATTGGATTTGGCTCAGCATTAGTTTTATTTCCCACTACTATTTCTCAAAGTTTTTCCTCAATACATACTCTATACATCGTGCGGCAAGTCGGGTTGTTGCATGATCCTGATCAAACCTGGGATTTAGCTCCACCACATCCATAGCTAGAAGTTTCTTACTCATGGCGATTAATTCAAAAACCCGGAAAGCAATCTGAGGACTAAATCCCATGGGTGAAGGAGCAGAAACACCAGGTGCAAATGCGGAGGAGAAGCCATCCAAGTCAATGGTTAAATAAACTTTGTTAACTGAATCCAAAAACCATAATATCTGCTCTTGGATATATTCCCAGTTGCGAAGCCTAAACTGCTCCATTACAATGTATTTAGTGTCTAGTTTTTGAGCTTGTTCGAAGAGAGACTTAGGATTGGCTGCTCTTTGAATTCCGAGTGCCAGATAATGAAAATTCATAGGAAATTCCTGAGCCAATTGATAAAATGGAGAGCCAGAGTGTCCTTTTCCATTTGCTAATGGTCTGAGATCAAAATGTGCGTCCAAGTTGATAATTCCTAATTTCTCTCCTTTGAGTTGTAAATGATTCAAAATACCCATCCCATGGGCAAATGCTAAATCATGACCTCCTCCCAAAAGGACGGGAAGATGTTTGTTTCTCAATAATGCCTGAATAGTTTCTGAAATTTTGGTTTGAGTACTCTCTAAGTCAGTTCCACGAGTTTGGATATCACCATAATCGTAAATTTTGCATGAATCCGGTAAGTGATAGGCAATCCCTCCCAAATACTTTCGAATATGATCCGGAGCTTCTTTCGTTCCTGGTCGGCCCTGATTCCGTTTGACCCCTTCCTCTCCGGGATAGCCGAGAATTCCAACTTTTCTTCCTTCCTCCTCAGAATAGTGAAGGTTTGGAATGCATTGGACGTTTTGATGCCAATATTCAGGCACATCAGATTTTCTTCCAGTCCAATTTTCCGGGTTCGGGTTCAGGTGTAGGCTCATAGAATTTTAGCAGGTTTTTACTAAATTAGGTATAATTTTTAAGCTAAAGCGAGTCCGAAAAGATGAAATCGAGCACGACGCAAGCGACACACAGAGAGACGCCCCGATGTATCGGGGAATCAATGCGAAGATTCTCCCGAATCAAGTTCGGGACAAGCTATCTGACCTCTAAAAATCAAAATATAAACCGATGAAAGAATATAGAATTCCTCAAAAAGAAAATATTGACTTGGCTTCATTCAAAGAGCCAGATGCCTCTTTTTCAGGCTATACCTATGCCGATTATCTTAAATGGGATTATGAGGAAATAGTGGAGTTGATCAAGGGTAAAATCTTTTCCAAAGCTGCAGCTCCAAACAGAAGGCATCAAGCTGTTTCGATGAAGGTTTCGGTCGCATTGCACGAATTTTTAAAAGGACATCAGTGCAAAGTTTACGCGGCACCTTTTGATGTCAGGTTGTCAAAGGATCCAGATTACAATAAAATTGACTCGGTAATCCAACCGGATATCTCTGTTATTTGTGATCCTTCCAAGTTGGATGACAAGGGATGTTTTGGAGCCCCTGACTTGATCGTGGAAATTCTTTCTCCAAGAAATAGCAAGGTAGAACTCCAAAATAAGTACGAACTTTACCAGGAGTTTGGGGTCAAAGAATATTGGATCATTCATCCATCGGAAAATACCCTCCAAATCAATGTATTGGTCAATGGAAGCTATCAGCCCTCCCGACTTTATACCTCAGGGCAGAAGGTTACTTCTACTGTTTTACCGGGATTCGAATTGAAATTAGAAGAGGTATTTGAAGAAGACTGATTGGTGTCAGCCTTTGAGAAAACTCATGTCTATTTAGCTCAAGCCTTTCAGTATATCTTCATCCACCAAATTTGGCAAAGTCACTTTTAAATTCGGGGTTCTATCCATTTCTCGTTGGATAGCCTCCAAAGAACCACTATTCCTAGCCCAGGCTCTTCTTGCAATTCCATTGTTGACATCGTAGAATAGCATAGATTTCAAATTTATTTCAGCCTGCTTGCTTCCATCCAAAACCATCCCAAAACCTCCATTCATCACTTCTCCCCAGCCTACACCACCACCATTATGGATAGACACCCAAGTAGCACCCCTAAAACTGTCTCCTATCACATTATGAATCGCCATATCTGAAGTAAACTTGCTTCCATCGTAGATATTGCTTGTTTCTCTGTAAGGAGAATCTGTACCGCTCACATCATGATGGTCTCTGCCCAGCACAATGGGAGCAGAAATTTCACCATTTGCAATTGCATCATTGAATGCGGCTGCAATTTTGGCTCTTCCTTCCGCATCGGCATATAAAATTCTAGCCTGAGACCCCACTACCAGCCTGTTCTTTTCAGCCTCTTCTATCCAGGTGATGTTATCCTGCATTTGTTGCTGAATAGAAGCGGGAGACCCTTTCATAATTTCTTTCAATACTTGTGCAGCGATTTGATCTGTTTTTCTTAAGTCTTCCGGCTTGCCTGAAGTACAAACCCATCTAAATGGACCAAAGCCATAATCAAAACACATAGGGCCTAAAATGTCCTGAACATAACTTGGGTAGCGAAAGTCAATTTCATTTTCTGCCATGACAGCTGCTCCAGCTCTGGAGGCTTCCAATAAAAAAGCATTCCCATAATCAAAAAAGTAAGTTCCTTTAGCAGTATGTCGATTGATCGCCGCGGCCTGTCTCCGCAGTGACTCTTGAACTTTTTCTTTAAAAGCTTCAGGGTTTTCAGCCATCAGTAGGTTGGACTCATCGAAACTGAGCCCGACTGGATAGTATCCACCTGCCCAAGGGTTGTGCAAGGATGTCTGATCAGAGCCCAATTCCACAAAAATGTTTTCTTCATCAAATCTTTCCCATACATCCACGATATTTCCCAAGAAGGCAATAGAAACCACCTCTTCCTGTTTTTTGGCCTTTTGCACGCGTTGGATCAATTGATCCATGTCAGTAATCAACTCGTCCACCCAACCTTGTTCATGCCTTTTTTTTGCAGCAGAAGGGTTTATCTCAGCACAAATAGTGATACAGCCTGCAATATTTCCTGCTTTGGGTTGTGCTCCACTCATTCCTCCCAAACCAGCTGTCAAAAATATTTTTCCTTTGGGACTGATACTGCTACCCAGTTTCTTCCGAAAAGCATTCATGACCGTGATGGTGGTACCATGAACGATGCCCTGTGGCCCGATATACATGTAAGATCCTGCTGTCATCTGTCCATATTGAGTCACTCCCAGGGCATTGTGTTTTTCCCAATCATCTGGTTTAGAATAATTGGGTATCATCATCCCGTTTGTGACAATTACTCTTGGTGCTTGGGGGGAGGAAGGAAACAGTCCCATGGGGTGGCCGGAATACATATGCAGTGTCTGTTCCTCAGTCATTTCAGCAAGGTACTTCATGGTCAATAGGTACTGTGCCCAGTTTTGGAAAACTGCACCATTTCCTCCGTATGTAATCAATTCTTCAGGGTGCTGTGCAACCGCAGGGTCCAAATTGTTTTGAATCATCAGCATGATTGCTTTGGCCTTTTCGGATTTGCCCGGGTATTCAGAAATAGCCCTCGCATACATTCTATATTCCGGCATAAATCGATACATATAAATCCGACCATACTTGGTCAATTCTTCTGCAAACTCCTCTGCTAATTCTCGATGCCATGCCTTTGGGAAGTAGCGAAGCGCATTGATGAGAGCCAATTTCTTTTCTTCGGGAGAAAGAATTTCTTTACGTTTGGGAGCATGCGAAATTTCCGGGTTCCTTAGATTTTTCGGGGGAAGAGATGCTGGGATTCCTTGTATGATTTGATCTTTGAAAGACATGTTCGATTTACGATTTACGATTTTAGAAATTCGAAGGGTAGAATTTTACCAATGTTCAATTACTTAAATACCAAATAATATTAAACACCGAATCATGAATGTCGAATAGCGAAGTGACAAATAACCAATTAACACTAACCCTTATACTTCTTTTTAATATCAAATACTTTGATACCTGATTTCCACACTTGAGCAGGTTTTAAGGTTCCTTGTTGATACAAAATATCTCGGTAATCATTTGTTGGAAAAAGAACGAAATCAGCCATATGATTTGAAGCAAGTTTACCTCTGTCTGATAAACCTAGGGCTGCGGCAGCTCTGAAAGTGATTCCAGCGAACACTTCGGCTGTGCTTAACTTTTCAAAAGTGGCTAAAATTGAGGCTTGAGTAAGCAAATCACCCATGGGTGCTGAACCTGGATTCCAATCAGAGGCTATTGCTAAGGAACCTCCCATGTCTAGTAATTTTCTGGCAGGTGTGAAAGGACAGCCCAGTCCAATAGATGCTCCGGGTAAGGCAACTCCAATCGTATCGGATTTGGCTAGTCTTTTCAAATCTTCTTCCGAGGAGGCTTCTAGATGATCAGCCGAAAGAGCTTGCATTTTTACCGCTACTTCTGAGCCTCCTGAAGTAAATTGATCGGCATGAACTGTAATTTGAAATCCTATTTCCCTGGACTTTTTTAAATAAACAAGAGCTTGTTCCTTTGAAAAAGCAGACTTTTCGATAAAAATATCCACTCGCTTGCTTAAGCCTTCCTTGTAAATAATCGGTAGTAATTTTTGGATCATCCAATCCAGGTAAGCAGTTTCATCTCCTTCAAAATCCTTTGGTAGAAGATGTGCGGCAAGACAGGTGGCAATGAGGTCTGCTTTTGTCTTTCTATTTGCATTATGGATGGACGTTAAAATTTTGATTTCTTCCAAAACCGAAAGTCCATAGCCACTTTTTACCTCAATCGTAGTGATTCCATTTTCAAGTAATTGGTCAGCTCTTGCGGCAGTAATTTTTGCAAGTTCACTACCAGACATTTTTCTGGTTTGGGTTACCGTGTCCCAAATGCCACCACCAGCTTCTGCTATTTCCAGATAACTTTTACCAGAATTTCTTAAAGCAAAATCTTTAGCTCTTGATCCTGCAAAGCAAATGTGGGTATGACAATCTATCATTCCGGGAAGAGCCACATAATTTTCTGACAGGTCAATTCTTCGAACCTCCTGGAGATCGATTTTTTTTCTGAGAACCTCAAAATCGCCAATCTCTACGATTTTATCTCCGTCTACTAAAATCCCGGCATGCTTGAGCGTGGATAATTGGGAATCTTTAAGAGCTCCTTTCAAGGGAAGTTGATCCATGCTCAGGAGCTGGGTAATAGGGCCTATTAATTTCTTGTCTTTCATAGTGCTTGGTTTCTAGAAAGTGAATAGATAACTCCACTGGGTGTCGAACTCCAAGCCTTCGTGGCTTGCGGTCGAATAAGCCAATTTAAGCAATTCCCCGCTTTGAATCAGTCGAATTGCCTCTTCCATATCTTCGTAAAGAATTCGGTCTTGAACAACTGGTTCTATTTTGCTTCTGACATGATTATAGATGGCAGTCATTATCTTGCCAGATTGCAAAGGCGCATGATAATCCATCGCCTGAGCAGCATAAAAAAGCTCAATTCCGATAATTTTTTCAACGTTCTCAATGACTCTGATAGCTTTTCTTCCTCCTATACTTCCCATGCTTACATGATCTTCCTGTCCCAAAGAGGTGGGAATAGAATCTGCTGATGCAGGAAAACATAAGCCCTTATTTTCGGAGGCCAAAGCTGCTGTGGTGTATTGAGGTATCATCAATCCGGAATTCAGACCTGTTTCTTTCAACAATAGCTTTGGAACCCCCGGGGTATCTCCTTCAATGGATAGGTAAATTCTTCTGTCAGCTATGTTTCCTAGTTCAGAAGCTGCTAAACAGGCATAATCCAAGGCCAATGCAATGGGTTGGCCATGAAAATTACCGCCTGAAATCGTATGGTTCTCATCAAAAACAATGGGATTGTCTGTAACTGAATTAATTTCTATTTCCAACGTTTCTTTGACATGAAGCCATGCATTCCAACTCGCTCCATGCACTTGGGGCATGCATCGCAAGGAATAGGGATCTTGTACTCTCGCACAATCTGTATGTGAACTGACGATTTCCGAGTCTCGAAGCAGGTTTAAAATCGTGGCTGCCACATGTTGATTTCCTGCAAAAGGTCTTAAACTGTGGAGTTCTGGTGAAAAAGGTTTGATGGATCCCATCAGGCCTTCTACCATCATGGCCCCTGTGATACTAGCATGAGTTAATAAATTATGAAGCCTTTCAACAATTTTTACTCCATGAGCAGCCATAAACTGTGTTCCATTGATTAAAGCTAGGCCTTCTTTGGGTCCTAGTTTCAAAGGCCTTTTTCCAAATAACTTGAGTGCCTCTTCTGAAGAAATTATTTCTCCTCTGTATGATACTTTTCCTAATCCTAAAAGTGGGAGAAACAAATGTGACAGTGGTGCTAAATCTCCAGATGCTCCAACTGAACCCTGAATAGGAACCAAGGGGATAATTTCCTGTTCCAGCATCCAGTAAATCCTTTCTATGGTTTCCCATCTAATACCTGAGAATCCCTGCGCTAATGCATGAATTTTCAAAACCGTCATTAGCTTGGAAATTTCTAAATCTACGGGCTTTCCAAGGCCAACAGCATGGCTTTTTAATAGATTTTCCTGTAAGGTTGTCGTGTCCTGAGAAGAAATTTTACTGGTGCAAAGTGGACCAAAACCTGTGTTGATCCCATATACTGCCTTTTCACCTTGAGCAATTTTTGATACTGCTGATGCAGATTCTTCTATTTTATGCTTAACCTCAGGCAAAAATTGACCTTTGATCTCTTTTCTAGCAAGTCCTAATGCTATGGAGGCTGTTAAATGATCTTTTCCGTAATTGAAGCTTCTCATAGTGCTGGGTTTAATTCTTTACCAAAGGTACTTGGTTTTATTGATGCTTTTTGATACTATTATTATCAACAAGTGATAACTTATAAGCATCAATGGAATTAAGACATTTGCACTATTTTCAGGCAGTTGCGGAGGAGCTGAATTATAGAAAAGCAGCTTCTAGACTATTTATATCTCAACCCGGTTTGAGTAGACAGATCAAGCAATTGGAAGAGTTATTGGAAGTTCAATTATTTGAGCGAGACCAGAAGCATGTAGCATTGACAGCCGCCGGTGAATATTTTAAAAGTGAAGTGGATTTTATTCTCAACCATTTACAAACCACACAGACTCAAATGAAAGCAATTTCATCTGGGAAAATAGGGGAGTTGAGGATAGGCTTCTTAGGGTCTGCATCCAATCAGGTTTTACCGGAATTATTGCAAAAGCTAAATAAAAAAGAGCCTGGAATCACCACGAGTTTGGAAGAGTTGAGCAATGGGGTTCAAGTGGAAATGGTAGAGCGGGATCGATTGGACCTGGGTTTTGTCAGAATTGAATCAGTACCTGATGGGTTGGAAAAAAAGGTCATTCTAAGGGATTCTTTTTCACTTGTTGTCCCGGAAAGTCATGCTATTCATAATTCTGATTTCTTGTCTTTGGCTCAGTTTTCTGATGAGCCTTTTATCCTATTCTCCAGTGATTACAGTCGCTATTACTATGATCAAATCATGGGGATTTGTAGAGATGCTGGCTTTTTCCCAAAAATCAGGCATAAGTCCGTCCATGCTTTGACCATATTTAAACTGGTTGAAAATGGACTAGGGATAGCGATCGTTCCCACTTCCCTGAAAGCAGGGTATGAGTTGAAAGTTAGATTTATGGAAATCCCGAATATTTCGCAATTCACGGAGCTATCAGTGATTTGGAAGCCAGAAAATCGAAATCCTGCTTTGGGTAGAATTTTGCCTTTGCTTTGAATTGAAAAATTCCTAAATCAGCTATTTTAGATCTAAAATGATAAATGTCGGGTAAATGTCGGCTGAAATCCGAGTTTATTTCGTCCTCTTTTAACCCTCAACTGTAGAAATTGCCATGGTTCAATCAAAAATACAATTCACAATGAAGCAACCAGAATTAGGCAAGAAAATCTCCCAGTTGAGAAAGGCAAAAGGATTAACTCAGGAAGAGTTGGTCGAGAAATGTAATCTGAATGTGCGAACCATTCAGAGAATAGAAGCGGGTGAAGTCACTCCAAGATCATATACGATCAAAGCTTTATTTGAAGCACTTGATTTCGAAATAAGTGCTATTTCGGAGTCCTTTAATGAGAGCAAAACTCCATGGATTCTCTACGCAGGTTTTGCGGCTGGAATTTTATACTTCTTTGCATCTATTTTCGAGATAAGTATGGAAGGGGAATATGTCACGGGTAATTATTCCTTCAAAATGATTGGCTTTGTCCTCGCAAAATCCATCAGTTTTATAGGCTATGCACTATTTATTTATGGCTGGATTAGGCTCCTCAATTTCTATAAAAATGATTTCCTGAATTTTGCTTTATGGACCATGTTGGCTGTTTCTGGACTTTGGTTTATCGCGGATTTACTGGCTTTATTTACATCACTTTTTGAAATTGCTGATTACTATATCGTGAAAGTAAGTTCCTTTGGTTTTTGCTACTCTTTTATGGGGATTGGCTATTTGGCTTATAAAAACCAATATTCAAATATTCCTGTCTTAATAGGTGCACTTACTTTGGTCGCGGGAATCCTGATTTTCTCAGGCATAGGTGCATTCTTAGGGCTGATTCCTTTGACCTTGGCTGAAATAGGGCAATTAGGATTAATGATTTATTGGATTCAAAAGATCGGGGGAAGCAAGACTCCCGGTCCACTTTCCTTTGCTGAGAGCAAACAATAGCCGAGTTTTTCTCTTTATTTAATAGTAACTTAATTTTTATGGCTCAGGAAATCTCAGAAAAGGTATATAGTTTCATTACAGATGAAGGAGAAGAACGAGCCTGCGAAACGATCTCTGAAAAAGCCTGTAAGGAGGTTCCTGGAAATTTTTTAAAGAATGTTGCGAGTGGAGGCTTTTCCAAATTAGCCAACCAATTGGTTTCTCCAGGCACTACACTTCCTTGGATATTTTCCTCCTTATCTGTTCCGCCTGCTTTGGTAGGAGCATTGGTACCCATCAAGGATGCAGGTTCTCTTTTGCCTCAACTTTTTGTTTCTGCCAAAATCCGTGCCTTTTCCAGAAGAAAATGGTTTTGGGCAATTCCTGCCTTTTTTCAAGGGCTTTGTCTTTTGGCGATGGCTTGGGTGGTCCAATCAACTGAAGGGTTAGCAGCGGGAGTGTGGATTTTATCCTTATTGACCCTTTTCAGTTTCGCCAGTGGAATCGCCAGTATCAGTTTCAAAGATGTTCTGGCCAAAACCATTGATAAAGGTAAACGAGGACAGTTATTGGCTTACAGAGCCAGTATGGGTGGTGTTTTTACAGCAGCGTGTGGTTTGTTTCTTTATTTTCAAAATGGTGAAAACAAATCTATTGATTACCTATTTTGGCTGGTTTTGGCTGGGGGCTGCTTCTGGTTTATTTCAGCTGGATTCTTTGCCGGGATTTATGAAGAAAAAGGAGCAACAGAGGGAGGTAGAACTCCTATCAAAGAATTGAAAAAAGGCTGGAGCATCTTATCTGAGGATAAAAACTTACTAAATTTTATCATTGCACGTGGCTTATTAATGGCGGTTCCTTTAGCTCAGCCATTTTTTGTAGTCATTGCCCAGAAAGAATTGGGACCTGAAGTAAAAAACTTAGGGTTCATGGTATTAGCTGCTGGAATTGGGGCAATTATTTCCTCTCCTTTTTGGGGAAGGTTTGCAGACAAGTCAAGTAGAAAAATGATGATGCTGGTAGCCTTTTTAGCTATGCTGAATATTTTGGCAATGGTGAGTTTCCAGTATTGGCCGGATGAGTATCAATCGATTTATACATTTGCAGTTTTATTTTTGCTTCATGTGATGATTTACGGCGGAGCTAGACTTAGTCGAAAAACCTATTTGGTAGATTTTGCACCCAAAGAAGAGCGTCCTCTTTACGTTTCCTTGTCTAATACCCTGATTGGAATTGCCACTTTAATCGCGGCCGGATTGGGTTCATTATCGGCTTTTCTAGGCCCTGACGGGATGTTGCTGGTTTTTGCAGGCTTATTGCTGTTTGCAATCATGATGGCTTTTAAGCTGAAGGAAGTATAGACTTCACTTTCTCCTTGATACTTTTTAGGATTTCGGCATTTAGAGGACTTTGACTCTCAATTTCCAAGATTTTTGGATGGACCCCAGAATCATAAAATTCTTTGAGAGCAAAATCCAGTTCTGCTTCATTTTTGGCTGAGAAATAAGTGAAACCAAACTCATTGGCAAGGCTTTTTGCATTCAACTTTTGCTTGGTTTCAAAGTACTCCTGTAATTCTGGTTGATTAGCGGGTCCTTCAATTAATCTGAAAATTCCCCCCGCGTGATTATTAAGGAGGATAATTCTTAAATTAGCCATGGAGTAATTGTGCCAAAAAGCATTTCTATCATAGAAAAACGCTAAGTCTCCCGTAATCAAAGTGACAGGAAGTTTGGTCGTAAATGTGCATCCAACTGCTGTACTGGAGGATCCATCTATGCCACTGGTACCTCGATTACAGATTATTTCCTGTTCTCTTTTCCCTAGAAAATTCACATATCGAACAGCCATAGAGTTGGCAACGTGAACTTTCGAAAGGTTAGGCACATATTTCAAAACCTGATGTAAGGCTTTGTACTCTCCAAATTGACTTTGGTCTAGAATATCGTCAAGATTTTCAAGAAGACTATTTTCTAAGCCCCTCCAGCTATTGTAATAAGTTTCATCCTGAACAGGGAGGTTGGAGTTGAGCCAATTCAAAAAGAACATAGGAGAACAGGCCAATATTTTTCTTAGACTTTGAAAGGTGTCTTTGGCTTCTGCATTTTCTTGGATATGCCAGTGCTCGGCCTTTGAATTTCTCAGGAATAACTTCAAAGATTTAGAAATTATTGATTTGCCGAAGCTTAAAATTAAGTCAGGTTCCAGTTCTTTGGCCACACCCTGATTTCCAATCCAATGGTCATGAAAATTGATACTTTCCTCAGATTGTAGGTTGGAGATAGTGTCTGTGACAATAATCGCCTTCTTACTTTTGGAAAGTGATTTCAAAAGTTCTCCGATTTTTTCATCCGGTTTTTGTTGGCCGGGAACAATCAAAATTTTCCGTATTGACTGGAGCTTGGAGTTTATCTTTTTAAGGCTTTCTTCTCCCAAATGCAAAGTGCCTTTACTGATCTCTGTTTGATAAGGATGCTCTGGAAAGTCAAAGGATTCATTTTCTGAAGGATAGAAAGGTTCTCTAAGGGGAATGTTGATGTGAACAGGACCCTTTGGGAAATGATTGGCAGTATTAATTGCTTCATTTACCATCCTTGCTGCGTACCAGGATTGTTCTTTATCCCCGAATGAGTCAGGAAATTGGAAGCTCTTTTTAATATGTTTCCCATAGACTTCCTGCTGAAAAATGGTCTGTCCATCCCACTGATCTATCCATTCAGGTGGGCGATCAGCTGTTAATACAAGGAGAGGGATTTGCTGAAAAAAAGCCTCAGCAATTGCTGGATAGTAGTTTAGGGCGGCAGAGCCAGAGGTGCATACCAAAGCCACAGGTTGATTCAGCTGTTGGGCCATTCCTAGAGCTATGAAGGCTGCAGATCTTTCATCAGAGATTGTTCTTGTATGAATCTCAGGATGTCTTGCAAAAGCCAGTGTAAGCGGAGCGCATCGCGAGCCTGGAGATAAAATGACATTTTTAACTCCTTTTTTGGCACAAATGGCCACCAATTCTAAAATAGACTGAATAATCAAGCGATTGATTTTTGAATGAACTTACCTATGATCTCGCACTTCATCTCTGTTTCTTCCCATTCTTTTTCCGGATCGGAGTCTTCTGTTACTCCTGCCCCTGCATAAAGGGTCACTTTTCCCTCTTGAAAAGAAGCCGTACGCAAATTGACATAAATCGAGGTAGTATTGTCTATATTGACTGGTCCCAAAAAACCGGCAAAAAAAGATCTGTCAAAGCCTTCATTGGCTTTTAGAAATTCATGTGCTTCTTTTCTTGGCATTCCACAAACTGCTGAGGTAGGGTGTAATAAATCCAGCATCACAGATCCCAATTGAGGGAAGTTTGTTGCCTTCATATTTACCTTGAAATCTGAGCGCAAATGCAATAGATTGCCAGCCATGACAGTTTTAGGCCCATGCTCCTCATACTCTCTCAGACGGATTTTTTTAAAGCAATCCACAATATACCTACTGACCAATGCTTGCTCTTCGATTTCCTTTTGAGTCCATGCTACAGATTTCAAAGGGTTATCTCCTTTAGCTGCCTGTGTTCCTGCAAGCGACATGGTATGAAAATAATCTCCCTGAGTTTCTATCAATACTTCAGGACTAGCTCCCATCCAGGTGCCCACTTGTGGAATATGGAAAAAGTTGACAAAGGAGTTGGGGTAGGACTCCAACATACTTTTGATCGCTTTTGCCAGGTCAAATTCCTCAGGAAGGTCTAAGTGCTTGGTTCGCGCAGGAACTACTTTCTCCAAATTCCCTTTCTCGATTTCAGAAATACTTTGCTCTACTAAGGCTAGGAAATGCTCCCTGGAGTCTCCATCATGAATTTTTTGAGAGATGTCCTCGGAGTTTTGCTCAGGTCCTGCCTTTTTTAGCAAACTTTTATACTCAATATTTTTCGGAGCTTGGATCCACTGAGGTAAATCTGCCTCTTTAAGATCACTGGTTAAATCAATGCTCAAGTAATTGGAAGCATTGATAAAATAGGCCTGCTTATTTTCCTGATCTTCAAATGGGTGGATGATGAATCCTGCCGGTAATTCTTCCAGGTTCATTCCTACTTTTCTTACTCCGTCCAACTCATCCAGGACGAATTCAAGTTTTGAAGATTTAGGTTTTCTCCATAAGGCAAATGAGCCTCCGGACTGAAAGCCTGTATGAAGGAAGGCTGCCAAAGCTTCGGCAACAGAAAATGAAGTAGTGGTAACAGTTTCGATCATTTCTTATCCAAAATAGCCATGGTAATGCGGCTGATGCAGCAAAGTGCTCCCGCTTCATTATGGATTTTTATCTCCCAAACCTGTGTTGTTCTGCCTAGATGAATCGGTTTTGCTATACCGATCACTTTTCCTTCTTTGACCGATTTGAGGTGGTTAGCATTTATTTCTAAGCCAACACAGCTTTGTTTTTTCAAATCAATTGTCAAGGAAGAAGCTACAGAACCCAGCGTTTCAGCAAGGACTACGTTTGCTCCTCCATGTAACAAGCCCATAGGTTGTTTGGTTCGATGATCTACAGGCATTGAAGCTTCCAAAAAATCATCCCCAATGGCGGTAAATTCAATACCAATGTGATCAACCATCGTGTGAATTCTCGGGTTATTGAGTTGGTCCAGACTAGGCTTTGAAATAAACACCATGTATTTTGAAGGGATTTGTTTTTCTTTGGGCTTGGGACAAAAATAGAGAATCTTGAATCGAAAAAAAATTTACTTAGTTCGCCACGGTCAGACTGATTTTAACCTTAGAGGAGTAGTGCAGGGAAGTGGGATTGATGCTCCTATAAATGAGACTGGGAGGGCTCAGGCAAAAGCATTTTTTGAAGCCTATCAAAATATAACCTTTGATCAGGTTTACCATACTGCCCTCATTCGAACCAGGCAGTCTATTGAGTCATTTATTTCGAAGGGAATACCGACCACCGCTCTTCCCGAATTGAATGAGATTTCTTGGGGAGATTATGAAGGCACACCTATGACGCCGGAAGAAGGGGAATACTACAAGCATATGCTCCATCAGTGGCAAATGGGAAACCTTGACTATGCGATAGCCGGAGGGGAAAGCCCAAACGTGGTGGCTGAAAGAATGCGAAAAGGAATTCAGAAAATTTTGGACGGCCCCGGAGAAACTATTCTAGTCTGCATGCATGGCAGAGCAATGAGGATTTTTCTAAGCTTGATTTTTAATTACGATCTCCGCTATATGGATCAGTTCGAACATAGCAATTTATGCCTATATCTTTTTGAGCAATTGAGTGATGGGACTTTTGTATTAAGGAAAGGGAATGACAGAGAGCATCTTAAGGCCGCGGGTTACTAGGCTTGTCTGCTTTGGCTATTTTCTTTTTATCAGGATTGTTCTGATAAGCACTGAGTAAAAGCTGAAGATTTCTCTTATTCTCGGTCATATCAAATAGTCTAAAGGCGATTTCTTGAAGTTTGATATCTTGATCGCCTGTTGTTACCAAAAAGTCTCCCAGAAAGCATTCGTCGAAATCACAAGATGGGATTTCTATCAGCAAAGCCAGTTCAGAATTTCCAGAATAGGTTTTAGTGTTGAAAGAAGAAAATTGTGATTCAATGGCCTTTAAAGAGGTTTGATGAGCTTTTAATTCTTTGGATTTGAATAGTACCAAAAATGTTTTGGTCTCAGCGTCTTTGGCAAGAGCTGAAAGAGACATAAACAAGATTAAAATGAGTGGTACTAACTTTCGCATAGCTTCTAATATACGGATTTAATCGACTTGAGAGCAAGAATGTTTCAGAATACTCGATTTTATCGATTCATGATTTGTTCCTTTTTTCAAGCCTTTTCTTAATTCAATTTTTGAATAGGCTTTTAATTAGGTACGGGGTAAATGGGAAATCAGATTGAATTAGCTCCACTGAGAAAAAATATACGGATAATCACAAAAAAAGCCCCGAAGAATTTCAGGGCTTTCCGTTGGTTTATTTCAAAACTTCTTAAGATCTAGAAGTTCTCTTTTTCTTGGTTGGAGTTTCTTCTACTACTTCATCTTCTACACCTGCTAAAATTCTTCCGCAGTGTTCGCAGACGATTAGTTTTTTCTTTTCACGAATATCAGCCTGTCTTTGAGGTGGAACGGTATTAAAGCAACCGCCGCAAGCTCCTCTCTTGACCATTACTACAGCCAAACCATTCTTGGCATTTGTTCTGATCTTCTCGTAAGATTTTAGAAGTCTATCTTCGATTTTCTTAACAGCCTTTTCACGATCAGTATTCAATTTTGCTTCTTCGTTTTCACTTTCAGCAACAATCGTAGAAAGCTCATCTTTCTTTAGATCCAAGTCTTTCTGTCTGTCTTTCATAACAGCAGTCAACTCATCTAAATCGTGCTTTTTCTGATCGATTTTAGCGCCAGCTTCAGCAATTTTTTTCTTAGCAACTTGGATTTCAAGATCCTGAAGTTCTAATTCTTTGGTGATGGCATCGTACTCACGGTTGTTTCGTACGTTCATCTGCTGCTCCTGATACTTTTTGATCAGTTTTTCAGATTCCTTGATGCTTTCTTTCAAAGACTTGATCTCATCTTCGTAAGATTGGATCTCGTTATTGAACTTGTCAAGTCTAGTTTCGTAGCCGGCGATTTCATCTTCCAAATCTTGCACCTCTTCTGGAAGTGCGCCGCGAACTTTGATGATTGCGTCTAGTTTAGAATCTATTAATTGAAGGTTGTGAATTGCCTCGAGTTTTTGTGCTACTGTACTTTCCATGTACTATCGGTAGGATGTGGGATTGGTAACTACTTTTGTCAAATAGAGTGCAATATTAGGAAAATTTTGTGACAAAAGTTCTCCCAATAATTCTTTTGTGAAAATTTCACTTTCATAATGGCCGATATCACAAAGAATTAAGGATCCATCAGCATCAAAAAACTCATGATACTTGACGTCAGCGGTGATAAAAACGTCCGCCTCCTTTCTTTTGGCATCTCCCAATAAAAATATTCCGGCACCACCACAAACAGCTACTTTCTTAATTTTTTCCTTAACTAATGCGGTATGCTTTACTATTTTCAGATTCATTTTCTCTTTGAGATAATCTAGAAATTCCTCCGCAGTCATTGGATCTTCCAACTCTCCAACCATTCCAGCGCCGACTTCCTGATTCTCATTTTCCAAGGCACTCAGGTAAAAAGCAACCTCCTCGTATGGATGGGCTTTTTTCATGGCAGAAATTATCTTATTGCTTAAAAAAGCTGGAAGAATGACCTCAGCACGGATTTCGGCCTCGTATTGTGGAGCTCCTCTTTGGCCTAAAAAAGGATTTGCATCTTCAGATGGAGTAAAGGTGCCCATACCATTCACTTGAAAAGAACAATCTTTATACTCCCCAATTTGCCCTGCTCCGGCTTCATAGACAGCATCCAAAACCTTGTTTTTATGTTCCTCCGGTACAAAAAATACCAACTTGTTGAGCAACTGTTTTTTAGGCTGTAAGATCTTAGTATTCAAAAGGCCAAGTCTATCGCTGATTCTTTTATTAACACCGTGAGCGACATGGTCTAGGTTAGTGTGGATAGCATAAATGGCAATATCATGTTTGATAGCTTTGATGACAGTTCTTTCGACATAATTTTTGCCGGTCAGGCTTTTCAATCCCTTAAAAACTATGGGGTGATGTGCCACCACCATATTGGCTCCTGCTGATATGGCTTCTTGAATGACTTCCTCAGTGCAGTCCAAAGAACAGATGATTCCGGTTAAGTCCCAGTTTCTGTTTCCTGTTATCAGCGTAGCATTGTCGTATGACTCCTGATAGGCGGGGGGAGCCAGCTTTTCTAAAAATGAAATTACTTCCCCGATCTTGTATCCCATAAATTTTTGGTTTATTTGATCAAAAATACGAATTCTTAGGAATGAGGCGCCTTGCTTTTCTTCTTTATCCTTTTACAGTCCTATTTGATTTGATCACTCGAGTCAGAAACTGGCTCTATAACTCTGGAGTATTCAAAACCACACCATCTCCAATTCCCGCTATTCTGGTGGGTAATTTAAGGGTTGGCGGAACAGGGAAAACCCCCATGGTGGAATACCTTATAAGAACATTCAAACAAGATTATCGCTTAGCCACCCTGTCCAGAGGGTATGGAAGAAAAACTGAGGGTTTTATTAAAGCCACTTCTGTCAGTAGTCCTGAAGGAATCGGGGATGAACCCTATCAGATATATCAAAAATTTGGAGACGAAATCCGTGTTTTTGTGGGAGAAGATCGGGTGAATGCAGCGGTAAGAATAGCAAAGGAAGAAGAAGGGTTGGACCTGCTTATCTTGGACGATGCCTTTCAGCATCGATCATTTCAAGCAGATTTTTCGATTTTATTGACTACTTGGGAAGAGCCTTTTTTTCAGGACTTTTTATTGCCAATGGGAAGGCTTAGAGAAAGTAGAAATGGAGCAAAAAGAGCCGATTTGATTATTGTTACCAAAAGCCCCTTGTCTAAGTCCGATCAGGAGGCCTCAGAATTTCAGGAAAATATTAGGAAATATGCCGGCTCTAAGCCTGTCATGTTCACAAAAGTTGGCTATGGGGAACCACAAGCACTTGCAGAAAATTCTCAGTTCAGAAAACGAGTAATTTTATTTAGTGGAATAGCTAATAATCAGCAGTTTATAGATTATTGTAAAAGTCAATATGAAGTGTTGGAGGCTGTGAAATTTTCGGATCATCATCATTATGATCAGGCTGATTTGGAAAAGATAGGCTTGCTTGTAGCCAAACATGCAAATGAAAATCCCGTTATTCTCACAACAGAAAAAGATGGGGTGAAAGTAAAATCTTTACTTCCCAAAGGATTTCTAAGAGAAATTCCGATTTTTGTGCTGCCCATTCAGGTCCTGTTAGAGGAAGAGGATGAGCAAAAATTGATTAAACTGGTACAACAAAAAGTCTTTGGAACGGACAAAGCTCGGTGAATAAATTTCTGTTAGGAATATGCTTTTTTTGGGTGATTCTCGTGGCTGGCTCTGCTCAGGCACAACGCCCTATTCCAACCAATGGGAGGCAAGTTCAAAATCCCAATCAGCGGGTCAACCAGAGGACTGTACAAGAGGGAGAAAATCAAGAAGAAGAAAATGGCCGAAGAACCCTGTTGGATGATAGTACTAAGATGGTTTTCGGTCCAACCACAGCCTTATTTTATTTCGAAAAAGACATCAAGCGAAATAGCCTAACCTTATACCCTCAGGATACTTCATTAACCAATTTTCACAATTATGATCCGGTAGCTAAAAGTGGCTGGAAGTATCAGGATTTGGGCAATATAGGCAGTGCGGCAACCCCGGTTTTTTATCAGGTTCCAGATTTAATCGGTACTACTTCTGGTTTTCATGCCTACGATATCTATTATACTGACCCTTCTAACAATCGCTATTTCGATACCAAATCTCCATTTACTGAGATGTCAGCTTTTTTTGGGGGCGGAAACCGAAATATGCTGGATATCAAATTTGCCAGAAATGTCAATCCTAGATGGAATATAGGTTTTGATTTTCACACCATGCGGGTAAGGAAAACCCTCAATCCTACAGCTAGAGATGATAACATGGTGGATCAAACCACTTATTCTATCCATACCAATTACAGGTCTGAAGATGGGAAATATTGGTTCTTAGGGAATTTCTCCCGAATGCGGCATGTGGTCAATGAGATCGGAGGGATTATACCTCCTGAAGTGGATTCTACCTCGGTTTATTTCACCTATGAGGATGCGAAAGTTTGGCTGAGAACCTCCCAAGCCAGAGATTTGAGGCAGGACTATCACTTTTATCATGAATACAAAGTGAAAGACGGACTTCAGATCTATCATATTTTTGACAGGAGAAAGCAGGATCTGGTTTTTGATGCTCCTTTGACTAACAGTGATTCCCTGTATTATCCCAGCACCAGACTGAATGGACAGGATACCACAAGAAATTTTAATGATTTTGCCGAGTGGAGAAATGAGTTTGGCTTCAAAGGGACCTTTGGAGGCTTTTATTACAATGCATTTACCAGATTGAGGAATGGTAGGATGAGAAGTCCGTTTTTTAATTCTCCTAACACCTTTAATGAATTATACATAGGAGGGGAATTGATTGGAAAAATTTCTGAGAAATGGAGTGTGAGCGCTGATGGTGAATACCTTATCCCGGGAGCATTCAGGCTGCATGGGGTATTTAAATCCCCCTACTTGGATCTGGAGTATACCAAAGCACTTTATAAGCCCACCTCGCTTCAGCAGGTTTATGCGGGAAATCATTATGCCTGGAATAATGATTTTTCCAACACTGGTGTAGATCAAGTGAAGGGAACCTTGAAAGTTGATTTGGAAAAAGTCAAAATCAGGCCTTCATTAACCATTAGCAGGATCAATAATTACGTCTTTTTCAACGAGCAGAGAGTTCCCGAGCAGGCAGGAGGTGAAGCTTTTATTTTGATGCCCGGTATTCAATCCTCTATACAAATAGGGAAGAAATTTAAATGGGATACAGAGGTTATTATCACGTCTGTTACAGGAGAGGCATCTGATGCTTTTAGAATCCCTGAAGTATTCGGAAATACTCGTTTTTACTTTGACAGTCCTGCATTTGATGAAAATATTTTCATCCAATTTGGTGTGGATGTGAGATACAAGTCCAGCTACTTTGCAAATGCTTATTTTACTGCTCATCAGCAATTTCACCTGCAAAATAGCTTCGAAGTATTTGCTTACCCAGTGGCCGATATTTTCCTGAATTTCAGAATCAACAGAACAAGAGTTCTATTAAAATACAATCATTTGAATGCCGGTTTGATGAATCGGGAAGGATATTTTGTCACACCTGACTACACCGGCTACAAATCATTTATTGACCTGGGAATTACCTGGTATTTATTTGACTGATATGAGCTGGGAAGAAAGTACAAGACAGAAAATGTTGCATCTCAAGTTACCCACAGATCCAAGGTGGGTTGGGATTGCAGAAATGCAGATCGAGGATATTTTGGTGGATCATGCTTATTGTGAGCAAAAGGCAGCCTCTTCCTGTATCAGTTTGATTTTGAGATACCCTGATTTGGACGAGTTGGTGGATACCCTGACTCCCATAGTCGCAGAAGAATGGGGACATTTTGAGCGGGTGATGGAGCAGCTACGAAAGAGAAATATGAAGTTTGGTTTTCCTAGAAAGGATGAATATGTCATCAAACTCAATGGTTTTGTCAAAAAAGGTGGAAGTAGGAAACAACAGTTGACGGAGCATTTATTATTGAATGCTTTGATCGAAGCCAGGAGTTGTGAGCGCTTCAAACTTTTATCCAAACATATTCAGGATGAGGAGCTCAAAAAGTTTTACTACGAGTTGATGATTTCTGAGGCTGGGCATTATGTCACTTTTATTGAATTAGCCAGAAAATTTCATGATCCCGAATATGTCAATCAGCGATGGCAAGAATGGCTGGATTATGAAGCAAGTATCCTAAAAGAAATGGAGTTGAGAGGGGATAGGATGCATTGAATTAAAGTGTAACTGAAAGTTGAAATTCAATAATTTGAGTCTCAAATTTTTTTTAAAAGCGAATTGCTTATTATTAAGAATCATAAATGAGTTTTTTCTAAAAATCTGTTCTAATTCGAACAATACATGAATTTGATCGAAAATATAAGGGAAGCCCTAAAGTCTGTTCAAGTTAATATTCTAAGGACTATCCTGACCGGTGCAATTATAGCAATTGGTATTTCCTCTCTTGTAGGGATGTTGACTGCCATCGATGGAATAAAGTCTCAAATTGCAGAAAGCTTTTCTGGTTTGGGAGCTAATACTTTTGATGTAAGAAACAAAGGTTTCAGTGGGGGACGAGCTATTCAAGATGGAAAAGAGGAGAAGACCTATCCTAAATTGTCTTTCCGAGAAGTGCAGGATTTCAAGCAGGAATATAGTTCTATCGGAATATCTACGGTGGAAACTACAGTCAGTCGAGCCGCTGAGATAAAAAGAGGTTCCGAAACCACCAATCCAAATTCGAGAATTAGAGGCGTGGATGAAAATTACCTGAGCATAAAAGCAATCAAACTCGAAGAAGGTAGAAATTTTTCCAATCTTGAAATACGATACGGAAATAACGTATGCATCATAGGAAAAGAAATTCAGGAAACTCTTTTTGAATCCAATGAAGATCCTATCAATCAAAAAATCAGCTTTTTCGGAAAGCCTTACACCATTGTAGGAGTATTGGAAAAGCAAGGTGGAGTAGGGCAGGATCAAGGAGCAGACAGACAGGTTTTAATTCCTATAGAGAATGCTGCAAGACTTGACCAAAGAGGTGTTTTCAATTACAATGTTACAGCTGTTGCTTCCGGCCCTGAGCGTATCGATTACGAAATGGGTCAGGCAATTGGGATGATGAGAAAAATCCGTCAGGATAGAGTAACTGCTGAGAACTCCTTTGATCTTACAAAAAGTCAATCGGTAGCGGAAAGTCTAGAGGAAGTTGCCGGGTATCTGAGAATAGGAGGTTTTGGTATTGGGTTCATTACTCTTTTGGGAGCCTCCATCGGACTGATGAATATCATGCTGGTTTCTGTTACAGAGAGGACCCGTGAGATAGGTATTAGAAAAGCTTTAGGAGCTACTCCACTGAGGATCCGTCAGCAATTTTTGATAGAAGCAATTATGATTTGCGTGCTAGGTGGAATTTTCGGGGTAATTCTCGGAATAGCAATCGGAAATGTCATTGCTAATGCGATTGGACCTGGAGGTTTCTTGGTTCCTTGGCTGTGGATGTTTATCGCTTTTATTATTTGTATCATCGTTGGCTTATTGTCTGGTTACTTCCCAGCTTTCAAAGCAAGTAAACTTGACCCTATCGAATCCTTGAGATACGAATAGTCGAATTTGTTCTTTCAAGTCCCATTTCCTAAGCCTTAGGAGATGGGACTTTTTTATTTTTTGAATCTCCAATCATAAGTATAGTTTTTTAAAAAATTTATAAAAGATGAAATAGAAATCATTATTTTTCGATTATGAAAAGTAATGAATTTGATGCTATAGTAGTTGGTTCTGGGATATCCGGAGGATGGGCAGCTAAAGAACTTTGCGAAAAGGGATTGAAAACCTTGGTCTTGGAAAGAGGAAGGGATGTTCAGCACCTAAAGGACTATCCGACCATGACAGCATCAGTGTGGGACATGCCTCACAGAAATCAGATTCCCAGGGAGGATAAGATGAAAAATCCTGTGGTGAACCGTTGCTATGCTTACAAAGAGGATACGGAGCACTTTTTTGTCAAAGATTCAGATCATCCTTATGTCCAGGAAAAGCCCTTCGATTGGATTCGAGGCTATCAAGTGGGTGGTAAATCTTTGATTTGGGCTAGACAGACTCAACGTTGGAGTGCATATGACTTTGAAGGGCCAGGCAGGGATGGTTTTGCAGTTGATTGGCCCATTCGTTACGAAGATGTGGCACCTTGGTACAGCTATGTGGAGCGATTTGTCGGTATTTCCGGAAGTTATGAAGGATTAGATACCTTACCGGATGGAGAGTTTTTGCCAGCTTGGGAGATGAATTGTGTGGAAAAAGAGATTCAACAGCGGGTTAATCAATCCTATCAAGATAGAAAATTCATCAAAGGTAGGTGCGCGCATCTGACACAACCCAAAGACCAACACCTAGCTCAAGGGAGGGGGCAATGTATGGCAAGAAATCAGTGCTACAGAGGCTGTCCTTTTGGAGGATATTTTAGCAGTAATTCTTCTACTTTACCTTGGGCAGCAAAAACCGGTAATTTGACTTTAAGACCTGACTCAGTGGTTCATTCTGTGATTTGGGATGAGGAAAAAGGAAAAGCGGTTGGAGTCAAAGTGATTGACAGGATAACAAAGGAGGAGAAAGATTATTTTGCCAAAATCATTTTTTTGAATGCATCGGCTTTGAATACCAATTTGATTTTATTGAATAGCACTTCCAGAAGGTTTCCAGAAGGATTGGGCAATGAAAATGGGGTTTTGGGGAAATACATTGCGTTTCATAACTATAGAGGAACCATCTCAGCTAAGTATGAAGGCTTTGAAGATCAATACTATTTTGGTAGAAGACCAACCGCGGTCATGATGCCTAATTTTAGAAATGTGAAAAAGCAGGAAATGGATTTCCTTAGAGGATATATGACTTTTTACTCTGCCGGCCGTTCTGGTTTTGGTCATGCAGATGTGGGAGGATTTGGCACCGAATTTAAAAAAGCCAATACTCAACCTGGTCCTTGGAATGTTTTTATGATGATGCAGGGAGAAACTATTCCAAAGGAAAGTAATCAAGTGAGCTTGAGTAAGGATCAAAAAGACGAATGGGGTATACCATTGCTACAGGTTAGTGTGGATTATGATGAAAATGATGAGAAAATTCTACAGGATTTTCATCAGCAGGGAGAGGAAATGCTGGAAAAGGCAGGCTGTGTGAATATTAGAAAATCTGATAGCAAGCAAGCTCCTGGTTTGGATATACATGAGATGGGAGGAGTGCGAATGGGACGAGACCCCCAAACTTCTTTGCTCAATGGATTTAATCAAATGCACCATGCGCCTAACGTCTTCGTAACTGATGGAGCCTGTATGACCTCCACAGGCACTCAAAATCCTTCCATAACCTATATGGCACTCACAGCCCGAGCAGTAGATTATGCTGTAAAAGAACTGAAGAAAGGAAATTTATCTTAATTCCTTTTCCTTATCTGTAAGCTATCAGCCAAGAATTGATATTGCATTCAAATTTTCCACTGATATAATTTTAAAGGGAAGTTTTTCAGGAATTGGTTAAATAGTTGGGAGTATTACACCCAAAACCTATATAAACCATGAAAAATAGCCTTTTAATTATTTGTTTACTCTTCAGCAATTGGATTTATGGCAATCCTAATTCTGAAATAAAGTCCTCTGAGGGCAGCTACAAGCTAGTAGTTGAAGGGTTCGATTGGGGACCTGCCGTCAATCAGGTGATTATCACTTTAGAGAATGAAGTGTCTGATGCAAATCCTGCAGAATTTAAAGTTTTTGCAAAAAGAGAAAGCTCTCAGGGTGATATTCCGGAATCCCAAAAATCAGGAGAAAGAGATGTGGTTTTTGCCTTTGTTTCCGATGAAAATGGGAATCGGGTAGCATCTGGGAAACATATCACTTTGGTATTGGAGGTGAGCCCAACTCAACCTATAGGCTCTCCAATCCAATATATGAGAGTTGGAAACCGAGGTGGTAACTTTTGGATTGATTATTCACTGACAATTATTAATTCGAAGACCAATCAAGTTTGGAATCAGGCAGCTGGAAAAATCATGCCTTTAGTAGATGAATACGATTTGAAGGGGAAATTTCAGTACGGTAATTTGACCATGTCCTATGCCTCATTTAGCCCTGAAACAAAAGGGAAAAAAGCTCCTTTGATAATTTGGCTGCATGGCGGAGGTGAAGGAGGGATGGATCCTACCATAGCTCTTTTGGGAAACCGAGCGGCCAATTATGCCTCCCCTGAAATTCAAACTTTGTTTGGTGATGCCGGTGCTTATGTTTTGGTGCCTCAAAGTCCAACATTCTGGATGCAGGCTGCCGAGGGTATGACCCGTGGTCAAACGAATGATATTTATAATGAGGCATTGTTTGCCTTAATTCAAGATTACGTAAAGTCCAATCCTGGAATTGACCCCAAAAGGATTTACGTTGGAGGTTGCTCAAATGGAGGATACATGTCTCTAAAGTTGATCCTTGAGCACCCTGACTATTTTGCTGCGGGTTATATCAGCGCTCTTGCTTATGACGCTCAGTACGTGACTGAACAGGATATTCAAAAAATCAAGCAGGTTCCCATGTGGTTTGTTCATTCCAAAGATGATGGAGTAACCAAACCAGAATCTACCGTGGTTCCACTTTATGATAGATTAAAGAAGGCTGGAGCTAAAAATGTACATTTTACATTTTATGATCATGTAACTGATATTACCGGATTCTATGGGGGAGATAATTATCATTACAATGGACATTGGTCTTGGATTTATGTTCATGCCAATCAAGCTAGGACAGGTTTGGATGGATCTCCTGTTTTAGTGGGAGGAAGGCCTGTTACCATCATGGAATGGATGGCTGCCCAGGCCAAAAAATAAGAAAAGGAGCCTCGAGCTCCTTTTTTTATACAATATCTGTTTTTCTGGGATCAGGTCCATATTTGTTTGGACCATCTTGACCTTCTTTATATGCTAGCCATACAAATCCAATAAAATTAATGGGTGGCGGAATTAATAGGTAAAGGGCATATTTCCAATCCATCCCAATATCGTGTAAACGTCTTATCGCCTGTATCAGCAATAAAACTATCGAGGCAATCAAGATAATGCTGAAAGAGAAAAAGGCAGGCCAAGCTTCGATTTGGTAGGCTTCCCAAGCTTTCATTAAGCATAAAATGTTGACGAAATAAAAAAACATGAAGAGTGTTAAATACTTTCTTCGTGTAATTCGTCCAGTAGGTTTTAAAATAGATTTCATACCTAATTAACACATTAAATAGCTAATTGTTTTGTTTCAACAGATCCTTTCGCGCTAGGAAGCCTATTCAATGTATTCTAGTATATCGCCAGGTTGACAATCCAAGGCTTTACAAATTGCTTCCAAGGTACTGAATCTGATTGCTTTTGCTTTCCCTGTTTTAAGAATGGAAAGATTGGATAAGGTTAATTCAACTTTTTCTGAAAGCTCATTCAAAGAAATTTTTCTTTTAGCCATCATGACATCCAAATTGACTTGTATAGGCATAGCTTAGATGGTTAGTTCGTTATCTTGTTGAATTTCAATTCCTCTTTTAAAAATCTGAGAAACCACTAGGAGTAACATGCCCATGAAAATAAATTCCAGCCTTCCTTCCAAATGCTCCCAAGCTTCTGATACCTCGTAATTTTTGCCATTCAAAAATTTAGCATAGGCAAAAACTACATAAGTTAAAATACCTATTAGAAATGTGATGCCTGTCATTTTGGTCAGGTGATGATAAACTTCATTTGTAAAAGGCTCAACGAGTTTTAGCTTCTGAAATAGCTGAACTACCTGATAGAGAAGGTTGGTTTTGATAATGAAAATCGTAATCAATCCGATCACTAATAAATGATAGGAAATGGGACTTTGAACCATCAGACTTTTAAGTGATAATCCCAGATAAAGATCATTTGCTCCTTCTGGATTGACAAAAATGCTTACTCCATAAGAAATGATTAGGGTTCCAGTTTTTATTGCTAAGCCAATAAAGATGATCCAAAAGATCACCTGTAGGATGGAAAGTGATTGTGATGCCCTCATGGTATGTTTTTTATTTTTTCGAAATATACAATAAAAATTTATTGAAAAACAATAAATAATTATTGATAAAAAATTTATTCAATTCTAGTTCTGTCAATTATTGCCAATAAATTTTAAATCTCCTTTTGCTTGCTTAAACTGTAACTAGGCCTTTGACAAAAATATTGACATGGAAAAAGATCATTGGAAAGGTAGGGGAGCCCAGCTACAAACGGGTAACCGATTTTCCTCACAGCATTTAGTGACTGAGCATTCGGAAGGTTTGGATGAGGAGTTGATTTTGTCTCCAAAAACCAATATCCGATTGGAGCATCCAAAAACTATCATCAATCCAGTCAAAAGCCCAGATATAGGTTTGAGCTTTTCATTGAATCCTTATCAAGGATGTGAACATGGATGTAGCTATTGCTATGCAAGAAATTCCCATGAATATTATGGCTTTTCGGCAGGTTTAGATTTTGAAACCCAATTGATGGCAAAACCAGATGCTCCAAGATTGTTGGAAAAGCAGATCCTGAGTTCAAACTGGAAGGTAGCTCCAATTTCACTTTCAGGAAATACGGATTGTTATCAGCCTATTGAGAAGAAAATGGGAATTACCAGGCAATTGTTAGAAGTATTTGCCCGCTATCGGCATCCGGTAGGGATTATCACCAAAAATTCACTGATAGAAAGGGATATTGATATTTTGCAAGACTTAGCGAAGGAGGATTTGGTGCAAGTCTATATATCGATTACCTCTTTGAATGAAGAATTGAGAAGGAAAATGGAACCCAGAACTGCCAGTGCTTCTAAGCGGCTTCAAATAATTGAAAAGTTGAGCAATGTTGGTGTTCCGGTCGCAGTAATGAATGCCCCCATTATTCCGGGATTGAATGACCAAGAAATTCCAGAAATTTTGAAAGCAAGCGCTGAAAAAGGAGCTAGGTCTGCAGGGATGACCGTGGTTCGTTTGAATGGAAAATTGGAGGAGATTTTTAGTGATTGGTTAAAGAGAAATTATCCGGATAGATTTCAAAAAGTCATGGGTCAAATCGCCGAGCTTCATGGGGGATCCGTTAAAGATGTAGAATTTGGAAGAAGAATGAAAGGAGAAGGAATACTCGCTGAAATGATTCACCAACTTTTTTACACCTCTAAAAAGAAATATTTCTCCAATCGCACCATGCCAAAATTCAATCTTCAGGCCTTCAGGAAAGGGGGGAACTATTCGCTGAATTTTGGATAATTATTAATGGCCTTACCTTTTCTTAGTTGGAAAGATTTGAATAATAATCATGGATCAAGGCTGCAAATTTCTTTGGCGAATTCGGATCAAATCGGAAATAAAGGCAAGGCTCAATCAATTCCAATTCCATCAAGGCAAAGCTTCCCTGACGGGTTCGAACCAGATCAACTCTGGCATAGAAAGGAGTTGATGATAAAGCCTTCATTGCTTTACCTGCTGCTTTCACAAGTTCTGGTTCTGGGTTTGGAATAGCTATTACCCCGCCTCCATGTTCTTCCTGAACTCTAAAGTCTCCGATTCCTACGGTCTTTAGAATGGTGTGGCTAAGCTCCCCATTCAAGTAAATCAAAGAGAACTCACCCTCTTTGACAATGCCACTCATGAAAGGCTGTATCATACCTTCTTTTTCCTGAAAGACTTCCAGAGGCTTCTCCCAGTCTAGCGGATGGGAAATATTGATCCAAAAAGTATCGTCTGCATTTGCACCTACAAGAGGTTTGATTACTAACTGATTACTTTTAAATTTTTCAAAAGATTCGGTGATGAGGCTTTCATCCAAGCTTGAAAATTTCTGAGTAGGAACCAGTTCAATTCCTTTTTCTGCCAATTCAAAAAGGTATCCTTTGTGAATGTTCTGTTTTACGATATCTAAAGGATTTAAAAGAATTGCCGTGGAATCCTCTATTTTTTGAAGGACTTCCATGAACTCTTCCAAATGCTGTTGATAATCCCAAGGGCTTCTGATGATGACCAAATCCCATTTATTCCAATCGGTTTTCTCATTCCAAGGAATATTTTTTACTTCCCAGCCTAATTCATGCAGGAACGGATGAACCAAATCATCGTCAATAAACCAGCCTTCGGTATTGGAAATGGAAAGAAAAGCGCAACGGGGCATATTGTTGAATTTATTCTATCCAAATATCAGTAAGAATTGGAAATTATGCCTTTGAAACCCTTAAAATCTTTGATTGGATCCAATCATTATTTGGTGGCGTAACTTTTTAATCTGTCTTTGATAAAATAATGCCAACCTCCCTCGCAGCTTTCTCTTTGGAATTCAGGGATATTCTGAGGGAAGGTTTCTAAGCCCTCTGTAATGACTGTAAGTTTTGTTCCGCCGTTTTTTTCCTCCAATTGAAAAGTAACAAACCCCTCACCTGAATATTCTTTATAAGTCCAACTCAATTTGATTTTTTCAAAAGGGATTACCTCAAAAACTTTCCAAATATGGGTAAAAGTCCTCTGCTCCGAACTTACGGAGAATGAGGTTTCAAACCCTTCTTCAGCTTTGAAATCTGGAAGATTTTCAAAATACCATTGATGCATATGCTGGATTTCTACCAAATATTTCCATAGGGTCTTTACGTCCTGATGAAAAGTTTCAGATACAATAATTGGCTTAAAATGATTTGATTTCATATTGTAAATGGAGTTTAAAAATAAGGTTTTACGAATTTTTATTGAAATTGAAATCAGAAAACCAATTCGGGAAAATATAACAGATCAATGCTTCTAGGCATGCTGCACAGATTAGTAAGAAGCCGAAAATAACAGGCATTCCAATCAAAGCTCCCATTGCAAGTAATGTTCCTAAAGAAAGTCCAGGAGTTTCCCAAACCTCACCTGATGCAAGCCCTAAGGTAACTAAAGAGTCAACCACTAACCCTCCAATGGAGTAAATAATCCCACAAAAGAAGCCGAGTATTACTCCAATTTTTGCATGAAACCGGATCCATGATTTAAGGTCAATCGTTTTTGGAACCTTCATAACTTGAGTGTTGATCAAGTATAAGTTACCAAAATCCAGACAGATTACCTGAGAATTAAAAATTGTAGTGTAGCAGTTTTAATTTCGGTTTAGAGCTTTTTAATAATTAGTACAGTCCTGTTGGGAACATATAAATGCACCATTTGGTCCTTGTCTGTCTCATACTTCACTGACTTATCCACTCTTTCGAAGCCTCCATATTTCTTTTCATCTGAATGGAGAGCTATTTGATATTTTCCTTTTTCGGGCATTGGGACAGGGTATCCAAAATAGGATTCTGTAGGATGAAAAGAGAAAACAAATATTAATTGTCCTCTATGGTAGGCAATGATTTTCTTGTCAGGATCCAGATAGAGTTGCTCTGCACTGCCAGAGGACAATAAGTCATGGTTTTTTGCCAATTGAATCATGGATTTATCCCAAGCATCCAACTGAGAGTATCGAAGATGCTCAGTGTCTACTAATGACCATTGTCTTCGGGCATATTGATAGCTCCAATTATTGCCTTCTCTTGGAAAATCTACCCATTCAGGATGCCCGAATTCATTACCAATGAAGTTGAGATAACCTTCTCCTCCCAATGAAAGCGTGATCATTCGGATCATTTTATGGAGAGCAATACCTCGGTCAATAACCAGATTTTGATTTAAAACCGACATGGAAAAGTACATTTCCTTATCCATAAGCCAAAAGGCAATAGATTTATCACCTACCAGAGCCTGATCATGGCTTTCTGCATAAGCGATGGATTTTTCCTTCTTGGGTCTGTTAGTTAGTTCATGCCAAAGCTCAAACATATCCCATTGCTCATCTTGCTTGTGCTTCAGCGTTTTGATCCAAAAATCAGGAATTCCCATCGCTAACCTGAAGTCAAAACCTATTCCTCCATCTGCCACCTGCCTGCATAATCCGGGCATTCCGCTAACCTCCTCAGCAATCGCTATAGCATGAGGGTTGAGTTGATGGATTACTTCATTTGCCAATTGGAAATACAGCAAGGCATCCTCATCTACCCCCAAGTCAAAATATTTGTCTGCAGAGTCAAATGAGGTATGACCATGGTGATGATAAAGCATGGATGTAGCACCGTCGAATCGGAAACCGTCGAAGTGAAATTCCTCCATCCAGTATCGAATGTTGGAAAGCAAAAACTGCTGAACCTCCCATTTTCCATAATCAAATAGCTTGGAATCCCAGCCTTCGTGATAGCCTCTCATTCCGGGATGAAAGTATTGATGATCCGTGCCGTCAAATTCATTTAATCCTTCATTCACATTCTTAACTGCATGTGAATGTACAATATCCATAATCACTGCTATACCCATATTGTGGGCTGTATTGATCAGGGATTTTAATTCTTCAGGTGTGCCGAATCTGGAGGATGGCGCAAAAAAGTTGGATACATGATAACCAAAAGAGCCGTAGTAGGGGTGTTCCATGACAGCCATCATTTGAATGGCATTGTAACCACCCGCTTTAATTCGGGGCAAAATATTTTCTTCAAATTCCTTGTAAGTGCCTACTCCTAATTTTTCCTGGGCCATTCCCACATGACATTCATAGATGAGGGGCATCTGGTGAATCGCTTGAAGTTGAAATGCTGAATCAGTCCATTCGAAGGATTTCTCAGGAAACCATAATTGACCGGCAAAGTCATGGCTTCTTTCATCCTGCACCACTCTTCTTATAAAGGCAGGAATTCTATCTAGGGCCACGTCATTTGCTCCAATGACATGTGTTTTGATTTTACTCTCGTGAACAAATTTGTCTTTATATTCTTGATAGGGTAGGAAAATTTCCCAATCTCCTCTGTGATTTCTACGCATAGGATGATTATACCTATCCCAGTTGTTAAAATCCCCCATTAAGAAAAGTTGCTTGGCGGCAGGAGCCCATTCCCTGTAAATCCATCCCTTTCGGATGGGTTCAAAATGTATTCCGTAATACTGATGTAAATTGGCAAATTCCAAAATGCTTCCAAACTCATTTTCAATATGGAATTTTGCACTGTTAAACCGGTCTATTCTCTTTTGAACTTGCGTTTCAAAAGTTTCCAACCAAGGTTCATCCTGAATAAGCTGTGGTGTATTGTTTGAATTCACGAAAAATTAGATTTACCTGAGCTGAATTTAGGAAAAAATAGGAGGAATGAAACTTTCCCCCAGCTCAAATAAAAAAAGCTGCTCAAGGGCAGCTTTTAGAATTAATGCTTTTCGTAAACAAACTCAGGTTCTAGCACCTCCACATTTCCTGATTCATTGATGTGATCTAAAGTCACGAGTTTCGTTTCATTGATCAGCATAGGATCATATTTTGCGGCCACACGGATATAGTTCTCTGTAAATCCATGCATTTTTCCATCTTCGATATCCTCTTCAAATAATACCGTGAAGGATTTCCCTAAATTCTCCTCGTAAAATTTCCTTCTTTTTTTCTCAGATAAAATTCTCAGCATCTTAGAGCGCTCATTCCGCTTTTTCATAGGAACCACTCCATCCATTTCAGCTGCCCGGGTATTGGCTCTTTCAGAATAAGTGAAAACATGTAGGTAAGAAATATCCAGCTCGTTTAGGAAATTATAAGTTTCCAAAAACAGCTCATCTGTTTCTCCAGGGAATCCTACAATCACATCTACCCCAATGCATGCCTGAGGCATCAAACTTTTGATTTTTGAAACGCGGTCCTCATATAATTCCCTCAAATATCTCCTTCCCATACTTCGCAATATGGTGTTAGAACCGGATTGAAGCGGAATATGGAAGTGAGGAACGAAGCGCTGGGACTGAGAGACAAATGAAATGATCTCGTTTGTCAACAAATTGGGCTCAATGGATGAAATTCGAAATCTGTCTATTCCTTCTACTTCATCCAAAGCCTCTACTAAGTCGCCGAAACGCTCATTTCTTTTGCCATCAACGATTCCAAAATCGCCGATATTCACACCTGTAAGTACCACCTCTTTCACATCAGTTGCTGCTATTTCTCCAGCCGCTTCTAAAACAGAGGCAATAGTATTACTTCGGCTTTTTCCTCTTGCTAAGGGAATGGTACAGAAAGCACAACCATAATTACATCCGTCCTGAACTTTTAGAAAGGTTCTCGTACGGTCATTGATAGAGTAAGCATTATTGAAAGATTTTGCTTCTGTAATTTCACTCGCTAGGACTTTCGCTTCCTGTTCTTTGGCGAAATCACCTAAAAGTTCGATTAATCGGAATTTTTCAGCTGCGCCCAATACGGCATCCACTCCTTGGATTTCAGAAATTTCTCTGGGTTTTAATTGAGCATAGCATCCGATAATGGCTACATAAGAATTAGGAGATATCTTTTTAGCCTCCTTTACTATCTTTTTACACTTCTTGTCGGCATTCTCGGTGACAGAGCAGGTATTGATGATGAAAATATCAGGAGAATCCTGAAATTCCACTTTTTCGAATCCCTTGTCTTCGAATTGTCTACTGATAGTGGACGTTTCTGAGAAATTCAGTTTACATCCCAAAGTATAAAAGGCTACCTTTTTCACAAATTTCCTCCTGATTATGAGTTTGCAAAGGTAAACATTCTTGTCTTGTTTTCAATTTTCCAATAATGAGACTAAAAAGTGGTTAAAATCGGGTGGATGCCTCCTAAAACACCATGTTTTATTGAAAAAAGTGTAAATTTTTGAAAAAAATGATTCAAAAATGAGGCAAAAGCATTTTGGAACACATATTTTTCTATTTTTGCTGGTACAATTTTAAACCACAAATGTAGATATGGCAACACTAAGACAGCAGGCCTTGACAATGGTTCAAGGCAGACCGCGGGTACAAGTAACCCCGCCGGCCCCAAAAATTTCAGACTTCTTCGGTACAAATGTCTTCGGCATTAGCCAAATGAAGCAGTCTTTAGCTCCTTCAGTTTTCAAAAAAGTAATGGAAGCTGTAGACAAAGGAAGCAAAATCGATGTAGCAACCGCAGAAGAAGTAGCATCTGCTGTTAAAACTTGGGCATTGTCCAAAGGTGTTACACACTACACTCACTGGTTTCAGCCACTTACTGGCTCAACTGCTGAAAAGCACGATTCATTTTTCGATGCTCATGCAGGTTTGGAAAAGTTCAAAGGTTCTGCTCTAGTTCAGCAAGAGCCGGATGCATCTTCTTTCCCTAACGGAGGTATTAGATCTACTTTCGAGGCTAGAGGATACACTGCTTGGGATCCTTCTTCTCCAATTTTCATTTTCGACAAGACGCTTTGTATTCCTACCATCTTCGTTTCTTACACAGGAGAGGCATTGGATTACAAAACACCTTTGTTGAAGTCATTAGAAGCAATCAATGATGCAGCTGTACAGATTTGTCAGTTGTTTGATAGAAACGTTCGCAAAGTATCTCCATCTCTAGGTGTTGAGCAGGAGTATTTTGTGATCGATAAAGCACTTTACTCTGCTAGACCTGACTTGGTCATGGCTGGACGTTCTGTATTTGGACACAATCCTGCCAGAGGTCAGCAATTAGAAGATCATTACTTTGGTTCTATTCCTACCAGAGTGAAAGATTTCATGATGGATTTTGAAATCGAAGCTCATAAGCTGGGTATTCCGGTTTCTACCCGTCACAATGAAGTAGCTCCAGGTCAATTTGAAGTTGCGCCGGTATTCGAAGAAATCAATAAGGCGGTTGATCACAACCAATTATTGATGGATATGATGGAGAAAGTAGCTGAGAAGCATGGTTTGAAAGTTCTATTCCACGAAAAGCCATTTGCTGGTGTAAATGGATCAGGCAAGCATAACAACTGGTCTTTGATTACAGATACTGGAATCAACTTGTTCCAGCCAAGCAACTCTGCCCGTGAAAACTTGCAGTTCTTGACTTTCTTGGTAGCTACAGTGAAAGCTGTTTATGACAATTCAGATCTTTTGAGAGCTAGTATTGCTTCTGCAGGAAATGATTTCCGATTGGGTGCAAACGAAGCTCCTCCGGCAATTATCTCTGTATTCCTAGGGGAAACCTTGACAGCTATCTTGGATGAGTTGGAGAAAAACGGAAATATCAAGATTGAAAAAGGTGATAACATGTATATGAAATTGGGTATCTCTAAGATTCCTGAAATCATCTTGGATAACACTGATAGAAACAGAACTTCTCCATTTGCATTCACCGGAAATAAATTTGAATTCCGTGCTGTAGGGTCAAGTGCAAACTGTGCAGGACCAATGGCTACTTTGAATGTCATCGTGGCTGAAGCATTGAAGACAATGGCCAAGGACATCGAAAAAGAAATCGAGTCTGGCAAAGAGAAGAAATTGGCGATTGTTAATGTATTGAGAAAATACATCAAGGAATCCAAGAAAGTAAGATTTGAAGGAGATGGATACTCTGAAGAATGGGAGAAAGAAGCTGCTAGGAGAGGTCTTTCTAACTTGAAGTCTACTCCTGAAGCTTTGGATGTTTATAGCAAAAAATCCACCAAGGAGCTATTTGCAAAACACAATGTGATGAATGACCTGGAAGTTCATGCCCGTCATGAAATCATGTTGGAAAACTTCATCAAGAAGGTTCAAATTGAAAGCCGTGTAATGGGTGATCTTGCTTTGAATCATGTGATCCCAACTGCTATTCTTTATCAAAACAAATTGATAGAAAATGCAAACGGTTTGAAAGGTCTAGGCTTAGATCATTCAGCAGCTGTAGAAACAATCAAAGAGGTTTCCAAGCACATCGAATCATTGAAGTCTAATGTGACTGCAATGACTGAGGCTAGAAAGCAGCTGAATAAGGAAGATGATATCGTAAAGAGAGCCAAAGGATATCAAACAGACGTAAAAGAAGCATACTTCGAGAAAATCCGATACGCTGTCGATAAACTGGAGCTTTTGGTAGACGATGAGTCTTGGCCATTAGTGAAGTATAGAGAAATGCTCTTTATCAGATAAGAGAGAAATATAATTTAAGAAAGCCACCTTCTGGGTGGCTTTTTTTGTTTATGGAACTTTTAAATCCCATTCTGAAAGGCGTTAAAAAAAATTCTTAGTTATAATTTTCACTTTTCTAATTTTTCATTAAACTATTTTTTGAATTTTTAAATTTAAATTAATGAAGTTTGAATACTGAGCAGATAATTTTAATACTGATCCCTACTAGGGATTTATTTGTTTAATAAGAATCTACTCTTAAAGAAAAATAAAATTTCAAAAACGGACACTTTTAAAAAAAAATTAAAGAAGAAATACAATTTTGATAAAAAAAATCATAGAATTGTTTTTAATATTTTTATTAATTTTTAGCTTTACCCAATAGAGTTGCGTTTAAGGTCTGATATACAAGATAAGGCATGGTGTATCAGTTTTTTATCAAATGTTTTGATTGTAAAAATTTATAAAAGCCAAATTTTATGAAAATCGGTAGGCTGCCAATTTTATTTCACAAAAACCCGGGGAACCGGAATTCCAATTCAATTTATTTCTAACCCTTTATTACCAGCTATGAGAAAAATTTTATCGATCTCGTATGGGCTAGCCTTTTTGCTCTTTTTGAGTTTGCAGGCATATGCCCAGAATCGCATCCTGACAGGCACTGTCGTGGGTGAGACGGATGGTTTGCCCATCCCTGGGGTGACAGTCTTAGATAAGACTAACCAGACCGGGACGACCACAGATGTGGACGGCAAGTACTCTATCAGTGTCAATTCGAATTCAGTTTTAGTCTTTTCTTTTATAGGTTATGCGACTAAGGAATTTACTGTTGGCAATCAGTCTGTTTTAAATGTTACACTTTCTGAGGACGTTTCTGACCTAAGTGAATTTGTTGTGACTTCATTTGGTATGGAGCGTGACAAAAAAGCATTAGGATACTCAGTCACTCAATTATCTGGAGACAAGTTCACAGAATCTAGGGCTATCAACTTAGGAAATGCTCTTACAGGAAAAGTAGCAGGGGTAAATGTTACTCCTCCGGCAACAGGAGCGGCAGGTTCAACTCGTGTTGTAATTCGGGGTGGATCTTCTCTAACAGGAAATGATCAGCCTTTATATGTAGTGAATGGCGTTCCTATTGAATCAGGCAACTTAGGCTCAGCAGGCCTTTGGGGTGGAAATGATGCAGGTGATGGATTAGCAGCGATTAATCCAGATGATATTGAGAGTCTTTCTGTATTAAAAGGGAATACAGCCGCTGCATTGTATGGTGCCAGAGCTGCTAATGGTGTAATCTTGATTACAACCAAGGCTGGTCGCGCCAGAAAAGGTGTGGGGGTCTCTTTCAACTCCAATTTCACTGTAGAAAGTGTAGTGGACCAAACCAATTTCCAGAGAATTTATGGCCCTGGTCAGGATGGCAGAAAGCCATTGACTCAGGATGAAGCAATCAATACTGCAAATAATGGCTGGGGAAGCAGATACGATGGTTCCCAGACAATTCAATTTGATGGACAGCAAAGACCTTATTCTTATTTAGGTGAAGATTTTACTGATTTCTACAACATGGGTAAAACTTGGAATAACTCCATTGCTCTTTTTGGTGGAAATGAAAATACCACTTATCGTTTCTCATTTTCCAATTTGGACAACAGAGATGTAGTTCCAAATGCTGGCTTCACCAGAAATGTTGCCAATATCAATGTGAATAGCAAGCAGGGAAAATTCACATTGGCCGTAACTGGACAATACTCTAAGCAAAATGCTGAAAATAGACCTAGACTTTCTGATTCGCCAGGAAATGCCAACTTCTCAATGGTTGTAAAGCCGGGTAATATTCCTTTGGACGTGATCAAAGGGGATCCAAATAAGCCTGGAGCTTTGCCTGACGGAACTGAATTGAGATATCAGTCCAATGTTTTCCAAACCAACCCATATTGGGCTGTTTACCAATGGGGAAGAGAAGACGTAACTGATCGAGTATTGGGCAATATGTCTTTGAAATATGATTTCACGGATTGGTTGTATGCTCAGGGTAGATTTGGTACGGACTTCCAAGTTAGAGATGAATATGCTTTTGAAGCATATGGGACCGCATTTAAACCAAGAGGTAGTTATAACACTACCATGACTACTATTCGAGAAAATAATGCAGACCTATTAATTGGTTTCGATAAATCTTTTGGAGATTTTGATGTAGATGGTTTTGTAGGTTCTAACATCATGAGAAGAACCATAGAAAATCAAAGAGGTGGTGGGAATGATCTTGTTGTTCCTTTCTTCCACTCTGTGACGAACGTAGCTGCTCCGACTTTCGGGTACGGTTTTTCTGAATTGGGAATCAATTCATATTTCGCTGCAGCAAATGTGGGCTATAAAAACATGATCTTCTTGAATTTAACAGGACGACAGGATCAGTTTTCTACTCTTTCTCCGGCAAATAGTAAGTTGTTTTACCCTTCAGTAGGCCTTTCCGCAGTAATTTCTGACATGCTTGAAATGCCAAATTTTGTCACTTTCGCAAAATTGAGAGGTAACTGGGGACAAGTTGGTGGTGGAGCCCCGAATCCTTATGCATTGAACTTGACTTATGGACTAGTTGGAGCAGGACACTTGGGGGCTAATTTAGGGCAGATTAACAATGGCTCAATTCCAAACGCAAACCTAGCACCATATACGTCTACTGAATACGAAATTGGAGCTGATATCCGATTTATGGATAATCGTTTGGGTATCGATGTCGCTTACTACAAAAGGAGAACCTCTGACGATATCCTTGCCACTGGAATCTCGGCTACTTCCGGCTTTGGATCCACCACTGTTAATATTGGTGAGCTGGAGAATAGAGGTATTGAACTCTTGGTTAATGCGACTCCAGTTATGGGAGCATTTAGATGGGATATCTCATTCAACTTTGCCAATAATCAATCTGAAGTATTGAGTTTGGGAACGAATGCAGCTGGAGACCCAATCGAGTTTATCAACTTGGATGAAGCCAGAACGAGAAGAGAAAGAATCAGACACATTGTTGGTCAGCCTTTGGGTATGATATCGGGTTTTAAGCATTTGGAAATCAACGGGCAAAAAGTTTACGATGCTAATGGATTCCCCGTAACAACTAATGGCTATGAAACTATTGCTGAGGGTCGTCATCCAATTTCCGGAGGTATTACCAATACTTTCTCTTATAAAGGATTCCGATTAATGGCCTTGATTGACTTTAGACAAGGCGGTTCAATTATGTCAGGAACAGACTATTTCGCCTATCAATATGGATTACATCAAAATACACTGAATGGGCGTGATGGAAACTTGACAGTGACCGGAGTGACTCCTGAAGGAACTCCTAAAAGCTGGACAATTCCTGCAGACCCTTCCGATCCTACCAAGTACCTGATTGACAATTATTGGCAGCGATATGCCCAGGTGACTGAGAATATTGTCTATGATGCTTCATTTGCCAAACTGAGAGAATTCTCTTTTGGATATACCTTCCCGAGAGCATTCATCGAACGCACTCCATTTCAGTCATTGTCACTGTCTTTGGTGGGAAGAAACTTGGCTATTCTTTGGAAAAACACTCCTAACATAGACCCTGAAGCAGCTTACACTACTTCTGGAAATGCCCAAGGTTTGGAGTTTTTCTCTGTACCAGCAAACAGAAGCTTTGGATTTAATCTATCTGCTAACTTCTAAGTCGGTTCAACCCTAAACTATTGAAACAATGAGAATTTTAAATAAAATGACCGGTCTGGTGTTGGCTTCCTTGCTTTTTGCTACTTCTTGTAGCGAACAGGACTTACTTGACCTAAACGTGAATCAAAATGCAGTCGAGGATATCGACATGCAATACCTCTTTTCTTTGGCGACTTTGAGAATCGGAGGGGAATATGAAAATACCCGTGCCAATATGTTGTATGCAGCGACTATGATACAGCATACAGCTTCTACTGCGGGCTATTTCAGCGGAGATAAGTATTTCTATTCTGCCCAGTATTCCGGTGCATATATGGAAAGACATTTCACCGATGTGATCCGTCTCTTTTCCGAAGTAATCCGAAAAACCAAGGATAAGCCAAATGAGGCAAATGTAAATGCTGCGGCAACTATACTTCGAACTTTTGACCTATTAAGAATGACCGATATGTATGGAGATATTCCTTACACGCAGGCAGGTTATGGTTTGGAAGGTGAGCAAAACTGGTTTCCAGCGTATGAGCCACAAAAGGAAGTTTATTACAAAATGATCGATGACCTTAAGGCCGCTAGGGATAAATTTTCTTCTTCTGCAAGACCTTTAGGAGTTCAGGATTTTATTTATGGTGGAGATATCACCAAGTGGAAAAAGTTTGCTAATTCTCTATTGATGAGAATGGCAATGAGAATGAGCAATGTAGATCCAACTAAAGCTCAGGAAGTTTTCACTGAAGCAAATAGTAGCGGTGCATTTACCAGCAATGACGATATTGCTTTTATCCATTATGCACCAGGGCCTCAAGGGGTTAATAGAAACGGTTTAAATGACGGGTATTGGAATACCTACAAGTACTCTAGAGACTGTAAGATTTCCAAAACATTCATGGACTGGATGAATGCCAATAATGATCCAAGAAAAATGATCATTACAGGTGGAATAGGGAATCCGGAAAATGCATCCACTTGGATAACTGCTCCTGAAGAACAGATAGGGATGCCAAACGGATACAATTCTACTAATATTAGAGATGTTGTTGCTCCTGGAACTTTGGATCGTTTTACGATTGTTCAGCAAAACTTCTCTATGTTGAATTTGAAATATTTGGATTGGGAAGACCCTTATTACTTGATTTCTTATGCTGAAGTTGAGCTGATGAAAGCTGAAGCAGCATTAAAAGGCTGGATCAATACCAGCGCTGAATCTCATTTCTCAGCAGGAGTGGCAGCAGCAATCAATTCATGGGTATATTTTGATCCTGACTTCTCAGTGCCTGCTAATGAAGTTTCTGCCTATATCGCTGGAAGAGGATTTGCAGCGGCATCAAATCAGGATAAGTTACGTTTGATAGGTGAAGAATATTGGGCAGCTACCTTTTTGAACGACATTGAGTCTTGGTCTAACTGGAGAAGGACGGGTTATCCAACTTTGACGCCTACACAAGATCCTAATGCATTTGAAGGGAATTTTATCCCAAGAAGGTTGAGATATTGGGAATCAGAGATCGGCTCTAATCCTGAAAACTATCAAGCGGCCACTTCAAGAATGGGTGGTGATTTATTTGCTACCAGAGTTTGGTGGGACGGAGGAAATTAATCCTCATCTTTCTTAATTTTGACAGAGGTTTTGATGAATTTCAAAGCCTCTGTTTTTTTAATCCTAAATTGAATCTCTATGAGACTATCTTTCATCTTCCTAGCTATTTTGATTTTCAGTTGTGCTCCCAAAGAAGAAGTACAAGACTATCCGGAAAAAGATTACCACATAGTAGGCTATGTGGCAGGATGGAAAAATATCAATCCAAAAAAAATCCCTGCAGATAAGTTAACACATATCAACTATGCATTTGCAGATGTGAAAGATGGGATAGTCACCCATATTGATGACAGAAAGACTAAAGACAGCACCAATTTAGCTGCTTTACAATCCCTTAAACTTATTAATCCTGATTTAAAAATTCTTATTTCAATTGGAGGTTGGACAAGATCCAAAGGCTTTTCTGATGCGGTTTTGACTGCAGAAGGAATAGAGAAATTGACAGATTCAGGAGTTGAATTTTTAAAAAAATACCAATTGGATGGATTAGATTTCGACTGGGAATATCCAGGTTTGCCCGGTGATAATAACCCTTACCGAGCAGAAGATAGAGACAATTTTGTAGCCATGCTCAAGAGTTTTCGTTCAGCTTTGGACTCTCTTGGAGCATTGGACAATAGACACTATTTGATGACTATTGCTTCGGGAGGATTTAGAAAATATCTGGAAGTCAATAATATGGCAGAAGCTCAACAGTATTTGGATTTCATCAACATAATGGCTTATGATTTTTATACTGCCGGAGATCAAACTACGGGGCATCATGCAAATCTATATCCCAATGGAAGTAAAGAAAGGTCAGCCCAAACAGCAGTAAAGGAGCATATCGAATTTGGAATACCTGCTGAAAAACTAGTTTTGGGAGTTCCATTTTATGGACGGATGTGGAAAGGGGTAGATTCTGCTGAAAATGGTCTTTTTCAAGCTGGAAATTTTGAAATGGGGCTTCCTTATCATCAAATCAACGCACTTTCAAAAAACTCCTCTTACAGCAGATTTTGGGATACGAAAGCCTCTGCTCCCTACCTGTTTTCACCATTGGATTCTACCTGGATTACTTTCGAGGATGAAGAATCAATCAAAGCAAAAATGAAATTTGTCAAAGAAAATCAACTGGCAGGGGCCATGTTTTGGGAACTTTCTGAGGATAACACAGGAACTTTACTTACTACTCTTTATAAATCTTTGAATCCTGCCGATACTAATTAATCAATCTTGGAATGAGGACAATAATCGGAGTCGATATTGGAGGGAGTCATATTTCTGCTGCGCAGATAAACTGGAATTCAGGGAACACACAAGTTTCCAACTTCTTTGAAGCAGATGTAGATACTTCTGGCTCAGTTGATGAAATAATTGATTCTTGGTCTAAAGTGATTAAGAAAGCAGCTAATGGGAAACAGGTAATTCAACTAGGTATCGCCATGCCAGGGCCTTTTGATTATGAGCAAGGAATTTCTTTGATTCAGGACCAAGGTAAGTTGAAAAGTCTTTTTGGAATGTCTGTGAAAGACTTATTAGCTCAATCCATTTCCATTGACTCGGAATTCATCTTATTTATGAATGATGCAGAGGCTTTTCTGAGAGGGGAAAGTATGGTAGGCGCGGGGAAAAAGTATAATAATTTAATGGGGCTAACATTAGGAACCGGCCTAGGCTCAGCTATTCAAGTGGAAGAGGTAGTAAAGGATGCAAAGCTTTGGACAGCTCCTTTTAGGGATGGAATAGCAGAAGACTATTTGGGAACGGCTTGGTTCATTGGAGAAGTAAAAAAACAATATGGATTGGAAATAGAAGGAGTAAAGGACTTGTTGATGCCCGAGGTGAATTCTGAAATTTCAGGATCTATTTTTCAAAAATTTGGGAATTCATTGGGAGAGTTTTTATTCCCTTATGTTTCTCGATTACATACTGAATCCGTCATAGTTGGAGGAAAAATATCCAATGCATCGAAATTTTTCCTGCCTTTTACCCAATCCTATTTGCAAAGAATGGGGTTGGAAGTGTCTTGTCAAAAATCGGAATTAGGCGAAAATGCGACCCTGATTGGTGCCGCTCAACCATTTTTATGAATCTAACATGAAATCGAGCACGACGCAAGCGACACACAGAGAGACGCCCCGATGTATATGGGAAAATGAGTGAGATTCTCCCGAATCAAGTTCGGGACAAGCTATCTGATATCTAAAAAACAATTTATAAACAGATGAAATCGAGCACGACGTAAGCGACACACAGAGAGACGCCCCGATGTATCGGGGAATCAATGCGAAGATTCCATCTGACCTCTAAAAATCAAAATATAAACAGATGAATAGTAACTGAATTATGAAAAAGATAACTTGTTTGAGCCTTCTGTTTTTTGGCTTTTTAAACCTTCTTTTTGCTCAGGAAAAATATGATGTATTGATTGTGGGAGGGGGAGCAAGTGGGACAGCTGCTGGTATTGCTGCAGCAAGAATGGGAAGTAAAACTCTAATCGTGGAGCCTACCACTTGGTTAGGAGGAATGCTCACATCTGCGGGTGTTTCAGCAATTGACGGGAATCACAGGCTGCCTTCAGGCATTTGGGGTGAATTTAGAGATAGTTTAATTGCTTATTATGGTTCTCAACAAGCCCTTTCCACGGGCTGGGTTTCCAATACACTTTTTGAGCCTAAAGTGGGGAATGAGATTTTTCAACGAATTGCAGCTTCGGAACCAAATCTTAGAGTTTCATTTCAAAGCGAATGGAAGTCAGCCCAATATGAAGACAATCGATGGACTTTGGTTTACGAAAGGGATGGTCAAACTCGAAAGGCTAATGCTCCCATTTTGATAGATGCAACGGAGCTGGGGGATGTGGCAGCATCTTTAGGATTACCTTACCGATTGGGCATGGATTCCAGGGCTGAAATAGGAGAGGAGTTTGCGCCCGAGAATGGGAATGATATTGTTCAGGACCTGACCTATGTAGTGACGCTTCAGGACTATGGGAAAGGAAGTGATCAAACTATTCCTAAGCCAAACAATTATGATCCGGATGAGTTCGCCTGCGCCTGTGCCCATGCTGATCCCATCACAGATAACGCCCCAACTTTAGACTGTGATAAAATGCTGGCTTATGGAAAACTTCCGAATGGAAAGTACATGATCAATTGGCCGAATTGCGGAAATGATCACTATGTGAATTTAGTGGAGTTGAGTGACGAGGAACGAAAAATGGAACTGGAAAAAGCCAAACAGACAAGTTTACGATTTGTTTATTATATCCAAAATGAACTCGGATATAAGCATTTGGGAATTGTGGAGGATGAGTATCCAACAGAGGATAACTTGCCAATGATTCCTTATCACAGGGAGTCTAGAAGATATTATGGCTTGGTAGATTTTACCCTGCCCTATCTAAAAAGTCCTTATGCTGCTCCTAATGCCTTGTACAGAACAGGCGTGGCAGTAGGAGACTATACGATAGATCACCATCATAAAAAGAATTTGAATGCTCCAGAGATCGATTTTATCAAAATTAGAGTTCCAAGCTATAATGTACCATTAGGTGCTCTGATTCCTAAAAATCATCCCGCTCTAATTTTAGCAGAAAAAAGTATTTCTGTTTCCAATATTGTCAATGGCGCATCCAGGCTTCAGCCGGTGGTATTGGGGATAGGGCATGCGGCTGGAGTCTTGGCAAGTATTGCTTCTACAAACTCAAAAAAGTTAGACGAAACATCTATTAGGCAAGTACAGTGGGGGCTATTGAATCAAGGTGCCTATATCATGCCGTTTTTGGATATGAATCCAAGAGACCCACACTTTAGGGCGATGCAGAAAATAGGTGCAACAGGAATTTTTAAAGGAGTAGGGGTTCCATATTTATGGGCTAATCAAACTTGGTTTTATCCGGAAAGGCCTGTTGCGGAATACGAATTGATGTCAGGATTAAAAGAGGTATATCCACACTTGAATGAATATTGGGGAGCATCCGGGGATTACTTGACGGGAGAAAGGTTTCAAGCCTTTTTGGAAATGATAAAAGAGAATACTCCCTTTCTTGAGATCGCTCAGGTTTGGAAAAGGAAGGGCTTGGAAGGTGATTTTCGGACAGATAAAATCCTCAATAGGAGAGAGGTTTCAGTTATTTTAGATGAAATTCTGGACCCATTTTCAAAACCCATTAGTTGGAGTGGAAAATATGATTAGTTAATTTTCCTTATGCAAAATGTTAGAATCTTCGTTTCATTGGCTTGGCTAATGATAATTTCCAACTCTGTCGAGGCTCAATCATTTTTTAAAATATTGGATAAAGAAAGTGGTGCGACCATCAATTATCCCAATGCAGAATTAGTACAAGATGGATTTATCAACTTTGCTGGCATCTCTTTACGTAGTTCAAAAGAGGTGTTTTCTTATACACCCTGGTCTGACCAACCTTTAGAGAAGTCCAATCATCAGTTTTTCTTAAGCATCAATCATTCAAAATATCTTCCAGAATGGATAGAGGTCGATTTAATGAAATCTGACACGCTGACAGTATTACTCAGGCCTGATTCAAAACAAAATGGACTTGGTAAAGAAGCCATCTACCAGAATTGTGGTGAGCCAATCTATAAAAAATATTACCCAAGACCCTTTCGCGAGTGGGAGGATCTCCCAAAAGAACTGCTTGAAAAAGTAGAGACAAAACTACTTGATGCATTTGGGCCGGGTTTATTAAAGCAGCTGTACCTTTCTTCTATTTATAGATTTGTTGCGGATGAAATGAATCAAGCCGAGGGAAGGATAGTTTATCAGCCTGGTGAAGTAGGATATAGAATCTGTCTTTCTTACTCTAATCCAAAAGCAGGAATATCTCAATACTCCTCTGATTTTTATGTTAACTCTAGTGGGCATATTTCAAAGCTACCCAACTTTCCAAATATTAACTTGCGGCCATCTTTTTCAAAAGGTATAGATCTTCTTGATTTTTCAGAATTAAAGAAAAAAGTCGAATTGGATGGAGAAATTGATCTTGAAAAATCTAACTCAGATTTTCAATACTTTGCTAGATCTAATTCTTTTGTATGGGTTTTTACTCAGATCATGAAGGAAAATAAAAATGGTATTCAGTCCTCTAAATCAGTTTATTATGACGCTGAAACAGGTAGGAAATTAGCGATATTTTTTGATGAGAATGAGTTTTTTTATCATTTTGATGGTATCAGTGTAGCGTTGGATAATTAGTATTCGTATCCTAAAAAAAAGGATATGAAATTGTTTTTGAAAGTAGGGGTCTTTCTACTCTTTTGTAGCTTTTCTTTTCCAGTTGGTTCGGATCAATTGGAAATCAAAGAAATTGCTATCAAGCCAGAAATTGAAACTTCTGCTATTAGAAACAATCTCATAACAGAAAAGGAAAATAAACCGAAACCTGCTTCAGGACAAGAAGCGTTTGAATAAGGACAAGCCCGGATTTTAAGTCTTTTGTATTGAATTGGTCTGACGAGGAGTTGATTGCCGGTTGCAAACGGCGCTCAGCAAAACATGAGGAATTTTTTTTTAAGAAATACTATGGCTATGTCATGGGTATAAGTCTTTCCTATGCCAAAGATCGGGATTTGGCTAAGGAGATAGTCAATGACTCTTTTCTGAAGTTTTTCGGTTCGATTAAAAATTTTGATGAGTTTCAGTCTGTGAAATCCTGGCTGAGACGAATCACCGTGAATACCTCGATTGATTTCTATAGAAAAAACAAAAAAATACGAGAGCAACTGGAAATCAATGAACAGACGGAGGTTTTTCACGAAGTAAATGCCATTGGTAATTTGGCCTATGAAGACCTGATTGCCTTATTAAATCAACTTCCGGATGATCAGAAGTTGGTATTCAACCTTTACGAAGTGGAGGGATATAGTCATAAAGAAATAGCTGGGAGACTCCAAATCACCGAAAGTTCTTCCAGGGTATATCTAGCTCGTGCCAAAGCCAAACTACGGGAGCTAGTTCACACACATCTAAAAGAATATGCAGGAAGATAAGCTGAGCAAACAGATAGCTGACTCCCTGAAAAAGTATCAGGAAAAAGGCAATCAGCCCTACGAAATAGGAGCCTGGGAGAGCTTTGAGAAAATGCGGGGAGCTTCTAAAATTAAACCATTCTTCTGGTGGATCGGAGGGGTGGCAGCAAGCTTACTATTGATAGCGACTTTTTATTTCTTGCTTCCAAACTCAGAACTGGAAAGTCCCCTATTAGCAGAAGATTCTCAGGGAACGGAAAAAGTCGTAGAAGAAAACAGAATTGAAGAAGCTCGTGTAGAAGGCTCTAAAACCCCTTCCTCAGTGGAGACGGAGAGAGAACTGCAGGGTATTCAAGAAGTTATCCCAGAAGGAAAATCTAAGAATACCAAACAGTCAAATGGCCTAAAAGAAAAGCAAAGCAATCAATCTCTCATTGCATCCAAAACCCCTGCAAAACAGCCAATTAAAGAGGAAGAAGAATCCAAGGAGCTAATCAGTGATTTGAAATCAAAAGAAACCCAAGTCACTCAAAAAGTGATAGCCCAAGCTGAAAATATTGAGGAAATTAAGTCAGAGAACCAATCAGAGATTTCTACTACAAGTGGCCTGATTGCTAAAGAGTCTTTGATGTCTGAAAGTAAAGTTGAACAAGGCAAGCCGCTAATAGCTATCAAAGAAGAGCCTGAATTTGATCCTATTCCTAAAGAAAAATCTTCAATATCCTATGGATTAGGGGTGGCACCAGGTTTTGGTTCTGCTAGGCAAAATGGAGAATCAATTTCAGGAAATACTTTAGCTATGGGGGTAATGGTGAATTTGGATCTTCCCGGGAAATTGACTTTGGGATCAGGCTTAGGCTTGAACTTGCTGAATCAGCAAAGCGATGTTTCCAATAGGCCAACTGTTGGCTTAGCTATGAATATAGCTCCAAGTACAGAAACAATAATTGTAAGACAGACTCAGGTTGAAATTCCAATTTATCTGAAGTATCCCATTACTAGGTCTAACTCCCTGTCTGTTCAAGCAGGATTCTCCAATTTCTACGCATTCAATCAGCAGGCAGAGTTAGAGACTTCATTTACCAGACAAGTAACTGTGGCAGATGCTTCAGCAGTAAATTCATTCCGCACTTTGAATGAAGATGTGGTTCAGACCAGAACATTGGAATCGGTAGATAGTAGATTTTACCCTTTAGCCACAATGAATTTTGGATTGAATATCAGGCTGCTACAGGCTGAAAAAAGCAGCTATGTATTGATGCCATTTTACAATTATCCTTTACGACAGTTTACAGGATTTGGAGATAATCCGGGCTTTTTTGGCGCTTCTTTCAAAGTGAATTTCGGAGGAGGAAAAGAATAATAATTTAGGGGTTTGATTACATCAGAAAGGCCAACTCTAATTGAGTTGGTTTTTTTTGATCCAAAGACTTTGCTAGATCTCGTTAAGATAATTTGAAAGCTATGATGCTAGAATTGAAGATTTAGGCTTAAATGGATGTCTATTTATTAAGGATTAAATGAGGGGTTTAAAAGGGTGAATATTAAACTCTAGCTTGGCTAGAAGTGATTTGATGGATAGTAAGGAAGGGTACTTTTTATTTGCTTGAGCTTAAGGGGTAGTGGATATCATCTTAACAAATGGAGACCTAAAGTGACCAAACAATGGATAGTTAGTCTTAGGATTGAGGTCTATATTCTTTAAACCCGGATTATGCATTAGAATCTGTAGTGAGAGGTCAAACCGCAATAAAATCAAGTATTTAGCAAATGAAGCATAGCACCGCTACGGTGATTGAGCTAAATACAGCAAAGCGATTGATTTTGAAGCGGTTTGGACTCGTAATAAGAAGTCTACTGCATATTTCGGGTTAAAAAGTACTAGAATATGCAAAAAAAAATCCCGAACCGAAAGGCCCGGGATTTTACATCTTGAGGTAGTTAAAAATTTACATAGTTGGTAATGAGTTGCAAATCCATTTTTTGGTTTTGATTGGTAGTTTCAGCTAATCCTCTCAATACAAAAGTATAGACACGGTTTCCATTGATTTGTACATCATTGGCGGTTAGGAGTACATCCCCGGTGGCTACAGATTTGATCTGAACATTATAGGTGTTTTTCTTCACCATGGTGAAATTGGAGTCATCTCCGAAGCTCATATTATTGGTTACAGGAGTGCTCAGATTAGAAAATTGTAGAAAAACTTCTCCCGTGTCAGGTGACAAATGCACCATCCTTACCTGTGCAGAATCCGCTGTTGGCAAGGTCCATTCGTCTTCAATCAGGATAGCATCCAAATCAGCAACTCTATCCAAAAGGAACATAGAGTAAATCGCATCTTGCTCTATTGTGAAATCTTTTTGAAGCAGAGTAGTAGTAGAATTAAAAGAGGAAAATCGGAAGGATCTTTCTCCCACATAAAATGGGCTATAAGCAAGAACCTCTGCGAAATTTAAGGGCTGGTTATTCACCCGGTTTTGATTTGCAAAAATATCCATTGCAGGTGCATCAGGTGATCCCTGATAAATGGAAATGTATGCTGCCGGCTGAACGGGCGGAGTGTCAAAATTATTAAGACATCCACTGACCAGTAGGGGTAAACCAATTAAAGTGGCAACCAACGACCATTTAGATTTGAACCTGGGTGAAGAAATGAAACTTTTAATCATAGTGTTTGAATGTTTTTAAATTCCTTCTCTAGACGATTCCATTTATCAATTCGCTTCATTTAGCACAAAAAAAATGGCCTGAAAATAATTGATTCAGGCCATAATCTTGATTTAAAGTTATTTACATCTTCAAATTTTGCATTTCGAGCTGTGGTGCAAATGGTTGTTCGTAATAACGTTTTCCAGTTGCTTTATATAAGGAATTGGCCAAAGCTGCAAAGACAGGTGGGAAGAGTGGTTCTCCCAAGCCTGTTGGGTCTTCGTTATTCTGAACAAAATGAACCTCGATTTTTTTAGGAGACTCTTTTTGCCTGATCATTCTGTACTTATCAAAATTGCTTTTGGTGGGAACCCCATTTTCAAAGGCTAATTCTCCAAAGAAGGCATTTCCAATACCATCTACAATTGCCCCTTCTCCCATATTGGCTGCGGCATCAGGATTGACGACTACTCCGCAGTCAACGGCTGCATAGACATTCTCTACTACCGGTTTGTTGTCTTTGATGACGGTATCCACTACTTCTGCAACATAAGAGTTATGACAGAAATAAGCAGATACGCCACGATGCACATTGTCTTTAGGGCTGTTCCAATTTGACTTTTCTTTGACCAGTTCCAAAACACCTGCATAGCGCTTAGGGTCGTAGTCGTTGTTGCTTCCTACAGGGTTGGTTTCCGCTCTTTTTAATAATTCCAAACGGAAATCAATTGGGTCTTTACCCATCTCTTCGGCTAATTCATCTAGGAAGCTTTGTTCTGCTCCGGCGATAAAGTTGGATCTCGGTGCACGAAATGCGCCAATAGTAATGTTGGAAGGAATGTCCCATCCTTCTGCCAGATAATTGTCCAGGGCTCCAGCCGGGAATCTATTGGGATGAATAGGGGTCTCCGGGATTCCTCCTGCTTTGACATGTAAGGCTGTCAAATTGTTGTTTTCATCCAGCGCAGCTCTATAGGTTGCTGTATAAGTGGGTCTATACACACCTGCAGTCATATCATCTTCCCTGGTATAGACCATCTTTACAGGGGCTTGAACTTTCTGGGAAATGAGAGCAGCTTCTACCATATGGTGACTATAAGCCCGCCTGCCAAATCCTCCACCCATTCTTGAAAGATTGATTTGGATATTTTCTCTAGGTATTTCTAAGGCTTGAGCCAAAGTTCCCATGATAAATTCAGGAGCCTGAGTGGGGCCATAGATTACAGCCTTATCCCCTTTCACATCTGCAAAACAATTCATCGGCTCCATGGTATTATGAGCCAAAAAAGGAGCGGTGTAGGTTCTTTCAATAATTTTAGCAGCTTTATTAAACTCACCTTCGGGATCCCCGTCTTTTCTCAGGATGTTTCCTTGTTTTGCCGTGAATTCAGCCATTCTTTCTTTATGACTGCTGGTATTCTCCAATCCTGCCGGAACTGTGGCAGTCACAGTAACACCACCTCTTCCGGCCATTGGGAAAGTGGATTCAGGGGCTTTTTCCCATTCCACCTTCAAAGTCTTTTTCGCCTGCATGACTTCCCAAGTGGAATTACCCACAATTGCAATGATCTCAGGGAAAGTCGTGGTATCAAAGAAATTTCTCTGGTAGTCATCTTTGAATAAAGAAATAGAAAAGACGTCCAGAATGCCCGGCATATCAGAAACTGAATTTTTATCAAATGATTTCAATTTCATTCCAAAGGCAGGAGGGTGGACAATTGCCGCATACTTCATCCCCTCCACTTTATGATCTAAGGAAAAAAGTGGTTTACCGGTTAGGATTTTGACCCCGTCTACGTTCTTTTTCGAGTTTCCTATGATCTTAAAATCCTTTATTTCTTTTAACTGAACTTCTTCCGGCACTTCCATTGTAGCGGCCAAGGAAGCCATTTCTCCATAATGTGCTTTTTTTCCACTGGATTTGTGTTCTATTTGACCTGCAGCTGTAGTGATTTCGGAAGCAGGTACATTCCAGCCTTGAGCTGCTGCTGCCACAAGCATGGCTCTAGCTGTGGCACCGGCAGTTCTTAAAGGAGTCCAACCCTGTCTAATTCCCTGGCTTCCTCCTGTGAATTGTCGGTCAAATCTCTCTGGATAAAAATCAGCCTGCTCTACAAAAACATTTTTCCAGTCTGTGTCCAATTCCTCTGCCAAGATCATCGGCATGGATGTTTTTACATTTGAACCGAATTCTGGGTTTGGAGAATAAAGAGTGACTGCTCCATTTTCACCAATTTTGATGAAGTTATTGAGTTCAAACCACTCTTTGGGCATCTCCAGCATTTCTTTGGATGTAGGCTTACAGCCTGCTAGCCAACTGAAACTTAATACCATGCCGCCTCCCGCAAGGGCGGATACTTTCAAAAATGATCTTCTGTTCAATTTTGTATTTACAATGGTCATAATTTCAGGATTTTAAAGTTTTTGAGATGCTGTTTTGACTGCAGCCTTTATTCGCAGGTAAGTTCCACAACGGCAAATATTCCCATTCATGGCATTTTCAATTTCCTCATCACTCGGACTAGGGTTTTGCTGTAAGAGAGCTGCAGCAGTCATTATTTGACCTGCTTGGCAATAGCCGCATTGAGGTACGTCATGTTCCATCCAAGCCTGCTGAACAGGATGGTCTCCTTTTTCGGAAAGCCCTTCAATGGTTGTGATTTTTGAATCTTCTACTGCCGATATAGGAAGTTGACAAGATCTCACTGCATTTCCGTCTAAATGAATAGTGCAGGCTCCACATTGAGCGATACCACACCCGAACTTGGTGCCCACCATATCCAGATGATCTCTTAAAACCCAAAGCATAGGGGTATTAGCGTCTACATCGACTTGAAGGTTCTTTCCGTTAATATTGAGATTATATTGAGCCATAACTGTTAATTTTAAAGTTCAATTTAGCTATTTTCTGACCAAGTATCCTTATAAAAATCAAATAGAAGTTTATGGTAATCAAGTGATTGTTTGGAAAGAGGCTGTCTATTCCTTGAAAAAAAGTGTGTATTCCTGAAAAATAATTAATTAAAAGATTGAAAGTCTTTGATTCAATTTAGGATGCAAGAAAGGCATTGTAAGATTAAAGTATTTTACAATTCAAACCAGATAGGGATTTGTTTGGCAACAAAAGCAATTTGATTTTCATTGAGTGGTTTTTCCCAAAAATCCATAACAAAAGGACTTTTTTGGGCTTTTTCTTTATCGGATCGATCTAAAGAGGAGGTGACCATCACCACTTTGACTTTCACATGGCGAAGTTTCTTTTCTAAATGATTGAGTAATTCCCATCCGCTCATTCTAGGCATATTTATATCCAAAAAGATTAAAATGCCTTTATCAGGTATGTCATTTTCCAGAATGTGATTTAATGCTTCTTCAGGATCAAAAAAAGTAATTGGGTTTGGATGTAATCCCTCTCCCTTTATGATAATTTTATGTAAGAAAAGTATTCCCGGATCATCATCTATTACCAACACATTTGGAAGAAAGGTATTCATTACTTTGTGAGATTTTCAGATTTTGTATGAGTGTCCTTAATAATCTCATCTACTTGTTTCAATGATTCCAGAAGTTCTTTTTCTAATTCTTCTTTGCTTTTTTCTATCCCCTCATACTTGGAATAATTGATCAATAGGTGATTGATCCCCATCGCCCTAGTCAGCGGAGCCCTTAGCAGATGTGAATGATTCCAAGTAAGCTGTTTCATGATTATATTTTGGTTTTCTATTTCTTCTAGGGCCTCCGTTAATTTTTCATTTGCTTGGCTAAGATCAGAAGTTCTCTGAATGACTTTCTCTTCCAAATCTTTCTTTAATTTCTTATTGAAATAAGATTGTAGAATGAAATAAAGAAGAAGAATTGCGACAATTCCAATTATTATTTTAAAGGTTAAAGTTTCGAAAAACAAAGCCGAAACCTTAATGGGAAGAGAATAAACTTGATCTTCTTCACCGTATCTGAGGACTTTAATTTCTAAAGTATAGTCCCCTGGTTTTAGTCCATTAAAATATAACTGCCTATGATCCTTAATAGGTAGCCAATTGTCATTTTCATCGTCTATTCTATAAAATAAGGAATATTGGGCAGGATTCTCAAAATCAATGAGATTAAAAGAAACCTGAAACATCCTAACTCCTTCAGGAATTAGGATTTGGCTATGAATGTCAGATTTTTGCTCTCCTATTCTGAGTTCATCCCAAAAAAAACTAATTGAATCATTAGGACTGTTTGAAATGGTATTTGGGTTGATTATCCCAACTCCCTCAACTGTTGGGATCCAGATTTTTCCTTTAAAATCTTGTATGGCAGCAGGAAAAATCAAACCATTAGTTTCAGAGTTAGGCAAGCCCAATCTTTTATCGTATAAAGTTGAACTTATCAATACATTTTCATTCTCACTTTCTTTGAACTTTTTTATTTCAGAGTAAGAAAAATATTGAACCCCAAAATTATTACTGATCCAAATTCCACGCTGTCCATCGTCCGTAATGCTGTATACAGTTTTAGACTTCAAACCATTGATCTTTCCTAAAATTTTGATTTGATCTTCTTTCAGTAATACAAGCCCTCCGTGTGTACCGAACCAAAGGTCATTTTCAGCATCCTCATACATGCTGTATATCACATCTTCACCAGGAGCCAAAGGAAGTCTTTTATTTTCAACGAAGACGGTATCTTCTAATCGAAGAATACCTTCATTCATAGAACCAATTAATAATTGACCATTTTTGAGTTCTAAAGCACTTACAAATCTAGTTGCATCAAATTTCTCCGGTAATAGTACCTTTTGAAGCTTACCATTTTCTTCCAAGTAATGAATACCTCCTTTTCTTGTCAGGATCCATAAACGATTTTGGGAATCTCTAAATAGCGCGTGGACGTAATTGCTGCTAAGCCCATCCTCCTCGGTTATTTGACCTATGATTTCTCCTCTCTTCAGGTCCAACAGAGAGATTCCAGAAGAAGAACCATAGTAAAGGATACCATTTCTGGATGCAAGGCTGGTATTATTGTCTTGAATCAAGCCGTCTTTTTGACTCCAGATTTTAACTTTATTTCTATCAATTTGATGGAGTCCATTTGCCTTTGTTCCAATCCAAACACTACTGTCCTCACTTTGATAGATGGCCTTGATATTTTTGTTTTTTAATTCATTATAGTCTGGCTGGTTTACCTTTGCCGGTTTAATCAATAGCAGTCCTTTGCCCAAAGTGCCTAGAAAAAGCTTGTTTTCTTCCTTAATAATTTTTCTAACTGTGTAGTTTCTAAGCTCTGGATACGTGAATCTGCTTACTTGCCCCTGTTCGATAACCAGTAATCCCTGCTCTAAAGATCCTGCCCAAATTCTATTATCTGAGTCAACTATCAGGCTGCTAAGGTTTATGTCTTTAATTTGGCTAATTGGAATTATGTTTTCCATTTCATAGCCTTTGTTCATTCGAAAAATACCTTGGTCAGGCGAAAAGATGTAGATTTCTTTGGGAGTACCAAAAATTTTAAAGGCTTCAAAGCTGTCTGCTGAAATCAATTTTTTTGTATTAGATTTCATGTTTAGCTCGTATAGCCCCCTAGTAGTTCCGACAAGGAGTTTGTATGAATCAATTTGGAAAAAACTATATATTTCTAATGGAAATTCAGATTTCCAAATTTCAAGTTCAGTGAAAGATCCGTTTTCCCATTGGTGAATTTCTCCAGCATCCGTACCGATTAATAATTTTCCATTCTCAATTTCTGTGACAGCTCTTATCCAAGTATCATTGGTAATGCTTGAACAGTCAATAATCTTTCTAATGTTTTTTTCAAGCAAGGCTATGCTTCTATCAGCAGTTGCCCAAATTCCAGCCTTAGATTTATAAAAAGTATAATAGGTTTGTTCCTGCATTTGGGGATAGTTTGCTTGGTCAAAAACCTTTGCAGAATATCCATCAAGTCTGGTAAGTCCTTCTTCTGTTGCCACCCAAAAATAGCCATGGTTATCTCTTTCCATGGCAAAGACTGCGTTTTGAGGAAGGCCATTGGAGTTATCCCAGCTTTCTATCATGTAATTGGAGTTTCTGGGGAAAATTGGAGCTTGTGCAAAAAGCCCCTGAGCTCCTGTCAGGAAACACCCAAGGTAAATAATTACAAATATTGATGATCTGGACAACAAAGGATTTATCAATTAAGTGGCTGGTTTACTTGGATAGGCTTAATAAATACCTTTAAAGTATTTCGTAATAAGTGGACAATAACTTATATCAATTGGAAAAATAAAGGTTTTTAAGATAAAATGGGGGTAAATCAATACTTTTTTAGTAGAAAAAAATATAGAGCTTCAAAATTGGAATTGAAGTTTTATGGGACTTAAACCAATTAACTCCTAATTGTCTGTTGTTTCTGGATTTCATTCATTATTAGATTCTCTTGAGAAAAATTCAAAATCAAGTTGTAAGATTTTGAATTTCAGATTTCAAGCTGTTTGAAAAATGGTTGTTCGTAGAATCTTTGTCCAGTACCTTGGTAAAGAGAGTTTGCTAAGGCTGCAAATACAGGAGGATATGCAGGTTCTCCTAAGCCTGTTGGATCGATTTGGTTATCCACAAAATAGGTTTCAATAATTTTAGGAGCTTCTTTCATTCGGATCATTCTATATTGATCAAAATTACTTTTGCTCGGTTTGCCCTCTTCAAAGGTCAACTCACCAAAAAGCGCAGTACCTATTCCATCCACCACAGCACCTTCGCAGAGATTTTTGGCAGCGTCCGGATTGACCACGATTCCGCAGTCCACTGCTGAGACTACCTTTTCTATAAGAGGCTGACCATTTTCCATTTTTAATTCCAATACTTGTGCAGCATAAGAATTATGGCAGAAATAAGCTGAAAAACCTTTAGCTATTCCTTCTTTATTCGTTGCCCAGTCTGATTTCTCCCTTGCCAGTTTGATGACTTCTGCATATCGTGCAGGATCATAATCATTGTTTTTTCCCACTGGATTTTTTTTAGCCTTTTCTAGCAGCTCTAATCTAAACTCAATAGGATCTTTGCCCGCTACTTCTGCTACTTCATCCAAAAAGGATTGTTCTGCGGCTGCCATGAAATTTGATCTCGGTGCACGGAAAGATCCCGTGGTGATATTGGAAGGGACTTCCCAACCCTCTGCAAGATAATTTTCGACCGCACCAGCAGGAAATCTATCTGGGTAAATGGGATTTTCGGGTAATCCTCCTGCATTGATATGAATGCCTATCAACTGATTGTTTTCGTCCAAGGCAGCCCGATAAGTTGCCTGGTATCGGGACCTATATATTCCCGAAGTCATATCATCCTCTCTCGTATAAATCAATTTGATAGGAGCATTGAGTTTTTGAGAAATAACAGCTGCTTCAATCAACCAATGAGCATAGGACCTCCTTCCATATCCTCCTCCCAACCTGGTCATTTCTATATGGATGTTTTCAACAGGGATGCCTAATCTTACCGAAAGAGCCTGTTCTGTTAACTCAGGTTTTTGGAGAGGACCTGCACATTCTACTTTATCTCCTTGTACATGAGCAAAAAAGTTCATTGGTTCCATACAATTATGGGCCAGAAAAGGTCCAGTGTAGGTTTTCTCGATGACTTTAGAGGCTTTTTTGAAAGCCTCTTCAGGGTTTCCATCTCTTCTTAATTCTTGTGGTTTGAGTGAAGCAACTCGCATTTTTTCTGCCTGAGATTCAGTATTCTCCTGACCAGCCGGAACTATCCTGCTTTCTTCGGAACCAAATCGATCTCTTTTTTCAACATAAGCGGAGATAGGTTCATACTCAGCCTGGATGGCTTTTTTTGCATTTAAGACCTCCCAAGTGCTAGTTCCCACAACTGCAATTAAATCAGTGAAGGTAACTGTGTCGAAGAATGTTCTAACATAGTCATCTCTCAAGGATTTGATTTCGAAAACGCCTCTGATACCGGGCATTTTGCTTGCTTCTGAAGCATCAAATGATTTTAGCTTCATTCCAAATGAAGGTGGATGAATAATCATCGCTATTAAAGTGCCTTCCTTCTTATAATCAATCCCAAAAAGTGGTTTCCCAGTAATGATTTTTTGGATATCTACATTTTTTTGAGATGTGCCAATAATTTTGAACTGATCTACTTTTTTCAATTCTACATTTCCCGGAATCGGAAGAGTAGCTGCTAATGAAGCCATCTCTCCAAAGTGAGCTCGTTTTCCGGATTGAATATGAATCAGAAATCCTGAGTCAGTGCTGATTTCCGAAGCAGGAACCTTCCATTGATCGGCTGCTGCATTGATTAAAAGTTGTCTGGCTGTCGCGCCTGCTGTTCTTAAGGCATTCCAGCCAATTCTGATCGCCTGACTTCCTCCAATAAATTGCCGGGTGAAATTCTCAGTGTCCAGGGGCGCTTGCTCTACTCTTACATTTTTCCAGACTGCGTCCAATTCCTCAGCAACTATCATGGGCATGGAAGTTTTTACATTCTGACCACCTTCTGGATTGGGTGACATGATGGTGATCAGCCCATTTTCACCGATTTTGATATAGCCGTTAAGCCTGAACCATTCTTTAGGCATATCCAAAATTTCGGAAGAATTAGGTTTGCAGCCTGCCAGCCAATTAAAGCTAAGAATCATACCTCCTCCAGCAAGGGCGGAAACTTTCAGAAATGATCTTCTATTCAATTTATTGTCTGGATAATTCATTGGAAATTTTGGGCTAAAGAAAGTGAAACCGCAAATCAAAGTTTTACCATTTCTAGTGCATACTCAAAGGATTGGATTTGCAGCTAATAAGCTAGAAGTTAATGTTTTCCCGATTTTGAAGGAATCATATTTACGTCAATGTGAAAATAAAACACTTGGCTGGAAAATACTTACGCAATTCAAACAGGATTATTAAAAATAGAAAACAAAAAAAAGGCTAGCTCCACGAGAACTAGCCTTAAGTTTAATAACCATCAACCTTATTTCGGTAATAATACTTTATCAATTACATGGACTACGCCGTTTGTTCCGGCTAAATCAGCAGCAACTACAGTTGCATCGCCAATTATAACTTTTCCATCCTTGATAGATACAGTTGCAGTTTGACCATTCAAAGTCGTAACAACTTGTCCATCACTTAAATCACCTGACATAACGTTTCCAGATACTACGTGGAATGTTAGAATGCCAGCAAGCTTTTCTTTATTTTCAGGCTTCAATAAGTCTTCAACTGTTCCTGCAGGAAGTGCTTCAAAAGCCGCATTAGTAGGGGCAAAAACAGTAAATGGTCCATCTCCACTAAGTGTTTCTACCAAGCCTGCAGCTTGAACTGCAGCTACTAGGGTAGTGTGGTCAGGAGAACCGATAGCTATATCAACTACCGTATTGGATTCCTCTACCGGAGCCTCTTCGACTACTTCCATTGTTTCTTCTGTAGACTCTTCCTTTGGTGCACTGCAAGCAGTCCATAAGCCCATTGCTAGAAAACTTCCTGCTAGAGCTAAAATTTTTGTGGTTTTCATTTTTGAGTGGTTTTTTGATTTAATATCTACAGAACTACTGTCAGGCTGTAAGGTTTAAAAATAATTTATGAGCAAAACAGATTGATTGATTTCAAATGTTTATCTAAGGAAAAAACCTTCGTTCTGAGAGGGATAAACATTTTTTACTCAAGAGATCAGATTTATTTTTTTGAATATTTCTTAAGCTCTTTTTTATCCATTTCTAGTTGAATAATGTTTTCCGGATGTTTAGCTAGAATATCCTCTGCATCTTGGTCACTTGAAATATTTTTTTGTTCAGAAAAAATAACAACTGGAAAATTCACCCAAAGCATTCCGCTTTCGCTCATCTCCCAATGACTTTGAATCATTTTAACATGATGCAAGTTCTGATTCGGATCGATCGCTGATTCAGCTATTTCCTGTCCTGGAAATACTGTATCACCTATTTCAACTTTTGCTGATTTTTTTTGAAGCCCACTTAATCTGCTGAAACTCCCATCCTCGTGATAAATTTCTATGAAATTTTCTGATTCAAAATTTGAAGGCCCGGAAGCCAAAGGCTCTTGGTCCATTTTAATCTCTGAAACTATTCCCTTCCGTGGGGCACAAATAACTACTGCTTTTTCAAAAAGAAATAAGGTGCCTGTATATGTATTTAAACCCGAATTCTGAGAAGGATGAGACTCAAACCTCAAAGGCCTTATGTTAAATTTAGTTCCTTCTTCAACCGGTGGAAGATATATTGTTTTGTAAAGTGGTCTCTGAAATATATCTCCTTTGAATAGTTTGGTATTATACCGAAAACCAGTTTTTTCATTAGAATAAATGGATTGAAGCTTCACTAAAGTACTTTTTCCGGGGTTAGCAGTTTTGAAAAGAATGTCTCCCTCCAAAGATTCAAGATTTTCTAAAAGAATGAATTCTATTCTTATGGTGTAAGGGATTTTATCGCTGTTTAAACCCAGTAAAGTAAGGTCACGGTTTTGGTCTTGTTCTGCGACTATTTGAACTTGAGCCAAAACAAAATTGGAAAAGAAGGCCATCAATAAAGTAATCAGGTATTTCATCTGTTTATATTTTGATTTTTAGAGGTCAGATAGCTTCTCCCGAACTTGATTCGGGAGAATCTTCGCATTGATTCCCCGATACATCGGGGCGTCTCTCTGTATGTCCCCTTGCGTCGTGCTCGATTTCATCAGGGATTTGTATTTACTTATTATCGCAAATTAACTAAAGAATACTTGATAAGCCTTCCTCTCCATCAATTTTTGTAGCCCACATTAGATTTTACTTTTCAATCTGATGGGTGTCTCTTACACTGCTAAAGGTCAATGCAAGCATTTTCCATCCGGAATTATCTTTTTGATATACCTCAGTCACGGTAAATTCTGTTACTACATCATTCCCTCTAACTTCGGCTGTTAAAGTGATTCTGTTCCATACCAATGCTGTATTGCCGAACAGCTCCACTGCAGTATCATGTACTTTTGCATTTTTATACCAGATACTTCCTGAATCAATGATTTCCAATTCCCGTTCCGTAGTCCAGGTTCCGCTCATATGCACAAACTTGGCTTCAGGGTGAAAGAGCGGCTGCAATTGACTAATGTCCTTTTCCGCCATCCATTTCCACTTGTTCATGGAGAGTTCATAAACTTCCTTTTCAGAGGATTGTTCTGGCTGATTTTGAGCTAAAACAGAAAAATGAAGGCCAATAAATAAGACAAATGGAATGATATAGTTTTTCATATTAATAGTGTTTTTGTTAGGTGTTTTTTAAAGTAAGAATCTTAGTAAGGTGCAATTAGGAGCTCAGCCTAAAAAGAATCGGTTTGATTTTTCAAATCTTTGAATTTCATCTGAGTTTAGGTTTCATTTTTATAATTCTGTGAAAACTTTTTATCGCAAGGATTAAGATTGTTTGCTTCTATCCCGAGTTTATACAAATCCATCATTGGAAATCAAATAGAGAAATTATTAATTCAAAATTAATTGATTTTAAGCAGTATAATTAATTGTTATCAAATAAATACTTACGCTTTTCAAATATATTTCAAGGGGTTTCTTCTCGGTAATTTTATTGATAAATTGATTTTTTCAAGAAATTTATTTTTCGCTTATAGCTATTTAATGTTTGAATTTTGTAATCATCTATTTGATTTTCATTATAAATTAATTGATAAAATTTGGACATTTGTAAGACTAATTTCTCAAATCCCTATTTACCCTCACTTTGAAAAGTTTAATGAAATCAATTACAAAAATTCAGATTTTGATTCTGAGTTTGGTTTTACTCCAAAGTCCTTCCTTTTCTCAGGAAAATCCAGTTGAATCTCAATCACCGATTCGCCATTTTAGTGGAACTATCACAGCAACTAATAATGGTGTCTCTATTATTCCTGCATTTAATTTAGGAAAACCTGCTGCCTTCTTCGACCTCAGTGTAGGAGGGGAAAGATTTTCCTTTGACCCGATGTTTCGATTAGGAATGAATGGAAAGCCATGGACATTTGTTTTGTGGTGGAGATATAAAATTATCAAAGACAAGCGTTTTACTCTAAGTGCAGGTGCACATCCTGCTTTTCTCTTTCAGGATAGGGAGGTAGTAGTGGATGGAGAAGTTCAAAGGATGTTTGTAGCCAATAGATTCCTTGCAGGGGAGATCAATCAAACCTATAAATTCAGCAATAAACTTAGCATGGGTATTTATTATCTTCATGGAACAGGCTTTAATCCAACAGGACCTAAAAACACTGATTTTGTTGCTTTGAATACTGTGATTTCCAATATCAGATTAGGAGGAGACTTCTCCTTACGAATTAATCCGCAACTCTTCTTTCTCAGTGTGGATGAAAATTCTGGAACTTATATCAATTCAAGTTTTACATTCAGCAAAGATGAATTTCCAATTTCATTTCAAACCTTTTTTAATCGAAAAATCAAGTCAGAGGTAGCTGGAGATGATTTGGTTTGGAACATGAGCTTGCTTTACACTTTTAAAAATACCTACGCTAAAAAATAACAAAATGGAAAAGTCAGAGACCTTAGAGGAATTTTATAAACGTAAATTCAATTGGATTCCGGAAAGCCTAAAAAAGGATTTCGGGCATTTTAATATTTTCAGACTTGAGCCTTTTTTCGAAGGTAAAGTAAAAAGTGTCCCATATAGAAAGCGGGATTTTTACAAAGTCATGCTTGTCAAAGGTGCTAGCACAGTTCATTACGCTGACAGAGTGTATGAGGTCAAAAAACAGGCACTGTCCTTTTCCAATCCAATGGTTCCTTATAAATGGGATCACATAGGAGCGCATACTACTGGGGTATATTGTATTTTCAATCCTCATTTCTTCATGAATTATGGCCAAATTCAGCAGTATGAGGTTTTCCACCCAAATGGAACTCATGTGTTTGAGTTAAGTGATGAGGAGGCTCAAGAAGTAGAGGCTATTTTTGAAACGATGCAAGATGAGTTTAATTCTGAATACAAGTACAAGTATGACCGTATTCGGAATTTGGTTTCCGAACTGATTCATTTCGGGATGAAATTGCAACCAGCAGACTTGCAAACTACCCTTCATGGGAATGCATCTTTAAGAATAGCTTCCATATTTCTGGAGCTTTTGGAAAGGCAGTTCCCAGTAGATGAAAGCCACTCCAGTATTCAAATGAGAACTCCCTCAGAATTTGCCAATCAACTCAACATCCATGTCAATCATCTCAATCGCGCAGTGAAAGAGATGACGGGAAAAACTACTTCTCAACTGATTGCCGATAGATTGGTACAGGAATCCAAAATCCTTTTGAAACAAAGTAATTGGAACGTGTCTGAGATTGCCTTCGCTTTAGGATTCAACGAAGTAACTCACTTCAATAATTTCTTCAAAAAGCAGGTCAATTCAAGTCCAACTCAATTCAGAAAAGGCGCCTGAGTCAAGAATCTGGAGAAAATCAGCTTTTACCGAGCTAATTGAATTAAATTACGTTAGAAAAATAAAGTCTCCATTTGTAGAAAGAGGGTGGAGAAAGCATTTCAATCTTTCTAATATTAGATTAAAATCACGGCATGCTCAAAGACAATTTTGGACGTATTCACAATTACCTGAGAATTTCTCTGACGGACAATTGCAATTTCCGTTGCACTTATTGTATGCCTCAGGAGGAAATGGAGTGGATGCCACAATCCAGATTGATGAGTGCTGATGAAATTGTAGAGCTGGCTGAGGTTTTTGTACAACTTGGCGTGACCAAAATCCGATTGACTGGTGGAGAGCCTCTGGTTAGAAAAGATGCTGGTGATATTATTCAAAGGCTGAGTAAGCTTCCAGTAGAATTGTCTTTGACAACGAATGGGATACTGGTTCCAAAATATATCGACCTTTTGAAGGAATCCGGAGTTAAGTCGATCAATGTGAGCTTGGACACCTTGAACCCCGAGAAATTTAAAAGGTTGACGCGTAGAGATCAGTTTCAGCAAGTGTTGGATAGTATCATGCTACTATTGGAGGAAGGTTTTCGGGTTAAAATCAATGCTGTGGCCATGCTGGGGCAGATTGAAGATGAGTTGGTGGATTTTATACAATTGACCAAAAAATATCCCCTTCACATTCGATTCATCGAGTTTATGCCATTTCAGGGAAATAGCTGGGACAGTAAAAAAGTCTTGACGGCCGGAGAGATGTTGAAAATTGCAGGATCTAAGTTGGACTTCAAAAAACTAACCGATAAACCACACAGCACAGCCAAAAAATATAAAGTGTCTGGTTATGCCGGAACCTTCGCTTTTATTACCACCATGAGTGAGCATTTTTGTGGTAGTTGCAACAGGTTAAGATTAACTGCCGATGGGAAGATAAAGAATTGCCTTTTTGGAAAGGATGAGCTGGATTTGCTGAGTAGATTGAGAAAAGGGGAAGGGGTAAGATCTTTGATTCATGAGTCTTTGGCAAAGAAACACGCAGTTTTAGGAGGGCAGTTTTCTGCGGATTATCAACTTACCCAAGCTGATAAAATCGAAAATAGAAGTATGATTAAAATCGGAGGGTGAGATGATTTCAGTTCCTGAGGCAAAAAAAATTCTTCAAAATATCCCTTTGAATAAAAGGTCTCAATTAATTCCTCTCTCTGAGTCTGAAGGATTATTCCTGGGATATGAGGTAAGGTCCTTGATGGACGTTCCTTCTTTTGACAATTCCGCTATGGATGGCTATGCCTTTATTTGGGAAGAAGGACTCAAAGAATTGGAAATAATAGGTGAATCAGCCGCTGGAGGAGATTATTCTCAACAAATAAAGAATGGCCAATGTATTCGAATCTTCACGGGTGCGCCTATGCCAGAAGGTGCAGATTCTGTGATCATGCAGGAAAAGGTGGAGAAGAATGGCGCTAAAATTAATTTTAACCCAGAAGATGCGATTCAGGGACAGCATGTTCGTTACCAAGGAAGTCAATGCAAAAAAGGAGACTTGGTGGCTCAGGCTGGAGCTAAAATAACCCCGGGTCTAATCAGTTTGATGGCTTCTGTGGGAGTAGGGGAAATTCCTGTTTTTCAGCCTCCGAAAGTAAGTATTTTGACCACAGGGAATGAAATAAAAAATCTTGGAGAAATCCTGACTAGGGGTCAAATTTATAATGCAAATGGCCCCGCATTGGATATTTGGTTGAAAAGTCTGGGAATTAGAGAAATCCAGCACTGGCAGGTTCGTGATGAAAAAAAGGCAGTTCAAGATATCATATCTAAGGCCTTAGCGCAGTCTGATTTGGTTTTAATTACAGGGGGAATTTCTGTAGGAGATTACGATTTTGTGAAAGAGGCCTTGGAATTTCATCAAGTTGAACCACTATTTTACAAGGTGAAGCAAAGGCCTGGAAAGCCCCTTTATGCTGGAATGAAAAAGGAGAAATTGGTTTTTGCACTTCCAGGTAATCCTGCGTCTGTTTTATCTTGTTTTTTAAACTATGTCAAGCCGGTAATTGAGTCTTGGAAAGGGAATTCAAAGGCTTGGGATTCATTTGTGGAGTTACCAATTTCGGCGGACTTTGAGAAGCCTATTCCTTTAACTCAGTTTCTTAAGGCCAAAGTTGAAGATGGAAAAATTCATATTCTGAGTGGGCAAGAGTCTTTCAATCTGATATCCTTTGGTACTGCTGATGGATTTGCTGAAATCCCCGAGAAAACCACATTTATCAAAGCTGGACAAACCATCAAATTTTATCCTTGGTAATGGAGACCTGGATGTACTATGCCCTGTTTTTCCTTATGCCATTTGCTGCATTTCTATATGCTTCGGTAGGCCATGGGGGAGCCAGTTCTTACTTGATGATTTTAGCACTGCTAGGTTTTGCTCCGGAGGAAATCCGTCCGACAGCATTGATTTTAAATATGATGGTTTCCATGGTTGCCTACCTGAATTACAGGAAAGCAGGTGTTTTTCCCATGCAACTGTTTTTATCCCTGATTATATTTTCAATTCCGGCAGCTTATCTGGGAGGTACGATATTATTAGATGCGACAGTTTATAAAAAGGTATTGGGCTTTTTATTGATTTTCCCTGTATTAAAATTTGGGGGTGTTTTCCCAATTTCAAAGGATGAGCAGGTAGAAAGAAAATGGTGGATGCCTCCGGTTTTGGGAATTTTGATAGGCTTTGTTTCAGGAATGATTGGAATAGGGGGAGGTATAATACTTACTCCAATAATTTTGATGTTGGGTTGGGCTGGAGTAAAGGAAACTGCTGCTTTAAGTGCGCTATTTATCTTTCTAAACTCAGTAGCAGGTTTTGTAGGAGCGGCGACGTATAAGATTACAGTTTCCCAGGAACTTTGGGTTCTGATACCTTTGACAGTTTTGGGAGGAGCTCTGGGAGCTTATTTGGGTGCCAAACGGTTCTCTGTTAAGGTATTGAAGTATATGTTGGCAGCGGTATTATTATTTGCCTCTGTGAAATTGATTCTTTCTTAATGCATTTCGTAAATTGAATTATGGCTGAGAAACTTATTATTAAAGCATTCGGGATGGTGGCAGAAGAAATTGGCCAATCAGAAATTTGGCTGGACTCTGTCTCTAATACCCAGGAGCTGTTAGCTATTCTTAAAGAAAGATACCCAGGATTGGAAGGGATGAAATTCAGTTTGGCTGTTGACAAAGAGTTGGTATCTGAAAATCAAAAAATCGATGGAGCCAGGGAAGTTGCCCTTTTACCTCCATTCTCAGGAGGTTGATGATGGATAGGTTTGAGCGCCAAGTAATTCTTAGGGAAATAGGTACAGAGGGTCAGACCAAACTTCAAAATGCCTCGGTACTATTAATAGGGCTTGGAGGCCTTGGATGCCCAATCTTAAATTATTTATCAGCTGCAGGAGTTGGGAAAATCGGGTTGGTTGACGGGGATTTGGTATCGATTTCTAATTTAAACCGGCAAACTCTCTATGGTGAAAATCATGTAGGGGAATTGAAGACTGATGTGGCTAGCCGAATTATCAGCAAAAAGTATTCAGATATTAAGCTTGAAGTCTATCCTTTTTTTCTAAACCCAAAAAATGCCTTTGAAGTTATCTCTCAATACGATTTGGTAATAGACGGGACAGATAATTTCCCTACTCGATATCTAGTCAATGATGTTTGCTTCCTGCTCCATAAGCCTTTGGTATTTGGAGCGATTTTTAGGCATGAAGGTCAGGTCTCTGTATTCAACCTTGGCGAAAACGCCTGTAATTACCGGGATCTATTTCCCAATCCCCCTTCCTCAATGGAAGTTCCCAATTGCTCAGAAACTGGTGTTTTGGGGGTTCTTCCGGGTTTGATCGGAACTTTAATGGCTACGGAGAGCATCAAAGTCATCACTGGATACGCGGAAGCGCTCAGGAATCGGGTTTTATTTTTCGACAGCAAAACTTACCAACAATATTTTTTGGATTTAAAGCCAAATGCAGTGGCCAGAAACTTAATTCCAAAATCAAAAAAGGAATTGGAGCAATTGGATTATGAGTTTTTATGCTCAGGGATTCCAATTATCAGTTGGGAGGAAGGACTTAAATCATCCAAAGTCCAGTGGCTGGATGTCAGAGAAAGTCATGAAATGCCTAAATTGAATTTGAATAATCTAATAGAAATCCCATTGAGTGAGTTTTATGATTTAAATCAGGTTCAATTCAATTCTGATCAGGTTTTTGTTTATTGCCAAAGCGGAATCAGAAGCCAAAAAGCAGCCGTAAAGTTGAAAGATCATTTTCCGCACAAAGAGTTTATTTCAATTCGTGGAGGCGTGAATGCCTATCCTAAAAATTAATCTTATGGACAAAGTAAGAACCCCCAAAAACATATTTGTACAAGGAGCTATTTCTCCAGAAAAGATTGCCACTTCTATTGCAAATCATAGTACCAAAACTGAAATAGGTGGGCACTCCATTTTTTTGGGTCAAGTTAGAGCTGACCAAAAAGAGAAAGGAGAAGTCGTCGCTATAGAATATACTGCTTATGAAGAGATGGCTTTGCAAAAAGCATTTGAAATCAGGGAGGCTGTTTTTGCTAAATACCCTCTGACTTGTATGCATATTTACCATAGTTTTGGCGAAGTGAAAGTAGGGGAGATATGTCTGTTTGTATTTACATCTTCCAAACACAGAAAAGCCGCTATCGAAGCCTGCAGTGAGTTGGTTGAGCGCATCAAAGCTGAATTGCCGGTTTGGGGAAAAGAAATTCTGGATTCTGAGGAGCATGTTTGGAAAAAGAATAGTTAAATAAACCCAAATCAGCCCTATGCATATTGACATGAAATTTTGGAAGAAGCTGAACTCGGAACAGCGCTTGGAACGGGTTCAGAGAGCTTTGAAACAAAATGTTGATTTCTCCAAGGATGCCAACCTGGGATATCCTGCATCCAAATTGGACGAAAAGGTATTTGCCAATGAATCTCTTTTTTTGAGAGAAATGCCTGTTTTGAATACCTACATAGCCAACCCAAACCATATTGGTTGCCACACCTTTGGAACTTCAGAGTTTGCTTTCAAAGGTACTCAAGAACTGGAGAGGGAAGTCCTCAATATGATTGCGGTGGACTTGTTCAAAATCGAAGAAGGTAGCTTTGATGGATACATTTCTCCTGGAGGTACTGAGGCGAATATTCAGGCACTTTGGATTTATAGAAATGAATTCATTCAAAAGCTTGGAGCCAAGGTAGAAGAAATCGCTATCCTGGCCTCTGAAGATACTCACTATTCTATCCCAAAAGCAGGCAATTTGCTCATGCTTGACTGGGTAAAGGTTCCTGTTAATTCGGAGACTCGAGCAATGTCAAATGAGGGTCTGGAAAGAGAAGTTAGAAAGGCCATTTGCGATGGAAAAAAATATTTTATTGCCATCGCAAACATGGGGACCACCATGTTTGGGTCCGTGGATGATCCGGTGCCGATAGCGGATGTTTTGAAGGAGTTTCAAGTGCCATTTAGATTGCATATTGACGGTGCTTATGGTGGTTTTGTATATCCCTTCTCAGAAGGTGAAAACCAAATTACTTTTCAAAATCCAGATATCTCTTCCCTAACTATAGATGCCCACAAGATGCTTCAAGCACCCTATGGAACGGGGATTTTTGTTTGTAGAAAAGGTTTAATTGAAAATGTATTAACCAAAGAGGCTCAATATGTTGAGGGTATGGACTTAACGCTTTGCGGGAGCCGTTCAGGGGCTAATGCAGTGGCTGTCTGGACTATTCTAACCACCTATGGCCCACACAAATGGTTTGAAAAAATCTCTGTCTTAAAGATGAGAACAAACTGGCTATGCAGGCATCTGAATGAGTTGGGGATTCCCTTTTTCAGAGAGCCTGAAATGAATATAGTTACACTCAGGGCAGAGGCTGTACCAGACTCAATTGCCCATAAATATAACCTCGTTCCTCAATCTCATTCTGAGGATAATGAGTGGTATAAAATTGTCTTAATGGACCACGTTGAAATCGAGCACTTAAAAGATTTCATCCAGGATATTAAGTCTTCTCAAAAACTACCGGAAACCAAACATGATTGATATTACCCACAAGAGTTCTACTCTGAGAAAAGCTGTAGCAGAAGCCACTGTAAAAGTGTCAAAACCCGAAACGATTCAGGCTGTAAAGGAAAGAAAAGTACCTAAGGGTGATGTGCTTGAAATGGCTAAAACCGCAGGGCTTTTTGCAGCAAAAAGAACAGCGGATATGATCCCGGATTGTCACCCCTTGCCCATAGAGTTTACTGGTGTATCTTATGAAATCGGAGATGAGGAGATCCGGATTTTGGTAGAAATTCATACAATTTACAAAACCGGTGTGGAGGTGGAGGCCATGCACACGGCCTCGGTAGTTGCGCTCACCATGTATGATATGCTTAAGCCATTGGACAAGGGAATCAGTATTGAAAAAATTCGATTGATTGAAAAGAAAGGTGGTAAGTCCGACTTAAATTCTAAGGACTTTTCTTATCTCAAAGGCGCTGTGATTGTTTGTTCGGATACTATCTCTCAAGGAAAAGGCGAGGATAAATCGGGTAAGATTATTCAGGATAAACTCAGCAGCTTTGGCGTACAAGTAGCGGCCTATGAAATCATTCCTGACGAAATAGAAAAAATCCAAGGTTTAGCAAAAAAATACGCTGACGAAGGAATAGACTTAATCATTTTCTCAGGAGGAACAGGTTTGTCTCCAAGGGATGTGACTCCGGATGCTTTGGAATCCCTATTGACTAGAAAAATACCTGGAATTGAAGAAACCATTAGGAATTACGGTCAGCAGCGAGTTCCAACAGCCTTTTTATCCCGCTCTTTAGCTGGAGTGATAGATCAAAGTTTGGTGTTGGCACTGCCGGGTTCATCTGCTGGCGCCAGAGAATCTATGGATGCAGTTTTTCCAGCAGTTTTACATGTCTTTAAAGTGCTTTCCGGAGAAAGGCATTGAGTATTCCGAAAATCATCAAATTTTTAGGCTTGTCAAAATAATCAACCGTTTGCATAGATTTTCCCTGTATTTTCTTTTGAAAGGCTGATTTTCTGAAGGATAAAGTTTGTATGTTAGATGACCTATTTTAAAATCCTGTGGGATTTAAGATGGTATTTAGCAATACATACCCAAAATAATCCATGGCAAAACCACGCCTGTCCTTTTCCCAGATCATTAATATGAATGTCGGATTTTTCGGCATTCAATATAGTTTTGGTTTGCAACAGAGTGCTGTCAATCCCATCTACGATATGTTGGGTGCAGCGCCAGATGAAATCCCCATATTGAACCTTGCAGGGCCGATGACGGGCTTATTGATCCAGCCAATCATTGGTGCATTGAGTGATAATACCTGGAGTCCAAAATTTGGTCGAAGAAAGCCCTTTTTTTTCATAGGCGCCCTTTTCTGTAGTATTACCTTATTCCTGTACCCATTCAGTAGTTCCCTTTGGATGGCTGCTGGATTGCTATGGGTCTTGGATGCTGCCAACAATACTGCTATGGAACCTTATCGGGCTTTGATTGCAGATAAACTTCCTGATGAGCAATATTCTACAGGATTCTTGACCCAAAGCTTTTTTACCGGTTTGGGAATTACGCTAGCCAATATTTCACTTTTTGTATTTCAAAAATATATCACCGGAACAGCAGGTTCTCTCCCTTATTGGGTATACGCTTCTTTCTTTTTAGGAACCATTTGCTCGATCACTACTGTGATGTGGAGTATTTCAAAAACACCAGAAATACCGCCGGATGAAGAGGAACTGAAAGCTCTGAAAAAGCGAACGGAAGGAATGCCTCACCCGGCTATTCAGTTTTTTCTTTCGATTCTAACCACTTTGGTAGCTTATCTGGTCTTTTTCCTATTGCTGATTCCTGCAATCTTTTCCAAAGGATTGATTCGAAGAACCTTGGAAAAAACCAAGGAAAACTCGACTACAAGGGTATTATTTGCCCAAAACATTGAAATCATCGAATCCATCATGGTCATGCCTTCTGTGATGTGGAAATTGGCACTTATTTACCTTTTCCAATGGTATGCCCTTTTTTGCTATTGGCAAAATGCTGCGAAAAGCATTGCTCAATCAGTTTGGAACACAACTCCGACAGGGGATAAGTTGCTGTATGAGGAAGCGGTCGGATGGACAGGCTTGGTGAATGGATGGTATAATATTGTAACCTTCCTTTCAGCCTTCTTTTTAGCAAGTATGGCCCAAAAATATGGCCCTAAAAAGGTGCATTTTATCTGTTTAATTATGGCAGGTATAGGGCTCTTGATTTTTCCCCAACTTGATAATAAATATGCCTTATTTATACCTATGACTGGTTTTGGGATCGCCTGGGCTAGTATGATGGGGGTTCCCTATTTGTTGGTGGTCAATGAAATTCCCAAGGAACGATATGGGGTTTACATGGGGATAATCAATATGATGATTGTGATTCCTATGATTCTACAGACGCTGACTTTTGGCTTTATCTCTAAAACCTTCCTGGGAAATGACCCGGGAATGGCCATAGTATTTGGTGGGGCTTTGCTGCTGATTGCTGCTTTAGCCACTTTAAATATCAAAGAAAATAAAAAAGTAATAACCAATTCCGGAGGTTTCTCCGCAGGGCATTAATGATTTTGACTTAATATGTCACAGATGAATTCCAGTAATGACCTTTCAATTTTGAAAGACTTTTCTATAGATGCTGTCAAAAAGGACAAGGATTTTGTGCGGCGTTTTGAAGAAGGAGTAGGCCCGTTAAAAAGCCTGTTTTTTGAAATTTATGGAAGAAATGAGTCCACTCAGACTTTCTTTTCAGATCTTTTGAAAACTGTGGTCTCAGCCTACATAAATCGAGATCAAGATCTTAAAAAAAGGGATTTATATAAATTGAAGCAAGGTCATTGGTTTTTGAGCAATGACTTGGCGGCCATGAGTTTGTACGTGGATAGGTTTTGTGGATCCATTTCTAAAATGGAAAAAAAGTTAAGCTACTTCGATCAGCTGGGAGTTAATTTTCTCCATCTCATGCCTCTTTTTCAAAGCCCTCCTGGAGAAAGCGACGGGGGCTATGCAGTTTCTGATTTCAGGAAGGTGGATGAGCGATTTGGAACCCTGGAAGAACTTCTTTCACTTCGCAAAAAAATGCATAAAAACGGTATGCACTTGATGTTGGATATCGTATTGAATCATACCTCTCATAGGCATGAATGGGCAGAGAAGGCAAAAGCCGGGGATAAATTTTATCAGGATTACTTTTACATGTACGAGAATCGATGGATTCCTAACGAGTATGAGCAAGCAATGCCTGAGATTTTTCCTGAAAGTTCACCAGGCAATTTCACTTGGTCCGAGGAGTGTCAAAAATGGGTAATGACGGTCTTTCATCAGTATCAATGGGATTTGAATTATCGTAATCCTCATGTGTTAAGGGAGATGCTGGATACAGTCTTTTTTTATGCGAATCTGGGTGTGGACTTGTTGAGAATTGATGCTCCTGCATTTATCTGGAAAGAAACCGGAACGACCTGTCAGAATTTACCTCAAGCCCATACTATTTTAAGATTAATCAAACAGGCTGTACAGATAGCGAGTCCAGGAATGGCTTTACTCGGTGAAGCGATTGTAGCACCTGCGAAGATTATGGAATATTTTGGAACTGGCGAAAATGCCGGCAAGGAATGTGATTTTGCTTATAATGCCACTCAAATGGCTCTACAATGGGATATGCTGGCCACAGGAGAAACTCAGGTGATGTTGAATGCTCAATCCATTATTCAGCAAAAGCCTTTCGGAACAAGCTGGATAAGCTATACTCGTTGTCATGATGACATTGGTTTGGGCTATGATGATTATATGATTGCCCAGGCTGGAAAAGATCCTTACCGACATAGAACATTTCTGAAAGATTATTTCTCAGGGAAATTTCCAGATAGTCCTGCGAGAGGAGCTTTATTTTCATCCAATCCAAAAACAGGGGATGCCAGGATTTCAGGTACTCTTGCATCGCTTTGCGGTTTGGAAAAGGCTATCTGGGAAAAAGATGATGCCCAAGTTGCCTCTGCCATCCAAAAGATTCTGATGATGCAGGCTCATTCTATTTTCCTCGGTGGATTACCTATGTTATACTATGGAGATGAATTGGGCTATACTAATGATTATATCTATGAAAAAGATCCAGCAAAAAGCTATGACAACCGATGGATGCATAGACCAATTATAGATTGGGTAAAAGCTGAAAACAGAAATGAGGAAGGAAGTATTGAAAACAGAGTTTTCACAGGAACTCAGAAATTACTTCAAATCCGGAAATCACTTCATGCCATAGGTGACTACAAGAATATCACGTGGTTGTACCCGCATAATATTCATGTTGCCGCTTATTTGAGAAGCTTGAAGGATCAAAAAGTTTATTGTGTTTTCAATTTTAAGAATGAGGCCTCTTATCTGACTTGGTATGCTTTTAAGGAGCAGGGATTAATTCCAAAGAAGTTAAAAGATCATTGGACAGATCAGGAATTGGAAGTGGGGAGAGATGATGAATACCTGATATTGGAACCATTCGGATTTCGGATTTTGGAAGTAGTTGAAAGCTAGTAAAGCCTCAATTTAAAGTTGACTCTCGGATAATTAAATCTGAGTCAATTTTGTAAGTCTCATTGGATCCAAGGCTTTGATCTTTCAGGAGCTGAACCAAAAGATTTACTGCTTTCATTCCCATTTGATGGCCGTGCTGTTCTACTGTACTTAGTCCTGGGGACATTACTTCTGCTATTTTCCAGTTGGAAAAACCCATCACACCAATTTGTTTGGGTACTTGAATTCCTTGGGACTTGAGATAATTCATTACGCCTAATGCTACCAAGTCAGTAATACAAAAGAAGGCATCTGGTGGCTGAGGTAAGTTGAGTAGTTCCTGAGCAAACTGGTAGCCTTCTTCCTCGCTGATATTTTTGCAATGCGGAACCCATTCTTCTCTAAATTCCAAACCGGCATCTTCCAAGGCTTTTTTATATCCTTTTAGGCGATCCATCGAGTTCTTTACCTCAAGGAGTCCATTGATATGCGCTATTCTTCGGTATCCTTGCTTGATGAGGTGGTTGACGGCTTCATATGCACTTTCATAATCATCCGTAATTACCTTGGGTGTATGGAAGTTTTCCAGAAACTTATCAAACTGGATGACAGGTTTACCTTCATCTATGAATTCCTGCAAATGCTCAAAGTCTTTGGTTTCATTACTAACTGAAATCAACAAACCATCCACACTTCCTGAAAGCATACTCCTACAAGCTAATTTCTCGTTCGGTAGTTTTTCGTCGGTTTGGCCTAAAAGTATCCTGTACCCATGTTGATTGGTAGCTGCAATTGCTCCGCTGATAATAGATGAAAAGAATGGGTGTACGACTTCCGGGACGATCATTCCCAAAGTCATGGTTCTATTTCTTCGGAAATTGACTGCTATGCTATTTGGAACATAATTATGCTTTTCAGCATAATCCTTCACCAATTTTATTGTCTCTTCAGAAATCCCAGAATAGGAATTAAGCGCTCTTGAGGCAGTAGAAACAGATATACCCAACTCGCGGGCAATATCTTTCAAGGTAATTCTTCTCTTATCCATTCTTTTAAAGGATCATTTTATCAAGATAAACTGAAAAAATGGATTTTTGTCCTGTTCCAACCTCTGATTAGTTTTCGCTGAGGACTTTTCCTTTGCTATCCAACAATAGGATTTTCTGAATTTCCCCTTTTTGAATTCGAAGTTCAATTCTTGTTTGACCCTCTACTTCTTTGAATATCACCCTCCTAATTTCATAGCCAGAATATTTTTTTAAGATTTCAGACTCAATTTCCGAGGGCAATTGATCCTCATAGGGAATAGTGTTTTCAAATCTATACTCAGGCCCTAAATCGGTTTTCAATTCCAAAAAGGTATTGCTTCCATCCTCATTTTTCGCCAATTCAAAAGCATCATAGAGTTCTCCTACAGCTGTATAGGATTCAAATTTCAGGCTATTATTCTCAATACTAATTACCTGAAACAACTGGGTGTTTTCAGCAGCCCGGTCTCTCACTGCCTCGGTTCCTTCCCATCCATTTGGGTTGAGGCCATACATTTTTCCTCCGCTGACTGACACTACGTAAACTGTACCAGTTAGGTCTCTCAGGTTGGTCCCATTCAGTACATTCTCACCAGGGCCTACTCTCCCTCGAGCATAGCTATGGTCATGTCCTTGCAATGCCAAGTCTACCTTAAATTCATCGAAAATAGGCTTCCAAATAGCTCTCAATGCCTCATTATCTCTTCCAGAGGAAGCCGAAAAAAGTGGATGGTGGTAAGATACAATGGTCCATTTCTTTTTATTTTCTTTCAAGATATCTCGAAGCCATGCTGCCTGCTTTTCATGATCTCTGTTAGAGTCCAAGAAAATAAATTTGACATCCGGATAGTCCATAAAATAAGCCGTTTCCTCCAAACCTTCAGGACCGTTTTCAGGGAAAGTAAACTGAGGCTTCCACTGAATGGAAAGTGCTCTTCCGGCCTCTCGATTGGAGTTATTGAGATAATTGTATTCATGATTACCAGGAACAGAAAGGGAAGGGAGCATACTATGGATAAAACCTCCTGCCGTAAACCATTCATGCCATTCCTGTTCTCTATGAGCATAATTGATCAGGTCTCCCGCATGGATTATAAAGTCTGCATCAGGTGCTTTTCTATATCCTTCCCGAATCAACCTAGCCCATAATTCTAGGATATAATTTTGTGCATCTCCTACATACAAAAAAGAAAAGCGCTCCTTAGGATCAGCAGAGGCAGTTTTAAATTGAAACCATTCAGACCAGTGTTCTCCATCTCCAACTCTATAGCCATAAAGCTGTCCGGGTTGAAGGTTCTTAAATTCCACAGAATGATAATTTGCCTCCACTTCTGCCATGGGAACTTCCTTAGCATTCAGGTATTCAGTTTTAGCTGTCAAGGTTTGGGCATTTCTCCAGAACTTAGGTGCTGCTGTCGCCGGTGCAATCTCTGCATAGGCAACTTTTACTTCTGGACTGGTTCTCCAGGTTACATTCATCTCTGAACTGGGATTTTGACCGGGATTTAAGATGATTCTGTCCGGATGAATACTGGGTTTGGACCAATCGTTAGCAAAAATTGGTTCTTTGTAAACTCTAATATCTTGGGCTTTACAAGAAGATTCAAAAATTAGAATGCCTAAAAATAGGAATAGGACCCTGATATGCATAGGATTTTGGGTTTGGTTAAGGTCTTGAAAAATACCTGATTATCCCCAGAAGAAAAATCTATTGGCGTTAAAGATGTGTTAACTCAGAGTGAAGGTTAGCTATTGATTTGAAAGTTGGGTTAGTTTATCAGCTATCCATGCTTGATATTCCTTATAACAGTCTTCTGAAAAGGAGTTAAGAATTGACTTATTAGAGTTAGCAGCCAAAAGCTCCTGATCCTGTTGAATCCATCTGTTTTGAATAGTATTCAATTCCTCTCTGATTTGGAAAAATAAGTTTTGTCTGTTTTGATCGATAAATGAATGGAGCTCTTTGGCTTTCCACCATAGGGACTTGTCTGGATTGCAGGTTGGAGCAACGAGAAAGCTTTTGGATGTGCCCAGGTAAAATGGCAGGTAAATACTCAAACAGGGGTGTGGTGTGCCTGAAAGCCAAATGCTTGAAAATCCTTCTTTTCTCAGTTCGGCAACCATACTTCCCGTGGTATCCGAAGGATTTGTTAAGCCTGTTGCGTGCATACAAATCGACTCAGAATTGGCTTTCTTGGGGTGAAATTCGGTATCAGGTAAGTTATGGGTCCTTAAAATTTCAATGACTGAATGTACATCGATAGCTCCCTGATTTTCTTGTAGAAAATTACTGGTACACGCTCTTCTTTTATCACCTTTTCCAAAATAGGTAAATAGGATGTCAGAAAATCTTGACTTAAATCCAGACTTCTGAGCAAATAGGGAGGAAAAGGTTTGGTTTTCATCTGTCAAGTAAATTTGGTCATAATCCTCCTCGATGGTCAAAATATTAGAAATACTCGCGGTACTTGTCACTTTTTTCCATGCCCAGGATTTGCCGGATGTTTCCAGAATAAATGCATTTTCAGAATCAGCAATAAGGAAACTGTTGTGATAATAAAAGCTCTTATTTTGATAACCACCACAGGCATTTTGGCCAAACTGCTGTAGAAGGGAGATGATGATTTCCATAGCTTCTTCTGCGCTTTTACCTCTTTCTAATGCCAATCGCAACAAATCCATCCCTGTAAGTCCCGGATTGGATTTATCGAATTTGACATTGGTGAAAACAGCTTCATTTCCTATACATACATTATTCTCATTCACTCCCATCTCAGCTCCCCACATTTGGAAGGGTTTGGATAGGATGCATTCATAGGTTTCCTCTACTTGGGGAATTTCTATGAAAGTACATTTGATGGTTTGCGAAGAGTGCTTTTGAGCAGGAACCCAAAGAATTTCATGGGCCTCCAAAGGTTCCCTGTCCGAATTTTTTCCAAAAATCAGATTCCCATTTTTTGAGGCATTTGCAAGTGCTACCAGTGAATCACACATAAGCTCAAAAGTTTAAGGACCAGATTCCTGCTTGTTCTGCTGTCTGGATTGACAATGTATCTCCTCTGAAATAGGCAAGAGGCTGTCCATCTGCACCCAAATCCCAGAGTTCCCCTTTTAAGAAAATATTTAGCCCTACCTGGGCGGATGTTTGGCTGATTTTACCAGGTAAGGCATATTTTTTCCATGCTTCACCTTCTGTCAGAAGATTAATGTCGGATTTATTGATGCTTGTAGGTGTGATGGACCCGCTATAACCTTTCCAGGGGCTATTCATGGTGCTATCTCCAGGACAGAAGGAAGGCACCAAGACTATTTCAGCGCTATTTTCAATAGTATTTAAATAAGCATCTTCATACCAACTATCCGCACAGACGAGTATGGATATTTTGCCCATAGGAAGATCAAATACCGGTAAATTATTGCTTTCTCCTGAGCTTAAAAAAGGGAGTTCTGATGCTACAGGAAATGCCTTGTAGATAGGAGGTCCAATGATTTGACCTTGCGGATCGAATAAAAAAGAGACATTATATAAAGGACCATTTGGATCAACATGGAGTTTCCCGGAAATCACAGAAGGCTTAGGTAGAATAATTGAGCCTGCCGTGATATAAACCTGATATGTTTGCGCAAGACTTGAAAAGGTTTCGAAATAGGTTTTTGCCATTTCCTTTGCTTTCATCCTGAATATGGAAGCTGCAGCTTTGTCTTTTTCTTTTGATTTGAGAAATGCCAGAGAAAAATCAAAGATATTACTCATGACCAAAGTACTCATGGCCTCATTAATTGTCTTTTTTTCAGCTAATACATGCTTTTCTCCTTGCAAAACCAGCCAAGTGCCGATATACTCAGGATACAGAACCAAAGTGTTACTTTTTAAAAAACCTGAATCGCGGGCGATTTGTAGATACAATTCTATTTTTCTTTTAAAAATATCCGGCTGCAAATAATCGTGCTCATCCATGAAAGGTTGAATTCCTACAATATTCCTTTCTAAGGAATCGCTGGGATTGATTTCCTGAACTATGCTCAGGTAGGCCTTTGGAGTTGGAGCTTGAATTTTACGTCCGGATGAGGACCAAATCAACCAAACGAAAATCACTAATAAGAATAGACTGATGAGTAATCTTTTAACCATTGTTTAATTCCTGTAATATTTTCTCTGCGGCAGCTTCTCCTGCTCTCACGGCACCTTCTATATATCCATGCCATCGAATAGCTGCTTCTGTGCCTGCAAAATGCAATCTTCCCTCGCTTTGGCTATAACTGTTATGATATTTAGTCCAAGAATTGACTTCTCTAATTCCGGCGTAGCAGCCCTCAGACCATGTTTCCTGATTCATGGTGTGGTCCACATAGTTGATTTCCTGATTAGCTTCCTCTCCAAAATATTGGATAAGCTGTTTTTTCACGGCTTGTTTTCTCGAATCCTCATCCATCTTGAAGAATTTTCGAGCCTTATTTCCAATGACAAAACCCATTAAGACGCCGTATTGTCCATCTGCTGGGGAACTGTCAAATAGGGTTTGGAGATAAAATTCTGAGTCCGAAACAGCTTGCCCGGATAGATTTTGGTCTCTCCAAAATGGCTTAGGATATACCATTTGGCACTTCCCGATACATCCCATATCATATCTTTCCAAGAGTTTTTGCTTTTGATCAGAAAGTGGAGGGTTGATTCCAATTTTCTTCAAAAGAGGAGGAGGAACGGCAAAGATGATATGGCTAAATACTTGAGCTCCTTTGGAGGTGTTTAGGATGAATTTTTCCTTTTCCCGAATGATTGACAGGACAGGGGAGTCAAATTGAATACGATCAAAAAATGGTTTGGCGATCGCTTCTGCAAGTGTTTGCATTCCTCCATGAATTCTATGCTGCTGAGCTCCGTTTTTGATAGAAATCAATGCGCCCAGGGAGTTTCCGGATCGAATATAAAATAAGGTATGCAAAAGAGATAGCTCATGTAGTTCGCAGGCGAAGATGGTTTGCATACCTACTTTCATTACCTGGTAGCAAGTCTCTGTTTTTGAATTTCTTTTCAAGAAATCCTCCAATGTTTGACCATCAAATAGCTGAGCTTTGGGATGAATCCAGGGTTTTTCCAAATCTATTTTGGAGGCCATGCGCTCTAACTTGCGCACGATCATATCCAGATTCAAAAGTGAAATAATATCCAGCTTAGGGATAGTTCCTTGGTAACTTTTGATTTTTCCTTTCAGCTCAAGAATGCTTTTACCCTGATTGTAAGTTTCAAAATAAGAAATCCCATATTCTTCACAGAGCTCATACATTCGAGTTTGGGAAGAACCTATCCATTGTCCGCCCATATCCAGATAAAGGTCTTCTTGGATTTGTTGGGTATAAACTCTTCCACCCAGTCTCTCTCTTGCCTCAAATACTTGGAAAGAAATTCCAGCTTGGTTTAATATTCGTGCGGCGGCCAGGCCAGAGAAACCAGCGCCAATAATGGCAATCTGATTGGTTGGGTGAATCATATCGGAAAATAGATAAATTTTCCGAAACTCAGATGGCTGATTATTTATTCTGCGAAATCAAGAAATTACGAAATTCTTCGGTATTAAAATTACTCATCCCTTCTTGATAGAATACGATTTTACCTTGCGGGTTTACCACAAGTGTAGTGGGAATAGACTCACTTTGCAAGCTGCTATTGAGACCATAGCTGGCATGAGCTGTGGGGAAAGCCCAACTTTTGCTTTGAATAAAACCTTTACTTTTTTCAAAATCATTGTCCAAGCCAATCAGTAAAAATTCCAGATTGGGTTGATCTTTTACTTTTTTGAAGAGCTCAGAGATATGTGGCATCTCCGCACGGCAAGGGCCACACCAAGAAGCCCAAAGATTGATAAATAGCGTCTTGCCCCTATAATCAGCTAAATTGATTTCCTTTCCTTCAAAATCCAGGAATTTACCTCTGTAATCAAACCTTTGATCTGTTAAATCTACCTGCTCAAGTTTGGGTGTGATCAGGCCGGTATAAAGCAATGCGGATTGTATTCCTCCTTGAATCACCGGCAGCAGGCCTGTGAAATAGAGGAAGGCAAAAAAGGACAAAATCAGCCCCCAGGACTTGAGTTCTTTGAGAATGGTTGATTTTGACATGATTTAAAATATTTAAGATTTTTGATTTACGATTTAAGGAATGGCCACTTAATTTATTGTTGGGAATTATCTCGCTGAGGCGCGGCGGCGCAGCGAGCATTTTAATAACCACAGATAGTAAGGAGAATTATTTCTTTCAATTTGTTTTTCTAAAGCTATCTAATGGATTCCTTATGATCATGTTTTAATATTTTTGATTTACGAAATACGATTTACGAGGGGCAGAAAAACCACGACCCAATCGTTTTATATTTCATCACTCCTTAACTGTAAACCATGTGCTTTTGCAATTTCTTCAATCGAAAGACACTAATAACTCAATAACTAATAACCTTGAACTATTATATTTCCCTCCAAGAACATTGATGCTTTTGCAGACAGCTTTTTTGAAGGAATAAGTAATTTTGGATTGAAGCCTCGATGAGACCGCTTCGTTCCTTGCGGTGACGACAATATTTTTGGTTTACGGATTACGATTTCCTAAGGGTACTAATAACTAATAACCTACCGCCATCAAAGAAAATAGATACTTCTGCTGACTGCCTCTGACTTTTTTATCCCACAGATTAACACAGATTTCTATCAGCTTTCACACTTCTAATTTCAGCCTTTCCAAAATTACCCCCACGCTTTCAGACGCTTAGTGACAAGTCTCACGGACTTTACTTTTTTGAAAGAAAAGCAGCCTTATCTTGCAGGTTCAATCGAAAGATCTTAGCCAAAAATATGAATTACGAGATTAAAATTGCCACCGAACTCAACATCAAACCCCATCAGGTGAAAGCCACCATGGACTTGCTGGATGAGGGAGGAACAGTTCCTTTTATTTCACGCTACAGAAAAGAAGCAACCGGAAGCCTGGATGAAGTACAGGTTGCAGCGGTAAGAGACAGGTTGCAGCAATTACGGGATTTGGATAAACGTAGAGAGGCGGTGCTGAAGTCCATAGAGGAACAAGGAAAGCTAAGCCCGGAACTCAAAAAGGCTGTGGAGAATGCAGAAACCATGGCTAAACTGGAGGATATCTATCTTCCTTATAAGCCGAAAAGAAGAACCAAAGCCACCATCGCCAGAGAAAAAGGTTTGGAACCCTTAGCGGAACGTATTTTTCAGCAGGAATCAATTGATTTGGAAGAGGAAGCCTCTCAATATATTGATGAGCAAAAGGAAGTTAAATCAGTAGAAGAAGCCCTTCAGGGAGCAAGAGATATTATTGCCGAGTGGATCAACGAAAAAGCAGATCTCAGGGAGAAAATGCGTAAGCTGTTTTTGGAAGAAGGAAATTTCACTTCCAAAATAATCCCTGGAAAAGAAGCCGAAGCGGTTAAATACAAAGATTATTTCGACTGGACAGAACCTATTAAAACAGCTCCATCTCATAGGGTTTTGGCAATGCGTAGAGGGGAAAAAGAGCTTTTTCTAATGCTTGATTCCTGTCCGGTAGAACAAGATGCCTTGGCATTGATAGAAAGAGTAGTGATTGATTCCCAAAAAAGCAATGAATCCGTAGAACAGGTGAAACTGGCGATCAAGGATTGTTATAAGCGCTTGCTCAAGCCGAGTATGGAAACAGAAGTTCGCCTTCTGACCAAAAAGAAAGCAGATGAGGAAGCCATTCGGGTTTTTGCGGAGAATTTAAAGCAGTTGCTTTTGGGAGCTCCTTTGGGTGAAAAATCTGTGATGGCAATAGATCCTGGTTTCCGTACTGGTTGTAAATTGGTGTGCTTGGGCCCACAAGGTCAATTTTTACATTATGAAAGTATTTTTCCTCATGAGCCTCAAAAGAGAACATCGGAAGCGGGTATGACCGTCAAGGGCTTAGTGGATAAGTTTTCTATTCAGGCAATTGCCATAGGAAATGGTACGGCAGGTAGGGAAACAGAAGCCTTTGTAAAATCTTTAGGACTGCCCAAGTCAGTCATAGTTACAATGGTCAATGAAGCAGGAGCATCCATCTATTCTGCATCAGAAGTAGCAAGAGAGGAGTTTCCGGACTTAGATTTGACTGTTAGAGGTGCAGTTTCAATTGGCCGAAGATTGATGGACCCTTTGGCTGAATTGGTTAAAATCGACGCAAAGTCCATAGGAGTGGGACAGTACCAACACGATGTGGATCAAAATGCTTTGAAAAATGCACTGGATGATACGGTGATGTCTGCAGTAAACGGAGTGGGAGTGGAGGTCAATACGGCATCCAAACAACTGCTGACTTATGTTTCTGGTCTAGGTCCTGTACTAGCTCAAAATATAGTAGAATTCCGAAATCAACATGGACCATTCAAGTCCAGAAGTCAGTTGCTAAAGGTTCCTCGCTTAGGTGAAAAGGCTTTCGAACAGGCAGCTGGTTTCTTGCGGATTTCACAGGCAAAGAATCCTTTGGATGCTTCGGCAGTGCACCCTGAGCGATATGCTTTGGTGGAAAGCATGGCGAAAGATCTGGGAGCTTCCATCGATGATCTGGTAAAGTCAGAGGACTTGCGCAATCGGATCAATTTGAAGAATTACGTTTCTGAACAAGTTGGTTTACCGACTTTGCAGGATATTTTAGCTGAATTAGCCAAGCCCGGTAGAGATCCACGGGAGAGCTTTGAAGTCTTTCAGTTTGAAGAAGGAGTAAATAGCATGGAAGATCTCCGGGTAGGAATGAAATTACCGGGTGTGGTCACGAATATTACTGCCTTTGGAGCTTTTGTAGATGTAGGAGTTCATCAAGATGGCCTTGTTCACTTAAGCCATCTGGCAGACCGCTTTGTAAAGGATCCCAATGAGATTGTGCATGTCAATCAAAAGGTGGAGGTGACAGTTTTGGAAGTAGATATCCCAAGAAAGCGAATTGGGTTGAGTATGAAATCCGATCCATTTGCAGAGCGAGGTAAGAAAATGGAAAGGAGTTCAAAACCAGTGAAAAAAGAAGAGCCCCAAGGCACGATGGCAGAAAAGTTGGCCATGCTGAAAGGAAAGTTTAGATAAGTTAGAATTGTGAAGTTTGAAATATGAAAAAGCGCGATTCCGGAAGGGGTTGCGTTTTTTTTATTTTACAATTGATTATTTCACCATAGAGGATAGAGAGAAATTCATGGAGAGTAAAAGGGGGAGGGGCTAATTTTGATCAATTTTAACCAATAATTTTTCCTAGAAAAAGGAAACTCGAAAGTCAGTGTTTTAATAAAACTAATATTTGAAAAATACCCTGTTCAGGGTATTTTTTTTTGAATTGAAGTCCCTATTTTGCTTTTGAAACTAAGGAGTAAAAATAAAGCCCTACAGAAGTATGCGGGGCTAAGAAATCTTCGGCTTATAGCCTTGTTGTGAATTGTCTTTCATTTCAAATGTAAAAATAAAAAATTATGGAACAAATTTTTGGGATTGATTTAGGAACGAATTCTATTGGAGCAGCACTTAGAGAAGGAAAGCAATTTCCTTGGTATGGAGTCTACACTTTTAAAAAGGGAATTGGTGAGGGTAAGGCTGGAGAATATTCTTTTGCTGCCGAGAGAACATCTAATAGGTCATCTAGAAGACTTTACAATGCTCGTAGATACCGTATTTGGGCTACCCTTGAATGTTTAATTACAAATGGTTATTGTCCATTGACTTTAGAAAAACTGGATCAATGGAGAAAATACTCTAAAGGTGAAGGAAGGAAATTTCCTGTTGAAGATGATGACTTTCAGAAATGGATTAAACTAGATTTCAACCATGATGGAAAGCCTGATTGTTTAAGTCCATATCAGTTAAGAAAGGAAATAGCCAACTCTACTCTGGATTTATCTATTGAAACTAATCGGTTTAAAATAGGTAGGTCACTGTTTCATATTGCTCAAAGAAGAGGATTTAAAAGTAGTCGAAAGAATGGGTCAAATGAAAAGGTGGCTATTTACAAAGGAAGTTCGGAAACAGGGACTATTGGTAGAAATGAATATGAACAACTTTTGGAAGATCATAAAACATTAGGTGGTGCTTTTGCTCATTTGGAAAATTTAGGAGTTCGAATTAGAAATAGATATACCCTTAGATCTGATTATGAGAAAGAAGTTGATATTATTTTGGAAGTTCAGAATCTGGAAGATTCTCAATTTAAAACGGAAATAAAAAAGGCAATTTTTTTTCAGCGGCCTTTAAGATCTCAAAAGGGTTTGGTTGGTAAATGTACTTTAGAGCCGAAAAAACCAAGATGTCCGATAAGTCACCCATTATTTGAGGAGTACAGAGCTTGGAGTTTTTTAAATAATATAAAGTATTTTGATTCTGAAACTGGAAAGCTAGAACCACTTCCATTGAATCTTAAAGAAGAGTTATTCAATGAGAAATTTTTCTTGAAAGGGAAAAATGACTTTAAGTTTATTCAAATTAATAAGTATATCCAAAAAATCACTAATAAGAAATTGAAGCTTAATTACAAGGATGATACAACTGTTCCTGCTTGTCCTGTTTCTGCTCGTCTTAGATCTTTGTTTGGAGAGGATTGGAAAGATTTCCAACATACAAAGTCGATTTTTAAATATGGTAAAAGGAAAGAAATATCTTATACAATTGAAGATATTTGGCACATTCTATTTTCGTTTGAAGATGAAGAAATTTTAGAAGATTTTTTTAAAAAGAATTTTGATTTCAATGAAGGCCAATTAAAGGAATTGAAATCCTTGTGGAGTTCTTTTCCAGTTGGATATGCTTCCTTAAGCCTTAAAGCGATAAACTGTATTTTACCTTTTTTAAGAGAAGGATTAGTTTATACGGAAGCTGTTTTGCTTGCCAAAATTCCAGAGGTTATTGGAAAGGGTAAATTCAATGAAAATGAGGTTTTTATTAAAAAAAGAATTACTGATGCAATTGAAGAAAATAGGAGACAAAAAAAGGTGATTTCAATTGTTAATAAATTAATTTCAGACTATCACCTATCTGATTATAAGCAAGGTTATAAAAATCCTCAATATGACCTTGATCAAGATGATTTTAATGATGTTCATAAATCAATTTTGGCGCACTTTGGTGAAGAATCCTGGAATAAAGAGTCAGAAAAAGATTATTTCATAAGTAACGCAAGAGATTTATATCAAAAGTTTTTTAAATCACAGGATAGAAAGCATTTTTTTAGTCCGCATTTACTAGACTACATAAAAGAAATTCTAAAGGATGAATTTCATATTGATCTTAAAGAACTAAAAAAGCTTTATCATCCATCTCAGATAGATATTTACTCACCAGCAAAAAGAGCTGATGATGGAAATTTATATCTTCCTAGCCCTAAAACTGGATCCTTCAAAAATCCTATGGCATATAAAACTTTATTTGAATTGAGGAAAGTAATAAATCATCTAATTAAAGAAGGCAAAATTAATGAAGATACAAGGGTAGTGGTTGAAGTGGCACGTGACTTAAATGATGCAAACAAGAGATGGGCAATTGAAACCTATCAAAGAAATAGAGAGAATGAAAATCGAGAAATTGCATTTGCGATCTCTCAATTAATTAAAGATCCAGATTTTAGGGGTAATGCAGACCCAGATAATCAGACAGATAGAGAAAAACTAAGGCTTTGGACAGAACAAAGCTCGGACCCTAATGAATTTTGGAAAGAAATTCTTGCTACAAAAGATGATGTGAAGAAGTTTAGACTTTGGAAGGAACAAGGGTGTAAATGTATGTATACAGGTGAATTAATTCCTCTAACAAAACTATTTGATAAAAATATTATTCACTTTGAACACACTATACCCAGAAGCAAATCATTTGATAATTCTTTAGCAAACTTGACAGTTTGTTACGCTAAGTATAATACGGATGTAAAAAAGAATAATCTACCAGTTGAACTTCCAAATTATGATAAAGATACCTCCGAGGGAAAAGCAATAAAGCCCCAGTTAGTTGATTGGGAGAAAAGGGTGGAATCTTTATATAACCAAATTGAAATAGCGAAATCCAAGTCAAGAGGAGCAATAGATAAGGCGACAAAAGATGATGCTATTCGGAAAAAGCACATGCTTCAAATGGAATTGGATTATTGGAAAAACAAACTTGATAGATTCACAAGAAAAGATGTTCCAACAGGTTTTAAAAACAGTCAATTAATAGATAGCCAATTAATTGCTAAATATGCTTTTCATTATTTGAAAACGGTTTTTAATAGAGTTGATGTTCAAAAGGGAACCGTAACTTCATTATTTAGAAAAATTTATGGAATTCAGCCTAAAGAAGAATCAAAGGATAGAGGTAAACATTATCATCATGCAATTGATGCAGCAGTATTGACTTTGATACCGAAAGCAGCTGAGAGAGAAGCTATTTTACAAAAGTACTTCTTAGATAGTGAAAACAGCCAATTTAAAGATTATCCAATTGCTCCGTTTGAGGGATTTGGTCATCATATGCTTGATGGTATAAAACAAAAAATTCTTATCAATAATGTACCCAATAAAGATCAAGCTTTTTCTCCTGGTAGAAAATTAGTCAGGAAAAGAGGTAGAGTTGTTTGGCTAAGAGATAAAAATGGAAATTTGATCTTGGATTTGGAAGGGAAAAAAGTCCCAAAAGTTGCTACAGGCGATTCTGTACGGGGACAACTTCATTTGGATACATTTTACGGTAAAATAAAAGTCGTTCAAAGAAGTGAGAATGGTGGGCCGAAAAGAGATGATGATGGGAGTTTTCTGTATAGCCAGGTTAATGGTAAGGATGAAATGTGGTTAGTTGGAAGAAAGCCAATAACAGATTTAAAAATAGATAAAGATGTTATAGTTGATCCATTTATAAAAACCCACATTCAAAATCAAATTGCTTCTGGAATCTCACTTTCAGAGTTGAGAGATTTTAATGGTAAAATTATTAGAAGAATTAGAGTCAGGGTTAAAGCAGGTAGGGGATTTCTTGATGCGGATAATATAACAGAGCTAAAGGAGCAGACCTATAAGTCTAAATATGATTACAAGAATATCTATTACACCAATTCTGGAGATAATTATGCTTTTGGGTATTATAAAGGAATCCACCAAAGAAAGATAGTTCCAATCAACCTTTTTGAAGCATCTAAAGTTGGAAAGCTAAATGGTAGTTACAAACTTGAAGATTTTTTTGAAAAAAGAATAAAAATTGGTTCAGGAAAAAATCTAGAAGAGGTTGATTTGTATCACGTTTTTCAAGTTGGACAAAAAGTATTGATTTATTATTCAGAAATAAAAGAACTAAAAGGATTAGAAAATAAAGAGTTGTCTGCTCGGCTCTATTTTGTCAAAAAGCTGGCGGATGCAAATCAAAGTAAAATTCAGTTCCAACATCACTTGGAGGGTAGAGACGATCAAAAGCTTTCTATTGACTTTCCTAAAGATGTTTTTGGCACAAAGGGTAAGGATGGGTTTTCATCTTTTAGTCCTGACTTTATTGCCCCAAGATTACTACTAACACCTTCAAATTTCAATTTCGCCATTGAAGGAAAGGAATTTATTTTTGGGTTAGATGGAGGGATTAAATTAAAGGTTTAAAAGGAATAATGGCAGTCGTATGAAGTCTATTGTTAGGTGAATATCAAGGAGAATATCTTATTGGAAATCGAGATTTATAGGTTCTATATTGTGATCTTCCAAAGTTCTAAAACTTTGGAAGAGCTTTAATATGCTAGTCAAAAAAACTTAACCGATGGAACCAGGTCAATCCTACCATATCTACAATCACGCCAATGGAATAGAGCAAATCTTTCAAGAAGAGGAAAATTATAGATTCTTTTTAAAGCAATACGCAAAGTATTTGGGTGGAGTGGTAGATACTTATGCTTATTGCCTGATGCCTAACCATTTTCATTTACTAGTTGGCGTGAAGCTGGAGGACGAATTGAAGTCAACTTTTCCAAAGTTCGAAACTTTGGAAAAGTTAATCTCTAAGCAATTTGCTAACTTCTTTAGTTCTTACACTCAGTCTTTTAATAAAGTTTATAGCAGAAGAGGAAGTTTATTTATTAAGAACTTTAAAAGAACCCCCATTCTCGACGAGCGCCAATGGCAAGAGACTTTCCTTTATATCCACCTCAACCCAGTGAAGCATGGCTTTGTCAAAGTTCATCAGGATTGGAAGTGGTCAAGTTGGCATGCATATCAAGATCTCAACAAGCCTTCAAATTTAGAAAGAGATTATTTCACTAATTTCTTTGATGGTTGGGGACATGTGAGAAATATGATGGAAGTGAAAAAAGAATGGTTGATGAATAAAAGTTTGGAATAGTAGATCGGAAAACTTTTCTAAAGTTCTAAAAATTTAGAAAAGTTAACTCTCGGTAAACCTTATAAACATGATCAAAAGAACTCTATTTTTCGGAAATCCCGCCTATCTCAGTACCAAAAACGAACAATTGCATATTTCATTTCCTGAAACCGAAAAGGAAGCCCGTATGGTTCCTATCGAAGACCTGGGAATGATAGTGTTGGAGAACCAACAAGTCACCATAACCCATGGCCTGATTGCCAAGCTCACAGAGAAAAAAGTGGCCATTATCACGTGTAATAGTCAACACCTTCCGGAAGGCCTACTTCTTCCAATGCACGGTCATTCCGAACAAACCGAACGGATTCGCTTCCAAATCCAAGCTTCTCAGCCACTCAAGAAAAACCTCTGGCAACAGACAGTCACAGCTAAAATCCAAAACCAGGCAGCCCATCTCAAAGAAAAAGGAAAAGATTCACCGCGTCTTTATTATTTAGCCAAGAATGTAAGCTCTGGAGACAGCGGCAATCATGAAGCCCAAGCTGCTGCCATTTATTGGCAAAACTTATTTGATATCCCTGATTTTAATCGAGCACAGGCAGGAATTCCTCCCAATAATCTGCTCAACTATGGATATGCAATCTTAAGGGCTGTGATTGCCCGTGCATTGGTTTCTTCAGGCATGTTTCCGGGTTTGGGAATTTGGCATCGGAATAAATACAATGCTTACTGCTTAGCAGATGATATCATGGAGCCATATCGGCCCTACGTGGATTTAGTGGTTAGCCATTTGGTAGAGACGGAAGATGATATTTCTGAATTGACCACTTCCATCAAAAAGGAATTGCTGAGTATCCCCGCATTGGATGTGCGAATCGATGGGCAAAAAAGTCCGCTGATGGTGGCTGCTTCAAGAACGACTTCCTCATTGTTTGAGTGTTTTGCCGGAATCAGTCGAAAAATTATTTACCCTGAATATGGATGAAAAATATTTTTCAAGACTTAATCAGTATAGGAGTTTGTGGGTTTTAGTTTTTTTTGATTTGCCTACGGAAACCCGTAAGGATAGGAAAGTTGCTACTTCTTTCCGGAAAAAGTTGTTGGACGATGGTTTTGCCATGTTTCAGTTTTCGATTTATATGCGCTTCTGTGCCAGTAGGGAAAATGCCGATGTGCATATAAAGCGAACTAAGAAAAACCTACCTCCCAAGGGGAAAGTAGGAATCATGTCAATTACTGATAAGCAGTTTGGGATGATGGAGGTGTTTTTTGGGACAAGTAAGCAAGAGACTGAACCACCTACTCAGCAATTAGAGTTATTTTAAATTGAAGCTTTTCCAAAGTTCTAAACTTTGGAAAAGATAAAACCTACCTATTTCCACATTTCACTCTTCAGTTCCAATAAATTTTTTAATCCTAAAATAGCACATAAAAAACAGCATACCAGCCACTTAGCGTGGGGTATGCTGTGATTCCTAAAGGAATGTACCAATTTGAAAGCAATTCACAACAAGCGTTACCTTTCCTTTTGTAGGGATAAGCTGTGATTCCTAAAGGAATGTACCAATTTGAAAGCAATTCACAACTCAAATCCACTTTGGATAATCTCTGAGGCCGCTGTGATTCCTAAAGGAATGTACCAATTTGAAAGCAATTCACAACCGTTTAATTCGAGGATGAGCCCGGCACGAAGCTGTGATTCCTAAAGGAATGTACCAATTTGAAAGCAATTCACAACGAGGCGCATCTTGTACCAGCCCTGACTGTAGCTGTGATTCCTAAAGGAATGTACCAATTTGAAAGCAATTCACAACTGTAGCTCAGTCCTTTCCTCAGTTCATTCGCTGTGATTCCTAAAGGAATGTACCAATTTGAAAGCAATTCACAACTGACTGGAAGTTATTCTTCATTGTGTGGAGGCTGTGATTCCTAAAGGAATGTACCAATTTGAAAGCAATTCACAACACAATCGTTCCTCCATAATCCCGAAAGAACGCTGTGATTCCTAAAGGAATGTACCAATTTGAAAGCAATTCACAACATAGCTGAACTTGACTTCGTTTCTGTTTTTGCTGTGATTCCTAAAGGAATGTACCAATTTGAAAGCAATTCACAACATTCAGGCATTCTTCCAGGCTAAATCCTATGCTGTGATTCCTAAAGGAATGTACCAATTTGAAAGCAATTCACAACATGTACCGAACATCCGTGCGAAAATACAGGCTGTGATTCCTAAAGGAATGTACCAATTTGAAAGCAATTCACAACCCTTTCTTTGTTACTCTAGCCATTTCTTTGCTGTGATTCCTAAAGGAATGTACCAATTTGAAAGCAATTCACAACACTATCATCCCTTTATTTCCAGATCACCACGCTGTGATTCCTAAAGGAATGTACCAATTTGAAAGCAATTCACAACTCTTTTTTGATGTCTTTTTGAGCGGCGTAGGCTGTGATTCCTAAAGGAATGTACCAATTTGAAAGCAATTCACAACCACGGGTTCCGTCACAGGATCGAAAGGGTTGCTGTGATTCCTAAAGGAATGTACCAATTTGAAAGCAATTCACAACTCCCGCATCAAAAACGGCGAAACTGAAGGGCTGTGATTCCTAAAGGAATGTACCAATTTGAAAGCAATTCACAACAATGTCTCTCACTTTCAGATTTCTAGCTCCGCTGTGATTCCTAAAGGAATGTACCAATTTGAAAGCAATTCACAACCGGATAGTCCTCCAGATTATCCTTGAGAAAGCTGTGATTCCTAAAGGAATGTACCAATTTGAAAGCAATTCACAACGCTTTACATATTGCAGACTTTTGGATACAGCTGTGATTCCTAAAGGAATGTACCAATTTGAAAGCAATTCACAACAGCAGGATTTAAAGAGGCTTTTGAAAAGGGGCTGTGATTCCTAAAGGAATGTACCAATTTGAAAGCAATTCACAACCATAGCTGTTTCCCAGAATGTGACGGATGTGCTGTGATTCCTAAAGGAATGTACCAATTTGAAAGCAATTCACAACGAGCTGGATAGGAGTCATCCCGATAGCTCCGCTGTGATTCCTAAAGGAATGTACCAATTTGAAAGCAATTCACAACATCAAGACATCCTTGCCCTCCCGATCTTTCGCTGTGATTCCTAAAGGAATGTACCAATTTGAAAGCAATTCACAACCTAAGATATTGAGTTACTGTTAACAGATCGGCTGTGATTCCTAAAGGAATGTACCAATTTGAAAGCAATTCACAACGCCATACTCATAAGGATTTGCAGATAGCGAGCTGTGATTCCTAAAGGAATGTACCAATTTAGTTCGCTAAGAAATTATATTCAATGGTGCTCATGAATCTCCCTTCGGTCGAT
>NZ_VLOG01000018.1:0-5381 GCF_007655305.1 Algoriphagus algorifonticola
AGGGGATCGCTGTTTAGAGTTGTCGTCACTTCATTATTCATCATTCGATGTTCGATGTTTGTTATTTTTGATCTCCCGCAAAGGATTATAGAGGCAAAGTACGTATGAAGCTATGTTTTCTATCTTCTCTTTGCGGTTTTAAAAAAGTAGCTCTCAGCGGCGCTTTGTTTGTTTTACCTAGAAAGTCGAATTAAGCTTATTCTCAAATAGATTTAAGAATTAACAAAAACCGGCCCTATCCATGGTAAAGAGCTTTAAAATTGATTACTTAGTAGAAAGCAAAAGATCTTATGAAAGCGATTATTTGTCAAGAACACGGAATGCCGGAATCCCTAATCTATGGGGATTTGTCAGATCCCAAAGCAGCTGCCAAGCAAATAGTAATTCAGGTGGAGGCATGTGGGGTAAATTTTCCTGATGTACTGATCATTCAAAATAAATATCAATTCAAACCAGAATTACCTTTCTCTCCAGGAGGAGAAGTGGCAGGAAAAGTTATTGAGGTTGGAGAGGGAGTTAAGCAATTTAAGCTTGGCGATTCAGTTTTGGCCTTATGTGGATGGGGTGGCTTTGCTGAAAAGGTTGCAGTGGATATTGACCGTGTTTTTCCTTTACCTCCTGGTTTACCTGCCGAAATTGCTGCCACCACCTTATATACCTATGGCACCTCATTTCATGCCTTAAAAGATCGGGCACAACTCAAGGAAGGAGAAACCTTATTGGTGCTAGGAGCGGCAGGTGGAGTAGGGCTTGCAGCGGTTGAATTAGGGACGTTACTCGGAGCCAATGTCATTGCGGCAGCATCTTCCCAAGAAAAGTTGGATTTATGCAAAAAGAAAGGTGCTTCGGAAACGATCAATTATGAAAAGGAGGACCTTAAGAATAGAATCAAAGAGTTGACCGGTGGAAAAGGCGTTGACGTAGTGTATGACCCTGTTGGAGGAAATTTTACCGAAGCAGCTTTACGGGGTATGGCCTGGAAAGGAAGGTATTTGATCGTGGGTTTCGCAAACGGAGAAATTCCTCAAATCCCAATGAATCTACCCCTATTGAAAGGATGCTCTATCATGGGAGTGTTTTGGGGGCAGTTCTCCAAACTGGAATCTGAAAAAAGTTTTCAGAATATCAGACAATTAATGCAGTGGATTCAAGAAGGAAAGATTCAACAGCATATCGGCCGGAAATATTCATTGGAAGAAGCACCGGAAGCTTTGCAGGCTATATTAGATAGAAAAATGCTCGGAAAAGGAGTGGTTGTTATTAGAAATTAGAGTCGAGAGGCGAGAAGTTAGATACGAGATGTCAGGTTGAGCTCCTGCCTTCCTTAAGCCGGGAGTCGAATGTCAGGCTGAGCGCCTGCCTGACGAGAGGCAGGGAGTCGATGCCTTTTTGCCAAATTTCATCAGCATTAGGTTTCGACACCCCCAACTAAAAACAAGAACCTTGTTTTATAGCCTAATTCTTACACTTAAACCGCCTTCACATTGACCTCAATATTCCCGCGAGTGGCTTTGGAATAAGGGCAACCTTCATGCGCTGCTTCAACCAATTTTTGTGCATGCTCCAAGGATTCTGCATGAGGGATTTTCACCTCAATATCTACTGCCAAACCAAAGCTATTTGGCCCATAATTCCCTAGATGTACTTTGGCCTTGATTTCTGAATCTCTTAAACTTGTTTTCCCGGCAACTGCACCCAAGGCACCACCGAAGCAAGATGCATAAGCAGCAGCGAATAATTGCTCAGGATTGGTTTTCTCTCCATCTCCACCAATTTCCTTAGGCATGGATACATCTAGGTCTATTTTGCCATCCTCGGTTCGAACATGTCCTTTTCTTCCTCCTGTGTTGATTGCTACTGCAGTGTAATCGATATTCAGTTTTTCCATATTATTTTTTGGCTGTTTTTAACTCACTAAACAAGTCTTGTAGCTGCTTGTTCAATTTTGAGATATCCAAACTGTCAATTTGCTCGAATTCAGCTTCTAAATTTTGAATAATGGTTTCCACCTTGCTTTGAAGACTTTTCCCAGGATAGGTCAATTCCACTTTAACCTTTCTTTCATCGGCTTCGCTTCGAATTCTCTTAACATAATTCTGAGATTCCAGTTTTTTGATCAAGGGAGTTAAAGTCCCGGAGTCCAATTCCAATTTTTCACCTATTTGATTGACATACTGACCATCTTCTTCCCAAAGCACAGAAAGAGTTAAATATTGTGGATAAGTCAATTCCAGTTCTTTAAGCCTCAATTGGAAAGCCTGAATTAAAAGTCTGGAGTTCGTATAAAGCAGGAGGGAAAGGTCTTTAAGATCTGACATAGCTAATTTTGTATTTGACTCAATTTAATTGGAAAAATGCTTTAAATAAAGTCTAATCATAAAAAAACCATCCTAACTGGATGGTTTTCAATTTTCTAGTCTAATAATACCGCCCTATCATCGGATGATCCACTATTTTTTGTTTCAAGAGTAAGTCATTAATAGGGCCATGTTTTTTGTAATAAATATTTCCTCCTGGTTCTATCAATAATGTGACGGGTAAACTCCCATCCCATTCTTTTCCGACTACATCGATCACCTCATATTTATCCTTTGTATCCATGATATAATTAGGCAAAGCAGAGGCTTTTCCTTTGAGGAATTTCAAAGCTTTGGCTTCTTGATCCGGACTATCCATGGAGATGGAGACAAACTGGAAATCTCGCTCCCCATACATTCTTTGCATGGTGATGAATTCAGGATACTCCATGATACAAGGCCCGCACCAGGTGGCCCAGAAATTTACCAGCATCAGTTCATCCGTTTTATTTTGAAGTAAATCCGCCAATCCCGATGTGGATAACTTTTCCAATGTCACAGGTTTTTCTTCCCATTCCTTGTTCATTTTGATAGTGTATTCATTTTTCCATGCCCATTTCATGGAGCAACCGAATGCCGGGGTTTGAGCCTGATCCGCAGGTAGTGCCTCTCCTTTCAAAGTAAAGTCTATTGCCTGATGTAAGTCTTCCGCATTGGCAGTTCCGGGCTTTTCAGAACGATCGATCCTTCCGGAATAAGTCAACTTCCTGTTTTTGTCGAAAACAAAAACATGTGGGGTTGCAGTTGGGCCATAGGCTGTGGAAAACTCATGCGTATCCCCATCATAGAGGTAAGGGAAATTGAAATTTTTCATTTCAGCACGGATGCCCATTTCTTCAAATGAATCACTCAAATCTGTGTAACCCAATTCTTCAGGAAGAATGGCAATGGGGCTATTGGAGGATATTGCTACAAAAGCTACAGACTCATTTTTGTATTTATCCACAGTTTGGATAAATCTGTCTTCGTAGGCCTGCGCTGTTGGGCAGTGATTACAGGTAAAATTGACCACCAATACATCATAATCCCCAAAATCATCCAGACTATAGTATTTTCCATCTACAGCTGGAAGGTTGAATGGAGGAGCGGAATCCCCTATTTGCAATTGATTGATGGGCTGCTCTTCCACCAATTGGGGGTTAGCCACAAATGTGGATAAGTCTTCTTTCAACTCATCTTGAATCAATATTGACTCCCTCTTTTGAGAGCAGGAAAAACTGATTCCAAAGAGAGTTATCCACATTAGGAATGTATTATTTATCTTCATAGAAATTGCTTGCTTAGGTTAAGTCTATATTATTTTGATAGGTATAGTGCAAATGGGTATTGGCTTCATAATCCTTCCCAAAATTTTGATTGATTGGGTCCCAATCCAGAGGTCTTCCCAACTTCTTAGCGATATTTCCAATAGTGCAAACCGTACAAGTGCTATGGCCGATTTCTACCGGAACAATAGGGTCTTTTCTCCTTCTGATGGATTCAATGAAATCCACATGATGTTGATTGAATGAAAAATTATCTGAACTCTTATCCAAGGCTAATTCAGGGATTGAAGTATCGTAATTTCCTCTTGAGACCTTAATCCAGCCTTTTTCTCCCATAAACTTCACTCCCTGTCTTCCCTCATCAAACGGAGTTATCAACATTTCTATTCCGTCTGAATATTGATAAGTGAGAGGCTTTCCTTCGGTAGCTGGGATAACTTTCACAGGTCCATTTCTGTCCATTCCTAACCCCCATTGAGCCACATCAATCATATGCGCTCCCCAATCGGTCATCAGTCCACCGCCGGTTTCTTCAAACCATCTCCAGGCTGCCCAGAGTTTTTCATTCTCCTCCGGATTTAAGGAAATAGGCGGGTTTAAATTCGGGTGATACGGTATTTCTGGAATTGGGCCCAGCCATTTTTCCCAATTTAATCCGCTTGGAATCGCTTCAGGAGTTAAATCAAAAGGCTTGGGATGAGGATTATCTCCTACATGGACTAGGACTTGTTTAATTTTTCCCAATCTTCCCTTTTGCACATGATGAGCTGCGGTTTGAAAGTTCACTGCAGAGCGCTGCATACTTCCAACTGCCAAAACGATTGCATTTTCCCTTACTGCTTTGACCAATTCCTGACCTTCAAATACGGTAAATGTTAAGGGCTTTTCGAGGTAGATATCTTTCTTCGCTTTGCATGCATCTATTGCAATTTTCGCATGCCAATGATCTGGGGTGGCAATGACTACTGCATCAATATTCGGATTGGCTAAGAGTTCCTGGTAGTCCTCGTATAAATTGAAGGGTGGAGCTGTCTTTTTTTGATCAGCATATACTTTTTGAACGCGCTGTTCAAATCTCCTTCTTTTGATCTCGTAAACATCTGCAGCTGCTAAGACATCAACTCCTTCAATGCTCATCATTCTATTGAGCAAGCCCATGGCCTGTCGTCCTACACCAATAAAACCCAATCGAATGGTTTGTGGGTTTGGCTTAATAGTTTTAGCAAATCCGAATTGAGGAGCAAGGCTGAGTCCTGCTCCGGTAAGTAGACTGGTACCGAGAAATTTTCTTCTGGAAAAAGATTGTTTTGACATGATGATAGGTTATTGGGTTTGAATGCATTATTGTTTATTAAAATCTGATTAGCCGCAATCATGCCTGTTGCCTTATTTTATTTGCTTGACCGATTGGAAGACCGATGACCGAAGACCGAAGGTTCCGTGATTCTGATCCTTTTATCAGACAATAAGCCGTATTTTGTTGTTACTGGTAAGAAAGCGGATATCCATATATTAAAATACTGTAATTCCTGAGGAAAGCGAAACACTGTTTGATAGGAATGCTATTGTAGGGATGAATTGATGAAATCGAGCATGAAGTAGCCGTTACGCACAGAGATGACTATCAAAAACGCGAGATTCTCCCGAATCAAGTTCGGGACAAGCTATGTAACCTTTGAAAATCAATTATAGACACATGAAATGCCCATGAGGAAAAATCTCACACAAGGGGATGCCCCGATAAATCGGGGTAGGGCAT
>NZ_VLOG01000018.1:5431-65204 GCF_007655305.1 Algoriphagus algorifonticola
CCCGATAAATCGGGGTAGGGCATTCCATCTGACCTCTAAAAATCAAAATATAAACAGATGAAAAATAAGTGATAGATGATTTTTTGAGTTGGCTGAACTCTTGAGCCTTTTTCTATATTAGTAAAGAAAGTATTTTTGACTATGACCATTCAACAACTCGAATACCTAATAGCTGTGGATAAACACAGGCATTTTGGCCAGGCAGCTGAGTCTTGTTTTGTAACGCAGCCAACTTTGAGTGCTCAACTTTCCAAATTGGAAAACGAGCTTGGAGTTATACTTTTTGATAGAAGTAAAATGCCTGTTATTCCTACTGAGATTGGAGTGCAGATTATCGCTCAGGCGAAAAAGGTGGTATCTGAAAGTAGAGGCGTTTTGGAGTTGGTGGCTCAGCTGAAGGGTGATATTTCTGGTACTATCAAATTGGGAATTATTCCAACCCTAGCACCTTATCTTTTGTACCGATTTGTGAGGAGTTTTCTGGAGAAGTATCCCAATGTCAAGTTGGATGTTCAGGAAATGGTTACCGAAGAGGTGGTTAAAAGACTGAAAAACGATGAACTGGACATGGGTATTATTGTGACACCACTCGGGGAGTCCGGGATTGTGGAAAAACCCATGTTTTATGAAAAGTTCTATGCTTACCTATCCAAAAATCACCCTCTATTAGCACAAAAAGAAATAAAGGCCAACCAAATTAAATCAGAGGAGCTCTGGATTATGCAGCAGGGGCATTGTTTCAGGGATCAGGTGATTAATTTTTGTGATCAGAGCACTAGCGGGCATCAAAATTTCCATTATGAGAGTGGATCCTTGGAAGGCTTAAAAAATATGGTCAATCGCTATCAGGGAATGACTCTGCTTCCGGAGTTGGCTACGTTTGAATTATCTGATGAGGAAAAGTCAAGATTAAGACCATTTGAGGGACTCCCACCGACTAGGGAAGTGAGTATTATTCTAAATAGAAGTTTTTTGAAACAAAAACTGGTGGAACTGCTGTACAATGAAATAACAGAGGCCATCCCACAAGAGATGACCTCAAAGGCCCATGGCAAGATCGTCCGTTTTAAGTAATTATTCTTTCTTCAGAATATACCTTTGAGCAAGATCGCCCTTGATGACATTTCCCTCATTGTCCAAATGCCAAATTTTGCCTTCTCCTACCTTGTATCTTCTTGAAGCTTCCCCTAATCCTGCAAGTGTGATTTCGCTTCCTTTTTCATCCCAAACAAATGGGCCTGTGTAAGACTCTTCCAATGCATCATTTTTCCCCAAATAGGACGCTTTGTATTCATAAGTCCCATTGGCAGAAAGTGTGATTTTGGTTTCTATTCCTTCGCAGTTTGCACAGGGTAAAATACCCCTGTAGGTTCCTTCCCAATCTAAAGAGTTTTGAGAGTTATCTCCTGATTCAATAGGTATTTCTATTGCATCTGGAAAATCTCCCATAGCTACTTGCCCCGTTTCATCTTCTGATTCAGAATCAGAGAACTCCTTTTTTTCTTGTTTTCCACAGGAAATTAGACCCAAAAAAATGAGTGGTAGGACTAGTTTTTTATACATAGTTTCATCGTTGAAAGTGATTGGGTAATATGAAAATTTCTACAAATTTTCTAAATAAGCACCCGATGCTATTCCCTGGAATGGCTTTTTAATTGCTAAAATTTATTCCGCTGAGAGGGATTTGCTCCTGCTTCCATACCCAACAACCAGTATAGTTGTCAATTGCTTGCTTTCAAGTAGCTCAGCTTGTTTTTTGTCCAAGTCAGCAAGAATCGAGTTACCCATATTTTCATAGAATGCTGCTCTTTCTTTATAATAATTTACGAAATAAGGGTTTTCGGCAATTTTTCTGTTCAGCCTTTCAAGAACACGGGCTGCAGACTCTGATCTTTCTGGGATATAAAAGCCGGTTTTTTCCGTTCCCGCTAATTTAAATTGAACCGTCAGTAAATATTCCTGCCCAAAGTATTCAGGACCTACCAAAGCAGGGCCACCTTGAGCAATTAATTTGTCAAAGGTTCTTGTTACCTCCTCTTCAAGCATTTTGTTTCCTGCTACTAGCATTGGGCTTTGTTTCAATTTTCCACTTTCATCAAATTGAATAACAAATGTTACTGGCCCCTCAATGCGCTCCGACCTCAGTTCACTACCATATTGGAGATTTTTGGACATGAATTTATTAAACTCCTGGGTTCCTTCTGAATTTTGTGCCATGCTCCCTAATGAAAAATTCAAGAGAAAAATGGATAAAATAAGTAGCTTTTTCATGTTAATTGAATTTGGTTGCGTATGAATTTAATAATCTAACGCAGCAAAACCTATTAAGTTAGTACCTGTATCAAAAAAATAATTAGGAAATTAAGATTTTTAGCTTTTTGCCAAATATTATTTTGATACTTTCCATCACTTCCTGATTATTAGCGCCTTGAAAAGAACTTAACTCTTAAAAAGTCTGTCCGGAAATCTGTCGGGTGCTGGTAACTCCAAAAACCTTAAAAGACAGGGAAGAAATAATACTGCTTTCCAGATTTTGAGCTTTTAAAAGATCTGCTGTTGCCTCTTGTTCTTGTCCCAGTTGCCGGTGTATTTGGGAGCGAAACCTTAAAAATTCCTGGTCGAATGGATAGTCCTGAACCAATCTATTGACAATTTTAAATGCCTTCTCAGGTTTATTTTTTTGCACGTAGCGGATTGCACGATTTTTATTTGATTCCTTTTCCTCGCTCAACATTTCAAAACTAAAAACTAGGAGATATTCCTGATTTAGATCTTTATCATCTACAATGATCGGATTCCAATTTTTTTGAGCAGCCTCAAATCCTTTCAGAACTTCCTTATTGAAAAAAGCTTTGTCTTCCTGATCAAGGCGGTAACTATCGATTGCACCTGTAGAATCAAATTTCAAGGCCAAACTCACATAACCCCCGGTTTTACTTCTTAATGCTTCCCTTGGGAATCGCATTGATTGATAGAAGCCTCTCTCCCAAGCTCTTTTGGCTTCCAATTTTAGAAGAGCGTTGTCCTGTCCAAATGCCGAGGTCAAAGAGAAAAAAAGAAGAATTCCTAAAAGTTGTTTCATTTCGAGAGATTTTACTGATTCGCGATAATAAGAAGTTCAACTAAAAATAAAAAATGTGTAAAACTATTAATTCATTAGGGTCAAATGATCTCAGGAGACCATGGGGCCATGATGATCATTTAATACTTTTATGGTTAGCTAAACACCAAACTGAGTAAGGTGATGATCCAAATGTTTGTAAAACAAATTATTCCATTCCTGAGCGGTCATGGGCCCGAAAGAAGGTGATTCTTTTCCTTCAAAATGATCTTCGCCGAATTTTTGAGTTTTCCGTAAATAAGTAATCAATTGATTCTTTTCTCTTTCAAAATCTCTTCTATCTGAAATAATGAAAACAGGTGCTGTTCGGGCATTTCTAGGATAAGGTTTCTCATTGACCACCCCATTTTTCACAAAAGTTTTGAGCAAAAAGCGCATCAAAGCATTGGGTTTGGGATGCTTATCTGTGAAGGCCATTTCGTATGCAACCGCACAATGTGCCAGCATTTGATCAACTTTCATTTTACCCCATATTGGTTGAGTATCGGGATTTAATCGGTTGATTCGGTCGATTAGCTCTTCGGTAATTTCCGCTTTGAAAATGTTTTTCATCTGTTTATAACTTGTTTTTTATAGATCAGATGGAATGCCCTACCCCGATTTATCGGGGCATCCTCCTCCCTATCCGCCGCGGCGGACGGGACAAGTTGTGTGAGATTTTTCCTTACCGGCATTTCATGTGCTGTTAGGGTCTGAATTTTAAGCAAGTAAATCAATTATTTTCTCTCTAAAAAAATAATTATAGAATGGTTTATAAAATAAACCTATTTATATTTGTCTCGAAGATCAATTATCTGACACTATGGAAAAACAACTTTCAGGTTCTGAATCGCTCCGGATTATAACGGAGATGATTTCAAATGCAAAAAGAGAAACAGCCGGGGACGGTGGGTTTCAAATGCTCTTATGGGGCTGGGTGATAGCCTTGTGTAATTTTGGCCATTATATACTATTTAATCTTGGCTATGAATATCCTTATATCGTATGGTTGTTAGTGGTGCCTGCTGCCTTTATCAGTTTCTGGAAGGGTATGCAACTATCAAGAAAAGCAAGGGTTAAATCTCATATTTCTGATGTGATCAACCAGCTTTGGATTACGGTATTCGTGGGGATTATCATCATCCTGGCTTTTATGCCTATTATTTCCTTCAATCAAAACCCTATCATTTTGATTTTGGCGGGTATTGGAATGTTTGTAACAGGAGCTTTGATTAAAGCTAAAATCGTCAAAGGCGGAGGTCTATTATTGCTGGTTGCGGCAGTAATCAGTTTTATGTTGCCGGTTTCAGAACAGTATTTACTGTCCGGTTTTGCAATCCTTTTGGGTTATCTTGCACCCGGATATTACCTCAAAAAACAGTATCGTGAGCGAGTTTAAGCCATTAGATCCTCTATTACATTCACAGTTGCGGCTTGCAGTCATGTCCCTTCTTTTAAGTGTGGAAGAGGCGGAATTTACCTTTATCAAGGAAAAGACAGAATCCACTGCGGGAAATCTTTCTGTACAGTTGGATAAGTTGGAAAAGGCAGGCTATCTGGCGATCGAAAAATCATTTCGTGGCAAAAGACCTTTGACTACCTGCAAGATTACTCAGAAAGGTGTGAAGGCCTTTGAGGCGTATGTGGAAAATCTTAAAAATTATATCAGCTAAAAAAATTTCTTTATTCAGTTTATAATATAAACCAATTTACAAATGAAAAATCTAACTCAAATTCTCAGCTTGATTTTACTTAGTCTAGGGATTTCAATTCATGCATTTGGACAGCAATATGAATTAAATCCGGAAATTCAGGAAAAGATGAAGGCGCTTTCCTTTTTGGAAGGAAAATGGGAGGGGTCTGGATGGATGATCTCACAGGATCAAAATCGATATACCTTTGAACAAACAGAGGAAGTAAAATTCCAACTTAGTGGGACACATCTTCAGATAGAAGGAAAAGGAGTTTCGGACGGGAAGGTGATTCACCATGCTCTTGCCATGATCAGCCCAAAAACGGGAGAAAATAAATTCGAATTTTCCTCCTACCTACAGAGTGGCCAAAAAGGAACTTTCAAGGCTGAAATGAAAGAAGGGAAATTTTATTGGTTTCCAAATGAGCAAGTCAGATACATTATTACCCTCAATGAAAAAGGGCAGTGGTTTGAAATCGGTGAATATAATATGGGAGACCGTTGGATTCAGTTTTTTGAGATGACCTTAGATAAGGTTGAGTAAAAAGATATGAGGCTGTCTCATAAATAGCTCTAGTGTCAGCCTGAGCGCCTGCCTGACGGTAGGCAGGGAGTCGTAGGCCATTTATATCGTTGTGGCCTACATTTCGACTTCGCTCAATGTGACATATTGCACTTTTGAGACAGCCTCTTTTTTAAATAGTAAGCATTTCATTTTCAGGAGAAGAACTTGTATGGTTTACAATCTCTAATTCCTTTTCAGCTATTTCCGTTAATTTCTCCCTTTGAGCATAATAATTAATCAATCTCCAAGTGAAAAAGTAGGCAAGGATATCTACCCCAAAGCTTACAATAAGTAGCTCAGTCATATGGATTAATTCATCTATATCTTCAGCCTGCATTTTCCACAAAATTCTTCCCAAAATCATAGCAAGCAAGAAAAATGTCCACCACGGGGCAAGAATTTTATTGGCTTGAGTAGGAACAATCACCCCTGTCTTTTTTAAGTAGTTGGCGCTTTCCTCTATCATTTCTTTCATGATTACATAAGGCCTAAAGAGGTTTAAAATTGGAACAAACCAAGCACCGGCAGCCCAACCTTCAGACAATTGGAGGTAATTGAACTTTTGGTGGAGATTGAAATAGGCTCTTCTATACCACATGATAAATAGGATCATAAAAGCGATATATAGTCCAATTAAAGTAATCCCAAATAATTGATCAAAGTGATCAATCAACTCTGCATCCATTTGATAAAAATCCTCTCCTCTTTTAATTTTAAACAGAAAGTTTAATTTGAAAACATTAAAGCCTATTCCAATTACGGAAAAGAAAATATATAGTAGCGACACCCTTTTCGCCCAATCTGCACGACTAGCGTTTGATCTAAATTTTTTCATAAAATCAATCTAAAATCACTTTTTCATTTTTAGGATACTTCACCTCATATTGAAATCCTAGTTTTTGTTGAGATCCAGGAGGAACTGTGATTTGCCAGGAAATGATTCCAGTATCGCTGTCTAATTTTCCGCCGGATAGTTCAATGGCAGATACAGATATGTTGGAGTTCACCGAAACAGGAATTTGATCCTTCACTTCTATACTGATAGCTTGGGACTTATTATTTCTAAGGGTAATTTCATAACCCCTGGACTCGGTCACATTGGAACCAATGGTTCTTTTCTTGGTAAAGCTCTCCACTTTCTCCCTCTGCACAACAATGCTTCTATCCCTTCCCATCGATATAGCCAATGTATCTTCCAGAGCTCCGGCATTTAGGATAGATCTGCCGACAAAGCCATCTTCAAAATATAAATTGCTTTCACCTTCTAAGAAGCTATACTGACTCCAATCTGCCAGCTGAGCAATCAAGAACACATCCTTATCCAGCTTTGGAATGACCTTATACTGATAAGTTGCCGGGATATCATAATTTTTCAAATCAACTAAAGTCCGCTCTCCATTGGTTTTGATGGTGTAGGGTTCGTTTACGGTAATTTCTACAGTAGTTTGATTTTCTTGGAAGGTGGTTTGAAGATTGATAGAAGATGCAAGGCTTTTCTTGTAACTAGTAGCTCCTCTAACTGTGACTCCAGCTGTTCTTCCATTTAGTTGTTCATTTATTCCACCTACCACTACCTCTTCCAACATCGTTGCTTCTTCTATCAAAGAAACATTTACTGTGGGCCGATTTGTAATAGGAACTTCTTGAGATTGAAAGCCAACAAATGAAAACATTAAGCTTCCGGCTCGAGGAGGAATGGTTAAATTATATCGCCCGTCCAAATCGGTAGAGGTACCAACAGTGCTGCCTTTGACCAATACACTCACTCCCGGAATAGGTTGTCCGTCGCTTGCACTCACTACCATCCCGCTGATAGTTCCATTAAAAGGCTGTGTATTTCTGGGTTGGAATACGGTTAATCGGGCATAATTCAAGTCCCAGCGATCGATCTGTGGCGCCACACCGCTCTGATTGGGATTCCCGTTGGAGAAACGCAATTTTACTTGATTCCAATCCACCCCGGTATTTTGATATACCTCCGCTTTGTAATTGATGGCCATTGGCGAATTCACATTTTTGACACGCACATCGTATTTCGGATACCATCCTGCATTGGCAACCAAATAATTGAACTCCAACTGCGCATTACCTGCAGATGGGGCCTTGACACGAACCCGGATTTCGCTTTTGGATTCTTGCTTACTTTCCTGAATGGAGCGAATTTGATTTTCTAACTGCCTAATCTGTACTCTTTTCTCAGCCCTTTTCTGGTCCAAACTCATTTGTTCTGTTTTGATTTTCATCAATTCGGTATCATAGAGTTCTAGTGCTTGTCTGAATTCGGCAGCTGTTGGGCCTCCCTGATTTCCGCGTAGATTTTTATTGGCATCCAGCAGACTGATTTTTTCCTTTAAAACCTCCAGGCGGAGCGCATCCTGCTGCATGGAGATATCCAATTTGTTGATTTCTGCCTGCAATTTTTGAACAGTCTCACTTTGGTCTTTCTCTGACAAAAAATCCATTCGCTTATTTACCGCTTGAATGGTGAAGTTGCCAAAACCTTTGACTTGAATGCTTTTCTCTTCCAAATAGGGGGAGAGCCCTTTGATAATAATGAGGGATTCTCCTGCGGGAATGCTGGTCTGAGCCTTTTCAAAAACCTGAGCTCCATTTAAGAAAAGCGTGACCTCCTGGATTCGAGATTCGATTTTTTTCTCGGGAAAACCTTGGGAAAAGGAATGAAAGATCAGAGAGAAATAAAGAAGGGTGAAAAATGAATACTTCATAGCTTTTTAAATTTTATGAAAAGAAATAAAAAAATCGTTCTCCCCAAAAGATCAATTGATAAAAATTCTGGTGACTGAAGCAGGGTTTCTTATTTTTGCCCAAATTTTAATTATAAAGAATGACTTTATTTCAATCCATTATTATCGCGATAGTCGAAGGCTTGACTGAATTTTTACCTGTTTCTTCCACCGGTCATATGATTTTAGCCTCTGCAGCCATGGGAATTCATGACGATGAGTTTGTGAAGACTTTCGAAGTTTTCATACAGCTAGGGGCAATTTTGGCCATTGCCTTAATGTATATCAAACGCTTTTTTCGATCGCTGACGATTTATTATAAATTACTGGCTGCATTTATTCCTACCGCGATTGTGGGTCTTTTGGCTTATGATTTTATCAAAGGCTACCTTTTCAATCCTGTAGTAGTTTCTGTTTCCCTGATCTTGGGTGGGATTATTTTGATTTTCATTGATAAAAAAGTAGTAAGCCAAAAAGCCACTCACGTGGACGTGGAGGATATTTCTTACAAAAACGCCTTCTTTATTGGCCTATTCCAGTGCCTATCCATGGTTCCGGGGACTTCCCGGGCTGCTGCCACGATCATTGGTGGAGTTTTCAATGGCTTGGATAAAAAGCAAGCAACGGAATTTTCCTTTTTACTAGCTGTGCCAACCATGATGGCTGCGGGAGGCTATGATTTGATCAAATCGGAATTGGTATTTACCCAAGCCCAAATTGTAATGTTGGCTGTGGGCTCAGGAGTAGCATTTATTGCTGCATGGATTGCGGTGAAGTTGTTTTTGAAATACGTTTCCAGCCATGGTTTCACTGCCTTCGGATGGTACAGAATTGCCTTGGGTGTACTTTTCCTGATCTTTATGTGGGGTACGGATTTAGGGTGATTTTCCTTCGGATTTTCACAAGAAAAGACCTTCCAGGTTTTCAAAACCTGGAAGGTCTGGTTTTTTGGGCACACTATTGTCCTTTTTTCAAAGTCTAATTTGATTTCTGTTTTTTTTAAAAAAGGTCTAGATCCGCCCCTACATGGCCCGCTTCATTTTTGTCCTTTCGTATTCCGACTCTTTTTCTTCTTTTGAATCCAAAATATAAACCGCGAATCTGATCGATTTGGGCCGTTTTTCATTGTCCTCTGACTTGAGAAAAACACGTCCAATTTTTACTGAGCCGCTTGGTTTATGTTGGATTCAAATTTGAAAGACATGAAGATCCTGGATTATTTAAAATACTTGGGGTTAGGTGCACCTTGGCAGATCATGCCTCCTTTTCTTGCGTTCCTTATTTCACTAGGATTTCTCTCATACCTATTCTTCAAAGCACATTTGGATCACAAACTTGATTGGAAGAAGCAGGAAGATGAAATGAAAAAGTGGGAATTCGAAGCTAATACGAATTTCAAGGGAAAAAGAAAACCGCCTTCCTAGCTCTTATCTCAGCAGGTAATAAAACATCGCCCGGACAACTGCGTCCATGGGTTCAGCACCACTGGCCCAAGCATGAAGCTGTTTCTTTGAGATGCCTGTCTCTTTAGCAATTTTGTCTAGGGAAATCCTTTGCTCACTCAACTTCCAACTTACTACCTGCCCCGTCATTTCTTCAGCAGGGATTTCCCTGTAGGGAATAGGTCGTGCGTATATCGAATGAAAAGGAAAGTACTTTTTGAAAAGCGTTTTAGCCAAATCTGACAGTTCTTTTCCTGATTTTTGGCCTCCATCTGGCAGCTTGCCTTGAGTCACTCGCACAGTCAACTCAAAGGGGTCAGCCTCCAAAATCCGAAACTGAATCTTTTCCAGGTCCTTTAGCTGATCAACCTCTTCTGCAAAATCGGCCAAGACCGACTGTTCTGCCCATTGTATGGCCAAATCGATTTTGCCGACTTTGATAAAAACTCTTGACTTCATTTCCGCTGTTTCAAAAAAGAAAAGTAGTACTAAATTTTATTTTTTTCCTATTTTTACCCAAACCCATTTTTCAAAATATATGCCCACGCTGCACTGGATAGGCAAGGAAAAAGTCATCAATCACCATCAGGAAGTGCCTTATCGGGTACTCGAGAAGCAATACGAGTTCAACACGGAATCGGGCTCCTCCGAAAACAAAATCATCCAAGGAGACAACCTCGAAGCACTCAAAAGTCTACTGCCCGAGTATGAAGGCCGCATCAACTGCATCTACATCGATCCGCCCTACAACACCGGCAATGAAAATTGGGTCTATAACGACAATGTCAACCACCCCAAAATCAAAAAATGGCTGGGCGAGACCGTAGGCAAGGAGGGGGAAGACCTCAGCCGACATGATAAGTGGCTCTGCATGATGTATCCCCGACTTAAGCTATTGCATAAGCTGCTGGCTAAGGAGGGTTCATTTTGGCTATCAATTGATGATAATTCAGTAGTATTCGCAAGAACAATCCTTGATGAAATTTTTGGGCCGTCGAAGTTTATTGCTACTAATGTTTGGCAAAAAAGATATTCACGGGAGAATAGAGGATCAATAGGTGATTCTCATGAATATATTTTAGTTTATTCAAAAAACCCTGAAGCATTCAAAATGCTCCGGAACAAAGTTCCTATTGACGAAAAACAAAAAAAACTTTATAAGAATCCGGATAATGATCCTAAAGGACCTTGGCAATCAGTTTCATTAACAGCTCAGGGATATAGACCTAACCAAATGTATTCTATCGAAGGTCCAGATGGTAAACTCCATTTCCCACCTGAAGGAAGATGCTGGGGAATTCTTGAAGAAAACTATTTCCAACTAAGAAAAGCCAATAAAATTACTTTTGGGCAAAACGGAAAAGGTGTTCCCAGGTTGAAAATGTATTTAGAGGATGCAGAAGGATTAGTTCCATGGACTTGGTGGCCACATGAAGATGTTGGCCATACAGATGAAGCCAAAAAAGAAATGCATTTGTTTTTTGAAAAGGATGGAGCCTTTGACACGCCAAAACCAGTAAGGCTTATCAGGCGAGTTTTAGAAATAGCTACATCAAAAAACTCCATTATCCTCGACTCCTTCGCCGGTTCGGGAACCACTGCCCATGCCGTTCTGAATCTGAACAAAGAAGACGGAGGCAATCGGAAGTTTATTCTAATAGAGATGGAGGACTATGCGGACTCCATCACCGCTGAGCGGGTACGGCGGGTCATCCAAGGCTATGGCAGCGGCAGCAAGGCGGTAGAAGGTACTGGAGGAGATTTTGGCTTTTATGCCCTAGGCCCAGCGCTCTTCGATACCGAGGGAAATCTCAATGAAGCTGTGCCGATTTCTGAAATATTATCCTACATCTGGTACTCCGAGACCCGGACGAAGTGGACTCCACCCGTCGATCATGCAGATCGCTACTACCTCGGGAGTTTGGAAAATACGGCCTACTACTTCATCTACGATCCGGACAGGCTGACTACGCTGGACTTTGAGTCACTATCAGCTTGGTTCACGCAGCCCGCCGAGCAGTACATCTGCTATGCGGACAATTGCCTCCTACCCGAGGCGCTGATGCAGAAGCACCGCATCATTTTTAAGAAAATTCCACGAGACATTACCCGTTTTTAAGCATGGAACTCAAGCCCTACCAACAGCAAGTCATCGCCGATCTTCAGTCTTTTTTGGATTCCATCCAAGTCCACAAGGATATCCGAAAGGCATTTGATACCTATACGGAAGAAAAATGGGGACTCTACAATCCGCTGGACGGGACAGGAATGCCCTCGTACAAGCATACCATTCCCCACGCCGCCAACGTCTGCATCAAGGTACCGACGGCAGGAGGAAAGACATTTATAGCGGTCAATGCGCTTCGGACGATTTTCGATGCATTCGATACTTTGCATCCCAAAGCGGTGGTGTGGCTCGTTCCTTGGAGTAACCTTCTCGATCAGACAGTCAACAATCTCAGCAATCCAGACCATCCTTACCGACAAAAGCTCAATGCTCTTTTCAATCATCGGGTGCAGGTATATGAAAAAAAGGACTTGCTTCAAGGCTCCAATTTTAATCCGACAGTAGTTTCTGAGCAGTTGACCATCGTGGTAATGAGCTTTGCCTCGCTTCGTGCACGCAAAAAGGAAGACAAAAAGGTTTATCAGGAAAACGGCCAGTTGGCTACGTTTGCAGCACAGTATAAAGATGATTCCCATCTCCTGCCCGATACTGACGAGACCGCCCTCATCAATGTGATCCGCAGCCTAAATCCGGTAGTGGTCGTGGATGAAAGCCACAATGCCGAGTCCGAACTCAGCGTGGACATGCTGAAAAATCTCAATCCCAGCTTTGTCCTTGACTTGACAGCAACGCCGAAGAACAATTCCAATATTGTTAGTTTGGTACCTGCCATTTCCCTGAAAAAAGAACACATGGTCAAGCTGCCGGTCATTGTCTATAACCATCCTGACAAGACGGAGGTGATCAGTTCGGCCTTGCATCTTCGACAGAAATTAGAAGGCTTAGCTATCGAACAGCGAAAAGCTGGAGGAAAATACATCCGACCGATTGTGCTCTTTCAAGCACAACCCCGTACTTCGGAGGACAATACCACTTTTGAAAAGTTGAAAGCGCAATTGGTTAGTTTGGGAATTGCAGATGAAGAAATAAAGATCAAAACTGCTGAAAAGGACGAATTGAAAGGGATAGACCTGATGTCTGAGACTTGTCCTGTTCGGTACATCATCACAATCAATGCTTTGAAGGAGGGCTGGGATTGTCCCTTTGCCTACATTTTGGCTTCACTCGCAGACAAGTCTTCGGCGGTGGATGTGGAGCAGATATTGGGTAGGGTACTTCGACAGCCTTACGTGATGAAGCATGCCCATGCCTTGCTCAACATATCCTATGTGTTGACTGCTTCGGCCAAGTTTCACGATACCCTTCAAAATATCGTCAAAGGGCTGCAAGCCTCGGGCTTCAGTGACAAGGACTATCGCAAGCAGGATGTGATGCCTGAGTTAGTGAAAACACAGGTGATCCAAAAACCCTTGGAAAACTTTCTGTTTCCTGAAGATTCAGCATCAACAGAAGAGGAATCTATTGATGTCAACCGAATTCAATTTATTTCAGGAGAGGTTCAAGACAGTGCCCAGCCTGCTTTTCATTCGGTTCGCGAGATTGAAAAAATGGCGACAGAAGAAACGGCACTTTTAGATCAAGAAATTCAAAAACTTAAGGGGGACTATTCAGACCTTCCTTTATTGGCAGATATGGGAGAAAAAATCAAAACCGCCCAGATAAGAGAAGCATTTTTAGAAAATGTATCCACGCTTCAGCTTCCTCAATTTCATTTAAAAGTGACAGCGAATGCACTTTTTGGAATTGGAGAACAGGTATTACTCAATCAGGAATCCTTATTGAAGGATTTCAAGCTGAGCAAATACGACACGCTGATTGATTTTGAGCAAATTCAATCAGATCTTTATAAGGTTGATATTCAGGAGGCGAAGAAAAATGAATATACCCCTAGCTTCATGAAAATAGAGGATCTTCAAATCAAGGATCCATTAGTCGATTACATTTTAGCCAGACCAAAGGAGAAGCAAATCCAAGAGATCGCGTATCAATTGATGTGCACTATAGGGAATTTATATCCGATTCCCGAACAGGAGATCAAGCTGTATCTCCAGCGAATCTTGGAGGGGATGACCCAAGAACAGCTGCGGGATATTTTAGTGAGGAGACTGTCCTATTCGGATCGGATCAAAGCAAAGATTAAGTTGCATGCTGATAAATACGCCGAGGAGCAGTTTGAAAAACAGGTAACTGTAGGAAAAATAGAAACAATCCCATCTTGGAAATTTCCTGAAAGACTTATTCCAGGCAAGCCCGGCCCTTCTATAGCCAAATCCCTTTACGATACCGAAGGCGCAATGAATGGATTTGAGATTAAAGTAATTTCAGAAATTGCCGGGATGCCTAACGTGCGATTTTGGCACCGCAACCAAGTCAAAGGTCGAGGCTTTTCGATCAATGGATTTAAGTCAAATCATTATCCAGATTTCATTATTTACACGGAATCGGGGAAGGTTATTGTCTTGGAGACTAAAGGAGATGATCGGGACAATAGCGATAGTGAAGCTAAATGTAGATTGGGTAAAAAATGGGCAGAATTGGCAGGAAAGCAATATCTCTACATGATGGTTTTTGATCAACGGGAAGTGGCTGGGGCGTACTCTTTTGATCAAGCTAAGGGATTGATTAGGGAGATGTAAGAGATTGTTAAAGTTAGAAACCTTTTAGAATTTGGAATAGTTTTTAATGTATAGATTATAAAAATATTCTTTAACTTAAGATCAATTTTTAATTTATGGGAAAGCAAAATAAAATCAAATTCAAATACATATTCGAGGATGATTATAATCCAAAGTATGTAAATGGAGCATTTGGGGGAATTAGTCCCCAAGGTGAGATTGTGATCAATTTTTATTTGGAAAGGGTGGCCTTACCTCGTTCTCAAACTTATACATTCAAAGAAGGGATGGTTTTGAGTGAACTCACTGAAGAACGGGAACCCGGTGACCATGATACTAGTGTTGTAAGATTTGTCGAAAACGGAATAGTGTTAAACCTTGCTCATGCAGAAGATATCCATAGATGGCTAGGGGAACACATTAAAAATTTAAAATCTAATCAGAAGAAAAATGTCTGAAGTACTCGATTCTTACTACGCAACAAGTCAAAAGACAAAGAGAATTCCAGGTCAAAATATTTGGTCTATGACATCTTTGGCTCAACCTAGATTAGATTCCGGGTTTCTTCTTGTGATACATTCCAATGATTCTTCTCATGTTAGTCATGATTTAAGATCAAATATTCAAAAATTAGAAGGATTCAAAAATTTAGGATTCGATTGGAATGGAAATAAGGCGGAACCTTTTTCTGAAGACTTGATTGAAAAAGCTAAATCAGTTCTATTTACTTTAAATGTACAGCCAGAGGTATTTCCAACTGCGAGAAAAAGTATTCAATTCGAATACGAGAAAGAAAATGGTGATTATTTGGAATTCGAAATTTTTGAGGATTCTGCTAAGTTTCTTCAGGTAATTAATGAAATAGAATCTTCGAACAAAATAGATTGTTCTAATATTTTTTATAAGGTAAATGAATTTTATGGAGAAGGATTTTATCAAAGATGAAGAAATACTTTATAGGGCGGTAAAGTCGTATTCAAATTGGTGGAAAGAAAAGGAAAATAGACCAAGTTCTGCTGCATTCAAAGATTCAAGAGGAGTATCAGTTGATAGAGATTTTGGAAAAGAAGAATCTGATATTGTCAGAGGTCTCAAAAAAAGATTTGAAGTTAAGGCAGTAGTAAAAATAGAAACTTTGTTTTGTAGAAAGATTGGTGCTAAACCAATGCCTAAGCCAATCCCGAAAATTCCAGAGCACGCAGAAATACATCGATCTGATACAATTATTGAATTAACAAGTTCTCAAGCTAGAAGTCTTGCAAAAAATTGTAAGATAGTCTTCAGTGAATAATAAACCCTCCCCAGAAATAGCTGAGGAGGGTTTTTACTATTTGGAAGTTGAGCCAACTTATCTCGAAGAATCAATCTTATTCTTGTTTTTCACATATTTTTCCAACCAGGTATTCATTTCATAAAGTGTATGCAAGATGGATTCCTTTGCTGCATAGCCATGGCTTTCATGAGGTAAGAAAACCAGTCGGGCAGTAGCTCCATGACCTTTCAAAGCATTGTAGTAGCGCTCAGACTGAATCGGAAATGTTCCGGAATTGTTGTCAGCCTCTCCATGAATCAATAGAATCGGAGTTTTTACTTTATGTGCAAATGAGAAGGGAGACATATTGAAATATACCTCCGGTGCTTGCCAGTAAGTACGTTGCTCATACTGGAATCCAAAAGGAGTAAGCGTACGATTATAAGCACCACTTCTGGCAATACCTGCTGCGAATAGATCTGTATGAGATAGCAAATTTGCCGTCATGAAAGCACCGTAGGAATGTCCTCCAACTCCAACTCTATTTCGGTCTCCGATTCCCAGTTCCACGATATGATCTATTGCTGCTTCTGCATTGGCTACCAACTGCTCTATGAAGTAATCATTAGGTTCTTTATCTCCTTCACCTACGATAGGCATCTCCGTCTGATCCATGATGGCATATCCCTGAGTCACCCAGTAGATTGGAGAGCCCCAGCTAAGTCTAGTAAATCTGTATTTGGATCCTCTTACCTGAGAAGCAATTTCAGCAGATTTATATTCTCTCGGATAAGCCCACATCAAGACTGGTAATGGAGCATCTTTTCCAGGGGTAAATCCTTCTGGAGTATAAATGACAGCTGAAAGATCCAGTCCGTCCTTTCTCTTGTATTTCACCAATTGCTTGTTGATTCCTTTGATGGATTCGAAAGGATGCTCAAAATTGGTGACCTGTAGTGGAGCAATTCGCTTTTTGGTGTTTACTAACCAATAGTTGGGCTGGATGTCAGTACTTTCTTTGACAGTAATAAATTCAGAACCCTCTTCATCCAAAAGTTTCACCACTCTTTCATAGTAAGGTGCCTGTGATCTCCAGAGGATATTTTGCTCTTTAGTTTTAGCATTGAAAGTGGATAAGAAAGGCATACTTCCTTCCGGGCTTCCACCTTCTGAAGTCATGAAAAGCAAATCACCTTTTCTTAATAATACATTTCTACCGTACTGGTTTTCGGTGTACATAGGGTCTCCCGGATCATTGTAGATGTCATCATAAGAGCGGTCAATGATGGTTCTTTTCGCCTGAGAAGGGTTTGAGGGATTGATCACCGATCTGATTTCTCTCCTGGCGCCAAACCATCTTTCATTCAAAATCGCAAAATCATCTGTAGACCAAGCTATACCTCCAAATCGAAGGGAAGTAGTGGCTAGCTTTTGCTTTTGACCAGTAAAAGGAGCCGATAGGGTATAGACTATTTCACGCTCCTCCATTTTTACTTTACCATCTCCACCGTCTTGAGCTTCTACCCAATACAGAATCGCAGGTTTATCCGCTCTCCAGTTGATGCTTCTTGGTCCGGTAACAGTAGCATCAAATCCGGTAGGTCTTTCTTCATCCAAAGGAATTTCAGCCAGTGTTTTTACTTTTTTTCCTTCCTTGGACCAGATTTCTACATCATAAGGGAACCTGGAAGCAGGAACTAAATAAGAAAATGGCTTTCTAATGACATCAACCAAGATGTAAGATCCATCCGGAGAAAGGTCAAATGATTTAATCATTCCGCTGGCTCCTACTGCTTTTTTGCTGCCGTCCAATCCGACCAACATCATCTGCGAATCCATGAAGTAGGCAAACAAAGCCTCATCATAAGGGTTGCTCAACAAATCTTGGTAGGTTCGGGATGGTGCGGCATTTCCGCTTGTTTCTTGTACGACTGGACCAGCCGGTGCAGCCGGTGCTTTGGGGATGGATCCTCTACCAGGATTCACTGCTTTGATCAAAATCTGATTATCAGGTGTCCATGTCATTACGTTCCCATAGACATCATTCAGAATGGCATCTGTTAATTTCTTTGCTTCGAAATTACTCATGTCTACCACCCAAAGGCTAATTCCGTTTGCCTCCGTATTAGTGAATGCAAGATATTTTTCATCTCTGGAAAGGGCCAATCCTCCTATAGAGGCTTTTTCGGGAAGTCCCTTGATCTGGATTTCCTCACCGCTTCGGGTCATTTTTATTTTGATATTTTCCACTCCTCGGCTTCGGCTTGGTCCTGAAGTAGCAGGATTGATTCGCATTCCAGCGATTCGTAGTTCCGGCTGAGCCAATTCTTCTATGCTAGGATTATCAGCTCGCTCCAAAAGCATCATCCAATCTCCATTCTTTGAGAATGAAACCGAAGGAGTACTGGGTGCATTGACCAAGTCCGCGATTGCCTGTGGAGGTGTTTGATAGGTAGTTTGGGAAAAAGCAGGGAAATTCAATCCCATGTATATTCCCAAAACCAACAGGGGTAGTTTTCTTTTAAGGTTCATATTCTTGCAACTTGTTTTTTTGAAGTTACACCTAGAGGATATAGGATCTATCAAATTCTCAACCAAAGGTAAATTTGGTGTTTTAAGTGATCCATATGGAGATAATTGTACATAAGAAGCAATTTCCCGCATTCCTAATTGAGTTTGGTCTAATTATCTTTGAAACACTTACTTAACTCATTCCTGACTATGAAAAAATCCCTATTTACCCTATGTCTTATTCTAATTTCCGGTTGCTTGTTTGCCCAAAAAATTAAAATCAGTGGAGGACTTAATTATTCTGATGTCAGTTCCTCTGAGGATGTACTGCGTGGAAATGCCGGTTGGCAAGCAGGCTTGGGAGTAGAATTTGGAGAAGGAAAAATGTATGTGGAACCTGGTCTTTTCTACGCTGTAAAAAAACTGGATCTTTCAGGTTCATCTTCACCCAATCTGGATGCTACATTCCCGGATTTGAAAGGCTTGAGAATTCCCGTTAATTTGGGGATTTATCTTGCTGGAAATTCAGAATCTAAACTTGCTTGGAGAGCATTTGGAGGACCTTCTGTGTTTTTTCTCTCCGAAAAAAATGAAGCGTATGCAGAAGACATTCAATCCACTAATTGGGGAGTTTTTGCGGGCACAGGGCTCAACCTTTCGATTGTCTTTATAGACTTAACTTATGAATGGTCCGTGAATGATATCTCTACCCAATTTGCCACCATAGACTTTGGAAGAACCAACGGGTTTTTCGCACAGGCTGGTTTGAGGATTGAGCTTTAAAAGCTAGCCGATAGAAGCCATATCAAAAAATGCCTTATTAAAATAGCATGACTATTCTATTTCCTGCCAGTAGGAAGAAAACATGAATTAGTATCAGCCCAAAGGATCGGCCTAGATCTTCGGGCGCCTGTACTGAACGAAGCAAAAGTATCCCATCGGTTAAGCAAAGAAAATACGGTAAAGCCCCGACTACGGATCATCAAATTAAATGCATAAAAAAAGCCCTGAATCTTTTGATTCAGGGCTTAAATTTTTATTTGGAATAAGGTTTATTTACCTCGCTCACCGATGGAAATCATTGCACATCTAAAGCCAATGTGGTTAGTGGCAGAGTCCTGATGCATAAATCTTCTTGTTCCTGGAGCTAGCCAATAAGTAACATCTCTCCAGCTTCCTCCTTTATAAACTCTCATTTCGTCAGTAATCATTGATACCTCATAATTAGATACGTCATCGCCGTATCCATCTTTTCTCAATGGGTTCAAATCATCTGCATCTTGGTAAGTCAATGGACGGTAAACATCATATACCCACTCGTTCATGTTTCCAGCCATGTGATACAAGCCAAAATCATTTGGAGCCATATCATACACGTTCGTTGGAAGGATCTCACCGTCATTTCTTTGGTTACCAGATATACCTCCATAGTCACCACGACCTCTTTTGAAGTTTGCCAAGAAATCACCTTGCTTACCCTTACGCTTTACATTGTATGGGTTTCTTACCCCTCTTCCGTCCCAAGGATAAATTCTACCGTATTCTTGATTTTCGTCCAAATATTGCGTTCCAATCATGGCTTTTGCAGCATATTCCCACTCAGCCTCACTTGGCAGACGATAATCAGCCAAAGCAACTCCTCTTTCGATTAATTGAGTTTTGGTAAAAGTAGAGTCCAAGCCTCTTTCTTTTCTAACTAACTCCTGCACGTAGTCTGTTCTCCATTTAGCGTAGATGTTAGCCTGAGACCAAGAAACTCCCGCAACCGGGTAAAAATTGAAACCAGGGAATCTGAAATAGTAGGATTGGTACATGTCATTGAAAGACAAAGCTCCACCCCATACATCATCTTTAGGTTCTAACTTCTTCAATGAGTCAGCGCTTACTTTTTTCTTCATGTCGAAAAGGAACTCACGATAATCATTGTTTGTGATTTCGGTTTCGTCCATGTAGAAGTTGGCAACCGTGACAGTTCTTTCCAAGTTGTCTCTGAAAGCCATCACATCCTCTTCTTGAGAACCTAATACGGCTCTACCTCCTTGAATGAATTTCAAGTTGGGGCCAGGGATTTGTTCGGCATTTCTGGCTACGAAAAAGTTGGTCGAATCTTGTTCATTAAATGAAAATTCCGCACCGGTTGTAGCACTTTTCTTTCCGGGCTTATTGGCAGTTCTTCTACCGTAGCCGGGAGTTTTGTTACAGGAAGAAAGCACAGAACCACCGACGATCATCAGTGCTGCAGCCCACATTCCCCATGATTTGTTACTGAAACGCATATATTCTAGGAGTTTAAATCTAGTTTAAGAGTGCTAATATATAGTCAATCCTAAGTACTTCCAATGATTTGAAAATTTGTTATTCTCTCAGTTTGAGCCAAAAAAGCCCGAAATCGGGAGAATCCTGCAAATTTCTTGTGCAAAACTGCAATATTTATGCCAGTTAAATTTTTTGAAAATCAGCTTGCTAGCATCTCTTTTAGCCATTTTTGTGCCATAGAAATGTCGGAAACATCCGATACAGTAAGAATCAAACGATTCTTGTGCTCCTTTATTTTAAAGTAACGTGAATTCAATTGCGCAAATTGCATAATTTGTTGAAAAACAGGTGATGAGTAGAAATCATCTCTGGAAGCCGGCAACAAGTAGCACTTCATCTGCTTGTTTTTCAAGACCAACTTTTCTATGCCCAGTTTCTCTGCTTTCCATCTTAAGCGCACGGTTTCCATCAAGTCCACCACAGCTTCAGGAACAGGGCCAAATCTATCCTCCAGCATGGTCGCAAATTTGTTCAGCTCCTCCTCATTTTTGATTGAGTCCAACTTGGAATAAAGCCCTAATCTTTCAGAAATATTGCTGACATATTCTTCCGGAATCAACAGCTCCAAATCGGTTTCTATAGTACAATCCTGCACCAATACCTTGACCTTTTCTTTCAGATCGGTTTCGAAAAGGGCAGCAAATTCATTTTCTTTCAATTCCTGTACCGCCTCATCCAGGATTTTATGATACATCTCAAAGCCCAAATCTGTAATAAATCCGCTTTGTTCCGCGCCAAGTAAATTTCCAGCGCCGCGAATATCCAAATCCTTCATGGCAACCTTGAAACCATCTCCCAGATCAGAAAACTCTTCCAAAGTTTGAAGTCTTTTTCTGGATTCTGGAGTCAAACCAGACATAGGTGGAGTCAAGAGATAACAGAAAGCTTTTTTATTGCTTCGGCCCACTCTTCCCCGCATCTGATGCAGATCACTCAATCCAAACATATGGGCCCGATTGATGATGATGGTATTTGCATTGGCTATATCCAAACCGGACTCAATGATATTGGTTGAAACCAGCACATCGTATTCATGATTGATGAAATCCACCATGACTTGTTCCAGTTTTTTGCCATCCATTTGACCATGTGCCCCAACCACACGGGCTTCTGGAACTAGTTTCATGATCAAATTTGCAATGCTATCTATCTCACCCACTCTATTGTGCACAAAAAACACCTGTCCACCTCTTCTTAATTCATAGGCTACCGCATCACGGATAACTTCTTCCTGAAAGGTTTGTACTTCGGTAGTAACAGGCTGCCTGTTAGGCGGAGGTGTAGCAATAACTGAAAGATCCCTTGCTCCCATTAATGAAAAGTGTAAAGTTCGGGGAATCGGGGTTGCAGTAAGCGTCAGCACATCCACATTGACCCGTAAGTTTTTGAGCTGATCCTTTACCTTAACACCGAATTTTTGCTCCTCATCGATGATCAGAAGTCCCAGGTCTTTAAATTGGATATCCTTATTGACAATCTTATGGGTACCTACCAGGATGTCTATTTCCCCACTTTTTACTTTTTCTACAATTTCTTTGACTTGCTTGGTGGTGCGGAACCTATTAATAAAATCAACTTTGACAGGGAAATTTTCCAGACGCTCCTTGAAGGTTTGATAATGCTGCATAGCCAATATGGTGGTTGGAACTAGTACAGCTACCTGCTTTCGGTCATTTACAGCCTTGAAAGCTGCTCGAATAGCTACTTCAGTTTTCCCGAAGCCCACATCTCCACAAACCAATCTATCCATTGGATAGGATTTTTCCATATCTGACTTGACATCAGAGGTCGCCAATGCCTGATCTGGAGTGTCTTCATAAATAAACGAACTCTCCAATTCCACCTGCAAAACAGAATCTCTCGAAAAGGCAAAACCCGGAGCGCCACGTCTTTTAGCATAGAGCTCAATCAAATCCTTGGCAATGTCCTTGACCTGTTTTTTGGCTCGGGTCTTCTTATTTTCCCATTCCGGTGAACCCAACTTGGACATGGAAGGAGCTTGTCCTTCCTGTCCGGAATATTTGGAGATTTTATGAAGGGAGTGGATGTTGACATAAAGCAAGTCATCGTCCCTAAACACCAATCGAACGGCTTCCTGCATTTTGCCGCCTACTTCTACTTTTTCCAATCCGGCAAATCTTCCCACGCCATAATCCACGTGCACTATATAGTCACCAGGGTGTAGGGCCTTAAGTTCTTTAATTGTCAGGGCTTTGGATTTGCTCGCCTTTTTTCGGGACTTGTAACGGTGGAATCTTTCAAAAAGCTGATGATCAGTATAACAGACCAATTTGCTTTGCCTATCCTCAAACCCCTCTCTCAAACCCAAAAGCATGCTTTGCACATGGAGCGTAGGATCAAGCTCTTTGAAAATTCCGATTAAGCGGTCAATCTGCTTCTCATTTTCAGCAGTAATGATATTTGAGAAACCCTTTTTCTCATTTTCAGCCAAACTGGCCACCAGCAGGTCAAAGTTTTTATTGAAAGAGGGTTGGGGCTGAGAATCCCATGTAATGGATTCACTTCCTTTCAAATAAAACTGCCTTCCAAATTCAACTCTGCTAAACTGGGTGGATTGTTCTTTGAAATCCTTTCCGGTTTCAAATAAATCTTCTGGCTTTAAAAGGGTTTTGGTTTGATTGGTTTTGGCAAGAATGGAATCAAAGGCATGCTCTGCTTTATGAAAACACTCCGTCATCACATCTATGGTCAGTTGATAATCCTTGATCCATAGCTTGGTTTGTTCTGGTAAAAAGCCCAGGAATGACTGTCTGACTTCCTGTAATAGCTTGGTTTGGGTATTGGGGATGAGAGAAATTTGCTCCACCTCAGCGATGGATAGCTGAGATTCTGCGTCAAAGGTCCGGATACTTTCTATTTCCTTCCCAAATAATTCCAAACGGTAGGGATGCTCATTTGAGAAAGAAAAAACATCTAAAATTCCCCCTCTAATCGCGAATTGACCGGGCTCGTAAACGAAATCTGTGCGCTCAAAATCATAGCTCGCAAGCAATTCTGACACAAATTCCATATCCACTTGCTCTCCAACCTTGGCAGTGAAAGTGTTTTCTTGGAGGGACCTTTTATTGATCACCCTTTCGTAGAGGGCCTCGGGGTAGGAGATGATTATTTTTGAACCCTCTTTGGCATCCAGAACCTGGTTTAGAATTTCAGAGCGAAGCAATACATTGGCATTGTCCACTTCCTCGTACTGATAAGGCTTTTTGAAGCTGGAGGGAAAAATCATATGCTCTTCAGTAGCCAATAAGCTCTGAAGATCAGAATTAAGGTAAGCTGCTTCCTCCTTATCCTGAGCAATAATCAGATGAAAGCCACCGTTTTTTTGGAAAAAGGTGGCAAACAAGACCATATCAAGACTTCCCGAAAGACCTTTGATTTGGAAATCGGTCTTTCCTTCCTGAAGGATTTTTTCGGAAAAGGTCTGAAAAAAAGGGTCCGATTGATAGATGGATAGGAATGCCTGTCGGTCCAAGAGGTAAGCTGGTTTAAGTTTGGGAGCGCAATTTAGGGCTTTTCGCGTTTTTGAATCTTATCGAAGAGAGATTCGATAAAATTGTGAACCTAAGGCCTGATAAATTGTTTTGCCAACGTGAGCAATGTAAACGAACCGAAAACCTGGTTTCAAAAACTGGAGAGCCTTCACCCCTATGAAACTTTACTGTATTTGGGGATGATTGGGAGTGGGCTAATTTTCCTATTTATGGTGGCAGCTTTTTTATTCTCGGGCTTGGATCAGCTGGAAGGAATGAATCAGAGAATACCTATTTCATTCATGATTTCTACCTTTTTGCTGGTAATTAGTGGATACACGGCTACCCGGATGAGAATATTTTACCAAGAAGAAAGAACCGAAAAGGTCCTTCAGTCTTTGAGGAATACACTCTTTTTGGGTTTGGTTTTTACGGGTTTACAATTTACCGGATGGCTGGAGCTACAAGCCATGGGAATCAACTTCAAAGGAATTCCCAGCGGAAGTTTTCTTTACGTGCTTTCTGGTATTCATATTTTCCACCTTTTAGTAGCTATGATTTTTGCCGTGATACTTTGGGTTCAGCTTCAAAAGAATCAGGAGGATAGTATCAAGCATCTGATTTTGTTGACTAATCCTTATGAAAAAATGCGAATTCGACTTTTTACTGTCTATTGGCAGTTTATGGATGCAATTTGGCTTATCTTATTCATGCTATTTGTTCTGAGCTTTTAAAAAGAAAATCATGAAACTTACCATAGAGTCTCCTGTACAGCAGGATTATTTATCAGTCAAAGAAGGTTTCAATGAAGCCCTTTTTAAGCGACTGAGTCCTCCTTTTCCTCCGGTCAAACTCATAAGATTTGACGGTTCCAAAAAGGGAGATATGGTTTCTTTAGAGTTGAATTTTATCTTTTTTAAGCAAAAGTGGACCAGTGAAATTACCGAGGATCAAACCAATGAAGAGGAATTCTATTTCATTGACCGAGGAGTTGTATTGCCCTTTTTTCTCAAAAAATGGACTCACAAGCACCGAATCATCAAAAAGGGCGAAGGCAGTATTATCCGGGATGAAATAGAATATGAAGGGCCCAACAAGCTCCTTACATTCTTGCTATACCCTGCGATGTTGGGTCAGTTTTTTTACAGAAAACCCATTTATAAAAAGGTGTTTAGCAGAAGTTAAATCTTTGGGAGATTTTCACAGTTTTCAATCCTGCAGTCCCCATAAAGAACCAAGGAATGAGAAGTGATTGAGGAGCCAAACTCATTTCCGATTAATTCTTTAATCTCATTAATTTTTGGATCGGAGAACTCTCGGATTTTTCTGCACTGATTGCATACGTGATGATCGTGATGCTTGTAAGTTAAGGCCTGTTCGTATAGCGCAACTTTATCTTTGAACTGATGCTTCACTGCCAAGCCACTTTCTACCAGCAAGTCTAGGGTATTGTAAATTGTTGCACGGCTGATTGTATATCCTTTATTTCTCATACTTAGAAATAAGCCTTCCACGTCCATATGTTCGTCTTCTGGAAGAGAGTATAATTCATCTATCACTGAAAAACGCTCCGGAGTTTTCCTGCTCCTTTGTTTAATCAGGAAGTTTTCAAAGATTTTTTTCGCTTTCTCGATCAGTGCCTTGTCTGCCATTTCCAATATTTTGTAAAATTAAAGATGGAGTATTATCCAATTTTTGGCAACAATACAGGATTTGTGGGTGCTAATTTGGGATCAGTCTAATTAAGAATTATTTCCATTGATTGAACAAACATCCCGCATAAAATGGTTAGTAAAATAAGAGTAAGGTTGTTGAAAAAACCTTAACTTAAACCAATCACCCGATTGTGGCTCGAATGATAAAAAAGACCCTGCTGATCTTATTCTTTCTTGGCCTAAACCTAGTTAATGCCCAAGCTCAAGTGCCTGGTTTCTTTATGAAGGAGGACAAGAGAAGGGTCATTCTACCATTTTATGCTTCCAACTCTCTTATCATAGTTCCTGTGTCAATCAATGGTGCCTATCCGGTCAATTTTCTGATTGACACTGGGGTAAGGTCTAATATTTTATTCAGCAAAGATTTGGGGGATGCGATGGGTCTGGAATATACTCGCAGGCTCAACTTGATGGGGGCTGACGGTTCGGAAGAAATAATGGCATCGGTATCTCCTGTCAATCATATTGATTTAGGCCCGATAGAAGGTTTAGCTCAAAGCTTATTGGTTTTGGAAGAGGATTTTTTGGAATTGGAGTCGGTGGTAGGAATACCAATTTATGGTATCATTGGCTATGAGTTTTTCAAATTTAATCCTGTCAAGATCAATTATGATGATGAAAGAATAGAGTTTTTTAGGACCGATGCTATGAAATGGAGACCCCCTTTCTATAAAAAAATGCCATTGGAAATAGATCAAAACAAGCCCTATATCCGTGCTAAAATAAAGCAGAAAAACGGGAAAGTATTGGAATCAAAATTATTGATAGATACCGGAGCCAATCATGGGCTGCTTCTCAATCGGGAAACATCCGAGAAAATAAAATTGCCTGAAGATAACCTGGAAGCAGAATTGGGCCAAAGCTTGGGAGGCTTGCTTTATGGATACATAGGACGAGTGGATTGGTTGAAAATCCAAAGCTTGAAGCAAAAGGAGGTCTTGACTTCCTACCCGGATGAGACAGCCTTCAGCTATATCATCAAGGAATCCGGAAGAATGGGAAGTCTTGGATCAGAGGTTTTGGGTAGAACAAGGTTGATTTTGGACTATCCAAGGAAGCGTGCCATGATGAAAAAAGGAGATAACTTCTATGCACCTTATGAATACGATATGAGTGGCCTCAATGTTAAAAAGATTCCTACAGACGATAAGCGATTTTACATTGGTCAGGTTCGTGAAGGTTCTCCGGCAGATGTGGCCGGAATTGAGGCTTTTGATGAAATTTTGAGTATTAATAAAATTCCAACCTTGATTTGGGAGCTTTCGGATGTGATCAAATTGTTTCGCTCTGAGGAAGGGAAAGTCATAGAAATCGAAGTGAGAAGGTTTTTCGATGAAGAATTGACCCGATATGAAGACTTTACTTATAAAATCAGGCTGGAAAAGCAGATCTAGCCTATTACTCTCTCCTTTTGAAATTTGGCTATTTTTGGGAAAAACATCCTCTGGGAAACTTATTTTAAGGTAATTTCGTCAATAGTTCAGTTTTATAACCCTAATGCAAAAAATGAAAAAGCTATTAATTCCAATTTTGATTCTGGCAGTTGTTGGTATTTTTATTTATACCAAAGCTGTTGGCACTTACAATACTTTTGTTCAGGCCGAGGAGCAAGTCAGCGGTCAATGGGCTGAGGTGGAGACTCAATACCAGAGGAGAGCAGACTTGATCCCAAACTTGGTCAACACAGTAAAAGGTTATGCTGATTTTGAGCAGGAAACCCTAACTGGCGTCATCGAAGCAAGATCTAAGGCTACTTCTATCAATGTGGATGCTAACAATCTTTCTCCTGAAAATCTCCAGCAATTCCAGCAAGCCCAAGAGCAGCTTTCCGGTGCTTTAAGCAGACTTTTGGTTACAGTGGAGCGTTATCCTGACCTGAAGGCCAACCAAAACTTCTTGGATTTGCAGGCTCAGTTGGAAGGAACAGAAAATCGGATAGCTGTGGCTAGAAGAAACTTCAATCAGGAGGTAGTTACCTACAACACTACTTTAAGAACATTCCCGAATAACCTTTTTGCAGGTTGGTATGGATTTGAAACCAAAGGGAAGTTTGAAGCAGTAGCCGGAGCAGAAAATGCACCTACTGTAGAATTCTAAATTATGGCTGAAAAATTATTCACTTCGGCAGAGAAGAAGCAGATCGTGTCAGCAATCCAAACTGCCGAAGTTACCACTTCCGGAGAGATTCAGGTTCATATCGAAAATCACTGTAGGATAGATGTGTTGGACCGAGCGGCTGAGGTATTTGAAACCCTGAAAATGTATCAAACCAAAGATAGAAACGGAGTTTTATTTTACTTGGCTGTCAAAGATCATAAGTTTGCCATTTTGGGAGACGCAGGAATCAATGCAGTTGTGCCCAAAAATTTCTGGGAAGACATCAAAAACCACATGGCCGATTTGTTTAAAAAAGGTCAATTCACTCAAGGTCTGATTGATGGAATTCATCAAGCTGGCGAAGCTCTTGCCGAGCATTTCCCATACCAAGGGGATTCAGACGAAAACGAACTACCCGATGAGATTTCATTTGGATCTTAAATCCATAACGCTGTTTTTATTTCTTTTTTCTTTGGTAAGTCTTGTGGGATTTGCTCAGGATTTCCCTCCTGTTCCGAATCCTCCCAGACTGGTGAATGATTTTACCCAGACATTATCTCAGGACGAAGTGGCAAGGCTGGAGCGCAAACTTGTAGCCTATAACGATAGCACATCCACTCAGATAGCCATTGTCATGATTCGCTCTATTGGGCAGTATGATATATCTGATTACGCCTTTCAACTTGGTGATCAATGGGGAATTGGAGGGAAAGAGGACAATGGAGTTCTGATTTTGGCGGCGATGAACGACCGAAAAGTCTTTATCGCCACAGGATACGGAATGGAAGGAGTGGTTCCTGATGCTTTGGCAAACCGCATTGTCGATAATTTGATCGTCCCCAACTTTAAGATGGAGTCATATTATCAAGGCTTGGATCAGGCCACGGATATGATTATCAAGCTTGCTTCAGGTGAATATAAAGCCGAGGAGGTGATCTCAAATGGCAATCATGGTAGAGCCATATTTATCTTCTTGCTATTTATTTTCCTCTTTGTGATTTTGCCTCTGTTGAAAAACCGGAATGACAATGACAACCACATGGGGGGCAAAGGAGGAGGAGTTGATATCCTGACCACTATCATGCTAGCCAACTTGCTGAAAGGCGGAGGCGGAAAGTTCGGAGACTTCTCCAAAGGAGGAGGAAGCTTCGGAGGATTTGGTGGAGGAGGTGGCGGCTTCGGCGGTTTCGGAGGCGGAAGCTTCGGAGGCGGTGGAGCCGGTGGAAGCTGGTAAAGCCCTTCTTAGAAAAAAAATTTAATACAAAAAAAAGCGCCAGATGGCGCTTTTTTTATGATTCTTGCTCTCGGATTAAAGTACTCTTTCCAATTGAGAGAAGTAGAAGTTACCTTCAATTGCAGCGTTTTCATCAGAGTCAGATCCGTGAACTGCATTGGCTTCGATAGACTTAGCGAAGATTTTACGGATAGTACCTTCAGCCGCATTTGCTGGGTTGGTAGCACCGATCAAATTTCTGAAATCTTCTACTGCATTGTCTTTTTCCAAGATAGCAGCGATAATAGGTCCAGAAGACATATATGCGCAAAGATCCTTGTAGAAAGGTCTTTCTTTGTGAACCTCATAAAATTTACCTGCCAATTCAGGAGTCAATCGGGTAGCTTTCATTGCCACGATTTTAAAACCTGCTTCTTCGATCATCTTTAGGATTGCTCCAGAGTTACCAGCCTCGAATGCATCAGGCTTGATCATGGTGAATGTTCTGTTTCCTGCCATGTGTTTTGAGTTTACATTGGTTTAATTCGGCCGCAAAAATAGGGGAATAGAATTCAGAATCCGAGAAATTCCAAGGAATAATCCTCTATTTCGTTCATTTTCAATAAAATGACTAAGTTGGGAATTGTCAAAAAAATCCTGACCTTTGCGGACTACTAGTGCCTAAGTGCCGTTGAACCTATATAAATGGAAGCATTAGCCTCGTTTAAAAAAGAAATATCTTCACCCAAAAAAATATTCATCACCACTCACGTCAAACCGGATGCGGATGCGCTGGGTTCCTCCTTGGGATTAGCCAACTATCTGCTGAAGAAAGGACATGAGGTAACTGTGGTGACTCCGACAGATTATCCCTCTTTCCTGAATTGGATGGAAGGGAACGATTTAGTCTTGGACTTTAGTAGGGAAGATCATCAGAAGTCAGCAACCAAAGCTTTGAATGAAGCGGATGTCGTTTTCTGTCTGGATTTTTCTGTGCTCAACAGAGTCAATGAATTGGGTGAAATGATCCGTCAGTCGGATGCATTTATTGTCAATATTGATCACCATCAGGATCCGGAGGACTTCGCTGACTTCAAATATTGGAGTACTGAAGCTGCTGCGACCTGCGAGTTGGTTTATGAGCTGATCGTAGAATTAGGCGATAAGGAGCTGATTGACAAGGATATTGCAGCATCCCTTTATGCTGGCATCATGACGGATACGGGTGGTTTTCGCCATCCCAATACTACTAAAAATGTTCACTTGGTCGTTGCCGAATTGATTGATTTAGGGGCCAACCCTTCTCAGATTGCCAATTGGATTTATGATTCTAATTCCGTCAATCGTCTGAAGTTTATCGGTTTTGCGATTAGCCGAAGACTGGTAGTGAGAGAAGATATCCATACTGCTTACTTTGCGATCAGCAAAAAAGATCTTAAAAAATATCAAAGCCGGACCGGAGATACAGAAGGATTGGTCAATTATGCCTTATCTTTGGACGGAATCAAGTTAGCCGCATTGTTTTCAGAGAGAGAAGACGGAATAAAAATTTCATTCAGATCCTCAAGTGAAGTAGCGGTTAATAAATTTGCTGCGTCTTACTTCAACGGAGGTGGACATAAAAATGCAGCAGGAGGTAAATCCGAAAGAAACCTGAAGGAGACCATAGAGAAATTTGAAAATCTAGTGGAGGAACATCAGGATGAGCTTTTTGATCAAGAGCCTGTCTCCAGCAATTGATTTCAGCAACCTTAAAAATAGAATAACCACCTAATCTTTATGAAAAATAAATCTAGCCTTTTGGCAGTTTTGGTCCTTTTGACAGGATCACTTGTTCTTTCTTCTTGTAAAAAAACCAAAGTAACCGAGAAGGATGGAATCGAATATACCTATATCAAAGAAGGAAGTGAGAAGCCAGCAAACGGTGACTTCCTGATGTACCATTTGGAAATTATGAATTCCAAAGATTCTGTGATCTACACTACCAATGATCAACCTGTACCTGGCTACTTGATGGCAAATGATTCCATGCCTACCAATAATGGGATGGATGAAATTTTTATGTCTTTGAGAAAAGGAGATAGCATTCACTTTGAATCTACCGCTAAAACCATTTTCGGAGATAACTATCCTCCATTCTTGGAAGAAAATGAAACTGTGAAAATCAGATTGGGAGCTTTTGATATTATGTCAGAGCAGGCTTTGATGGATTTCTTTACAAAAGCGAATGAGGCAGAAGCTGCCAAAAGAGCTGAGCGGGCAAAAGTATTGATCGTGGAGGAAGGAAAAACAATTGAAGAGTACGCTAAAGAGAACGGTTTGGATGTGCAGAAGACTGAAAACGGTTTGTATTATGTGATTCAAGAAGAGGGAACCGGCGAAGCTATCACTCCAGGAACTACCATGTATGTGAACTATGCAGGTTACCTAATCGACGGAACTCTTTTCGATACTTCCTATGAGCAGCTTGCGAAAGACAACAACATGTATAACCCACAGCGTCCATATGAGCCACTTCCGGTAAATGTTGGAATGGGTCAGGTAATTCCAGGCTGGGATGAAGGTTTGATGTTGTTGAAAAATGGATCTAAGGCTAAATTCTTGATTCCTTCTCCTCTAGCTTATGGAGAAAACGGAGCGGGAGCATTGATAGGTCCAAACTCAATTTTGGTTTTCGACGTTGAAGTGACAGACGTTCAAAAATAAGTAACCTAGATTCCAAATCATTTCAAAAACTATGAAACTCAGATTAACTTCCTTATTGCTAATTCTTGCTAGTGGTTTTGCTATGATGGCTTGTATTGATCAAGACTCCACTTTTCAAGGTGTTTTAGAAAAAGACAAAAAGGCAATTGAGGAATATCTGGCAGCTAATCCGCTGACAGGTCCCAAGGATTTTGTAGATGAGTTGACTGGTTATAGAGTGATTTGGCAAGAACTTTCCAATAGTGGTAGAATGGTCGCTCCAGGCGATACCGTTAGAGTCAATTATACAGGAAAATTCTTGACTAATAAAGTGTTTGATACCACGATTGAAACAATAGCAAGAGCAAATAATATTTATACCGAAAACAGGCAATACGGACCCATCAGGTACGTACAGGGAAGAAGGCAACTTATTGAAGGCTTCGAGACGGCAGTAGCTATCATGGAAGTTGGAGATAAGGCTACTGTCTTAATGCCATCTGCCTTTGCTTATGGACCTGCGGGAAGAGATAATATTGCTCCGAATACTCCCCTGATTTTTGAAATTGAGTTTGTTGAATTAAAGAAAGGACCCCAGAACTAATGATAAAGCGTAATTCAATTCTTTTTTCTCTTCTCTTTGCCATGATGCTTATGTTTGGTTGTGAACCAACCAATCCATTTGCAACTGGCCCTATTTATGATTCGGAGGCCAATCTGGCAATTGATAGAGTGAAAATAGATGAATATCTGAAAACTGCTGAAATCGATAGTGTCAGAAGGATTCATGATCCAAGTGGCGTTATTATTATCGTTCAAGAAGAAGGGGTTGGTTCTAGGCCTACCGGAGGAACAGTAGTATATACAGACTATACGGGATCATTAATCAGTGACGGTTCGGTATTTGATACCACCAGTGAGCAGGTAGCTAGAGACAATGACATTTATGTTGAAACAGCGACTTATGAAATTCTTAGATTCACATTGGGTTCTGGTCAGGTTATACAAGGTTGGGATATTGGCTTTAGGAGGCTGAGACCGGGGTCTAAGGCAGTGTTAATAATTCCTTCACCTTATGCTTACCGAAACCAAAAGATCAATGAAAGAATACCCGAGAATTCCATCTTACGATTTGATATAGATTTCAGAGGAATAGATTAAATGAAAAGGGCTTCGGCCCTTTTATTTTTTGAGTTTAGGGAATAGAGCCGGAACATTTTTTTGATACGTCTCATAAGGTTTACCGAAGTTTTGTAGCAGTTTTTTCTCTTCAAAATAAATCCCAAAGGGAAGGTAAATGAGTAAGCAGATCAGGTGAATGAGGGAGCTCATGGAGCTTGCCACCAAAAAGTAACCCAGAAATATCAAAATTATGCCCAGATAAAGAGGATGCCTCACTCGAGCATACCATCCTGATTGGATGAGTTCTTTCGTGTTAGATTCTTCTTTAATGCCTATAAATTCTTTCCAAGACCATGCTTTGCTACTTTTTACCAGAATAATAGTCCCAAAAGTGGCGGCCATGTACCCAAAGTAGCTTGAAATATCCGAGCCTGGCAGAATTTTTTGAGTAGGAACTTGCATGGAAACATAGCCTATTCCAATTAAAAGCAGTAATGAGAATAAAGAATAAAAAAGGCGGTACCATTTATAGGCTGAACCTAATTTCTCCTTCAGAATTCTTTTTAACTTGGAGGCAGCGAAAACGCTGTGAGTTGTATAAAATATAGCCCAACTCAAAGCCAGTATCCAATAGTCCATTCTAAGTATTACCCGGTAGAAGAAGAATTTTTATGAAAATCGGAATAATCCGCGAAGGAAAAAATCCCCCTGACAAAAGAAGTCCTTTTACGCCAGAGCAAATCCAGGGTCTGAGTGAAAAATATTCAGACCAACTTTCCTTTTATGTAGAATCCAGCCCTGTTCGATGTTTTTCGGACGAGGAGTTTGAGCAAAAAGGAATCAGTGTAGTGGAGGATTTATCTGCCTGTGATGTGCTCTTTGGAGTCAAGGAGGTTCCTGTGGATAAATTAATCCCGGATAAAACCTATTTTTTCTTTTCTCATACAATCAAAAGACAAAGTTATAACCGTGGCTTGCTACAGGCAGTCTTGGAGAAAAATATCCGCTTGATTGATTATGAGGTTTTAAAAGATCAGCAAGGAAATAGGGTAGTTGCTTTTGGACGATGGGCAGGCGTGGTAGGAGCTTATAATGCTTTTTGGACCTATGGGAAAAAGACCGCTCTATTTGACCTAAAACGTGCCTATGAATGTTTTGACATGGCAGATATGAAAGCCGAATTGAAGAAAGTTCAGCTTCCACCTGTTAAAATCATTTTAACGGGAGCAGGTAGAGTCGGGAAAGGAGCAAAAGAGATCTTGGAAGCAATGGGAATCAAAGAGGTGAACAAAGAGGACTTTTTACATCAATATTTTGATGAGGCTGTGTTTGTTCAGTTACGATCCGAAGATTACAACAGGCGAAAAACGGATGGAGGATATGAAAGGGAAGAATTCTATTCCAATCCTGAGCGCTACGAAAGCCATTTTCTCAAATATGCTGAAGAAGGTGAAATTCTGATTGCAGCAGCTTATTGGGATCCCGAAGCACCAAGGCTTTTTAAACTAGAAGACATCAATTCTGATGATTTTGCAATTTCGGTGATAGCTGATGTCACTTGCGATATAGATGGCTCTGTGCCTACTACTCGGAGGGCTTCTACCATTCTTTCTCCTGTTTATGACATAGACAGGGAGACTGGTCAGGAGATTGACGCCTTTGGGAAGCAGAGAAGCATTTCTGTGATGGCCATTGATAATCTTCCCTGCGAAATTCCCAGGGAGGCCAGTCAGGATTTTGGCAATCAATTAATCAAGTGGGTCATTCCTGAATTATTGGACGAGCCTGCTCCTATTTTGGAAAAAGCCACCCTTGCCAGAGATGGAGATCTCACATTAGAGTTTATGCACTTAAGAGACTTTGTTTATCCCCATGAATAAATTAAATCGCTATTTAGAATCTACTCTTCTCAAGCCTACTATGACTGGTGAAGAGGTTGACCGTCTTATTCAGGATGCTATCGAGGAGCAATTTGTTGGCGTTTGTGTCCCTCCTTTTTGGGTAAAAAAGGTCAGTAGGGAACTGGAGAAGGAGGATATTCAAACTGTCACTGTTATTGGTTTTCCTTTCGGTTTTCAGGATACCGCCAGCAAAGTTGCTGAGACCCAAGAAGCAATCAAACAGGGAGCTGATGAGTTGGACTTGGTTTGGTCTCAAACAGCCTATCATTCAGGAATGAATTGGCCGAAGATTGAGATTGCCCAAATAGCTAAAATCTGCCATGAAGAGGAGCGTATTCTGAAAGTAATTATAGAAACAGCTTATCTCAATGCGGATCAAATACAGGAGGCTTGTCTTATTTGTCAGGATGCAGGAGCAGATTTTGTCAAAACATCAACAGGCTATGCATCCAGTGGTGCCAAAGTGGAGGATATTCAATTGATGCGCCAAACCCTTTCTTCCCAAACAGGAATTAAAGCCAGTGGAGGAATCAAAACGCTGGAGCTTGCAAGGGAATTGATAGCGGCTGGTGCAGACAGGATTGGAACTAGCTCAGCAAAAGCCCTGATGGATGCCTGGAAAGCCTCCCAAAGCTAGTTATTCAGTGCTGAAGTAAATCAGTAAGAATGGAATAATAAAAAAGGTCAAGAGGATATAAGCAAATCCCAGAAACCTGGATTTGACTGATTTTTTACCCATATACAAAGCCAATCTTACAGGGAGAATTCGGAATTGAGGGAAGGAAAGGATAATAATTGCCCCAAATGTATTGAATAAGAAATGCACAATGGCTAGGGCAATGGCCGCTTCACTTTTGTAAATTGCCGCCAAAGCAGCGGTGATGGTAGTTCCGATATTTGCCCCGACTACAAAAGGGAACACTTTTTTTAAAGAAACTTTTCGAGTGGCAACCAGAGGAACAATCAAGGAAGTTGTCACTGTACTGGACTGGACTGCGGCAGTAAAGAAAAGTCCATAAGTGAAAGCCAATCCAGTTTTTTTGAAGATCATATTGCTGATGTCCCGGAAGCTATCTACGACGAAGGCCTTATAAACTGAGGTCGCCAAAACTTTTATGGCTGCAAAAACCAGAAATACCGCCAGTATCGTGGTCAGGAAAGGAATATTAATCGTATCACTTACCCATTGCGTCAGGGGTCGAGTGAAGACTTTATTGTATATCAAAGGGCCAGTGAAGTTTTCGTCAGATCCGAAAAAATTAGCAAAATAAACAGCCAGGTTAGTCAAAAGTCCAAAATATAACTCTAGAGGTAATAGGACCAGTACCGTGAAAATATTGAAGATATCGTGGATAATACCTGCAGATAAGGCTCTTTTGAACTCTTTCTTTTTCATCACATAGGAAAAAGAAACCAACGTACTGGTAAGAGTAGTACCTATGTTAGCTCCCATGACCATAGGGACTGCTTGTTCCAGGCCTAAATTTCCGGCAGCTACTACCGCCACGATACTGGCAGTCACAGTGGAACTACTTTGAATCAAAGCGGTCATTAAAAGGCCTATGAATAGACTGACGAAAGGGTTGCGGGTTGCTAAAAATAAATCCTCTGCGACAGAATTATTGAGATGACTCATGGATACAGTCAGCAGATCAATCGCAAAAATGAACAGGAAAAGCGCCAAAAGCATGAGCACATAGCTTTTGGTTTTATTTGGTTTAGAAGATTCTAGGTCCCAGCTTTCCATTTGGAATGAAATAAGTCAGATTTCAGTATTTTGCAATCGAAATGAAATTTAGCTGGAAAGGTAATTCCGCCGAGGTTCCGAATTTTCATTCAATTTCTGAGCAAAAATTGGTATTTTTTTACGAAATACAAGTCATAAACTGCCTTAAAGAGAAGATATTGGAAGGAGTTAACAATTTCTTAATACGTAAGGCTGAATAACTTCTGTAATTTTGTCCCGTTGCTTACCCGCCTCCAACCATGGCCAAGAAAAATATAGACCAAAACATCAATCAGGAGAAATTATCCAAAACGGCATATTCTCTTTTTGACTTCACCAAAAAGGAAAAGCCTTTCCTGATTGTGATTTGTATTTTAGTTTCAGTTGCTGCAATTATCACGCCTTACACCTACGCAGCTATGTGGTTTGGATTTGCTTTGGCGGCTTATTCTGCCATAGCCAATGACAGTATACAGACCATCGGTACTTTCATCGCCTCCAATCAGAATAGGAAGTGGTATTGGCTGTGGTTATTTATGGGCTTGATATTCGTGGGTACTGTTACCTATAGCTGGTTGACATTGGACGGAGATGTGAGTTATCAGCGATTGACGACCAAGGGACTGGAAAAGGCCCCTGAAAGTTTTGTGTTTTTACAACTTGCGGCTCCGATTGTGCTTTTAATTATGACCAGGATGAGAATGCCTGTGTCTACGACTTTTCTTTTGTTGAATGTATTCACCTACAAAGCGGGTACAATCCTGGACGTAATGTTCAAAAGTTTTGTAGGATATATCCTTGCTTTTGCCATAGCCATGGTCGTATGGTTTGCGCTGGAAAGGTTTGTGAAAAATTACCTGAAAGGCCAAGCTAAACCTTACTGGATGGTCTTACAGTGGATCACTTCTGGTACATTATGGTCTGTATGGATCATGCAGGATGCAGCCAATATTGCGGTATTCTTACCTAGGCAGCTTGGCTTAACCGAGTTTTTGGTTTACACAGGTTTTGTTTTTGTAGGACTAGGATTCCTCTTCTATCTGAAAGGGGATAAAATCCAGGGGATTGTCAATGAAAAGTCCAATGTGACTGATGTCCGTGCAGCTACTATTGTTGATTTTGTTTACGCGATTATCCTTTTCTATTTCAAAATTTACAGCAGTGTACCAATGAGTACCACTTGGGTATTTATCGGGCTTTTGGGAGGTAGAGAGTTGGCTATCGCCATAGGAAAACATGGAAAGGCAAAGAAAAAAGATGCTTGGAGGTACAGAGCATTCAAGCTGGCAAGAAATGACGTATTCAAAGCTAGTATTGGTCTTTTAGTATCCTTGATATTAGCTGTCATCATCAATGAAGGAGTAAGAAATGAGATTCTGGATTACTTTAGGTAATGGAGCTCTTCTCTGACGAATACTATATGAATGAAGCCTTAAAGCAGGCACAAATTGCTTTTGAAGAAGGAGAAATCCCTGTTGGCGCTGTCATCGTATCCAAAAACAGAATTATAGCTAGAGCTTACAATCAAACTGAAAAGCTCAATGATGTCACCGCCCATGCGGAGATGATAGCCATTACCTCCGCAGCTAATTACTTGGGGGCAAAGTATCTTCCGGAGTGCAAGCTTTACGTGACCCTCGAACCCTGCACCATGTGTGGAGGGGCACTTTTTTGGTCCCAAATAGGGAAGGTTTTTTATGGAGCTGAGGATCCTAAGAGAGGTTTTCGGGAAACTAATGCTGGGATTTTACATCCAAAAACAGAGCTTCAAGGAGGCTTATTAGCTCAAGAATCAGAAAAATTGTTGCTTGATTTTTTCAAAAAGCTAAGAAATTAAAAGGAAATCATACTTTTCAGAACCTTTTCTTTCCTGACTTGGTTTTCAACACAGATTCTTTAAAGGATTTTAAATCAAAGTTTAACCAAAAAATTTTATAAAAAATGGCTTTTGAACTCCCATCATTACCTTATGCTTTTAATGCGCTCGAGCCACATATCGATGCTCGTACCATGGAAATTCACCATGGAAAACACCACAACGGTTATGTTACAAATCTGAACAATGCCGTGGCTGGTACTGATTTAGAAGGAAAATCTTTGGAAGAGCTAATGGCAGTAGCCGGCTCCAATGTTGCTGTAAGAAACAACGGCGGTGGTCACTTTAACCATAGCTTGTTCTGGTCAATTCTTTCCCCTAACGGAGGCGGTGAAGCAAGTGGAGAAGTAGGGAATGCAATCAATGCTAAGTTTGGAAATTTTGATTCTTTCAAGGAAGTATTCAACAAAGCGGCGGCTACAAGATTTGGCTCAGGTTGGGCTTGGTTAGTAGTGACAGCAGCCGGAAAATTAGAAGTTACTTCCTCCCCTAATCAGGATAACCCTTTGATGGATGTAGCAGAAATTAAAGGAACACCTATTTTAGGGCTAGATGTGTGGGAGCATGCATACTATCTTAACTATCAAAACAGAAGACCTGACTACGTTTCGGCGTTCTGGAATGTGATCAACTGGGAAGAAGTAAATAAGCGTTATTTAGCTGCTTTGAAATAAGCTGTTAGAAGAATAAACACAAGCCCTGAGGGAAATCTCAGGGCTTTTTTTGTCCGTTAGCTGACGAAATACTGTACGCTAGTGAACGCAGAAGATATTTTGATTTTCAATAAAATGCCCTTTAAAGCTATTTTAAGCTAGTTTTCTATCTATGGCATTTCATTTTCAATAGGAGGCAGGAATAACATTCAATCTTATTTGAAAATGAAAACTGCCAACTATTTATTTTTGACCCTATTTGTTTACCTATTAGGGCTTAGTAATCTCGCCGCAAAAGAGGTGAGCCGGATCTCCGGTAAAATTTTAGATCAAAAAGGTGCTCCTGTAGCCTATGCCAATGTAGCCTTGATAGCTGTGGAAGGCAATGGATTGATTGACGGAGCAGTTTCAGATGAAGACGGATCATTTATCATCGAGTCCGTTAAATCTGCGAAAGTTTCTCTAGTGGTCTCTTCCATAGGCTTCAATACCTACACTTCTGAACCTTTTGAATTGACTCCGGGACTTATAAAGGATATGGGAACTGTCAACATTCAGGATGAAATGACTGGCCTGGATGAGGTAACAGTTAAATCCACACGTCCTGAAATCATCATCGAACCTGATAAGACGGTGGTCAATGTAGAAGGCACTGTCATGGCCGAAGGATCCAATGCATTAGATGTCATAGGAAGATCCCCGGGAGTCTATGTAGATCAGGATGGAATCATCAATTTGAATGGTCGTTCTGGTGTGGTAGTCATGATCAATGATAGACAAACGTATATGTCTGCCACGGATTTAGCTAACTTCCTTAGATCTATGCCTGCAGATAATATCAAAAGCCTTGAGGTAATTAATAACCCTTCTGCAAGATTTGATGCGGAAGGTGCTGCGGGAGTGATCAACATCAAACTGAAGCGTAATACTGTTGATGGAGTTTTTGGAAATGTGCAGTTAGGCGGGCAATACAATGGACTTTGGGCTCCTATAGGAGGAGTGGCTTTGAATGTGAAAAAAGGGAAATGGACAACCAATGCCAATTTCAATCATAATCAATATGCCATTTTCAATGATTTGGACATCAATAGAAACTTTACGCTGCCTGAAGGAATATCTAATTTCAATCAAACTTCCAGAATTACCCAGCGTGATAAAAACTGGTTCTTCAACGGTGCCGCAAACTACGAGATCAATGAAAATCAAAACTTGGGATTGAATATTCAGGCATCCACTTCCAATGATGTCAATACCTCTACCTCCCTGACCAATATTACTAATCCAGGTACGGATATCATTGACTATTTGGACAGTAGAAATGATGCGAATGGACATAGCGATAGAATCTTTGCCAATCTCCACTATGATGCGAAGTTGGATACCTTGGGTACTAAAATCAGCTCTGATATAGACTTTACCAGAATGAATGCCAACAGTGAGTCCTTATTAGGAAACACTTATTGGTCTGGAGAAGATCAAGGATCAGGTATGAGAAATCAAATTCTGACTTTGAATGAAATGTATTACAATATTTTCACGGCAAAAGTGGATTTTGTAAAGCCTTTGAAAAATGGAAACACCTTTGAAACAGGCTTGAAAGGTTCTTGGGTAAATTCAGATAATGATTTGGACTTGCAAAGAGCAAACGAAGATGGTCCATTCCAGCCTGACCCAAGTAGCAACCGTTTTATCTACAATGAAAACGTGTTGGCAGCTTATGCTTCTTACAAAGGGAAGTTTTCCGAAAAAGTCAGCTATCAGGCTGGATTGAGAGGGGAATATTCTGATATCAGAGGAAACTCAGTTACCCTAGGTCAAATTAATGAGCAAAACTACTTCAATTTATTCCCTAGTGTATTTGTACAGCATAAAGTAAGCGACAACTATCAGATCATTTACAATGCAAACAGAAGGATTACCCGTCCGAATTACCGATTGTTGAATCCCTTTATTTATTACATAGACCCTTTGACTTCAGAGCAGGGAAATCCAGGTTTGAAGCCTCAGTATTCCAACAATTTTGAAATGAACCACGTGGTAAAAGGAGCGTACCAATTTACCTTGGGGTATAGCGAGACGGAGGATGCATTTATGCAGGTATTTATGCAAGATCAGGAAAGTCGAACTACCACTACTTTCACTGACAACTTTGACAAGACGCGAAACGCAAACTTCAGAGCTATCGTTCCGGTTCAAATCAAGGAATGGTGGAGCACATCCAATATGCTTCAGGTAAATTATAACCGCTTCAAATCTCAGATAGGAGATGACTTCTTGGATCAGGATCAGACTTCCTTTATGATGAGAACTCAGCACAATATGACCTTGCCAGCCGGATTCAAATTGGAATTGATCGGTATGTATATTGGACCTCAAATCTGGGGACAGGGTACCATAGACGGATTTGGCTGGGTTGAGGCAGGAGTGACCAAGTCTTTGATGAAGGATAAACTGACGCTGGCTGTGAATGGAACTGACTTGTTTAGGACTCAGGTGATCCGCGCGAATGTGAATTTTGCAGATATTGATACCAGCTTCAGACAATACAGAAGTAATCAGGGGGTCAGATTTACCCTGAGATGGAGATTTGCTCAAGGAGAAAGTTTCCGGGTGAATTCCAGTACAGGTAGTACAGAAGAGCGTAACCGTTTGAATTAATGTCAATCCCTTCCCGTATTGGGGAGGGATTTTTATTGATATTTATTATGAAAAGCCCGTAAGGAAAAATCTCGCACAACTTGTCCCGAACTTGATTCGGGAGGGGGATGCCCCGATAAATCGGGGTAGGGCATTCCATCTGACAACTGAAAAACAAATTATAAACACGTGAAAAGAACATTCTTATTTGCCTTAGCTGCAGGCTTGACTTTATTCTACCCTGGATTAACAAAGGCCCAGGATTTTTCTAAAGCTGATCAGGTTTTTGATTCTTTGGATTTCCATGACAAATACATGGGAACTGTCATGATTGCGAAAAATGGGGAAAAGGTTTACAGTCGATCCATAGGATTTGCTGATTTCGAAAAAGGACAAAAGCTAAATGAAAACACCAAGTTCAGGATTGGCTCAATATCCAAAATGTTCACTTCTGTTTTGATCATGAAGGCAGTAGAGGAAGGTAAGCTTCAATTGGATCAAAAGCTTTCGGATTTCTATTCCCAGATTCCCAATGCAGATAAAATTACTGTGGACATGCTTCTGAATCATAGAAGTGGCATTCATAATTTTACTGATGATGAAAACTATTTGAGCTACAGTACCGAGCCAAAATCTGAAGAGGAAATGATTGCTATTATCCAAAAAGGAGGAAGTGATTTTGAACCCAATTCCAAAGCATCATATAGCAACTCAAACTATATCTTGTTGACCTTTATTTTGGAAAAAACATATGAAAGTAGCTATGGCGAATTGTTGGCAAAAAAGGTAAGTCAACCTCTAGGTTTAGAGAATACGGAGGTATTTGAATCCGTTGATGTCAGTCAAAATGAAGCGAAATCCTATGCTTATAACGGAACTTGGAAAGTTGAAAATGAGACTCATCCGAGCATTCCTTTGGGAGCAGGCGCTATTTCCTCCACTGTGAGTGACTTGATCGTTTTCATCCAAGGGCTATTTGATGGAAAATTGATTTCAGAAAGTAGCTTGGCTAAAATGATGGAAATCAAAGAAGGGTATGGTAGAGGAATGTTTACCTTCCCGTATTACGATAGAAAAGCTTATGGCCATACTGGCGGAATAGACGGTTTCCGCTCCTTGTTGGGTTATTTTCCGGACGATCAGGTAGCAATTGTGACCCTTTCCAATGGATTAAACTGGAATGCAAATGAGGTTACCCTTACCTTACTGAATGCGAACTATGGAAATGAGGTAAAAATTCCATCTTTTCAGACTTACGCTCTTAATCCTTCTGACTTGGACTTATATGTAGGTGTATACGTGACTACTCAAATTCCTATCAATTTTACTTTTGTCAAAGATGGCGACACCCTAGTCGCAAAGCCAAGCGGTCAGCCTGATACCAGATTGGAACCCATCGGCAAGCATCAATTCGAATTTTCAGCTGTAGGAGCGGTATTTATCTTTGATCCCGAAAAGGGGGAACTTACCTTCAAACAAGGAGGAGGAACCTTTAGCTATAAAAAGAAATAACATCAAAGGCCGGAGTAATCCGGCTTTTTTTCATATTTGGGTGTGCGTGCTTTTGATTTTCATACACATCAGAAAAAGGAGGCGAATTGCATTCAAAATGTAATCCTCGGTCAAAGGATTCCTGAAACAGGATATTTTTCTTTGGGTTTCCATCCCTGGTATTTAAAACAGAATTGGCAGGAAGCTTTTCAGTCAATTCTTGAATTGGAATCCGAACCTCGCTTATTGGCAATTGGTGAAGCGGGCTTTGATAGAATTCAGGGACCCGAAATCATCATACAAAAAGAAGCTTTTGAAGCCCAGGCCAATTTAGCCTATGAATGGGGTATTCCTTTAATTTTACATTGCGTGAAAGGGCATGATTTATTGGTAGAATTTTTAAAAAACAATTCAAAATCTCCACAGATCATTTGGCATGGATGGAATTTGAAGCCAAGATTGGCCCAACAGCTCGAAGATTTTCCTGTTTCCTTTTCTTTTGGAAAAGCGATTTTAGAAGAAGACTCCAACGCACAAAATTGGCTTAAAGCCTGTCCCAAACACAAAATTTTTCTGGAAACGGACGATTCAGAGCTTGAGATAAATTCCATATATGAGTCCGCTTCTTTAATTTTGGGCCTTTCTGTGGAGGACTCGATGGACTTGACGGAAGAAAACTGGAATCGAATAGCAAGAAAAAATTTAAAATGAGTGATTTTGCCTGGCTGAGCCGGACCGAATTAATTACTGGAAGAGAAGGTCTGGAAAAATTGGCCCAAAAGCATGTTTTGGTGGTAGGATTAGGAGGAGTGGGCTCTTTTGCAGCTGAGTTTATCTGTCGTTCAGGAGTGGGAGAGATGACCATTATCGATGGTGATAGCGTGGATATTTCCAATTGCAACAGACAATTGCCCGCGACCCAAAAGAACGTAGGGCAATCCAAAGCCGAATGGATGGAAGAAAGACTTTTGTCTATCAACCCCAATCTAAAAATTCATACAATGAAAAAATTCTTGGATCCAGGTGCCATGAACGAATTGCTACAAGCCAATGAATTTGATTATGTGGTGGATTGTATTGACAGTCTTTCTCCCAAATTGCATTTGATAGAGGGTTCATTTAGAAGAGGATTTCCCTTAGTCAGCTCTATGGGTGCAGGCGGAAAAGTGGATCCTACTCAAATCAGAGTAGTCGATATTGCGGACACTTATGAATGCAAGCTGGCAAGAATGGTGAGAAAGAGGCTCAAGAGTAAAAAAATCTATACCGGATTCAAAGCAGTGTTTTCTTCAGAAACTGTCAGAAAAGAAAGTTTGATGATGACAGATGGATCTAATTTTAAAAAATCTGCCTACGGTACCATGTCATTCTTGCCAGCAGCATTTGGTTGCTCTTGTGCGGCAACGGTGGTCAATGATTTATTGGCTACTTAATTAAAGTGATATAAGAAAATCAACACGCCGGTGAATGCCGGTTTTTTCTGATCTTTAATTTCCAGTTTTACTTCCACTTCTGCTTTGACAGTTCCGCGGAGATTGGCTACGTTTTTCAAGTTGGCAATCAAACGTACTTCGCTGTCTACAGTCACAGCTTGTGCAAATCTCAGGGACTCGATGCCGTAATTGATCATCATTTTGAGATTTTCCACCTTGACAATTTGCTCCCATAGATAAGGAACTATGCTCAGCGTCAGATAGCCATGGGCAATGGTATTTCCAAAAGCCCCCTCTACTTTTGCTCTTTCTGGATCAGTGTGAATCCACTGATGGTCATGGGTTGCGTCCGCAAAAAGATTGATTTGTTTTTGAGTGATTTTGAAATAGTCCGAAGTTCCGATTTCCTTTCCGTTGTACTGTTCGAAATCTTCAAAGCTTCTAATAATTACAGGGTTCATACTGGTGGTTTCTATTTTAAGGTTCAAATAGCTTAGATATTTTATGAAATCCAAGTAAAAATATATCTCGGGATGCACTCAAAAGTGGATGAAATGCAAGTTTTATAGTCTGAAAAATAATTCGTTTGAAAATTTTAAATCTCTCTTGACTTTGAAAATTTAATTATTAATTTTCTTGCGAATTTTATAGTATTCTGAATATGATATTTGTCTTGTTAGCCCTGTGGGCTAGCTTTTTAACCGATTCCCTGGTTTCTAAATTTTCTCAAGAACCTCCCGTTTATTCCTCCATTTCACATTCCAAAGAGCTGGTAATTGATCAGAATTTTGGCTATACGCTTAAGACTAACAAGAAAATAACTGTCCTGAGCGCAGAAGGATTAGGTCATGCTTCTGTCAGGATTTTTTATGATAAGCTAGTCCAAATTAAAGGCTTTAGTCTGGAGGTGATAGATCCTGCTACAGGCAAAACTATCCAAAAAGCCAAAATGAAAGATCTGCAAGACGCCGAGTTATATGATGGTTTCTCCGTTTTTGCAGATAACCGGCAGAAATATTATGTCGTGAACTCAGCCAAATTTCCGATTGAGGTTCATATTCAAACTGAGGTTTATTTCCAATCCAATTTCAGTTTTCAACCATGGATTCCTGTAGAGAGCACATTTCAGAAATTGGATGAAGCTGAATTAGCTATTATTTACCCTGAATCCATTGGGATTCGCTATCAGGAACAGCACCTTTCTGGAAACAAGACTGAGGAATCCTTGGCTGACGGTAGAAAAAAGCTAGTATGGAAAGAAGCCAATTTACCTGTACAGGATCTCAGCATTCGAGAAGAGGATGACCATCGTTTATATATCGCTCCTAAGGAATTCAAATTAGAGAGTTTTCAAGGATCTATGAATGATTGGTCAGAATTGGGCTTGTGGAAATACAAACTCAATGAGGGAAGAGATCAGTTGCCTCAAGAGTTTAGAGAAAAAATCCTGAAGCTGGTAGAAAGGATAGACGATCCCTATGAAAGGATTTCAGTCCTATATGCCTATCTACAGAAAAACTTTCGCTACGTCAGTATACAATTAGGCATAGGTGGGTGGCAAACAATGACTGCTACAGACGCGGTCAAATATTCCTACGGGGATTGTAAAGGCTTGACCAATCTTATGAAAGCCATGCTGGAAGCAGCTGGAATACCTGCTTTTTATACCTTGGTCTATGCAGGAGAGGGTGAGTCAGATATTCGCACAGATCTCCCTTCCAATCAATTCAACCATGTGATTCTAAGAGCGGAAATTGATGAACAACCCGTATGGCTTGAGTGTACTTCCAATAGTTTGCCGGCAGGCTACTTGGGCTCATTTACCAATGACCGGCATGTTTTAGTAGTGACTCCAACCGGGGGATATTTGGCTAAGACCCCAAGCTATGAAGAAAGCAGCTGGAATCGGGTGGAGAATGAGTATTTTCTCCAACTGGATGAAAAAGGTGATGCCACGATGACTATGAAGCAGCACTTGGAAGGAAATCCAGCTTACAAAGCTGTTAGTATTTCCAGACAGCTTGATTCCAGACAGCAGCGAGATTATTTCAATAAAAACTCAGCTATTTCCGGATTGGTAATTCAAGATTATCAATTTGAATCCGAGCAGTTAGATTCCTTACCTATAGCTGATAGAACAGTCAAAGGAATTGTCCAAAAATTTGCTCAGACTACAGCCAAACGCCTTTTACTGAAGCCATTTTTTACCAAAATAAAATTAGATGAAATAGGTTTCAAAAATTTTGATTTGGAAGAAACCTATGCCATAGATCTCCCAAAAGGAGTAGTATCAGAATTCAATCTTGAGCCCCTGGAAATCAAAGAGGAGGAATATAGCATTCACATAGAAAATCAGTTGAAAGACAATCAGCTTCTGGTTACCAGAAAAATTAAGGTTTCCATCAAAGACCCTAAGGATGAAGATTCCAAGAAAGTCCTGATTAGTAAAATCAACTCGGTAGGATATGGAACCTACCATTTTACCAAGCCCAGCCTAAATCAAAAATAATATGAAATGCCCATGAGAAAAAATCTCACACAAGGGGATGATTATCCTGGGCATTCCATCTGACCCCTAAAAAACAAATTATAAACAGATGAAAAAGCAACTTTTATTATGCCTTCTCTTTTTATTGCATCTTTCAGGATATGCCCAAAAGGAGAAATTTGGAAAATATAATTCCAATGAAATTTCTTATTCGGAAGTTGATTTTGAACCAGATGCGGATGCTGTAGTACTTTTCGAGGAAGGGGTTTCCAAATTCTTCGGGGAAGTTTTTGAAACAACCTACCATTTCAGGATCAAAATTCTAAAGGAGTCAGGAATAGCTCGGGGAGATGTAAAGATTCCATTCTATTCAGGTGATAATAGAACGGAAGAAATCAGTGGTTTAAAGGCTTTGATCACCAACTTTGAGGGAGATGAGCCACAGTCCATTAAGGTGGATAAAAATCAGATTTTTGAAGTTGAGGTAGGAAATGGATGGAAGGAATACCGGATTACATTTCCCAATGTGAAGGTGGGCTCTATTCTGGAGTATACGTATAAGAAAACGGATAAGAATATCACCCTTTTAGATGGATGGACATTCCAAAATGATATTCCAACCATCATGTCTTCTTACAGTATCACAATGATTCCGCAATTGGAATACAAGATGATTGGTCAAGGAACAAAGTATAATACTACCTCAGAAAAAACTGTAAATAACGGGACCTACACTTGGACGTTGAGGAAGCTGAATTCCCTGAAGGCGGAGCCTTACATGAATAATTTTGCGGATTATAGAGAAAGAGTTGAGTTCCAGCTTTCACGTTACCAAAAAACCTTGTACGAGTGGGAAGATGTACTGAAAAATTGGATCGTGCTGGGAGATGAGGTTTTGAGAGGTTATACGGATAAGGGGTATTTCCGAAGCTCTCCTTTGGAAAAAGTGATGGATGGCGTAGACTTCGAAGGAAGCACTGAGCTGGAGAAGGCTCAAAAGGCCTATTATTACCTTCAGCAGAATTTTCAACTTAACACTGAAAGTGGTTTCTTTCCAGACCAGCAAATATCTCAGTTGGTCAAAACCAAAGTGGGTTCGGCAGTAGAACTGGACTTGGCATTAATGGGTATATTGAGATCTATGGGGATAGAGTGCCACCCAATTTTGGTAGGTTCAAAAGGTAGTGGAAGAAGTGATTTAGTACCTTTTCCATTTATCAACCAGTTTAATAGTGTATTACTTCATGCGAAGCTGGACGGCAAAGAATATCTCTTGGATCTGGAAGATCCATTGGCCCCTTTTGGATATGTGGACTTGGATAAACATGTAAAAGCAGGGTTGTTTCTGACTAAAGAAAATAGCCAATTAGTTCCTATCAATATTCCTCATAATTCGAATTCAGTATTTACTTCAGTGTTGAAATTTGATGAGGAAAAGAATTTGATTGTAGAAGGATCGCTTCGCAGATACTTTTACGAGGGTTTGCAGATGTCACATCGATCCCAAAATCTCCAAAAAAACAATGAACCGCTTCATAAACTATTTACTTTAGATCCAACCTGGGAAGTAGTCAATATGGATATGCAGGATAATCTTAAGGAGGACAATTACACTACCACCAATTACACGATCAAAATTCAAGGACAGGATTCTCAAGGTGCAGCCTTGATGATGCTTACTCCTTTTAAGATCGCTACCTTCAGCAAGAATCCTTTTACCCAGGATTTCAGGATTTTCCCTGTCGATTTCGGTTTTGCATTTTCAGAGACTTATTCTACCCTGCTGGAAATTCCCGAAGGTTATGAGTTGGACGATTATCCTCTCAAGGAAGCAATCAGTATGAAAAACGGGGAGGTGTTATTTTCTTATAATCCAGTGCTAATGGGAGATAAAGTTCAGATTGTAGCAAAGCTCGAAGTCAAAAAACCAACGATTGATGTCAGGCAGTATGCCAATTTGAAATATTTTATGGAAACTGTGGCTACTAAAATGAATGCTCCTTTGGTCTTAAAAAAAGTAAGTAATCCTTGAGTTCACGAATTGGGCTAATATGGGTATTTATTATCCTTTCTTGGCCAAGTTTTGGGCAGGTTAGCTTTGGGATTTACAGCCAATTTGAAAAAGAGCTGGATTCAGTTTTCTTCGAAAAAGAGGCAAAGGTTGTCTCTCTTTACGAGGGAGGAGTCACTTATCCCTTAATCAAAGAGGGGGAAGGCTGGGTGATAGGCCTTGTCACAGAATACCATTTTAGATACAAAATTCTTGGAGACAACCCGGATAATTTTGGCAATATCACCATCCCTTTTTTCACCGCAGGTGATTTAAAGATTGAGCAAATTATCGAATTAAGGGCCACTGTAAGCTATTTGGATGGAGATGAAAGAAAAAGTATTAGACTGGGAGATGAACACATTTTTAGGTCAGATAATGAAAATGGTTGGTCCGATTATAGGATTGTTTTCCCTCAAGTAAAAAAAGGCTCCATTCTGGAGTGGAAGTACGTGAAGGTTGATCGTGAGTACTATTTATTGGAAGGATGGGAGTTTCAGGGCACTTACCCAAAGCTCAGATCTGAATACACTTTTCAAGTACCGGACTATCTTCGATACCAACTCGTCACCCAGGGTATTCCCGTCCGGGAAATGCTTCAAGTTTCTCCTTCAAGAGATAGGTTTTACTGGAATCTTGAAAATATACCTTCATTTCGTCTTGAGCCTTACCTGAGTAATCCAATGGATTATGTGTTTCGGGTCGAGGGCTTTTTATTTCAGGATGGAACCCAGTTTCAGCCAATAGTCTATTCTACTTGGGAGGAGTTGGGAACACGTATCCAGTCAATTCCAGCATTTGAATCTTATTTCAAGGGGAACTCAGTGAAAAAGTTGGGTATAAAAGATGTACTATATGGTACTAATGATCTTGAAACGGCAGAAAAAATTTACCGCTTTGTCAAAGACAGGTTTAAAGTACAGCCAAGTATTTATCCGTTACCTACCCAAGTCGCAAGGTCTTTGCTCAAAAAAGGAGAAGGGAACCATTTAGATATTCACCTGACTCTGCTTAACCTGCTTCAAGACCATGGAATAACTGCGGATTTAGTGTTGATTAATCAAAAAGGCGAGAACAGGACAGATTTAATCCCCAGTCCTTTTCTTAATCAGTTTTCAAATTCTTTGGTGAGACTAGAGATCAGAGATTCAGTTTTTTGGTTGGACGCTACGGATCCTTATCTATCTTTTGGATTAATTCCTCCCAAAAAATTGGTGCCTCAAGGATTTTTAATTCGGGGTGATGAATCAAAACTGATTCCCATTGACTTAAAGCACAAGTCCGGATCCAACCAGATGATTACTCTTGAAAAAGACTCTATAGGAAATTGGGCTTATTCTATCAATTTCAAACTAGAAGGACTGAATGTGCTTTCATTGAGAGATCAGCTATTAGGTCCAAATCCTGAACCTGAAGACCTCGACGATTCCTACTATGACATTACAGTTGATGATAAGTTTCAAGAAGAAGGATATCTATTCTCAAAGGCCAAGAAGCCGGCCTTTAATGATGGTGAAGAAATTGTGATTTTAAGCCCTTTTAAAGAATCCATTTTCTATGAAAATCCATTTTTGGAAGTTAGGAGAACTTATCCAATTGATTTTGATTATCCCTTTTATCAGAATTTTGAGCTCGACATGGAAATTCCGGAAGGGTATGAAGTAGATGAAATCCCTCCATCTGTGTCTCATTTCACTCCAAACAAGGAATTAACCTATTTGTTGGAGTCAAAAATTGAAGAAGGTCATATTCGTATAGTCAGCAAATTGGATATTCATGTTAAAAATTACTCACCTCGCGCTTACCCTGAGTTGAAATCCTTCGCAGAAAAAGTATCCGAAAGTGTACAGTTTCCGGTAATATTAAAAAAGAAAGCTAACTAGCTTCTGGAGTATAAAAACTGCGAATTTTCGGTAATTTTCGGAAGATTATGGGAAAATACATTCATGGATATCTGACAGAGGAGCAGGAGCGGCTGATGACCCAGGCGGGTATTCTGACTCCTTTAATTTATCCTTTCATTGATTTAAAAAATCGAAAGAATGTATTGGAAATAGGTTCTGGGGTTGGGGCACAATCACAGGTAATATTGAGCCTTTATCCTGACTTGGACTTGACCTGTGTGGAAATTGAGAAGTCTCAAATTGAAAAAGCCCAAATCAATTTATCCGGATTTTCAGACAGAAAAATCAATTTTGTCAATCAAGATGCAGCGGAACTAAATTTAGAGGAAAGGTTTGACGCTGGTTTTATCTGTTGGGTTCTGGAGCATGTAGAAGAACCTAAGAAGCTTTTGAGGTCGGTTTATGAGCACTTGCACCCTGAGGGGGTTATCTATTTAACAGAGGTCTTCAATTCAAGTTTTTATTTTTTGCCCAAATTGCCAGGATTGGAGCGATATTATAATGCTTACAACGCCCATCAGATTCAAAGTGGAGGAGATCCTGATATTGGGGTCAAGATGGGGAGTTTGCTGCATGAAGTAGGTTTCGAGGAAATAGAATTACAAAGGGGAGGCTTCCATTTGGACCAATCTAGGCCGGAAGAATTAAAGCGTATGTTGGCTTATTGGAGAGAACTGATGAAAAGTGCTGCTAAACTTATGTTGGACTCTGGTATAATCAGTAAGCAGGATATCTGGGAGATGGAGTCAGACCTGGAAGTAATTGCTAAAGCTTCAGATTCCGTATTTTTTTATCAATTTGTACAGGCAAAAGCAAAGCGCAAAGCATGAAAATAATCCGTTGGTTTAGCAGATTTATCCTTAAAATCATTATTTGGTTTTTCATTGTGTCCATTGGTTTGGTAATCATTTATCGCTTTGTGCCAGTTCCCCTTACTCCATTAATGGTGATTCGTTTGGTAGAGCAGTCAATAGATGAAAAAAAAGAACTAAGGCTATATAAAGATTGGGTGCCAATGGAGGAGATCTCCAGGCATGCTTCTCAGGCGGTATATGCCTCAGAAGATCAAAAGTTTTTGCAGCATTCAGGTTTTGATATGGAAGCCATGAAAAAGGCTTGGGAAGGGAATAAGAAAGGCAAAAGAATAAAGGGTGCCAGTACCATTACCCAGCAGACAGTCAAAAATGTATTTCTCTGGCCGGGTAGAAATTATGTGAGAAAGGGGCTGGAGGCTTATTTTACCGTATTGGTGGAGCTACTTTGGCCCAAAGAAAGGATTATGGAGGTTTACTTAAATGTCATAGAAATGGGCCCCGGAATCTATGGGATAGAGGCGGCAGCACAAACTTTTTATGGTAAATCTGCAAAAAAGCTCACCCGTGGAGAAGCAGCCATGATTGCGGCAGTTTTACCGAACCCAATAAGATGGAGTCCTAGGAGACCCACCAATTACATCTCCGGAAGACAAGGTTGGATATTGAGGCAAATGAATAATCTGGAGCCCCTAGGCTGGGGAAACTAGGGCTTTGAAATCGGGACTTTTATTTTTCAAAAAAGCCTTTACGAGACTCTCACCCAATATTGAAATTTATTGCTGTTCAATAGTTAGGCGCTTTGATCTCAAGGCTAATAGCTAAAGACTTAAAATTGATCTTTCTGAACCAAAATTGTAATATTCAAAGCTTGAATTTTTTTTCAGTACAATAAAATTGTTTTTCAGGATTCAAAAAGTGTATTGTACGACAACGAATCCAAATAAAATTTGTTTTAAAAAAAATTCAATGCTTAATTTTTTGCATTAAGGGAATATTAATTCCAAGTTAAAAAATGCTTCATACAGGCTAATTTTGAGGATTAAAAAATGCAAGAAATTTTTATCCACATTTTCAATTATTTATCCACACTTTTCAACAAATGGATAATAATACACTGATAATCAGTATTTTAAGGCCTGTCAATAATGGCTAAATTTGTGGATAATCGAAGCTAACTGAAAAAAGGGCTGTTAAAATGAATGTTAAAAAGTGGATAATCTCAAAATCCAAATATTCTTTTAAATCGGCCTTAATCTTGCCTCTGTCGGATCAATCTTTTTCGGTAAGAATTGAAGATTCTGGACTTGGAAACAAAGCCCAAATAGCGTCCATCCTCTACCACAGGCAAGTTCCATGCTCCTGACTTTTCAAATTTATCCATGGCTTTTTGCATATTTTCAGTAGCTAATAGGATTTCTGGAGGACTATGCATTAAACTCCTGATTTGAGTGTTTTCTTGCTTCTCTAAGTCAAACATGATATCCCTGATGTCATCCAGGGTGATGATTCCACGGAGTATTTTATTTTCGTCCACAACAGGGAAAATATTTCTCTTGGAAATTTTTACCAAATCAATTAAATCTTTCAGCTTAGATTCCGGGTGTATAGGTAATAAGTCCCGTTCTATGACATGAGAAATATCAATCATGTCCAGTAATTCCTGATCTTTTGTCTCAGGTAATTGTCTGCCTTTTTCCTTGAGTTGTTGAATATAGAGGCTGTCCTTTTGATAGTAAGTGGTAGTGATGTAGGAGATGGCTGAGACAAACATGAGCGGTACAAAGAGTTCGTATCCTCCTGTGATTTCAGCTATGAGGAAAATAGCCGACAGTGGAGCGTGCTGAACTCCAGCCATGACCCCGCACATGGCAACTAAAGTAAAGTGAGCAAGGGGCAATGGGATATGGATTCCGAGCATGTTCTTCCCGAAAGCGAATAGGAAACCTACCAGTCCCCCAACATATAGGGAAGGGGCAAATATTCCGCCAGATCCTCCTGCACTCAATGTCAAAGCAGAGGCAATAGGTTTGATTAAAATAATTAAAGCCAAAAAAATCAAAATCATGTAAGGGTTATCAATGGCTGAGAAAAATGGACTTTTTTCCAATAACTGGTTCGAGTTGCCATCAATAAGCAGGTTCAGCGTATCGTATCCCTCGCCATAAATAGGAGGAAAGAAAAACAGCATGAAACCTAACATAGCGCCACCGTACAGAATTCTAATGGTTTGGCTCTCTAGTCCCTCCATGATTTTTTCTGTGCGTACTACCGCCTTACTAAAATACAAAGAGACTATCCCGCAAAAAATCCCTAAGAGGAGATAGTAGGGCATGTGTGCAGCTCTAAATTCTTCCTGAAGGTTAAAATTGAATACGGAGTCCTCTCCAATCAGTAGCATAGAGGTCAGGGATCCCATCACAGAGGCAATCAAAAGAGGGATAAAACTTGCAGTGCTGATTTCCATCAAGATTACCTCTATCGCAAATATCACTGCACCAATCGGTGCTCCAAATATGGCCGAAATCGCTCCAGCTGCACCACAACCTATTAAAAGTGTTCTCTTTTTGGAGTTGAGATGTACCAAAACTCCAATATTGGAACCAATGGCTGATCCTGTTACCAGCATGGGTGCTTCTAATCCGACGGAGCCTCCAAAACCGACAGTCAAGGCTGAAGTAATAACTCTGCTGTAGGTCTTTACCCTGGGTATTAAACTCTGCTTTTTGGAAATTGTAAACAGTACATCCGGAATTCCGTGACCACCAACATCTTTGAAAAGAAACTTTCCAATAAGAAAGGCAGCAGCGATACCTATAATTGGATAGATGATGTACATGAAATTGGCATATTCTACATAAAAACCTTCAGTCAGAAAGTTTTGGATAGCATGTACTCCTTGCTTGAGAATCACTGCGGCCAGACCAGAAATCACACCAATGATGCCACTGAGAATCAAAATAAAATTTTGATTACTCATATGCCTTAATCTCCAAATCAGGAGTCTGGTTATGAAATCATTTTTTGCCAAAATCTACTTTTAATCAATTCCATACAAAGTAAGTAACCTATGGAACAAAGGAAAAATATCTCCTATTCTTTTGCCAAATCTTCGTCTAAAGCCAAAATGCAGTTCAAAATGAGTCGGCTGGCCTTCACATAAAATTCTGGATCAATATTTTTAAATTCATCGGTAACCTGATGATAATCTTGATGGTCTTCAACTCCAAAGTATAAATGAGGAACCTTTTTTTCGAAAAAAGCACCGTGATCTGATGATTTAGTCCAGTCATCAGCCCCTGTACCTGGGATATCATGGCCAAACATTAATTGAATGTCGGAATCAGTAGCGGCAGACTCCAATGCCGGTTTGAATTGTGGATGGTAGTGAGTTCCAGAAACATATAACTCCCCTTTTTCATTTCTGGATATCATGTCCATATTGACATTCAGTGCGATCACTTCCAATTCGAAGGGAAAATCAGCCACCAGTGCTTTTGCACCTTGAAGTCCCATTTCTTCTCCATCCAAAGCTGCAAACATCAGGCTATGCTTGGCCGGGTTTTTCGCAAAATAATCTGCCATTTCAATCAAAGCAGCCGTGCCAGAGGCATTGTCGTCAGCTCCATTATATATAGAGTCGCCTTCAGCGTTCTTTTTCCCTACTCCCACATGATCGTAATGAGCTGTGATCACAATTATTTTTTTGCTCTCTGTCCCCGCTACAAATCCTACTACATTTTTTCCAGTGAGGGTTTTTCCTTCTCTTCGATTGTAAAACTGAAATTCCTGTAAATAATCTGGGTATTGAGAATTTAATCCTGATTTTTCGAATTCGGATACTATGTACTCTCTCGCTTTGAGGTTTTCAGGGGTTCCTGTTTTTCTCCCTTTCAACTCATCGGAAGAAAGGTAAACCATGTGTTTGATAAGAGTTTTTTCCCGTAAGGATTGTGCAGAAACAGAAAAATGAGCCAAGCAGATGATGAAAAAGAGGAGAAGTTTTGGTCTTTGGTACATGAGATGGTTAAAATTTCGTTATTTAAAGTCCGAATTTAATTTAAGTTTCTTTCCTTCCATTTCTCTATGAAATATTTAATTTTTCTGGCAATACTCATCTTGTCCCATCCAGTCAGGAGTCAAGGGAATTTACCGGAGACTTTTTTTGATGGAAAGTCTGTGGTTTTGATCTCTGCTGATCCAGCTGCCAGACCGGTAATGGATTGGAAGGCTGTTGCCGATTCGGTTCATTCTGCTTTAGTAAAAGCTGGAGGTGACCCAGTCGCTTATTACGAGCTTGAGCAGGTTTCCTTATCGGAGGAAGTACAAAGTAGCTACGCCAAAGCCTTTGAGCAGCGCCTGATTAAAAATATCATATTAGTCACCCGTCAGAGAAACAATGCGAGTATCCATGTAGGAAAGTTCAGTGGAGATGGGAAAGTCATCACATCAACTGCTCTATTTGGTCTGAGCGCCCCCAAAATTGAAGAAGTAGCGGATCAGTTTGGAGCTTTGGGAGAAAATGTCAGAACCAAAAACCTCTTGGTGATCGATATTCCTGAGTTTCCCGGTATTACTCAAGGCGAAGCTGCCCAGCAAGCTTCCTCCAGTAAATTTTTTGCAAGAAATCCTCTAAACCTGGAAGTATTTAAACTGGGTGTTCCATTGGAAGGATCAAGTGCTGAGACTGGTTCTTTGACATATTTCAGATATGATCTATATGGTAAGTCAGCCGAAAGGATATTGGCAGAACAAGCAGCCCAAAAAGCAGAGATAGAAGGAATTCTCAAAGCAGAATATCCTTACGAAGTTGCTTGGCTAACTGAGGCGAAAACCAATCAGGAATTGATCAGGGACAGAATTCAGTTTCTATTGGTGAAAGTTGAAGGGAGAGAAGCGGACCTTAAAAAAAGTATGGGGCTAAATTCCGATCCTGAAATAGAAAATCAAACCGTGGTAAAATACTATATCAAGCTATTGGTAAGAGATGAATTATATATAGGACCTGAATGGGATGCTGATTCAGATTGGAGAGTTGCTCTTAGAAATTTCATCAGGAATCTAAAAAAATAAACCTCCCCAAGAGGGGAGGTTTTGTCGCTAATAAACTTAGGGGTGATTACAGCAACTTTTACTTTTCTTTATATATGTGTTACAAATATGATACTATGAAATAGTATAAAACTAAAGAAGTTACTTTTTTTTTTATTATCCAATACTTTCAAAGATTTTTTAAAAAAAACTGACTTTTATTTAAAATTTTATTCGAAAAATCGCATCTAATAGTAATTTTTGTTCAAAAAAGGGATCAAAGCAAGTAAAATTGCCTGAGAATAGTAATCTCTCCTAGTAAGCTTTCCATCTGTTAAAATACCAACTGACCCGCCTTCTTGCTTGGAATTTGTTCTTGAAAAAAACTGATCATCTGCATCACCCAGTTCCATTCCGCTTTTGATCAAACTGACTATACCCTCGGGTAGATAAAAGGTGCCGGTTTTGGCTTGACCCACTTGCCCATTATCATCTAAAATATAGATCCAGGCAAAAGCAAACATGCCATGTTTATCTTGGTCCAATCCACCTTCAATACCTACCCAATAATTTCCTTCCGGAAAATTCTTTTTAGAATTCAAAGCTCTGTTTTTTGCTCCCAGCCAAGTTTCTTCATCGCCATAGGGCTGATCAGGTACGCCTGAAGATGTAGTGATTCCATTGATGTGAAATCCCTTGGAAAAAGCCAGTGAAAATGCGTCTTCCGCACTGTTAATTTTCACCGGATTTTTGCTTCCTACGATAATAAGTGGTTTCTCTTGCTGTTGTAAATTCTGTCTTCTTGGAAAATTCATAAAAAAAAGAGCCCAAGCTTTCGCTTAGGCCATATTAGTGTATACGTTGTTTACATCATCGTCCTCCTCCATCTTTTCGATCATCTTATTGATGACCTCTTCCTGCTCTTCAGTTAATTCAGTCAGGGTGGTAGGGAACCATTGGAAATCTGCGGAAATCACTTCAATACCTTTTTCTTCCAATGCTTTCTGCATGGTACCGAAGTCTTCAAATTCTGTATAAACAAAAATCTCTCCTTCGTTTTCATCGATGTCGGTCAAACCAAAATCAATGAGTTCTAACTCCAGCTCATCCATATCCAATTCGCCTTGGGTGAATCTGAAAACAGCTTTGTGATCAAACATGAAGCTTACCGAACCGGAAGTTCCCAAGGAGCCACCCGCTTTGGTAAAATAAGATCTTACGTTGGCGACTGTTCGGTTTATATTATCGGTAGAAGTCTCCACCAACACGGCAATACCGTATGGACCGTAGCCTTCATATACAATTTCTTCGTAGTCTTTTTCGTCCTTATTAGATGCTCTTTTGATAGCTGCCTCTATCCTGTCCTTCGGCATTTGGGCACCTTTGGCATTCTGAATGAGGGTTCTCAGTCTTGGATTGGACGTGGGGTCGGGTCCGCCTGCTTTCACTGCCATCACGATTTCTTTACCTAGCTTGGTAAAGACCTTGGACATTTTGTCCCATCTTTTGAATTTTCGTTCTTTTCTGAATTCAAACGCTCTTCCCATGGATTTGCTCGATTTAGGCCGTAAAAATAAGAAATCTTTTCCTTTTAGCGGTGGGATTGACTGAGTTAATCTATCCCATACTTTTTGAAGAATTCCCGTCTTTTTTATGTGTGATTTCGTATCATTTAAACCTTGATTATGCAATAGGATTTCGATTTGAGTCCAAAAGTGGTTAAATTTTGTTGGACAAGCTGTTTTTGAAGTATGAATAGTAGCACCAAAATGGTTAACCTTCCAATTGAATATTCCTCCAAGCCAGTTACCCCATTTGGAGGGATGAGTTTAATGAAACGATTTATTGATCAGGTAAGGATCCGGGAAAAGTTGGAAACGCTTAACCTTCCCCAACCGGGATCTAACCGGGGATATGATCCCAAGCAGATCGTGGAGAGCTTCTGGCTGGGCATCTGGACGGGGGCAAGCCGCTACATTCATTGTGATTGGCTACGATATGATCAGGTTCTCCACTCTATATTCGGCTGGGACACCATGCCTTCTCAGAGTACCTACAGTCGTTTTTTTGGCAAGTTTTCCCAGTCACTGAACACAGAGATTTTTCCTGAACTGCAGCATTGGTTTTTTGACCAGCTAAATATCGGAAGCCTCACCGTAGATTTTGACAGTACTGTCATCACTCGCTATGGGGATCAGCAGGGCAGTGCCAAAGGATACAATCCCAACAAACGGGGCCGGAATTCTCATCATCCGCTGATGGCTTTTGTGGAACAGACGCGTATGGTAGCCAATGCTTGGCTGCGTCCGGGAGATACCGCTGCCAGCAGCAGCTGCAAGGAGTTCATGGAGGAGACTTTCAATCAGGTACTCAAAGACCAGAAAATAGGTCTGGTGCGGGCAGACAGCGGATTTTACACCGAAGAACTGATGTCGTATCTGGAAGAGCAACAGCTGAACTACATCATGGCCGTGAGAATGTATCCCAACGTGAAAAGCGAAGTCTGGGCCATCAAAGACTGGATCAGATTGGCTAAAGGGATTGAACTAAGCGAAATGAAGTTTAGCCACGAAAACGGAAAACCCAGAAGGTATATCCTGGTCAAAAAGCAAATCGACATCAGGCCAAATGCCTCAGGCAAGATGCTCTTTGAGGATGAGCCAGGCTATCGCTACAGCTGCTATGTGACCAACATGGATCTTCCTCTGGATCAAATATGGAACATGTACAACAACAGAGCAGACTGTGAAAACAGAATCAAGGAACTCAAGTATGACTTTGGTCTGGAAAACTTCTGCCTACAGGACTTCTGGGCAACCGAAGCCTCCTTCAGATTCATCATGGTTGCCTACAACCTAATGAGTCTATTCCGTCATTTTGCTCTCAATCATCATAATCGGGCAACCTTGGGAACCCTCAGATCCTATTGCTTTGCATTAGGAGCATGGACAGCTTCTCACGCTAACAAAAAGGTCCTCAAGATCTCTTTGCCCACTAAACGAAGGCGGTGGATGGACGGAATTTTCTCCCAAATCTCAACTCTGAACAACCCCTTTAATTACTCTAATGCATAATTCGGGTT
>NZ_VLOG01000019.1:0-46191 GCF_007655305.1 Algoriphagus algorifonticola
TTTACATTTCCAAAGGGGGAATTGACCCGTATCTTGCCGCAGGCATATCTTAAAATTATCTTAAAAAATATCTTCCATATTGCAACTCAAAAATTATGTCGGGAATAAATATTTCGCGGGAGGCGTATTTCTAAATATTTCTATTGTATTCCTTCTTCTATTTCATCTAAGGCATATCTATTTATTTCTCCAAAGTATAGCAAGCCCAAATCTGAGAAATTCACCATTCAACCAAGTTTGGCTTGCCCAAATAAAGCATCCAACTTAATATCGAATCAAATTTGACAACTCATATGAAATCGAGCACGATGAGAACGACACACAATGGGATGCCCCGATGTATCGGGGAAAATGTGCGACCTGCCTGCCGCAGGCAGGGATTCCATCTGACCTCTAAAAATCAAAATATTGACAGATGAAATATATTGCTTTGATGATTAGCTGTTTGCTGATCAGTTTGGGAACGAAAGGACAAGATCGGGTTATAGGAAAGAACTTTGCTACTCGATCTGAAATCGTTGCTCAAAATGGAATGGCTGCTACCAGCCAGCCTTTGGCGACACAAGCTGCTTTGGATATTTTGAAAAAAGGAGGAACAGCCATGGACGCAGCTATTGCAGCCAATGCCATGTTGGGTTTGGTAGAACCTCATGCCTGTGGAATTGGAGGAGATGTTTTTGCTATCATCTGGGATGCCAAAACTCAAAAACTGTTTGGCTTCAATGGAAGCGGAAGAGCTCCAGCCAGCTTGACTATGGAGGTATTCAAAGAAAAAGGATTAAACTATGTTCCTTTCTTAGGGCCTCTTCCTATTTCTGTTCCCGGTACAGTGGACGGATGGTTTGAAATGCACAAGCGCTTTGGAAAGCTTTCCATGCAAGAAATCCTACAACCAGCAATTGATTACGGAAACAAGGGCTTCCCTATTTCAGAGGTCATTGCCTGGCAAATGAATAATAACTGGCCTCGAATGCAAGACCTTCCGGGTTTCAAGAAAACCTATATGCCAAATGGTGTGTCAACTCCTAAAAAAGGGGATGTTTTCAAAAACCCTGATCTTGCAAGAACTTATGATATAATTGCCAAAGGAGGGAAAAAGGCCTTTTATGAAGGAGAGATAGCGAAGACCATAGATCGGTTTATGAAAGAACATGGAGGCTACCTAAGCTATGAAGACCTAAAAAATCATACTTCCGAGTGGGTGGAACCTGTAAGCACCAATTACAGAGGTTACGATGTTTGGGAGCTTCCTCCTAATGGGCAAGGAATCGCTGCCTTACAAATGCTGAATATTCTGGAAGGGTTTGATATCAAGTCCATGGGCTTTGGAAGTGCTGAATATCTCCATGTATTGACGGAAGCAAAGAAGCTAGCATATGAAGACCGGGCAAAATATTATGCGGACCCTGCTTTCAATCAAATTCCTGTGGATTACCTGATTTCAAAGGAATACGCTGCTGAAAGACGAAAATTAATAGATTTCCACCAAGCTGCAGATGAATATCCAGCCGGAGATATTGAAAAAGGAAACACCACCTATCTGACTGTTGCTGATTCGGAAGGAAATATGGTATCCTTTATCCAAAGCATTTATGATGAATTTGGGTCTGGCATGGTGCCTGATGGCCTAGGATTTGTCTTACAAAACAGGGGGCAAATGTTTAACGTTCAGGACCCAAACCACTGGAACTCCTTAGCTAGAGGCAAAAGGCCATTTCACACTATTATACCTGCATTTATCACTAAAGACGGAAAGCCATTTATGAGTTTTGGCTTAATGGGTGGTGCGGTCCAGCCGCAAGGACATGCCCAAATTGTTGTCAATATCATCGATTTTGGAATGAATATCCAAGAGGCAGGAGATGCTCCTAGAATGCGTCACGTTGGCTCTTCCCAACCTACTGGCTCTCGTATGACCTCTGGTGGTTCGCTCAACCTAGAAAGCGGATTTTCTTACGAAGTGATCCGAACCCTAGAAGAAATAGGACATAGGGTAGAGTTCAGCGTGGGGCCTTATGGAGGCTATCAGGCAATTCGATTTGACCCTATTCAAAAAGTTTATTTCGGAGCTTCAGAATCTAGAAAAGACGGTCAAGCTGCTGGATACTAAAAAGTAATAGAGGTATTTTCTTACCTCAACCTCTAAAAAAAAGCCCTTCAAAGAAATTTTCTGAAGGGCTTTTATATGTCATTTAAAGAATGAATTCTTAGAAGTTACCTCTCAACTCTCCGCTTGGAACTAGATCTGAATGTACATTAACATAAGCATAGCTTGTTCTCATCGCTTCTCTCAAGATCATCAGGTCTCCGCCCATTAATTTACCTCCTAGGCTTGCGCTGGTTAAGGTTCCTTTAACATATACTCCCTCTACAGGTCCATCTCTTCTTTCACCATCTAAAGTTACTACCACCGGGCCATTTGCTCCTGGTTCAGCGAGGTGAATATGCGAGAATCGGATGTCTGAAATATTGTCAACATTCACCTGAAATTCCACAGAGGAATTCTTTTTATTGAATCTGAAAATAGCTACCCCAGTCGCATCCGTTTCTACAGCTGGAACTTCATTCAGACCAGATAGCTTGATAGTGAAATTATCATTATTGTTCGGTTGAACCATGCTAACTTGTCCTCTTAGCTCCCCTGAAGGAAAAGAAGAGGTATGTATGTTCACATAAATTCTACCCATGTTGATTTCCCGGACTAAGTCCGAAACCATCTTTCCTTCCAAAGGACCTGAAAGATCTTCCATGTTGATCATTCCCTCTGCTACCACTCCGTTTTCCAGTCCTGATGGATCTTGAGCGGGAATCAAGGTTACTACCACCGGACCATTTGCACCTTCTGCCGCATTATGTAAATGGGCGAAGATAATTCCAGAAGTGTTAGCTACTCTAACTTGAAAATTAAGGCTTTTACCATCAGGACTCATTGAGAAAAAGGCTGCCCCTGCTCCAGAAGACTCTACAGCAGGAACTTCCTCAGTTCCAATCAAAAAGGAACCAAATTCCATTGTTTGACCCTTCCTGGCATTTTCATCACCAGAAAACTCTGCACTTGAATCGTCTGCCATAGGGATTTGAGCATCTTCCATGCCCTGGCAGGCAACAAAAAACAGCATAACAAACATGCTGAAGTAAACATTTTGAAATAAATTTTTCATGATTTTTTGGGTTTGAATGTTAAAATCGAATAAAAGAATTACGTAGGGTCAACAGGAATTGGATTGACCTGGTTTTCAAAAAGTTGCAATTTTATGAGTGTAAAATGCAGTAATTGATACAGGAAGATTGAATCCTTATATCAAATGATTATTTACAGGTATGTATAATCAAAAAAAAAATCAGCTTCAAAAAGCTGATTTTATCTTATTTCAAAGTTTTCTGCCAATTCCAACTATCCCGAAGGGAATCTTCTAAGGAGTATTTTGGAAACCAGCCCAATATCTTATTGATTTTTTTTGTGTCTGCCCAGATCTGAACCACATCACCGGGACGCTTGGGTCCTATTTCATAATTCAATTTTAGCTGATTTACATTTTCAAAAGTTTCTACAACTTCCAATACAGAGTTACCATGTCCGGTACCTACATTGAATACATCGTAAAAATTAGCACTCTGTCCGCCTAAATAATTAAGCGCTTTCACATGCGCATCTGCTAAATCCATCACATGAATAAAATCCCTTACACAAGAACCATCTGAGGTGTCATAATCATTTCCAAAGACAGTCAATTTTTCTCTTAATCCCGCTGCTGTTTGGGTAACAAATGGCACCAAGTTATTTGGAATTCCATTGGGCAACTCTCCGATTTTAGCACTTGGATGCGCGCCAACTGGATTGAAATAGCGGAGTGAAATCACTCTAACTTCTGCTTTACTTTTCACATAGTCAACCAAAATATCCTCACATACTTTCTTGGTGTTACCATAGGGACTTTCAGCATCTTTTCGAGGTGTGGATTCTGTAACAGGCAAAACATCCGGTTGCCCATAGACTGTACAAGATGAAGAGAAAACCAAATCCTGAATTCCTTCCCTTTTCATAAAATCCAACAAGACCATTAAAGAGCCTAAGTTGTTCTGATAATATTTCAATGGCTCTTGGGTACTCTCTCCCACCGCTTTAAAAGCCGCAAAATGAATTACTCCGGCAAGTTGATGTTCTTTTCCTATTTTATTTAAAATTGATGAGTCATTACAATCTCCTTTGTAAAAAATTGGTTTGTAACCCATGATTTCTTCCAGTCTGTCGATAACTGACTCACTGGAATTTGATAAGTCATCTAATATAATTGGGATTAGACCCGCTTCTGCCATAACTACGGCAGTGTGTGAGCCAATATATCCTGCCCCACCGGTAATTAATATTTTTTTCATTCTTGATTAAAAATTCCTAAAGAACAAATCTAATCCAAAGGATAAGATCTCCCGAATTTTTGATCAAATCTTTAATTGATTAAGGTAAATGTTCCTCGTTTCTCATCAGTATTCAAACCATTTTCCAAGCTATACTGATAGGATATATAGTAGGAATAGGCTCCGGGTGGCATTGGATTGGCATTGTGATTCCCATCCCATCCCTCTGTTCCAGAAAAAATCAATTGCCCCCATCGGTTGAAAATCATCAGTTTATAACTGATGCTACAATTGGATATAGGTTGATAAGGGCCATCTTTGGGTGAAAATCCGGTAGGCATTCGAACCTGAGGCCTCGATTCCGACACCTTACCCAAACCTGAAATTTGGCAGCCTTGGGAATCTGTAACCGTCACCGAAAATTCACCTGAAGGAAGATTTTCCAATAGCGCCAATGCTTCGCCATTTTCCCACTGATAAGTATAAGGTGGAGTTCCTCCAGAAACTTTAACTTCCAATGCACCATCCAGCCCTCCTGGACAACCCGGTGCCAATTCCTCAAATTCCAAATCAAGGAGATCAGGACCATTAATCACCAATTCGAATGGTAAAGTACAAGATTTGGAGTCTTCTAGTAAAAGCTGGAAAGTACCTTTGCTCAATCCTGAAAATGAAAGACGGGCACCATCCCATTCAGATTCAAATCCAATTACTTGATAAGGCGGTTCACCACCAGAAATTTCCAAGACAGCTCCTCCATTGGACTCAGCAGCACAACTTACATCAGTCACTGCTATTCTATTAATCAAAATGGGTTTAGGATCCTCCAGGGATATATTCAACTGAATTTCTCCGCAGCCGGCTTGATCGATCACTTTTACCTGATAGTCCCCAGCAGGTATGTTTTTTAAAAAATCCTCCTGATTTTCCGGAAATCCCTCCCATTCAAATATAAAATCTCCAGAACCTCCTTCTATGGATAGTAAAATTTCCCCATCACTTTCTCCAGGACATGATGGAGAAATTTTATTTCCTTCAGTTACAGAAAGTGCATCAAAAGATCCGATGTTTAAAATTTTTGAGACGCCGAAACAAGAGGGATCAGATGACAAGCTTTCTTCATAAAAAACACTTCTTTCAGAGGCATTTTCATCCCACAAAACTACGATCTCTTCAGTCGATTGACCGGATAGAATTTGACCTCCGCTAACCTGCCAGAAATAGTCTTTTCCATCCACTGGATAAGGTACAGTGTAGGTAAGTGGCTCGATGGTACTTCCGCATAGTCCTGCCTGCCCGGAAGGTATTTCTGGCTCAATATTATCCTGGATTTCTACCTCGATCTCCAAAACCTCACCCAAACAACCATTCTCTGCAACAGGTGTAATACGAATAAGTCCTGTACCTTCAACTACATTCCAATTCACTAAAGCAAATTCCTCATTACTTTGAGTGATCTCCCCTCCTTCAACTTCCCAAATCACTTGATCTATATTGAGAGAATTTTCAAGATAATATCGAATTCCTTCAGAACCGGGACAAAGAGAGGCAGGCCCTTTCAATTCTGTTTCAACGAAAGTAACTTCTATTTCAAATTTGAATTCTGTTTCACTATCACAAGCTCCTGTTCCTGTAGAAGCAGTTACAACTACCTCATAAGTCCCTTTTTCCGTAAAAATATGAGAGACTTCCTGACCGCTTTTATTTGTACTCCCATCACCAAAATCCCAAGAGAAATTAATGAATTTGGGATCATCAGGAATAATCTTCCAAAGCCCTTCTTGATTCAGACAGGCTACCTTCTCTCCTTCTACTTCAAATTCATAGCTCGTTTCAGTTTCAAACTGGACATTTTCTAAACTTGCGCCAATAGCAAATCCATAGGACTCAATGGAGCCAGACCCATACACATATCCTATCAAACCTTCTGGGTTTGAAACAGAATTAACTCCAAATGGAACTTTGATTCTAATATAGCTCAAGTTCGTGCCGGAAACTTGTAAAAAATTACCGCCAACGTTTTGGCCATTTAGGGTAGTCTGACCCTGAGTACCTGAATTTACCAATAGAGTTAAGTAATGCTCGATATTTTGATTAAACCCACCGATGAGCTTGCCTGTAGAAAAAATTATATTCTTGAGCATTTGTGAGTTTGGACTCAAAATAAATAAAGAAGGATCTCCTAAAGGTGCAACGCCAAATTCATTGCAAGCCGCACTTTTTGCAATCACAGCAGCAGAGATGGGTTTGTTTGCATCTATTCTGGCGATGTCATTCTTACCAAACTCAAACTTGGCGCTTTGTCTGGCATTTAAAGTTGCCTTTACCTCTCCGTTTATTCGAACGATCGTCCCATCCTGTGATGCTAATACCTTCACTATTTCACCGGATGTTCTTCCTGCTAAAGGAATATGAATATATTCTTTACCCCAAGTTTGAATAGGATATGCCTGCTGGAAAATGTGGTCTCCACTGGTTCCGCAATCTCCGGCAGAGCTGGTCTTATTACCTCCATAAACTGCTATGAGTTTGCAATTAGTTTGATTGGCATTTAAAACCTTTATTCTGGAACCTGTCAAATCTCCTTCTGCCTTGACTTGATAACTTTCTCCCTCATTCAACACAATCCGAATGGGTGCTCCAGCAGGAATGGTATTGACTGTTCTTGCAGCAGGAATGATCTCAATTTCCGTATCATTTTCGGTGGCAACAACCAGTAAAGTACTTTCAAAATTTTGATTACTTCCTGGATTTTGACCTGGTCCGAAAACATCATAATGAGCCATGACCAGGTATTCGGTGCTTAATGAGCTGTAAGGAAGCACTACAGTTCCATCTGTACTGTATTGTCTCCCATTGATCGCATGGACAGCTAAATCGCCTGAAGAGGTGATTCTAAAGGGTCTATACTCTACCTGTCCACTTTCTCTATGAATTACTCCTTCCTCTTCTCCATCAAATTCTCGGATCAGTTGCTGACCGGCTTCTAGAGAAAATGAAATTACCTGTTTGGGGGTTTGAATGATTCCTGAGGCTTTTTCATTGGCTGTTATGATAACCACGACTTTATCAGGCTGAGAGTTCCTGCGGTTATTATCCATGAAACCAATGTAAAAATCTCTACCAAGGGTACTGATTTGGGAAAAAGCGGAAAAGCATACCAAAAAAATTGGCAAGAATATCCAAATCGCCCTTTTCCACACTGAATTCATCTGCTAAAATCTCCTGAATCAGAAATTTACCTGATTAAGGTGAAAATTCCAGACTTTTCTTCTGTCTCTATTTCACCTTCTTTGCTGAATGTGTAACTCAAGACAAATGTATATGTTCCAACTGGAGCTTCATTTCCTTTAATCATACCATCCCAACCTTCAGTTCCGACGTAGACCATCCCTCCCCATCTATCAAAAACTTTGAGGGTATGGTCCAGAGAGCAATTGGAAACAGGATAATACAATCCATCAGAAGGCAGGTATCCTGTAGGCATTCGAACCTGCGGACTAGTTTCTGAAATCCTTCCATAGGCCATTACCTGACAGCCATTAATATCTGTCACCGTAACGGCATACTCTCCGGAAGGCATATCACTGATAAAGTTAGATCCAAAATTTGAGGTACTAGAAGTAGAGCGGACCTCTGCGATTCCAGAGCCCAAATCCCAAGCATATTGATAAGGTCCTACACCACCTTCAACTTTTACAGCCAACCTTCCAAAACTTCCTCCGGGACAACTTTCACTTTCTTCTACGAAGCTGACCTTTAACTCCTCAGTACCTCCAATTACCCCATCTACTGCTAAGCTACAATTGGTTGCATCCAGAACGAAAAGGGTAAATGGACCTTTTGACAATCCTTTCACGGTAAGTTTTTCTCCATCCCAAGAAGAATCAAAACCTTCCACCTTATAAGGTGCCTTGCCTCCTGTCAAATAAGCGATAAAACCACCATCACCCGAATCTGAGCAAGCGGTTCTCATGTATTCCAATTCTCGGGTTAACTCCAATCCTTTGGGCTCTGATAAGGTCAAGATAAATTCGGCTATCCCACAACCTGATTCATCTTTAACAGTTACTTGGTATTCACCTGCAGCAATATTTTCAAGCTTATTCCCTTTTACAGTAGGATATCCTTCCCATTCAAATTCATAATTACCTGTCCCCCCTTTCACTTTGATCTCCAAAGCACCATTGGTTTCACCTGGACAAGAAGCCAATGTCTCTATCTGTTCTTGAAGCAAAATTGGCTCTCCTGACTTAATCTTTAGAACCTCTGAGCTTCTAGGACAAATGCTTGGATCCTGGGTTTGCTCCGAATAAGAAATGACTTTCCCCTCGCTGGAATTCTTCCATCTTACGGTAACTGATTTACCGGAATTTTCACCGATGATTTCTCCTCCTTGAATAGCCCAAGAATATTGAACTCCTGTCTGAGGATTTGGAACTTCATAGACTTGATCAGGAAAATCGGGTCCGCAAAGCGTTTCAATTCCTTTCGGCTTCAGTAAAACTTCTGATTCCCTTATTCGGATTTCCAGAGATATCAACTCACCAGGGCAATCAGATTCATTGTATGGAATCACTGAAAGCCCCATATTTTCAGTTTCCTCAATCCATCGAATTTTCACAAAATCATTGCCGTTTTCCAAAATCGAACCTCCTCTTACATCTACCCAATCCAAATTTCCAAATGGAGTTGTCGATGAAAAGGTGTAGGTAATTTCTGAACCCAGACAAACTTCCTGACTTCCGTTAATTTGGGCATTCTCAAAAAGTATTTTATCCAGTTTTTCAACAATCAATTTCTTAGAAATACCTCCACATGCATCCTCCGTATTGGTAAGCGTAAAAAACACCTTGCGCTCCTCTGCATCATCATCCCATAGAATTGAAACTTGCTTTTGATCTGCCTCACCAGTAACCTTTCCTCCTATCACTTCCCACAAGATTGACCCAGTAAATTCAAAATCTGCGGGAATTTCATAAACCAGAGACTGCTCTTGTATTCCACAAATACTTTCAGGGCCGAGTGGAATTACATCAAGCCCTGTACTTCCAAGTTCTATATCCAGAATTATTTCTTCTCCTCTGCATCCATTTGGTGCAAAAGCCACCGCTTTGATTTGACCGGCATCGGATGTTTCACTCCATTTCACAGACAGAGAATTAGCTGATTGGCTCACTATTTCTCCACCGATCACCTCAAGCCATTCCAGTTTTTCGAAATTGGCAGTCTCTCCTAATTCGTAAACTTGAGTACTTCCGGGACAAACATTGGTTTCTCCTTTGATCTCTGCAAGTACCTTCAGGACTTCCACATCAAAAGAATAGGTTCTTTCTAAGGCACAGCTGGCTGCTCCATTGGAAGCTATGACAGAAACAGTGAATTTCCCTTCTTTCGTAAATGTATGCTTGGCTTCTTGTCCAAAAACGGGGTCAGAACCATCACCAAAATCCCATTTAAACTGAGTATAAATCTTACTTTCAGGTTGAATCATCCAAGTAGCCTCCTGACCAAAACAAGCCACTCTTTCACCCACTACCTCAAATTCATATTTACTGTCTGCCTCGTATTCTGAACTTTCAAAATTTGCCCCTGCGGAAAAACCGTATGAGTTCAAATTGCCCGTTCCGTATGCATAGGCAATCAATCCTTTAGGATTAGAAAGTGAATTTGTACCTCCACTTAATTTGATCTGAGCATAGTGAAAATTTGGATTTCCTGGAACGGCTTTGAATTGATCTCCAATATTTTTCCCATTCAAAATCGTTTCATTCACTGATTCAGCTGGAACAATTATATTGACGAAATGCCTAAGGAATCCATATGACTGCAGGGAGTTAAAAACGATGGAAGATATCCTTTCATTATTGGGATTGTAGGTGATCATCAAAGGGTCACCAAATTTAAGGGGGCCTGGAGTATCACAGTCCTGACTTTTTGCAATAGCCGTAGCTGCTATGGGTTTATCAGATTTGATAGTAGCAATTTCAGTAGACTTGAATTCATAGATATAAAATTCACCTTCATTTAGAGTCACAGGTGCTAAGCCACTGACCTCGATGGTGGTATTATTTTGAGAAGCCACCACTTTGACTAATTCTCCGGCTGTCCTTTCCAAAAGAGGAATGTGAATGAATTCATTTCCCCAGGTAAAAAGTGGATAGGTTTGTTGAAATAAGTGATCTGATGTAGAACCGCAGGTTCCCCCCTGAGTCATTTTATTCCCGCCGAATACGGCAACTCTTTTACAATCATCAGAGCCAGAATTGACCACCTTCACTCGTGTTCCTGTCAGGTCCCCTTGTCCTTTTAATTGATAACTTTGACCTTTATTTAGAGTGATTTTCACAGGTGAACCTGCTGCAAATCCATTGACAGTAGGTACGGTAGGATTAATTTCAACTTCTGTATTATCCTCTGCCGAAACAATCAGCAGGGTGCTTTCAAAATTATTGGGAGAAAGACTGATGTCATAATAATGAGCAGTGACAATATAATCCTTGCCTATCGCTGTAAATGGCAGAATAACACTTCCGTCTGAACTGGTAGACCTGAGGTTGAACGCATGGACAGCTATTTTCCCGGAAGAAAAAATATAAACACCTTTATTTCTGATAACACCCGAAGATCGATGAATGATGTCTTCAGTCGCTGTGGTGGGGATTTCATGAGTAAATATTTTTCCCTTGGCTATTGAAAAGTTTATAGTCTTACCCAAGTACTGAATATAGCCAATAGCGTCTTCCGAAGCCGTAATGGATATTAGGGCTTTATCCTCATTGTTTTCTTTCAGGTTATTTTCCATAAACCCGAAATAAAACTCCGTACCGACGGTGCTCAACTGGGCGAAACTACCTTCGCTCAGGAAAAATGAACTCAACACCAAAAAGATTAAAAAGAATCTTTTTGCGTGTTTCATTTAAATATAAGGCATAAGCAGATTAGGGTGATCTAGCTATCTAATAAGAGCAAAAGCTCCGGATTTGTTTTCTACTTTTAATTCATCTTCCAACAAAAATGAATATTGGAAGACATAGGAATAAGTTCCTGATGGCGCATTCACTCCAGAAACCGTGCCATCCCATCCCTCAGTACCTGTATAGATAAGTTGACCCCATCTATCGTATATCCAGAGTTGGAATTGCAACTCACAGTTAGATATACCTTCGAAGAGATCCTTATCTCTTTGAGGAAAATATCCTGTTGGAAGTCTAACTTCAGGTTCAGCTTCTTCGACTATACCTTCGCCTAAGCTTACACATCCTGAGCCATCTGTGACAGAAACAGCATAATTTCCTTTCGGAACAGCAAGTAATTGATTACCAAGGGTGGATTGGAATTCCCAAGTATACACATAAGGTCCGACTCCACCAGCGGGAAAGGCAAATAATTCTCCATTACTACCACCTGGGCAAGCAGGCTTCTCCATCCTTACATCTACTTCAAGAGCTATAGGTGATGTTATTTCAAAATCTAGCGGAATGCTACATCCATTGGCATCCAACAATTCCCAAGAATATACACCTTGAGGCATACCTGATAAAGTTACACTTCCATTGAAGGTATTTAAACCCTGATAATCAATTGCATAAGGAGCTACACCTCCAGTTATTGTAAAGCTTACAGCTCCATCAGGTTTACCAAAACAGGAAGTCCCAACGGGACTGATAGACTGGATAGCTAAAGGTTCAGGCTGAATTATTTCCAGGTTTTCTAAAAGTCTTTCACAGCCCAACTGATCTGTGACTTTCACTGAATATAGGCCAGCTACCAATTCTAAAGCATCAGCAGAAGCTAGTCCTGAATCATGGGACCATTCAAAGGTGTATGGAGCAACTCCGCCAATTACTTCCAATCCAATTTCTCCTGAATTCAATCCCGAACAGGAAATTGGAAGCAGCCGAGCTACATTGACTACAAACTCATCTTCTACTTTCACTTCTATTTCAGAAGATTCTCCTTCACAAAGTTCATCCACCAAACTGAAAACCTTATAAGAAACAGCCCCTAAAACGCCGGGCTGATTCCAGGAAACCTCAATCTCAGAACTCCCTTGACCTGAAACAATCTCTCCCCCCGTCACAGTCCAAGTATATCCTCTACCTGAGGAAGCATTTGGAGCTGAATAAGTATAATACACATTTGGGTCAAAACAAACCTGCATTATGCCATCTGGGTCTTCTGCTTCAATTCGCTGATTGATAATTACAGATTTTATTACTGGTTCTCCCGGACATCCATTTAGGGAGTAAGGAGTTGCTTTGACAAATGCGGCATCATTGGCCGGCCCCCAATTAATTAGAACTGAATTATCAGTGGTTTCGATAATTTCTCCGCCCTCTACCTCAAATTCAACCCTACTAACATTTTCAATAGCTTTGAATGAATAAATTAATTCCTCGACATCAGGGCAGACAGACTCTGCTCCCAATAACTCTCCTTCTGTTTCCAAAACAGTGACGCTGAAGGTAACCTCCTCGCGTTGATCACATGAATTAGGGCTGATAGCTGCCAAAACACTTACTTCATATTCTCCTGGCTCGGTAAAGGTGTGAGTCACCTGAGCACCTTCCTGGATATCACTTCCATCTCCAAAATTCCATACAAAATAGGTGAAATCAGGATTTTCAGAATTGATAATCCAATCACCTACCTGATTTAAACAGGCAATATTTTCGCCTTGCACGTCAAATTCATATTCGGATTCTGTTTTGAAATTCAAATTATCCAAAGCGGCACCGGCTGCATATCCGTAAGACTCTAAATCCCCAAAACCGTATGCGTAGGCTGCAAAACCTTCAGGATTAGAAAGTCTATGCACTCCTTGCGAAATATTGACACGGGCATATTGAAAATCTGAATCCCCGGGAAGAGATGAAAATAATGCCCCTATATTTTGACCATCCAGAATAGTTGAATTTTGGGTACCTGCCTTGACTACAATATTAACATAATGATTAACTATGGAAGGCAAGGCAAGAGACTGGAAGGTTAAGTCCTTTAAAAATTGCTCTGATGGACTATACGTAATCATAAATGGATCTCCGGTATTTGCATTTGGAGAGTTCTGCTGATTACAGGCTTGGCTTTTTGAAAACACCGTTACCGAAGAAGGCTTAGAAGTTTCAATTTTTCCAGACTCGTTAATACCAAATTCAATAGGGATCCAAGTTCCTCTATTTACTGTCCCAACAGAAACTCCATTGACACGCACGTCTGTATTGTCCTCAGAGCCTAAAACTTTGACTAATTCGCCGGAAGTTCTACCTGAAAGTGCCACGTGAACAAATGAAGTCCCCCAAGTATTCACCGGGTAAGCTTGCTGAAACAAGTGATCATTTGCTGCACCACAATTCCCTACTGAGGTCCATTTATTTCCTCCAAAAACTGCAATCTTTTTACACTCGTTGGCATTTTCTCCTATCACCCTAACCCGGGTTCCAGTCATATCTTCTTTGGCTTTCAGCTGATAACTCTGCCCCCTATTCAAGTTAATTGAAAAGGGCACTCCCGGGTTTCCTCCTCCTAAGGTATTGACAGAAGTAGTGATTTCTATCTGCGTATTGTCTTCGGTTGCGATGACCAACATGGCACTCTCATCGTTGATATTCCCATTGAAATTCACATCTGCGGTCAAAGTCTCATAATGAGAAGTAATGTAATAGTCCGTTCCCAATGCTCCAACCGGCAATACCACAGTTCCATCAGCACTTCTAAAGCGTTCATTATATGCGTGAACAGCAATTTTTCCAGTACTTGAAATATAGATCCCCTTATTTTCTGTGGTTGCTGAATTCCTATGCAATAAATCTAAATCTTCAGAGGGTACTCTTAGGGTGTATTGTTGTCCAGCTGTCATGGAAAAACTTACCGATTGCCCCAAGTACTCAATAGTTCCTGTTGAATTTTCGCTGGCTGTCAAAATCAAAACTGCAAAATCAGGTGCTCCATTTGAATTTCCTGAAGGTGGTACTCGGTTATTATCCATGAATCCTACCCAGAATTCTTTTCCCACGGTAGAAAGCTGAGCAAAAGAGAGAGAGCTCTTCGCCAGAAAAATGATTAAAAGAATTGTTGTTAGGTAAAATTTCCTCATTCTACTCAGTTAGAAGACTATAATTTTTCAATATAAGCATCTGATTAAAATATTGTTGAGAAAAGATGTCAGATGTATAGGATTATCATGTAAATGGTCTGGTATTACAGGAAAAGGAATAATATAATTCCTATCTTTGCGCCTTCAAAAAAAAGAAGCTAATACATGATTTCAGTAGATAATCTTTCCCTCAAGTTTGGAAAAAGAACCCTTTTCGAGGATGTCAATCTCAAGTTTACTCCCGGCAATTGCTATGGTGTGATTGGCGCAAACGGTGCGGGTAAATCTACCTTTCTTAAAATACTCTCCGGAGATATAGATAGTACCTCAGGATCCATCAACATCACTCCTGGTCAAAGAATGGCTGTTTTGAAGCAGAACCACTTTGAATTTGATGAAATGGAAGTTCTTAAAACGGTTTTGATGGGCCATAAAAAGCTGTATTCCATCATGTCTGAAAAAGATGCTATCTATATGAAAGCTGATTTTTCTGAGGAGGACGGAATCAGAGCTTCTGAGTTGGAGGCGGAATTTGCTGAAATGGATGGTTGGAATGCAGAATCTGATGCCGCTGCTCTACTTTCAGGCTTGGGTATTTCTGAAGACTTGCACTATCAGCCAATGAAAAACCTGGCGGGTAATCAAAAGGTGAGAGTGCTCTTAGCTCAGGCTTTATTCGGGAATCCTGATATCTTGATTTTGGATGAACCTACCAACGACTTGGATGCTGATACCATCGTGTGGTTGGAAGATTTCTTGGTCAACTTCAAAAATCTTGTTATCGTAGTTTCTCACGACCGTCACTTTTTAGATGCTGTATCAACACACATTGTAGACATAGACTTCGGAAAGATTAAGATTTACTCTGGTAACTATACATTCTGGTATGGGTCTTCCCAATTGGCATTGAAGCAGCGGTCTGATCAAAACAAGAAAGCTGAAGAAAAGCGAAAAGAATTACAGGAATTCATTGCCAGATTCTCTGCCAACGTGGCAAAGTCCAAGCAGGCAACTGCTAGAAAGAAGATGTTGGAGAAGTTGAATGTGGATGATATCGAGCCATCTTCTAGAAAGTATCCGGGCATTATGTTCAAACCGGAAAGAGAAGCCGGGGACCAGATTTTTATGACAGAAAACCTGGAATTAAAGCAGGATGGGGTTACTTACTTTACCGATGTAAATCTAATGGTAGACAAAGGAGATAAAATTGCCTTTATCTCTAAGACCAAACAGGCTGTAAATAAATTTTTCCAAACTATTATGGAAGAGATTCCTGCTACCAAAGGCTCTTTCAAATGGGGGGTTACGATCAACAAGGCCTACTTGCCGAATGATAACTCCAAGTACTTCAATTCAGATCTTAACTTGATCGATTGGTTGAGACAATATTCCAGCAATCAGGAAGAAGCATACGTTAGAACCTTCTTGGGAAGAATGCTTTTCACTGGGGAAGAAACTTTGAAAAAATGTACGGTTCTTTCCGGTGGTGAGAAAGTTCGATGCATGATCTCTAAGATGATGTTGCAAAATCCTAACCTATTGGTAATGGATGAGCCTACTAACCACTTGGATTTGGAATCTATTACAGCTTTCAACAATGCGGTTATTGAGTTTCCCGGAACGGTCTTGATGTCATCTTATGATCATGCTTTTGTACAGTCATCTGTCAATAGAATCATAGAATTCACACCAAATGGAACTATCGATCGCAGAATGCCTTACGATGACTATTTGGAAAGTGAGGAGATCAAGGCACTTCGCGAGAAAATGTACGCTAAAAGTTAATTTGCCTTGCTGCTTCTTGCCATCATAGCTTATCTCGCTATCACGGTGGGAATCGGGGCTTGGTCTTCCAAGCTGGTTAAAAACTCCAATGATTTTGTATTAGCGGGAAGATCTCTCCCGCTTTTTCTTTCTGCCTCTGCCCTATTTGCGACTTGGTTTGGCTCAGAAACTATCTTTGGAGCATCCTCCGTATACCTAGAGGAGGGCTTGATTGGAGTTATTGAAGACCCTTTTGGAGGAGCACTATGCTTGGTTTTATTTGGGATGTTTTATTTACGCCCTATGTATAGAATGGGAGTTCTTACTATCGGGGATGTATTTAAAAGAATTTTCGGCAAAAGGGTTGAGTTTTTTGCTTCGGTTTTCATGATTCCAGCATACTTTGGCTATGTAGCGGCTCAACTTGTTGCATTGAGTTTGGTGCTGGGAGCAGTAACTGATTTAAGCCTTTTGGAAGGAATTCTCATTGCCGCGGGAATTGTAGTATTCTATACATTTTTGGGAGGCATGTGGGCTATATCAATTACCGATTTCATCCAAACCACTATGATCGTCATTGGACTGGTTTGGGTAGCGATATTGGTAGCACAGGAAGCAGGAGGAGTTCAGCAGATCCTATCTCAAGCTCCAGATGAAAGTTTTCAGTTTTTTCCTGAGCCCGATTTCACTTCCTGGGTCAATTATTTTGGAGCTTGGATCATTTTGGGCTTAGGCTCTATTCCATCTCAGGATATTTATCAAAGAGTCATGGCTTCCAAATCAGAAAAAGTAGCCGTACGCTCCACCTATTTGGCGGGGACCTTTTACTTGACTTTTGGCTTGTTGCCTTTATTTATCGCTTTGGGCGCTAAGGTGCTCTATCCGGAACTTTATTTAGAAAATAAGCAAATGCTTCTCCCATCCATGATATTAAGGCATGGGGGCTTGCCTGTACAGATTGTCTTTTTTGGGGCTTTAATTTCAGCAATTATGAGCACCACGAGTAGTGGGCTTCTGGCGCCTGCTGCCATCATTTCAGAGAATATCATTAAGCCCTATTTTGGAGACAGACTGGATGACAAACATTTCTTATGGATTCTAAGATTGAATGTGGTTTTCGTAGCCATCATAGCAACAGGAATGGCAAGTTGGGAATCCAATATTTATGAATTAGTCGCTGGAGCCTCTATCTTGATGCTAGTATCTTTATTTGTACCCTTGACAGCAGGCCTTTATTGGAAAAACGCTTCCAAGATGGGTGCCTTGATGTCTATGGTAATTGGCATGATCGTTTATTTGGTCATTTCCAACTTTGAGCTTTCTGTAGATGCTCATATATATGGACTATTTGCCAGCATTATTTCCATGATAGCAGGAAGCTATTTCTTCCCTGACAAAGCAAAACCGAACTATGAACTATCCTAAGATAATTTTAAAAAAAGGAAAAGAAATTTCACTCATGCGAAAGCATCATTGGGTTTTTTCAGGTGCCATTGCACAAATGGACTCTGATCTTGAATCCGGTCAACTGGTGGCTGTTTATTCTTCTAGGAATACTTTTTTGGGAATAGGTCATTTTTCCCACGGCTCAATCATGGTCAGGATTATCAGTTTCGAGGAAGAGCAAATTGACCTTTCCTTTTGGAAGAAAAGAATCCAATCAGCTTATGAATTGAGAAAGGCTTTAGGACTGATCAATAATCCCGAAACCAATGTCTACAGGCTAATTCATGGAGAGGGGGATCTACTGCCGGGTTTGATTGTAGATTTTTATAATGGAACGGCTGTCATCCAAGCACATCATGTAGGTATGCATGCACATATTCGAGAGATTGCCGAAGCAATTCAGGAAGTATACGGCAAGGATATTCAAGGAATTTATGATAAAAGTTCAGAAACCCTCCCAAAAAATCTGGGCATCAGCAGCAATGAATGGGTTTGGGGACAAGCCTCCACTGATTTAGTAAAAGAATACGGAGCCACCTATAAAATTGACTGGGAAAAAGGGCAAAAGACTGGCTTTTTCATTGATCAAAGAGAAAATAGAAAGCTTTTAGCATCTTATTCCAAAGGAAAAAAAGTCCTGAACACCTTCTGTTATTCTGGTGGATTTTCAGTTTTAGCGCTCTTAGAAGGAGCAAACGAGGTGCATTCTGTAGATATTTCTCCAAAGGCTATTGAACTGACAGAAGAGAATATCTCGCTCAATCCTCAAATCCAGGGATCCCATGAGTCGAAGGTGGCAGATGTGGTAAAATACATTCGGGAAATTGGTGACGATTATGATCTCATTGTGCTGGATCCTCCAGCTTTTGCCAAAAATATCAAAGCAAGACATAATGCTGTTCAGGCTTATAAAAGACTGAATGCAGAGGCATTGAAAAAAATTAAATCCGGGGGAATTCTATTTACATTTTCCTGTTCTCAGGTAGTCGATAAAATTCTATTTGCCAATACCATTACAGCTGCAGCTATGGAAACTGGCAGAAAAGTAAAAGTGCTACATCACTTAAGTCAGCCGGCTGATCATCCGATCAATATTTATCATCCGGAAACTGAGTATCTCAAAGGCCTGCTTCTTTACGTGGAGTAAATTTCAAACAATTTTAGTCGAGTATTATTTCTTTTGGAGTAATTTCACCCTATAAACATCATCGAATATGTATACAGGAATCCAACATTTACACTCAGGACTTGCTTATTTGGCTCTAATCGCCTTGATCATCGTCATCGTTTTGATGCTAATCGGTTCTCTCAGTGGAAAAGAATTCACAGAAAAGGACAGGAAAATCGCAATGGTCGCATTTATTCTTGCCCATACCCAATTGTTAGTGGGTTTGATTTTGTACTTCGTCAGCCCAGTTGGATTTAGCCTATTAACTTCAGGTGGGGCAATGTCTGACCCAGCTGCCAGATTAACAGCTTTAGAGCATCCATTAATCAATATCATTGCTATCGTATTGATCAGCATTGGTTATATCCGAGCTAAAAAACTGCAAAGCGACCGAGCTAGGTTCAGAAGTGTTTACATGATGTATGCCATAGGATTGGTATTGATTCTTAGCAGAATTCCTTGGGCTAATTGGTTAGGGTAATCGCAAAACCTGATTCTCCGCAGTCGTGCCAGTATTCATATCTTCTTTGCTTATCCTAATGGAAGACCGAAAGCAGGAGACCCAGCCACTGGCAGGCGAAGCTTCTGTGATTTTGATCCTTTGGTCTAATTCTAAGTTATATTTATAATCTTATTGGTAAGAACGAATACACACAAATTCCAAAAAAAACCGAAGTTTTACCAACTTCGGTTTTTTTATATTCTTGAAAACCCGAGCCCCTCCTCTCTCCTTTATTCTCTCGACTCAAGCTTCTCGCTACTCCCTCAAAACCCTCCTTTTATCTGCTCTGCTATTTCTGCCAATTCTTCCTTCTCCAATTTGAGTTTAGGTCGGGTGAAATTGATATCATCCATGGTTTTCAAAGGAACCAAATGCACATGGACATGAGGCACTTCCAATCCGATTACTGCTACTCCAATACGGGTACACTTGATTGTTTTGTCCATAGCTTTCGCCACCTTTTGAGCAAAAGTCATTAAACCGGATAAAACCATCGGCTCCAAATTAAAGATATAATCTACTTCCTGCTTAGGAACTACCAATACATGTCCTTTTACCAAAGGCATGATATCCAAAAAGGCGATGTAGTTTTCATCCTCAGCGATGATATGTCCGGGAATTTCCCGATTGATTATTTTTGTAAATATGCTTGCCATAATAGTCTAAAATAAAAAAATCCCGGCAAAACCGGGATTCCTGACTGTTAATATTTTAAATCAATAAGAAATCTCTAGAACTTCAAACTGAAGCTTTCCTGCTGGAGCGTTGATTTCGGCAATATCTCCCACAGTCTTACCTACTAAACCTTTTCCAAATGGAGAGGCCAAGGAAATTTTCCCCGCTTTCAAATCAGCTTCTTCCTCAGATACCAAAGTGTAAGAAACAGTCATCCCATTCTTTACATTTTTGATTTTTACCGTGCTCAAAATCCCAACTTTAGATTGGTCCATTTGAGAGTTATCCAAAACTCTGGCATTCCCTACCACTGCCTCTAATTTGGCGATTTTAAGTTCCAATAAGCCCTGTGCATCTTTTGCAGCATCGTACTCGGCATTTTCGGATAAATCACCCTTGTCACGTGCCTCTGCGATCTGCTTTGCAATATCAGATCTTCCTTTGGTCTTCAACTCGTGAAGTTCATCCTTCAATCTCTTAAGACCCTCTTCTGTGTAGTATTGTACTTTTGACATAAAATATCACTTTGTTAAGTAGGTACAAAAAACAAAGTAACGGTCGCGTGAAAGGGACCGTTACCTTGTTTTCTTCCTGAATTTGTAAAACAAAAATAGAAAAACTCTAATCAGAAAGCAAAATTGCCTCAAAAATAAAAGCCTCCTGTTTTTTCACTCAATTCACTAATTAAAAGCCTTTTTTATCCTCTTTACCAGAACTTTATTGATTTTTTCATAGGATTCAAAAGTCCAACCAGCAACATGTGGACTAAATATTACATTATCTCGAGCGGCCAGTCTTTCAAACTCCTCTTTTTGCTTATCGGTAAACTTCTTGAATTTTTCATTTTCCAGAACATCCAAAACAGCTCCTCTTAATATCCCTTCATCCAATGCTCTATTAAGTACCTCAAAGCTGATGACTTCACCCCTTGCGGTATTGATCAGCCAAAAAGGTTTGGAGAAGCTTTTTAATTCTTCGTAGGTGAAAAAATTCCTGGTTTCCGAAGTCAATGGAATGTGCAAACTTAACACGTCGGACTCTGCTTTGACTTTTTCCCAAATGACTTCCTCTACCTCTTCCGAACCAAAGCCCAATTTATATTTATCATAGGCCATCACACGAACTCCAAAACCTTTAAGTCTTTTGGCAAATTGGCTTCCCATATTGCCATAACCCATGATCCCTACCGTTTTCCCCTTTAGTTCATGTCCTCGATTTCCTTCTCTATCCCAGATTCCTTTTCTTACTTCGAAGTCTGCTTTGATGACATGATTGAACAAAGCTAATAAGCCTCCTATTGCATGCTCTGCTACTGCGTCCCGGTTTCCTTTGGCAGCGTGGAATAATTTGATTCCCCGCTCCACCAAGTACTCCAAATCAATTTGATCCAAACCGGCTCCAGCTCGGGCTATAAATTGCAATTGACTGGCCTTTTCCAATAATTCCCTATCCATGGGAGTTTTAGAGCGGATTACAAGCCCATGATAATCTGCTACTTTTGCCAGTATCTCAGCTCTGGAGATTTTAGGCTCATAATCTACCTGATGACCTTCATTTTCCAATAAATCGATGATGCTCAAATGCATCTCGTCTATAATCAAAATCTTCATTTACTTACAAATTGAGTAAGAGCATGGCTACTCCAAAGTAAACAGCCAAGCCTAATAAATCATTGGTGGTGGTGATGAAAGGACCAGAAGCTATGGCCGGATTGATGCCAAACCTGTTCAGAACCAGCGGGGTAACTGTCCCCATAAATGAGGCTAATAATACTACACAAAATAAGGCAATCCCGACAGTAACTCCGAAGATTGGCTCAAAGCCATAAAGAAAAACAACCACCAAAAAAACAAAACCTCCCAGTACAACTCCATTGATCAATGCAATTAGTAAGCCTTTAAAAAATCGCTGAAATGGTGTGTCATCAAATATGGATTTATTGGCAAGGGATTGAACGATCAAAGAGCTTGCTTGAATCCCTACATTTCCTCCAGTAGCGGCCACGAGCGGGATAAAAGAGGCCAAAGCTAAATATTTATTCAAGCCTTCTTCAAAAAAACCGATGATTTTAGCCCCCATCAATCCCCCCATTACACCAATCAATAGCCAAGGCAATCTTGCTTTGGTAATCATAAAGATGGAATCAGACTCTTCAATATCTCCAGAGATACCTGCCATAGCCTGGATATCCTCATCAGCTTCTTCCTGCACTACGTCAAGGATATCATCGACTGTGATTCTACCCACCAATTTGTTTTTGGCATTGACAACCGGGACGGATTCCAAGTCATATTTCCGCATGATGGCAGCTACCTCTTCCTGATCCATATAGGTAGGAACTGAGATCACCTCCTCCTCATAAATATCCTCTATCTTGGTATTCTCACCAGCTAGGATAATCCGCTTTAGAGAAACTCTCCCCAAGAGCTGTTGCCTATTATTAACTACGTAAATGGAAAAGATCTTTTCAACATTCTCTGCCTGGCGGCGAATCTCATTGATGGTTTGGATGACATTCCAGTTTTTATTGGCTCGGATAAATTCCTTGGCCATGATACCCCCGGCAGTGTCTTCTTCGTAGCGCAACAAATCCAAGACTTGCTCAGACTTGAGTTTATCCTGAAAATGAGAAATAACTTCTTCCCGCTCACGCTCACCCAGTAAGTTTAAAATATCCGCTCCGTCATCCGAATCCATCAATTCGATGTAAGATGCTATCTCAGCTTCATTGATTTCTTTCAAAACCCTGAAAAGCGTATTGTCATCCAACTCGATCAGAATATCAGCAGCTGTCTGTTTGGTTAAAGCACGGAGCACATATATCGACTCCTCCATCGACAGCTCGTCGAGAATGGCTGCAATATCAGCTACATTTACCCCTTCCAAAGACTCCTCGATGAACACGAGGTCTTCAGACTCGATCGCCAACCTAAGGCTTTCTAGGTATTCTTTTGAAAGTTCAAATTGCTTAATGATTTCCACGGGAAGCTTCGATTTGTTGGGTTAAAAACACAAAATCAGCCACATCTAACTGTTCTGCTCGCTTATCCAAAATTGAATGGCTTTTAAACTCCTCAGCAAGCTGAAATGATTTCAGAGAATTGCGCAAAGTCTTTCTCCTATTTCCAAAACCGCCTTTGACAACCTGGAAGAAAAGCTTTTCATTACAATCCAGTTTTTCTGTTTGGTTTCTTGTCAAGCGAATCACTCCGGAATTTACTTTCGGAGGGGGATTGAAAACACCTGGAGGAACGGAAAACAAATATTCTATAGAATAATATGCCTGAAGCAAAACAGACAAAATACCATAATCTTTATTTCCTTTTGGAGAAGCAATTCGCTGCGCGACTTCTTTCTGAAGCATGCAAACTACCTCAGTCACTTTTTGCCTTTCTTCCAAAACCCTAAAAAAGATCTGAGAAGAAATATTGTAAGGGAAGTTTCCGGCTATGGCATAACGCTCCGGTAAAACAGCATCTAAATTCTCCTGTAAATAATCCCCTTCTATGATTTTTCCTCCAAGCTGGGGATATTTCTGATGCAGATAGGCTATGGACTCAGAATCAATATCTATTAGATATAGTTCCATGGGGTTTTTCAACAGAAAATCTGTCAGCACTCCCATCCCGGGGCCGATTTCCAATACGCAGCCTACATCTCCGTGGCCTTGGACTGCTTGAGCTATTCGCTCGGCAATACTAAGGTCGGTTAGAAAATGTTGGCCCAGATGTTTTTTGGGTCTGACGTTCTGCATCGAATAGCTCAGATAAATTTTTATAAATTGCAGCCTAAAATTAAGACAATATTCCTAAAGGCCTAAGTTCAAGATTAGGCCATTCTTTTCAACAATCAAGTTTTTATGAGCGCTAAAATTTCAAAACCCATAATAGGGATCAGCATAGGGGATATCAATGGCATTGGGGCAGAAGTAACTATGAAGGCTCTTCAGGACAATAGAACTTATAAAAACTTTACTCCATTGATCTATGGCCATGGAAAAGCTCTGAGTTTTTACAGAAAGCTTCTCAGCATGGAAGATTTCAATTTTGTGCAAATTCGGTCACTGGATGAAATTCAGCATAAGCGAGTAAATGTGATCAATGCTGTAGAAGAATGTCCGGAGATTATCCCTGGCGTAGAAACTCAGGAAGCTGGTAAAATGGCTCTAGAAGCGCTAAAAATGGCAGTGGAAGACTTAAAGGCTGGAAATATTCAGGCTTTGGTCACTGCTCCATTGAATAAAAACAACATCAACTCTGAGGATTTCAAATTTGTAGGACACACTGAATTTTTAACCGAAGCTGTTGGTGCGAAAAAAAGCTTGATGTTTATGGTGGCAGAACAATTGAGAGTTGGTTTGGTCACTGGACATATTCCTCTATCAAAAGTAGCTCAAGCCGTAACAGGAGAGAAGATTAAAGAAAAAGCGAATTTAATGCTACAAAGTCTGGAGAAGGATTTTGGGATTGCCAAACCAAAAATTGCAATTTTGGGATTGAATCCTCACGCCGGAGAAGACGGATTACTTGGAGAGGAAGAAGAAAAAGTAATCAGACCTGCTATCAATGAATTGAAAGACCAAAACAAACTGGTTTTTGGTCCCTACCCTTCTGATGGTTTCTTTGGAATGGTACATCAAAGTAAGTTTGACGGGATTCTAGCAATGTATCATGATCAGGGGCTAATTCCTTTCAAATCAATAGCATTTAGCAATGGAGTGAACTTCACAGCAGGACTACCTGTTATCCGTACTTCGCCGGATCATGGCACTGCTTATAATATTGCAGGAAAGAATCTGGCAGATGAGGGGTCGATGCGGGCAGCCATTTATTTGGCATCCGATATCATCCAATACCATGAGTCATTAGTCGAGGAGGAATAATTATTTCAGTTTAACCAAATATTATTTCCCTGACTATTTTAGATAAAACAAAATTATACCTATTTTTGCGGTCTTAAATCAGAAGGAGGAAGTGTGAAATTCTTACGAAGCTTTGATATTGAGGTAATTAAGTTCAAAGAAGGACAGCACGAAATCGAATTTCTGATTGACGATCAGTTCTTTTCGGCTTTCGAGGATAATGAACTGGTTGAGAAAGGCAAGTTGACCACAAGGGTCATCATGCACAAAGGAGCAAATTTGATAGAGATGGAGTTTGATATTGCAGGTCATGTTAGACTGACTTGTGATAGAAGTCTCGAAGAATTTGATTATCCGCTTGAAATTCAGGAGGAGATCATTTTCAAATATGGCTCTGAAGAAAAAGAAATTGACGATAATATCTACATGATTACAAGGGATACTCCTTCAATCAATGTAGCTCAGTTGATTTACGAGTTTATCTTATTGGCTATTCCAGCCAAGAAAATCCACCCTGATCACCGCAATGAATTGGATGAGGAAGACGATTCCGATATAGATGGACAATACATTTATATTGATGATCAGTCAGACTGGGAGGAAGAAGAGGAAAACTCAGAAGAAAATGAAGACACACCGGTAGATCCCCGTTGGGAGATGCTGAAAAAATTAAAAAAATAAAGAACGAGAAATCATAAACCACGCATAAAATGGCACATCCTAAACGCAAAATTTCGAAAACCAGAAGAGATAAAAGAAGAACTCATTACAAGTTAGAGGCTCCTGGTATGGCTAAATGTCCTACAACTGGCGAAATGCACCTTCCTCACAGAGCTTTCTGGTTGGACGGTAAGTTGTATTACAAAGGTCAGGTGATCATCGAAAAAGAAGTATTGGCTTAATCCAATATTTAACTCATAAAATTGAAATCCATCCCCGAAACGGGATGGATTTTTGTTTTTCAGCTAATTCCAAGACTCATTTAACCAATGACTTAGCTGTCATAAACGGATTAATTTTGGTGGTAAGAAGCAATTGTAATATTTTTGACCTTCCTTAGCAAAACCTATCAACCTAAGAAAATCAAAGACTTTTTGAATTGTCTTTGGAAAAACAAAATCAAATGGAGCAACTTAGAGCCATGATCACCGGGATTCAGGGGTATGTACCTGAATACCGTCTGACTAACAAAGAACTTGAAAAACTGGTCGAGACCAATGATGAATGGATCACCTCGAGAACAGGAATCAAGGAAAGAAGAATTCTCAAAGGAGAAAACCAAGGATCCTCGGTAATGGGTGCAGCAGCAGTCAAAGGACTGTTGGAAAAAACCGGTACCGACCCAATGGATGTGGAATTGATCATCTGTGCGACTGTCACTCCTGACATGCCATTTCCGGCAACAGCCAACATCATAGCAGACAAAGTAGGAGCAAAAAAGAGCTTCAGCTTTGATATTTCTGCTGCATGTTCAGGTTTTCTTTATGCACTTCAATTAGGGGCTCAATTTATTCAGGCGGGAACCCACAAAAAAGTAGTGGTAGTAGGTGCTGATAAAATGTCATCCATCGTAGATTATCAGGATAGAACAACCTGTATCCTCTTCGGAGACGGTGCAGGAGCAGTACTACTTGAAGCTACCACCAGTGAATATGGTATCAGAGATGCGATTTTGAGATCTGATGGATCAGGAGAACCTTACCTGCACATGAAAGCAGGAGGAAGCCGTAAGCCAGCCACTCATCAAACAGTTGAAGCAAGAGAGCATTTCGCCTACCAAGAAGGCTCAACAGTGTTTAAATTTGCTGTAACCAACATGGCAGATGTAAGTGCTGAAGTGATGGAACGAAATGGATTAACTGGAGACGATGTAGCTTGGCTTGTTCCCCATCAGGCAAATAAGAGAATAATAGATGCCACAGCCAACAGAATGGGAGTAGGTCCAGAAAAAGTAATGATGAATATTGAACGCTATGGTAATACCACTGCCGCCACTATTCCACTTTGTCTTTGGGACTATGAAAGTCAACTCAAAAAAGGAGACAATTTGATTTTGGCTGCTTTTGGCGGTGGATTTACCTGGGGATCTATTTATGTGAAATGGGCTTACGACCCGAAATAAGGAAAAAATAAACTCAAATATATATGGCAAGTACTGCAGATTTTAAAAATGGATTGTGCCTGGAAATGAACAATGATATTTGGACCATTGTAGAATTTCAGCATGTAAAGCCAGGAAAAGGAGCTGCTTTCGTCAGAACAAAATTGAAAAGTCTTACCTCTGCCAAAACTTTGGATAAGACTTTCAACGCAGGTGAAAAGGTAACCACTGCGAGAGTTGAAAAAAGACCGCATCAATTCCTATACAAGGATGATATGGGTTACAACTTCATGGATACCAATACCTTCGAACAAATCATGATCGAAGAAAAACTGATCGAGCGTTCTGATTTATTGAAAGATGGTCAGCTTGTGGATATTTTGATCCATGATGAGACTGAAACTCCACTTTCTGTGGAATTACCTCCATTTGTTGAATTGATGATCACCTATACCGAGCCGGGTATCAAAGGTGATACTGCAACTAATGCCTTGAAGCCGGCAACTGTTGAAACAGGTGCTACTGTGATGGTTCCTCTTTTTGTAGATCAGGACACCATGATCAAGGTAGACACTCGTGATGGTTCTTATTCCGAACGAGTAAAATAAAATCAAAAGCTGTGTGATTTTAGTAAATTACACAGCTTTATTGTTTTAAACCCAACCCTGCCGAGAGGCAATCCAAAACATGAAACCTATGAAAGCAAAAGAAATTCAGGAATTAATCGACTATATCTCGAATTCTGGTCTGGCTGAAGTAAAAATCAAAACAGAAGAATTCGAACTTTCTATCAAGAAATATGCAGAGTCTGCTCAAGTGAGAGTGGTGGAATCAGCTCCAGCTCCCCAGCAAGCTGCAGCACCTGCTCCAGCGCCAGCGCCAGCACCTCAACCTGCTGCTTCTGAGGCTCCAACTGCGGCAAGCTCTAATTTGGTAGAAATCAAGTCCCCGATGATCGGAACCTTCTATCTTACTCCTAACCCAGATTCTCCCGCATTTGTAAATGTAGGTGACACCATCAAGGCTGGACAGACCGTGTGTATCATCGAAGCGATGAAACTTTTCAACGAAATCGAATCCGAAATTTCCGGTAAGATTGTAAAGATCTTAGTATCCAATGCAACACCAGTTGAATACGATCAACCATTGTTCTTGGTAGATCCAGCAGGTTAATTTTTCCACTAAAAATAAATCGCTGTGTTTAAAAAAATATTAATAGCCAACCGAGGTGAAATTGCTTTAAGAGTAATTCGAACTTGCAAGGAAATGGGAATCAAAACTGTAGCTGTATATTCAACAGCGGACAAGGATTCCCTGCACGTTCGCTTTGCAGATGAAGCAGTTTGCATTGGTCCGGCTCCAAGTAGAGAATCTTATCTCAATATTCCCAGAATAATTGCCGCTGCTGAAATCACCAATGCAGACGCTATTCATCCGGGTTATGGGTTCCTTTCTGAGAATGCCGAATTCTCAAGAATTTGTGATGAATACGGAATTAAATTCATTGGAGCATCTCCGGATATGATCGCCCAGATGGGTGATAAAGCTACTGCTAAAGCAACCATGAAAGCAGCAGGTGTACCGACTATTCCAGGTTCAGAAGGTCTTTTGGACTCCATCGAGCAAGGCTTAAAACTGGCCAATGAAATGGGTTATCCGGTTATCCTAAAAGCAACTGCAGGTGGCGGTGGCCGAGGAATGAGAATTGTTAAAGAAGACAAAGATTTCAAAAAAGCATGGGATGATGCAAAAATGGAATCCGGAGCTGCCTTTGGCAATGATGGATTATATCTTGAAAAATTTGTTGAGGAGCCTAGACACATTGAAATTCAAATTGTCGGTGATAGCAGAGGAAAAGCATGTCACTTATCGGAACGAGACTGCTCTATTCAGAGAAGACATCAGAAGCTGGTAGAGGAAACCCCTTCCCCATTCATCACAGATGAACTTCGGGAAGCTATGGGTAAAGCCGCTATCAAAGGCGCTGAGGCTATTGGTTATGAAGGAGCCGGTACCATAGAGTTCTTGGTGGACAAAGACAGAAACTTCTACTTCATGGAGATGAATACCCGAATTCAGGTAGAGCATCCAATTACAGAAGAGGTGACTGATTTTGATCTGATTAAAGAGCAAATCAAGGTAGCTGCAGGTGAGAAAATCTCAGGAAGAAATTACTTCCCTAAACTCTTTGCAATGGAGTGTAGAATCAATGCAGAAGATCCTGCTAATGGTTTCAGACCAAGTCCGGGTAAAATTCAAAATCTTCATATTCCAGGAGGACGTGGAGTTCGGGTCGACTCCCATGTATATGCAGGTTATGTCATTCCACCAAACTATGACTCCATGATTGCCAAGTTGATCGTAAGTGGTCAAAGTAGAGAAGAGGTGATCGTAAGAATGAAAAGAGCCTTGGAAGAGTTTGTAATTGATGGTATTAAAACCACTATTCCTTTCCACATTGCTTTGCTCGAAAATGAGCAATTCAAGGCAGGAAACTTTACTACCAAATTCTTGGAATCATTTGATTTCTCAGTGATAAAGAGCTGATATTTAATAAATAAAAATAATTAGAGCCACCTTCTCAGGTGGCTTTTTTATTACCTTGGTAAATAAAAATTAATCAAAAACGACTTATACTTTTTTAAAATTTTTCCATAACTTGAAATACCAAAATAATCCCTTTTATGGTTTTCAAGAGGCGAAATATTTATGCTTTAATTCTTATAGTTCCATTTTTCTGGTCGTGTGAACCTAACAGTACAGAATATGACTCGCTGGAATCCATAGACCAAGTCAGCTATAATTTCCATATTAGACCCATATTATCTGATAAGTGCTTTACTTGCCATGGTCCTGACGCTAATAAAAGAGAAGCTGATCTTAGATTAGACTTGGAAAGTTCTGCATTTCAAGCCTTGAAAGAAAATCCCGGGAAATTTGCTTTGGTCTCAGGAAAACCTGAAGAATCGGAAGTGTATCATAGAATCAGTTCCCTAGATCCTTCGGAAATGATGCCTCCTCCTGAATCCAACCTACAGCTGAGCGAAAGAGAAATTGCACTGATTAAAAAATGGATAAAACAAGGCGCAAAATACGAACCTCATTGGGCTTTTGTAAGAGCAGAAAAGAGCAAACTCCCTCCAAAAACCGAATGGACCAAGAATGAAATAGATCAATTCATCCTTCAAAAGATGAAGGAAAAGGGTTTAAAGCCTAATCCAAAAGCAGAATACTATGAATTGATCAAGCGTGTGAGTCTGGATTTGACTGGACTTCCCCCTAGCCCAGCGATTCTACAGCAATTTTCTGACCTGGACGAGTCTAGCAATTATGAAAACCTGATAGACAATCTATTGGAAGAAAAGTCTTTTGGAGAAAAACTGGCAATTCTATGGATGGATATTTCCAGATATGCAGATAGTTACGGGTACCAGGATGACAATATTCGCACCCAGTGGCCATACAGGGATTGGGTGATCCATGCATTAAATTCCAATCTTCCCTATGATCAATTCATCACCTGGCAGATTGCAGGAGATTTATTGCCCAACCCAACCAAGGAGCAGATTTTAGCTACCGCTTTCAATAGAAACCATAAATACACTGAAGAAGGCGGTGTCATTGATGAAGAATATAGAGTAGAATATGTGCTGGATAAGACCAATACCTTTAGCAAAGGAATATTGGGCATTACTATGGAATGTGCTCAGTGCCACGATCATAAATATGATCCATTCTCTCAGAAAGAATATTATGAATTTTTCGCCTTTTTCAATAATAGCCCGGAAAAAGGCTACGAGGGAGATGTGAGTATTTCAAAGCCCGCTAAAACTCCCATTCTTTGGATAGAACGGGAAGACTTGGGCGGAATTTTAGACTTCATCAATTATCCGGACACAAGCAAATTATCTGTTTCTGTCATGGGTGAGTTAGAAGGTGAGAAAGCCAGAACAACCTACATTTTGGATAGAGGAGTGTATGATGCTCCCACTAGTCCGGTGAAACCTTCTACGCCAGCTTCAATCCTTGAATTCTCTACTAATCTTCCCCAAAACAGACTGGGCTTAGCCCAATGGGCTACCAATAGAGATAATCCATTGACAGCCCGAGTTTTTGTTAATCTTATTTGGCAGGAAATATTCGGAACTGGAATAGTCAAATCAGCGGGAGATTTTGGAATGCAGGGAGACCTTCCCTCCCACCCGGAATTACTGGATTGGCTCGCTGTAGATTTCATGGAAAATGGCTGGGATATCAAGCGTTTAATGAAACAGATTGTCAGCTCTGCTACCTATCAGCAATCCGCCAAAATCACTAATCAACACCTGAATAAAGATCCTGAAAACATTCAAGATCTGGTTCTGGCCAGTAGTGGGTTATTGGTTAATCAGGTGGGTGGACCTAGCGTTAAACCCTATCAGCCAGAAGGCACCTGGGAAGCTGCATCTTCAGGTCGTGGAGTTTTGGCCACCTACGTTCAGGATCATGGAAAAAGCCTTTATCGACGAGGACTTTACAATTTCATCAAACTCACTGTTCCTCCACCCAAAGCCATCATATTTGATTCAAGTAATAGAGATAGATGCGAGGTAGGAAGAGGGAGAACCAATACTCCGTTGCAAGCTTTGGTCATGCTTAATGATCCTTTAATTCTCGAAGCTTCTAGAGTATTAGCTTCCAGATTAATGACTCAGGAAACTGAATCCAAAACTGCAATAGAAGAGGCATTTCTAAGAATTCTATGCCGGCCAATGAGCTCAAAAGAATCGAGGCTTTTGCTGAGTTATTATGATGATCAGCTAGAAAGGTTTCAGTCCAATCCAAGCCAGATAAAAGAAAGCTTAGAGGTAGGAGAATATCCTCTGGAAGAAAAACATATCAATGCCGAGACTGCTGCTTTGATGCAGGTAATTGTGAGCCTCTACAATCTGGAAGAAACAATAACCAAAATCTAACATGGAAAAAGAAATCTTAGAACAGGGATTAAATCTCAATAGAAGAAAATTTCTTTCCAGATTAAGTCTTGGACTTGGGAGTGCAGCTTTGGGTTCTTTGTTGGTTCCTGATCTTTTTTCCGGCAGAAGCGAGTCCGAGGATGCACTTATGGCAGCTCTTCCTCACTTTGCACCTAAAGCAAAGCGGGTCATCTATCTTTTTCAAAATGGTGCCCCATCCCAATTAGAATCTTTCGATTACAAGCCTCTTCTGCAAAAAAACTATGGACAGGATCTCCCAGAGTCCATTCGCATGGGGCAGAGATTGACGGGAATGACCGCAGGACAGGAAAAATTCCCTTTGGTGGGATCCTATTTTGATTTTCAACAATACGGGGAAAGCAGAGCATGGATTTCGTCTATTTTTCCTCATACAGCCAGCATAGTGGATGATATATGCATAGTTAAGTCTATGCATACAGAGGCAATCAATCATGATCCTGCCTTGACATTTTTCCAAACTGGTGCTCAAGTTGGTAATCGTCCTAGTATGGGCTCTTGGTTAAGTTATGGCCTGGGAAGTGAGAATAGCAACTTACCGGCATTTTGTGTACTACTAAGCAGAGGAAAAGGAAATGGACAGGGAGTTTATTCTAAGCTTTGGAGCAATGGATTTTTAGATGCAACTCATCAGGGTGTACAATTTTCAAATTCCGAAGACCCGGTCTTATATCTGAAAGACCCTAAATCCATGAGCCGGGATGAGCGCAGAAAAATGCTGGATCAGATTGCTGCAATGAATGATTTGAGTTTCCGCGAGTTTAATGATCCTGCCATCACTGCAAAGGTTCAGCAATATGAAATGGCCTATAGAATGCAGACTGCTGTTCCTGAAATCACAGACGTATCTAAAGAACCCGACTCGATAATCAAATTATACGGACCAGACTGTTTGGTTCCAGGAACATATGCTGCCAATTGTCTTTTGGCCAGAAAACTTTCCGAGAGCGGAGTTCGATTTGTTCAATTATACCATCAGGGTTGGGATCAACACGATAACTTACCCAATCAAATGGCTATGCAAGCCAAAGATGTGGATCAAGCTTCTGCGGCTTTGATCACAGACTTGAAGCAAAGAGGTTTATTAGACGAAACTTTGGTGATATGGGGTGGAGAGTTTGGCCGAACCAATTATTGTCAAGGCAAAATCCAAGTGGAAAACTACGGGAGAGATCATCATCCTAGGGCTTTCTCCATTTGGATGGCAGGAGGAGGAGTAAAATCCGGAATGGTGTATGGTGAAACAGATGATTTCGGTTACAACATCGCTGAAAACCCAGTACATGTCCATGATTTTCAAGCCACTGTTTTACACCTTTTGGGCATAGATCATGAGAAGTTGACATACAAACATCTAGGCAGAAGATATAGACTGACTGACGTATCCGGCAAAGTAGTGAAAGATCTGATCGCTTAATTTATGAGAGAAAAATCAACGCTCCGTAACCTGCTTGAAAATTGTCTTTTTGTTTGGCTAGGGCTCAGTATTGTACTCAGTCTTGCTCCAGAAAGCACGGAGTTTCCGTCCTTCTTTCAAGTTGTAGGCAGATCCCATCCCCTACTCTTGCATTTTCCTATAGTCCTACTCCTTGCAGGCATCATATTTTTCTTGGTACCCAGTCTTCGCAACAACAATGAGGTCAAAAATATCGGTGAGCTGATCTTTCTTGCAGGAGCTAATTTTGCAGGAATTACCGTAATCGCAGGTTTAATTTTGGCAAAAGAAGACTACGAGGGAGAGGCTCTAAATTGGCATCAATGGGCTGGATTTCTGGTATTCGCTTTTTCTATTTTCATCTATTTTTTCAGAAATATCAGCTCCAAAACCATAGGCTTTTCTGCCATAATTTTAGCCTTAGGAGTTATTTTAACAGGGCATTGGGGAGCTAATCTTACGCATGGGGAAGACTTTTTATTAGCCCCATTAAACACAGAAAAAAGTCAAGTTCCTACCTTGGCGGAAGCAGAGGTGTTCAGTGATATTGTTCAGCCTATTTTAGAGGCTAAATGTGTGTCTTGCCATAGAGAGGGCAAAATTAAAGGCGAATTAAGGCTGGATCATTTAGAAGGAATTCAAAAGGGAGGTAAAACAGGGCCTTTCGCATTGGCCGGAGATTTGGAAAACTCCATGATGGTTCAGCGCATTAGCCTCCCGATAGATGCAAAGGAACATATGCCTCCTAAAAACAAGGCTCAACTCTCTGAAGAAGAATTGAGTATTTTAAAGGAATGGGTGGCGAATGGGGCGAAATTTGACCAGAAAATGGAAGAGTTGGAAAAGGAAAGTAAATTATATCAATTTGCAAGCTTGCGTTTTCAGCCAGAAACCTCCTATCAGTTTGAGGCTGCTTCACCTGAAACTGTAGAGGAACTCAACAGTTTTTATAGAACGGTCAAGCCACTTTTCCCTGAATCACCCGCTTTGGCTGTTTCTTATTTTGGGATAGCTGCTTTTAACCCTTCCTCCCTCAAAGATTTGAAGAAGGTAAAAACACAAGTGGTAGAACTAAGTCTCAACAAAATGCCATTGGAAAATCTGGATTTAAGCTTTTTGGAAGATTTCAACAACTTGGAAAAGCTTTCACTGAATTTTTCCGGCCTATCCACACAACAAATCGCCCAACTGGAAAAATTATCATCCCTTCAAGAATTAGCGCTTTCAGGAAATAACCTACAGCGGGAAAGTGTCAAAATTCTGTCTCAAATGAATCATTTGAAAAAGCTTTTTTTGTGGCAAACGGGGCTTTCGGATTCTCAAAAAAATGAGTTGAAAAAAAACCTTCCAACCACAAGAATTGATTTTGGATTTGACGGGAAAGGGATAATTTATGAATTAAATCCTCCTAAAATTTCACAAGCAAAAACACTTTTTAAAGACAGTTTGGAATTAGTGCTCAGTCATCCGATTCCATTGGCTGAGATTAGATACACTTTAGACGGGACTGAGCCTGACAGCCTCAATAGCCCCATCTATTCGGGACCTATTTGGGTCGATCAATCCGGAAAAATACTAACCAAAGTCTTTGCTCCTGAATGGAAAAGTTCACCAGCCGTATCCTCAGTATATATGAAGTCAGGCCTGAGTCCTTCTGATTCAAAACTTCTAAATGCTCCAAATCCAAGATATCAAGCTCAGGGAGCCAGTACCCTTTTTGATCAAATCAAGGGAAAAAACAATCATACTTCCGGGGAATGGCTGGGCTACAGTGAACAAGCCTTTGAGGCTGAGTTTGAGATCCCTGAAAATCAGCGGGTAGAAAGTTTGGGTTTGAGCTTATTATATCATGAAAGTGCCTATATCTTCCCTCCTACGCAGGTGGAAATATTTAGTTGGGAAGATGGCAGATGGAAAAGTATCCTTCGGGATCAACCCAAACAGTCTGAAAAAATTGGTGAAATCAGATCAGAACTTCTTCAATACCAAATTCAAGGCAAAAGCCCTCAAAAAATAAAAGTCAAGCTCAATCCAATTTCCTCACTCCCTAACTGGCATCCCGGAGCCGGAGCGAAAGGATGGGTATTTATAGACGAGATTTTATTGAATTGAAAGGTTTAAATTTCAATCAATCATCTACTGAATTAATCCCCTAGACCTTCCAATTTTAATTTATAGTAAACGACTTGATCCTTTTCCTCTTCAAAATAATCCTGATTTTTCAGCCCCAAAATCTCGTTTTCATCAGTGACAATATTGGTATAAATCAGCCCCTTTGGAAGTGAAATCTCGTTTTCTAAAAGAGTTAAATTTTGATCAAAAACTGCTAAATAGTGCTGTCTCTTTTGCAGGAGTTGGAATTGCCTTTTTACACGATCTTGATCCAAAGTCTGCATAAACTCTTCCGGCAACCCTTTTTCATAAATCACATACATATATTTTTCACCATGCAAAACTTGGTTTATTCTTCCTGAAAAATTAAACTCTACAAGATCCCAAAAATCATCTTGTTTCTCGAAAGGAACTCCAATTAGAGGAACTGCATCGTTTACCTGAAGAGAAACTTCTTTCACAAAATCTATCTCACCGGCATTTTCCTGGTAATGGTAAAAATTCATTTCTCCTCTGAGAAAAAGAAACCAATCCTTTTCCTTCCTCAACACTGCGGGAAAAGTCCATCCATAAAAATTTCCATCCTGATAAGAAGACCCTGGTGGAAAAGGCATAGTCTCACGATTTTCAAGGCTGATGGTATCCATGATTTCCAAAATGGGCGCATGATAAACCGATTCAAAAATACCTTTTAGATCTTCATCCCAATCAATCTCTTGAGAATCTCCTTTTTCAGGTCTGATAAAGGCAATCTCCCTTCCCATGTCGAAAAATGGCTGTCCAGCAATTCCATTCAGGTAAAAAGCAAAATAGGGAAAGCGGAGATTCCAGATTTTCTTGCCCCTTTGATCGAGCTTGACCAGCCCTTTCCCAAATTCAAGGATTCGGATTTGGCCATCAGTCATCCCTATCGCATTGATCATGGAAACTGAATTTGGTCCATCCCGAGGCACCTCAAATTGCTCTAAAACAACTCCATTTTTATCCAATATGACCAATTCTTGATTCCCATTTCCATAGGCTAAAAATTGTTCACTACTAGCATCATAATTAATCAACCAAAGATTGCCCAAGTAATCTATTTCCAGAGAATCAACCACTACCACTTCAAAATTCGCCCCTTCAGAGATAGTTGATTCTTTAGCATTATTGCAGGATGATAGGAGAGTTATGAGAAACCCTATGATTAGAAAGTTGGCTATTGGTTTCATAAAAAGTCCAAAATAATTCTTGAAAGATGATTGGAGTTTAAGCAATTGAAATGATAAAGTTTTTTGTCTAAAATATTCTTCAGGATCGGTTTCTGACATTTTAGTCTTCCGTCCCAAAAAGCAAGGGTAATTTGAAAGCCCCATTCTTTCCAGATAAACTTATTATATGTATCCGCTTTACTCCAAGTAGAGAAGGAAAATACGGCTTTTTATAAGCCTAAAGAATCAGAATCCGGATGCTTCGTCTGCCGTGGCAGGGTCTTCGGTCGCCAGTACTGAGCGAATTCGAAATATCCAATCGATCAAGCAAAGAAAATATGGCAAAGGTATAGTTGATAATGATCAGATTTTTTATTTCCCGATATTAAACACAAAGGCTCTGTATTTAAGCAAGGCTACGAAAATTGCTCCACCGAATGCATTCCCGACCAAAGCTGTAGATTGAAAAGAGAGATAATCCATCAGGTGGATTTGTTCCGAACTAATCATCCCTGTAAATACTTCAATATTTCCGATAATGCTGTGATGCAAACTTGCAAAAGACAATACGGAGGTGATCAAGAAAATGATTACTATCTGACTGACAGTATCTCTCACCGAAGCTAATAACCAGGATAACAATCCCATTAGCCAACCTGCAACCATAGCACTGACAAAGATCACATGGATTTCTGCCTTTAATACATGGAGGGCAATAGTTTCAATTACATGCAAATCAAATATCTCTAACCTGGGCCCTAACCAAACCAGCAGCAGTCCAATAAAATATCCCCCAACCAGGTTACCGCTGATTACCAAACCCCACAATTTTAGCATACTCAGCGGGGTTCTTTTTTTATTTAAAACTGGAAGGGTAAGCAAGGCTGTTTGCTCAGTAAATAAGATGGACTGACCCAGTACTACCAAAATAAATCCCATCGGATAGACCAAGGCGATCATTTTAAAAATGGAATCTTCAGCCATTTTACCCTCAAGAAAATAAAAAAGTGTAGCTAGAAGTAAATAGCTAAAGCCAATCTCCATTCCAGCGGTCAAAGAGCTGAGTAAAATACTACTGGAATTCTTATCGTAGGTTTTAAGGGCATCGGTAATCTGGTCACGCAATACCTCTCCGTGAGTCTTGGTCCCATCTTTTTTTTCTTCAGCAGAATTATGAATTTCCTTATCTATTTCTCTTTGACGCTCCTTTTCCTGCTGTTCAGGACTTTTCTCCTTTTTCCAGATCATAAAGAATTATTTATTCAATAAAGATAAGCTTTAAGCTAAAAGTTTAATAGCTTCTACATGCGTTGACTACGAACTTTTCAAAAGACCGATCATTGTTTAGGATTTCAAAAAAATCTCTCAGAAATCTGTCAATTTCTTTTTTCTCTCCTGTACTTAACCAATCACTATATCGATTAACTACAGAGTAGATACTTTGTTCTTTGGCAATAAATTCATTTCGAATCGTTTGGGTGATTGCCTCATCTCTACAAAATCCACGATATAATCTATCTGTCACCTTTTCAATATTGACGAGATTACTCACTTGTGCATAAGGAGGATTCACAAGACCAGTCATATCAAAATCATATGCCAAGGGCACCACTGTGCGTTCGTCCAATTGCATGACTTTTTGATTATGCTTATACAATCCTGAAAAGTCGGTGTTCCCAATCATCAATTGAAACAAATCATGCCTCAAAGCCGCTGAATCTTCCAATAAAGTCCCCAAGATCTTTTTATCATCTACAATTTTTGCATTAAAACGATCAGCCACATCATCATCATCTTCAATCAAGAAGCCTATTAGTTCCTGTTCGCCTTTTTTATCATCCTCATTTTCGAAATAGAGTCTGACCATTCGGGTGGAAAAAGTATACTCGCTAACTTCATCAAAAAGCTTGTAACATATCAATTCCTTGATCACATAGGAATCCGCATTGCTCGCCCGATTACAAGGCATGACAAGTTTTAGACTTTTATTGTTTTCAAATGGAGTTCCTTTTCGCTGCTTCTTTTTAACCTTCAAACGCATAGGTGGATAATAGCAGTTATTGAGCCTGAAATTCCCCCTAGTCCTCATTTCAACTTCCAATTCCTCCCATTCACCTGCTTCATTTTTATACCAAATCACTTGATCTACATAGGTAGAATCATTGGTGTTTTTCTTCATATCCTTGATGGAAAATTTCATCTTCAATTCCAAGGTTTCCTGATTGGTAAATAAGTCTCCCTGAGCTAAAAGTGGAACTGAAAAAAAGAAAAATAAACAAAGCTGAATGAGTGCAAATCTGAGTTTCATAAGTCATTGATTAGGTAAAAATATTCAAGATTCAGCCCATTGAGTCAGGCATTAAAAAATCCTGAAATAGTCCAATCAAGCTAATAAAAAAGGCCAGATATTCAAAGGATTAGGAATTATTCCTAGCCTCCCAAATTCTCATAAAAAGCATATGTCCCATACGACGGGCATGCTCTTTAGCATAATCAGCCACTTCCCCCTCAAAATATCGATTGATGGTTGCAAACCACAGTTCTAGCCAATGTCCAAAATGCGCCTGCTCAATTTGATGATTGACCTGAGCATCTACCTCTCTATGCACCTTTGTAGGATTAAATTTCCCCCTTCCCGGCCCTGTTTGGAGTAAGATCATTTCCCAAAAGTCACTCAAATGCACCAAGTGATGCTCCCAATCCTTAACCACATGATTGAAAACCGGTCCCAAAACTTCATGCTTTCGAACCTGATCATAAAAGCGGCGAACTAAAAAATCGACTTCCTTTCTACTTGATATCAGAGCCCTATCCATCAGTTTTCTTTGAGAATTGGCTTTAAAACTTCTAGCTGACCATCTATAGAATCAGGACTAGGTAAGCCTAATATTTCACAGATAATCGGATAAATATGAATGTTTTCAAAGGGCTCAATTACAAGTCCTTCTTTGAAAGCAGGACCATTCGCATAAAATATCCCCTGCATTTCCTGATAATCAGGACTAAATCCATGCTCTCCGAAGACTTCAGTTTTGGACATGGCAGCACGATTTTGATATCGGAACATCCCGCGATCATCTGTTAGATAATATCCCAAATCAGGTATAATCAAAAGGTCTCCCATCAAATCCTCATGCAGACTTAAATCCTGATAGTACTCACGATCGGCTATATCAATGACATGAATATGCTTACCTCTGGATTCTATCAAGGCTTTAATCTCAGCCTTTTCATCTGGATTTTTTAGGTGCATATGCAACAAAGCCCCCGAGTTTACAATTCGTGCTTCTACCCCATCCACCAAGGGTTCATAATTAATCAAATTTTCCCTAGGCACCTCCACCATTCCATGGTCAGATACCAAAATTACATTGATGGGAAGATCCAAACTTTTCAAACCTTCAAACAAAGCTCCTAACTCCCTATCCAAACGTGTGAGTGTCTGCTTCAGTGCTGCATCATTAGATGGACCAAATGCATGCCCCGTATCATCCATATCAGAAAAATAAAGCGTAATCAGCCGAGGTCTTTCATTTTCGGGAAGTTGTAGCCATTCAAAAACTTTTGAGATTCTAGTCAGGTTAGGGACCTTACCATCGTAATCATAATAATAACTAGGTCTGACTCCCTGAATAGCCGCCTCACTTCCTACAAAAAAGTAACTCGCAGCTGTCAGCCCATTTTGCTCAGCTAGAACCCAGAGCGGAGTTCCCCCATACCAATAGCCGTCAGTCACCACCTCCCGGTTGGAAATGGAGTATTGCTTATCCTTTTTGGGATCATAAAAGCTATTATCAACCAAGCCATGATGTTCAGGCTTTAAACCAGTAGCAATGGTATAATGATTGGGAAATGTCTTGCTGGGAAAAGAAGGGATCAGACCCTGCGCTGCTGTTCCATTTGCTATGAAATTACTTAGGTTTTCTGGCTTAAATCGATTAACATAATCGTATCGAAACCCATCCAGAGAAATCAAAATCACATATTGATCTTCTTTATCCTGGGAAAAAGCTTTCAAAATAGTTGAAAGACCGATGACAAAACCTAAGAGTAATAGCCTCATAAATTTATTTTTTATCAAAAATATGGTCTGAATAAGTTTTTACCTATCTATTCCTTAACTTATTTCCCAGCTAAGAAACTCCTATGAGAACCATTTATATTATACCCTTCCTATTGTTGTTTGCATGCGATTCGCCAAAAACTGACCCTGTGGACCAGGCACCGGATGAGAATGTCACGAAACTCAGTGATGAAGAACTATTAGACACAATTCAATATTACACTTTTCAATATTTCTGGGATGGGGCTGAACCTAACTCTGGAATGGCACCTGAAAGAATTCACATGGATGGCGTTTATCCCGCCAATGATTCCCATGTGATCACTACTGGAGGAACAGGCATGGGTTTAATAGGAATTCTTGGAGCAATTGAAAGAGGTTGGATCAGCAGAGTTCAGGCTGCAGGGAGATTTGAGAAAATCTTAAACTTTCTGGAAAAAGCAGACCGTTACCACGGAGTTTGGCCACATTGGTTGGATGGAAAAACCGGAAAAACTGTTCCTTTCTCTCCAAAGGATGATGGAGCCGATTTGGTAGAATCCGCTTTTTTGATGCAGGGCCTGTTGGCTGTGCGGGAATACTATAAAAATGGCAATGAATTAGAAAGAAATATTGCTGAAAGAATAGATCAACTCTGGAGGGAAATGGATTGGAGCTGGTTTACAAGAGGAGGACAGAATGTTTTATACTGGCACTGGTCTCCTAATTTTGGATGGGATATGAATTTTGCCTTGGAGGGCTACAATGAGGTATTAATCACTTACATCCTAGCAGCCTCCTCTCCTACACATAGCATCAACTCTGAGGTTTACCATCAGGGATGGGCCAGATCAGGAGATATTAAAGCTCCTTCCGCCGGAGGATACGGCTTCCCGCTTCAGCTTCGCCATAATGGAGCGGAAGAGTTGGGAGGACCGCTATTTTGGGCACATTACTCCTATTTGGGCTTACATCCTTTTGGGCTAAAAGATGCTTATGCAGATTATGGGCAGGAAAACACCAACCAAACACTGATTAATCGAGCATGGTGTATTGCAAACCCAAATAAATTTTCCGGGTATGGAGAAAATCTTTGGGGACTTACCGCTTCTTATTCTATCAACTTTTACGATGCACATCGGCCAGGAAATGACACAGGAGTCATTTCTCCGACTGCAGCTGTTTCTTCCATAGTATATACTCCGGAAGAGTCCATGAAAGTGATTAGAAATTTATATGAAAATTACGGAGACCAAGTACTTGGGCCTTATGGATTTTACGATGCCATGAGTCCTCATCATAACTTTTTCCCACAGCGCTATTTGGCCATAGATCAAGGTCCAATGGTGACCATGATAGAAAATTACCGTACTGGATTAGGTTGGAAACTATTTATGAATGCTCCTGAGATTCAGGCTGGATTGAATAAACTGGGATTTGAGTACCAGGTTCCTCAATAAAAAATATGCGTATCAACTTCTATTGCAGTAAGAGTTTGAAGGCTTAGATTTTATAAAAAACATTTTAAGAAAGCTCCTCAAGCTCCCTTAGAATGTCCTGTATATCGCCAATTATTAGATTTATATCTTCTATATAGGTAGCATGTCTATTTTTATAATCTTTCAAAAACACTTCCCCAATTAAAATTCTTTTATCAGTGTATTCTTCTAAAAGTTCTAGCTTCTTTTCCATATCCCAATTCAAATAGACGTCTGATTCTTTTATTTCCTGAATCAATTCTTTGTTTTCATACCAAATTGGCAAATAATCTTTTTGAAAATAAGAGGCCAGTTCTGAGTCTGAAAGATTAAAGAAATGTTCATTAAAATCTGATGTTTTAGCTTCATTAAGGGCAAACTCGCTCTTGAATTCTTCAAACTCTTCAGGCTCACTTAAAAGTCTCATTGGAATGGCAAATGATAAAAAAACTGAACTGGAAATCAGTAAAACCAACAATCCGATTCCTACAGCCTTCAGGTTATTTTTGGATTTTATATGATTTATTTCTCTAAACTTTAATTCCTCACCAAATAGTTTTTTTGAAGTATGGTAGACAATCAGAGCAGTTATAAATGGAATTAGAAAGTTAGGAATCTGATTGACAAAATATTTGGGAATGAAGATTATTGAGCAAAACAATAGGGTCTGAAAGATGAAAAATGATATAACAATCGTTAGTCCTTTTCTTCGTTTTTCCAAAACTTGGAGGTTCTTATAAATCACTATTCCTCCTGCTAAAGGTCCTCCTAAAAATGTGGCTAAGCAAATTCCTAAATATGAATACAGCTTGGGTATTTTTAACTCTTCGTTTTCCATTCTCTACTGAGAAAATATGAACATATTAAAAAATTAAGATTTAGCAATCATCTTGAGAATAAATCACTAAAAGCACAGAAGAATTTACGAGGAAAAGAAGACCCGTTAAACTATTCAGAAATCAATCCGCATCAAATAATCTGTCTGTATCTCATCTCCAAAAGGAAAGGGATGTGAATCAAAAATTCTCAATCCATTTTTTTCATAAAACCGGATAGCTCTGGCATTATGCTCCCAAACACCCAACCAAAGGTATTTTTTACCTTTTTCCTTGGCGAAATCGATCCCAAAATCCAATAGTTTCTTTCCTACTCCTTTCCCCAGATATTCTTCCAAAACATACAGGCGAGCTATTTCCAAACTCACTGGATCATGGATATCAGTTTGGGCAGGTACTTCATTCAGCTTGGTATAGCCTATGATGGTATCCTCTAATTTGCCAACATAAAAATGAGAGGCAGCTTCTTGAAATTCTTTGGCAATTTGGGAATACGCAAATGCTTCATCTAAGTATGCACTTACATTCTCAGGTTTATTCCCTTCTGTGAAAGCCTGTAAAAACGCCTCCCGAGCCACATTCACCAGCTTAGGCAACTCCTCCTTCTTTAGGGGAGTGATAGTGAGATCGATCTTATCGGTTGGCACGCTGAAGTTTTTTAAGTGCAACTTGAATTTGGTTGAGAGGGTATCCCCCTAAGATTCCTCGAAACTCTCCCGATGGATGTATCACTACAAAACTTCCGCAAGGATAGGGATATCGAAAAAATGTTTGGGAAAATACTCCATCCGGATCAGGTTTCCAGGTAACTACATCCTGAAATCTTTCCAAACCAGAAGGATTGGAATAAAGATAAATCGGTGGAGCTGCATTAGCTTTTTCCGCCCATTTAATTAAAGTTTTGTGCTCCTTCTCAAAGGATTTGGTCCGATCTCCCGAACCAGTGGAATTACATTCATCTTGGCCTGGATAAAAAATCACAATCAGTGATTTTTCTTGATTCAGCGCATCCAGATTTCCTGTTTTCTCAAAAAATGCTTGGGGATCCACCTTTCCAAACGGCATCCTATGAACCAATATTTTTCCTCCTTCTCCATCAGGAATACCAAAATAGGGCCCTTCCAAAATTTGATTTTCAAAATACTCTCTGCTTACATCCCTTCCCATTTCATCTTTATAGCCTGTTTGGCCAAGAAGAGCGAGTGGTGATAGAAGAAGAAATAGTAGCAAAATTGCTTTCATTCTGGAAAAATAAGGGCTTCTACTCAGTCTAAAAAGATCGAAGTAAAATTTCAAATAGCTTTTCAGATAGACTCACCAAAAGTCAAGAGGTTATTATCCGGATCGAGCAAAGCAAATTCCTTTTGACCCCAAGGCTTGAGTTGGAGCGGTCCATTGGGATGAATAGCTACTCTTTTCTCAATTAAGGTTTGATAGTATTTTTCGATACCCGTGACACGGATATAAACCTGTCCATAGTTCTCTTTAGGGTCCAAATCCTTAAACCTAAAAAAATGAATCTCAATATGATCTTTTTTTAACATGAGGTAATCCTCATAGTCTGCCTTCCCCAGCACCTCAAAACCTAATTGATCACAATAATATTTTTGAGTTAGGGTCTTGTCCCTCATGGGAAGCTTGGGGTGTATGGCTGTGAGCATAGAATTTAATTTTATTAAGTAGTGACTAAATCAACAACAAGAATTGCCTTTTTGAATCGGTGGACATTTCCCTGTTCCATAGCTGCAAAAAACGCAACAGTCACCTGGAAGAGGTTTGAGTATAGTTTTACATTGCTCACATTCATAAAAGAAAACACAGGCATCTTCAGGCATATGCTCTCTTTTTTGAAATCCACAATTTGGGCAAGTGATGGTTGAATCTAGTTGAACAAGCATGAATATAAATTACCAATAATCTAATATCTCCCATTTAGGTCTTCCAAATTATTTTTGATTTTATGTCAGGGGAAAAAAGAATTAAAGTTTATTGAAAAGAACTAACATATAATGACCTTGCTTTTCCGTCAATTTTCAATCCTTTTTGGACACAAAATGCTTTTAATTCATCCAAATCAATTACAATTCGATTGGGCAAAAAACCGGAGGACTTCAATTGTTTTTCGACCTTCAAAAAGTCTTGGTACGACTCTTCCCAAGTATCATGCATTTTTTCAGGATCATCAATCATCTCTATCAATTTGCTCCAGTCTGATTTTCTGTAATATGCTAGGTTCAAACTCATATTTCAAATCAATTTTGATATAAGTAAAGATAAGAAAACTGACTTTTTCAATTTCAACTTATTTAATATGGATTTCCGCTTTCTTACCAAGAACTACTAATTAAGACTATTTGTCAACTAGTATGATTGCGGATAATCAGATTATTTATAAAAATGCATTTATGACCAACTTATTGGTAATGATACAGTAAATAATTGAACTGAAATTTATTCTTTGTCAACCTTTCCCTTATTAATCAAATAAGTCCTTAGCTAGGTTCAGCCAAGTAATAAAAGACCTATCCTACAAGTAAGTACAAAAATTCACTAAACTTTTTTTTGAATTTTTTGAATTTGGTCTCCCAAAGCCCAATTATCCGACAGCAAACGACTGCTATCGGATACTATCGACTGCCTCCCGACTAATTTCTCAACGGCCCTACACCTTTGACTCATCAATTTGCCTCTGGCGAAAAATTATTTCACACTAAAACTATAACTATTATGAACGCACTAAGAAACAGAGTTCAACTCATCGGAAGAATGGCAGACAAAATTGAAGTAAAGACTTTGGAGTCCGGCAAGAAGCTGGGAAAAGTTCGATTGGCAACCAATGAAACCTATAGAAATCAACAGGGAGAAAAGGTCGAAGAGACTACCTGGCACAATTTAGTCATCTGGGGAAAACAGGTGGAAATCGTGGAAAAATATACTGATAAAGGTTCAGAGATCGGCATTGAGGGAAAACTCAGTAGCAGGAATTATAAAGACAAAGAAGGAGTAAAGCGATATATCACAGAGGTGGTGGTCAGTGAAGTGATGTTAATGGGTTCTAAATCCTAATTTTAGACCCGAAATATGCAGTAGACTTCTTATTACGAGTCCAAACCGCTTCAAAATCAATCGCTTTGC
>NZ_VLOG01000019.1:46241-85704 GCF_007655305.1 Algoriphagus algorifonticola
GGATCAGTCTGAATATCTGGGGAGGCTAAAATTTTATCCATAGATATTGGAAAGTCTGAAGAGGAAGAATTCGACATTTGATACACCTCTGAACTGTGCTCTGAACGCTTTGATTTTTGCATTGAATGATTCAGCCGATGCGTTTGTGCTTCTGTTTTCAAAGAAGTTGAGAATGGTTTCGTAGTGATTTTGGATGGTTCTGGATACGGTGTTGAAGGATTTGAATCCTGCCTGTTCCACTTCGTTGTACCAGTGAGCTAGTTTGGTGAAGGCTACTCCCTTGATTTTGCTGGTCTGATAGATTCTGGCCAGAGACCTGGACAGTTTATAAGCTTTTTCCAGATCAGGATAGCGATAGAAAAGTATTTCTGCCCGGTGTGCCTGTGAGGGTGTCCAGGAATCCTCTGCCTTGAAAAGCAAATATCTACTCCTTGCCAAAAGCTGTTTTTCAGTGTCTCCGTTTTCGAGCTTGTTAGGAATAAACGGCTTGCCACACTCTTTGCTCAGTTCCATTTCTTTGTTTTCCTGCTCGATGGCCTCCCATCTGTGGGCAATTCTCATTTCCTGTACGGCCTCATGAACAAGTTGCTGGACATGGAAGCGGTCGGTAACCAACAGTGCTTTAGGAAAACTCCTGCGAACAATTCGTTCCATGCTGGCAGCCATGTCCAGGGTCACTTCCTTGACTTTCTTTCGTTTGCCCTCAGGTAATTTTCTCAGCACATCAATTACCCGCTCACTGTCAGTTCCCTTAATCATAGCAACCAACGCTCCCTTTTTGCCTTTGGCGGCTTTATTGGTCAGTACGGTATAGAGTTCTCCCTGAGAAAGGGATGTTTCATCAATGCTGAGGTGGGTGCCCAGATTTTCCGGAAAGAGAATCCAATCCTTGGCATGGAATTTCTGAGACCAAGTCTGAAAGTCACTGAGATGAAAAACATACTGATGTTCAAGGACCTTTCCATTCACATGGAAGTTTTCGGCAAGACTCTTACAACTTACAGGGGACGAGTCCAGTCGTTCCTTTTTAAAAAAAGCGCGAATTCCTGTGTCATTCGCGTGCCGTTAGCTACCAAATTCCAGTCCCTGCTTACATTCTTTCCCGTCTCTTCATTCAACCACTTTCTCCGCTTTATTTTCAGGAAACAAGCTTTACCCCTCAGGGGGAAATCCTGCACGGTAACTTCCTCAAAAAAACCTTTGGAAACCAGCTTTACTCCCTGAAGATGTTCAGGATGAATGTTGAGCTCTTCCAAATAAATATGATAAGCATTGTCCTTCAAGGCTGCCGAGGTAACCTTGAAAAATTCCAAAAGCCCCTGAGGCAAAAGTAAACTGAGGTAATCCTTTTCTTCCAATTGTTTTTTTTAACAAAGAAACTCGATTCACTCAAATCCCCCAAGTTTTAGGACTGATCCGGGATTGCTCGTACGCTCAGCCATGCCTCTCAACCTCTCGCGAATCTCCCTTCGGTCGATTTCAAACCCGAGGGTTCTAATCTCTTCTTTGCCGACAACCTAGAACTTTACATAAAATAAAAAAGTCAACCTTATTGCTAAAGTTGACTTGCAGAGAGGAAGGGATTCGAACCCTCGATACCCTTTAGGGGTATACACGCTTTCCAGGCGTGCTCCTTCAACCACTCGGACACCTCTCTAGGTTGATTCTCCCGATCCTTTTCTGAATCGGAGTGCAAAGAAAAAAATTATTCCCCCCGATTCCAAATTTACCTCGAAAATTGCAGCATTTTTATCAGCCTGTCATTTCCCCTGCCAAAGGAATAGTCAGTTTCCTTCTGATTTCTTCAGTGGATTTTTCCTGACCCAATAAAAACATCAATTTGGTAACCGCCGCCTCAGTAGTCATATCTGCACCACTAACCACACCCACATTCAATAATTCCTTGGATGTCTCATAGCGCCCTTGAATTACTCGACCACCGTTGCATTGAGAAACATTTAAAATGATCAAGCCTTTTTTGATGGCCCGCTCTAAAGATTTCATAAACCAAGCCTCACTCGGACTGTTTCCAGAACCATAGGTTTCCAAAACAACGCCTTTCAGTCCTTCTATATCAAAGCATGCATCCATTACTTTTTCTGTGATTCCCGGGAAAAGCTTCAGGATCATCACTCGGTTATCCAAATCATTCAGATTCACCAATTTTCGATGAGACTCGTAAGGCCTGATCGCTGCCGTATTATAATCAATGACAATTCCAGACTCAGCTAAATTGGGATAATTTTCAGACTCAAAGGCATCAAAGTGCACACTCTGAACCTTCTTAGCTCTATTGCCCCGAAGGAGCATGTGGTTAAAGAAAATACAGACCTCAGGGACAATCGGATAATCATCGATCTTAGCCGTTGCAATTTCCAAACTGGTCATCAAGTTTTCCCTTGCATCAGATCGCATGGCTGAAATGGGTAATTGTGCCCCGGTAAAAATCACAGGCTTATTCAGTCCATGAAGCATATAACTGAGCATGGAAGCAGAATAGGCCATGGTATCTGTTCCATGCAATACGACAAAGCCATCATAGCTATCGTAGTTTTCTGTAATAATGTAGGCCATGTCCTTCCAATGCTGCATAGATACATTGGAGGAATCAATGGGTTCCGGAAAGGAAATCACCGTAATGGCAATATCCATATTGGAAAGAATAGGGATTTTTTCCAGAATCTGACCAAAATTAAAAGGTACCAGCGAACCACTTTCATCATAAGCCATTCCCAAGGTACCACCGGTGTAGATAATCAATACGGAAGAAGTTCTACTGGACTTTATCCGTGTATTGAGTCGAACTATCTTATAATTCATAGCTAAATTCCTTAAATAAGCGAAGGGCATTCTGTTTGGTTTTTAATGCCACTTCTTCCTTGCTAAGCTCCAACAAATCCCCTACTCGCTCTGCGATATAAGGCAAATAGGCGGGTGTATTTCTTTTTCCCCGAAAAGGAACCGGAGCCAAGTAGGGCGCATCCGTTTCCAAAACCAGATTTTCAATGGCGATATGAGGCAAAACTTGATCCAAGCCTCCGTTTTTATAGGTACTTACTCCTCCTATTCCCAGCAAAAAACCCATTTCGATAATCTGATTGGCCTGTACTAAGTTCCCGGTAAAGCAATGAAATATCCCTTTCAATTTCCCATCATGTTCTTCCCGAACAATCTCTATGGTTTCATCCATTGACTCTCTACAATGCAACACAATAGGAAGCTCTTTTTCTTTAGCCCAGGCTATTTGAATTCTAAGCGCTTCTTTTTGCTGCTCGAAATAGGTCTTGTCCCAATACAAATCCAATCCAATCTCTCCTACCGCTGCAAATGGCCTTTTGTCTAACCATCTCTTCATCTCTTCCAATTGGCTCAAAAAATCTTCTTTGACATCACAGGGATGCAAACCCATCATGGGTATACATAGTCCGGGATAACGCTTTTCGCATTCCAGCATTCTATCTATGGTGGATACATCCACATTAGGCATATAGATTTTCTCCACACCATTATTTCGAATTTCTTCGATAACAGCGTCTAAGTCAGTATCAAACTTGCTAGAATAAATATGGGCGTGAGTATCAATCAGGTTCATCGGTATTTTCTTGATTTCCATTTTATAGGAGAAGGCCAAAAGTAATAAAGAATTGTCAGGAGGGAGATAGGAAAAAAGTAAAAATCAAAGCTTAATAGCTTCCAAAATGAAAGCTTACGTCCAGCTTTTTTTGCAAAAGTATGGTGAAACAAGGCCTGGAAAAAGGATTTCGCGCCTGCAACCAGCAAAATCCACCAGCCTATGGAGGTGTATAAAAAGATGATGGCAGGAAAATAAAAAAACTGTAAGCCCAAAATCACTTTCCAAAACCACGGCAATGTCATCACTCCAGACATCCAGCGCTTTCTTTGGGCTAAGAGCGTCACCAAACTTGATTCCGCTTTGGTAAAGGCCAAAGTATTTGAACTTACCTCTGAAATCACCTCATAGCCCAACTTGCTGACTGCCTTACTGATTTCAAGATCTTCTGTTAATGAGAAAGGTATTTCCAAAAATCCTCCACTTTCTTGGTAGGCAGAAGCTTTGATAGCCATATTATTTCCCAGGCCAGTGGTGGATAATTTGATATCAGAGGCAACTTTGACAAAGCCCTGAGTATTCCACCAATCTATTTCCTGAAAAAACGAAGCTATCCCAGCCCCAGCTACTTGGGTGATTCCTAGAGCAATTCCTGTTTTTCCTTGAAAAGAAGAGATCATTCCCTTTATCCATTGGGGATTGACCCTACAGTCAGCATCTGTGAATAGAAAATAATCACCTTCTGCTTTTTGGGCTAAAAGCCCAAGTGCAAAAGCTTTTGGATTGGTTTGAATAAATGTTGCCTCTTGAACGGTGAAGAAGGAAGCATTTTTCTTTTTTTGACACCAAGAGTCTAATAACTGAGGCGTCTGATCAATGCTCTGATCATCTGCAAATAAAAATTCAACTCGGTCTTCTGGATAATCCAACAAATCAAAAGATGCTAATAACTGGGGTAAATGCTGTTCCTCATTTCGTGCCGCAACAAGAATAGAAACTTTTGGAAATTCCTTTATCCTGTGAATGTCTCCAAAGGATTTCCAATAGTGATTGATCCGAATGATCACCACTATAAACTGATGAATTAAAAAACTGGAAATTAGGGCAGCAACTAGGAGCATTTAGAGAGAGGCCGTTTCCAAGCCTTGATCCAGCACATAATCTAAAAAATCCGGAAGGAAAGCAGGCAAAACTTGCTGAGTTTTTTCTTGATCGTGAAATAATACGATAGACCCCGGTTCCGTATGCTTTTTAGATATAGATAAAATTTGAGATGCACTCAACTTAGGATCGTAATCAGCCGAAAGCACATCCCACATGACGATATGGTGGGTTTGGGAAACTTTTCGGGCTTGGGAATTAGTCATCCAACCATACGGAGGCCTAAATAAACCAACTTTGACCCCTAGGCGATCCTCCAAGATTTCATCGCATTTCCGTACATTCTCCAGATAAGTTTCAGAAGTATATTTGATTCCAAAAAGATGATTAAAGGTGTGATTTCCTATCCCATGTCCTTCCTGAATGAGATTAGTTGCCAGCTCCGTATGCTTTTTTACATTATCTCCAACCACGAAAAAAGTGGCTTTTTGACCTCTTTTTGCCAGCTCATTCAACACAAAATCTGTGACCCCGGGGACTGGCCCATCATCAAAAGTCAAATAGATTTGGGAAGTATCCTTCTTCCAAATCCTCTTAGGAAAAAGTAATGGTGCAAGTTTGGGAGTTTTGGGAAACCAAGGCATTATTTGAAACGCAAACTGAACAATGTCAAATCATCCCTCAATGGAACTTCTCCGGTAAAAGCCTTCAAAACGTCTAGAAACTTTTCATGAAAATCTTCAGGATCAATGCACAAATGATCCTTCACAAAACCCGACAATCTATCTTCTCCAAACTCTCTTTCTTCTTCGTCCAAGGTTTCTGTCAAACCATCTGTATAGAGGTGCAGTGTAAAGTCAGCCGACAAGTCTCTATTGCCGATTTCCAAAAATGGCAGCTCTTCAAAAGCCCCTAAGATAGTAGTGCCAGCCTCCAGTAATTCGATTTCATTTTCATCCTCCCTACATAAAATCGGAGGATTGTGTCCTGCATTGACATATTCCAACTTTCGGGTTTTACGGTTGAATTTCCCCAAAAAGAAAGTGATAAATCGCTCCCCATGGGTATTGTCAAAGAGGGTATAATTCAACTGCTTGACAATCGTTGGCAAATTGGCATCACTTCTTAGAAGAGTTCGCAAGGCAGCCTGGAAATTAGACATCAATAAAGCGGCTGCAATTCCTTTCCCCGATACATCCGCGATACAGAAATAGGAAATATCCTCAGACTGCTGAATGAAATCATAATAGTCGCCTCCCACCATGCTATGAGGAAAATAGGTCACTTTTGCCTTTAACCTTTCCTCATCGGGCAATTTTGAAGGAAAGAGCATTTGCTGAACCTTAGATGCAATGGAAATCTCCCGATTAAGAACTTCCTGCTGCAATTGTTTTCTTGCAAAACGCTTATTTTCCAAAGCCACCACCAGAATATTGGTCAGTGCTTGGGTAAAATTCAGATCCAGCTCCTCTTCCCTATCCTTTCTTCTCAGAAAAAGAATGGCCAGCATCTTTTCCTTATGATATACCGGAAGGTAGGTTTCCAATTCTTCAAAAGAGAATTCAGCATTGAGTTCTAAGCGCAGCTGACCAGATTTTTTTTCATCTTTAACCTGGTCTCTCGGAATGTAGGTAGGCACTTTACCTTTTACTCCATGTGCGATCTTTTTTTCAAAACCATCTTCCTTCGAAACATAGAGAAGGAGAGATTTTATATTCAGGTGAACCAAGCAGGTAAACTTAAATATATCTCCTAAAACCGCCTCAGACTGATTTTCATTGATCGCTTGAGTGATTTCTAAGAGCGCTTTAAGCTCCAGTTCTTTACGCTGATATTTATGATTTTCTGATAGCAATTTATAATGCATTATGAGCCATTAAGCCCTCTTTAGTAGCCAAGTACAGCAATTCCGATCCTTCTTTCACTACATCTACTTGATCAAATCGTTCCTCATCCGGAGCAGATAAGCACTTAATGTAGCCCTTTTGATACAAGGATTGAAGCGTTTTCAGGATCAATTCATCCTCCCAACCTGTAGATTCCTGCAAATAACTGAATGGCTGCACAAAGTACAGCTCATCCAACAAATCAAATTCCTCTTCGCTCATGATTATTCAAGCCAAACTTTTCTTTATGATCTTTCTCCCTTTCCAGTATCCCTTCCCCGTTAAACTTTTCATTCCAACTAATAAGACATAAAAAGGATGTGCAAAAGTGGTGAAAAGTATCCCTCTTTTCGAAATTGGGAGTTTAAAACTACTCAGGACTTTTCCCAAAGTCATCCATTCCGTGAAAAATTTGATAGTCCAGACTCCAAGAACTAACAAAATCCCTGTCCAGCCCTCACCAAATAAAATCAAAGAGCTTAGCCATACCAACTGAATAATAAAAGGAATTAAACTGGCTACACTGTGAGAAAAAGACTGATGTTTATCCCATTTAGAGGCCCATCTGGCTCTTTGATTAAGTAATTTTTCCCAGCTTTTCTCAGCTTTAGTCGAAACCAAGCTTTCAGGATTTTTCAAATAGATACAGGAGTCTGGCCCAAACTTACCATGTATCTTTTTCAACAAAAACTCATCATCGCCGGAAAGGTAATTTTCATTCCCCACATACCCATCCACTGCTAAAAAGGCGGATTTTCTAAAAGCTAAGTTTGCAGCACTGCACATCAAGGGGTTTTGAGTCTCAAAAGAATAATGAGTCAGCAAAGCGATACTTGCCCAATCCAACTTCTGAAATTCATTCAAAAAACTATTTCCACCAAGCACCTGAACGGGTCCTGCTACTAGTTGGGTTTGAGGACTTGAAAAAGCGGCAATGATGATTTCCACCCAATTTTCAGGGAAAGCGCAATCCGCATCTGTAGTAAGAATCAGTTCACCCTGGGCCGAGTGAATTCCGGTACTTAGTGCCGCTTTTTTACCTTCTCCTTTTGAAGTTATCACTTGAACTCGATGATCTTCTCTGAAAGCCTCAAGCAGAATTTCAAAGGAATTATCCTCACTATGATCATTAATCATTAGAATTTCCAGATTAGGATAACTTAATTTTTTGAGTTGCGATATCAGAGAAGGCAGATTTTCTACTTCATTTCGGAAGGGAATTAAGAGGCTTACTAAAAAGCTTTTTGTATGAAGTCCGGCATAGTTCTGAGCTTGTCGCTCCCAATAGAACTTTAATCCCAGCAGCGTCAGGAAATAGAAACAAGCAAAAAGCAGATAAAAACTTAGCATCTTTTGGGCTAACTTGCGGATGTGAGTAAAGCAAGCAAAAAAGAATCAAAGGAAAAAATCATTTTGGGGGTTGACCCTGGGACCAATGTCATGGGGTATGGGTTGATACTCACAGAAGGAAAGCAATATAAACTCCTGCAGTATGGCGTGATCCATCTTAAAAAGTACGAAACGCATGAGTTGAAACTTAAAAAGATTTTTGAAAGAATCACAGGGATCATTGATGAGTTTTTACCCGACACTGTCGCCCTAGAGGCCCCCTTTTACGGAGCAAACGTTCAATCCATGCTCAAATTAGGCAGAGCGCAAGGAGTGGCGATGGCGGCAGCTTTGGCTAGAGAAATTCCCATTACAGAATATTCTCCGAAAAAAGTCAAGCAATCGGTTACAGGAAATGGCAATGCCTCCAAAGAACAGGTTGCTGCTATGTTGCAAACGCTGTTTAAATTGGAAGAATTACCGAAAATGTTGGATGCCACAGATGCTTTGGCTGTAGCTTTATGCCATCATTTTCATGAGGGACGAGTTCAGACAAGAGGCAGAAGTGCCGGTTGGAAGTCCTTTATTGAAGAAAATCCTGACAGGATTAAAAAATAGACAGCAGGAAAATTAATCAATAGGTACTGTAAAGGTCAAATGAAACAGAAAGTTTCAAAACCTGATTTTTAACATTTCTACCATAATAATTCAAATTAGAAAATCCCATATCGTAACTGATTTGTAAATTCAACTTGGGCACTGGAGATGCACTGATTCCCACAACTCCCGCAAAGTCATTTTGCTCCAGAACATTCATATCAGTTTGCACATCTCCTGGCTCTTCTCTTTTTCTTGAGATTAATTTGCTGTACTGTGGCCCCGCAAAGACGTTCAAAACAGGGAATATGTAAAGTCTTACCAGTAGAGGGAAATCCACATAATCCAAACTTTCAGTAACAACAGCTCCGGAGGGAATGGCATTAGTTTCAAAGCCTCTTTGGGAAAATTGCACTCCTGGCTCAATTGCTAAAGACTCGGTTCCCAAGGTATAATAAACCCCTCCATGGAATCCTGGATTTGCTTTATAATTAGTATCTGAAAAATTGGAAGATGAAAAACCAGCTCTCAATCCAAATTGAGCATGGGAGGCTGAAATCAATCCAACCACAAAGAATAGCGTTAAAACCTTTCTCATATGTTCATTATGTTTTAAATTTCCATAAAACTAACTGAAGCACATTATTTAAAAGTATTTCGGTTGATTTTTTTAATTTGTGCTATGAAACAATCAACGGGCCTCTTTGAAAATATTACTACTGTCAGTGAAGCGACTAGAGTAGGTTTTATTTCAAAATTAGAAGAAATCAAAGCTGAAAAAGGTTTTAAGCTGGAACAAGAAGGTCATGTTAGTGGCTATTTATATTATATTTCTGAAGGCTCTGCAAGAAGCTATTATACCCGTGAAAACAGAGATATCACGGTTTCTTTCTCTTTGGAGGGAGAGTTTGTTACTGCTATGCACTCGTTTATCACGAGAAGTCCCAGCTACGAAACCATTGAAACTTTGGAAAAATCATTGCTGTACCGGATTTCACATCAGAATTTACAACAATGCTTTGTGGAATTTCCGGAAATGGAAAGGGCTTACAGGATCATATTAGAGAAATATTACATCGCGCTTGAGGAGCAATTAATCTTCTCCAAATTCAAATCAGCCAAAGACCGATATCTGGAGTTGATGGATAAAAAGCCCAAAATCATTCAAAAGGCTTCGGTTGGACAAATCGCTTCGTTTTTGGATATGACTATTGAGACCTTAAGTAGAATCCGGGCGAGAATTTGAAATTTTGACTTTTATCAAGGTCATATAGTCAGGGATGGGTTAATTTTGGTATACCCCAGAATTAACCAGCACATGAGAAAAATCACCTTTTACCCAGCCCTTCTAGTTTTTATTCTACTATTGATTGGATGCTCGGAATCCAACCATGAGCAACTTTTTGATTCATCCAAACTACCCAGAAAAAGTATAGAAGAGGTAGAAAGCATTATTGAAGCTTTTATCATGGCTGAGGATAGTTCTGTAATCGAAATCCCGGAAGGTTTTTATGAATTAAACACCCAGCTAATCTTAGACAATAAATCCAATGTCACCATCAAAGGAGCTGGTATGATGAAAACAGTCCTTTCTTTTAGAGGCTTAAAAACCGGTGGGGAGGGAGTGAAAATTGTTGGGAATAATATCAAAATAGAAGATTTAAGTATAGAAGATGCTCCCGGAGATGGGATTAAAGCACAACACACGGATGGCATAGTATTTAGGAAAATCAACGTTACATGGACGAATGGGGATAAGTCAAAAAATGGGACTTATGCAATCTACCCAGTGCAGTGTAAAAATGTAGTCATTGATGATTGCGTCGCATCTCATTCCAAGGATGCAGGGATTTATGTAGGCCAGTCAGAAAATATTATTGTTAAAAACTCCTTGGCCTTCGGAAATGTCGCTGGAATCGAGATTGAAAATTCTGATAATGCTGAGGTATTTAATAATGTTGCCAGAAATAATTCCGGCGGCATTCTGGTCTTCAATCTTCCAGGTTTGCCTAAGTCAGATGGAAAAGGAACCAAAATTTACAACAACCAAATTTTGGAGAATAATCATAAGAACTTTGCTACACCTATAGGAGAAGGACCAAACGGAAATACCGTAACCATGATCCCTCCTGGTTCAGGCATTGTGTTGCTAGCCGCCAAGGATGTGGAAGTTTTTGGTAATAAAATCCTTAGAAACAAAACCGCCGGAATAGCCATAGCCAGTTATCAAATCACCGGTTTTCCTACAGATGCCCCAAACTGGTCTCCGTATACCAGCAATATTTACGTTCATGACAATGAATATGACAGAAGTAAGGGATTCCCTGATTTGACAAGGGAATTAGGTCAATTGGTCAGTTTGTATAATGCCCATGGGAAAGCCAAAACCCAGGATATTATCTATGATGGCTTTTGGGATCAGAATCTTTCTAAGACGATCGAAAATAACCCCATGAAGATTTGTATTGAAGAAGCCAATATGTCTGAACTTTTCTTCACACTTTTTGACCTGACAGGAGGAAAAGAAGAAATTAAATCAAATAAAAACTACCAGCCTTTTACTAATTGCACTGTTTCCATTGCAACTGATACTTCAAAAATTCAAAGCTTATAAACATGATCTTGAACAAGTTCACTTCTTGGATCGCCTTTGGAATTCTTCTATTCGCTAGCTTTTCCTGCAAAAAAGAGACTCTGGAGCAGGTAGTAGCTGAACTTCCCGTTGAAGAAGAAAATGCGGATGGGAATTTCCCTTACAAATGGTTATCTACTTACAGCTTTTTTGAAGGTGAGCTAAACAAATTACGCCAAAACTCAGAGCTTCTAGAGTACTTTCCTGCATCTTCCCTATTTACAGATTATGCATTCAAATCTCGTTTTGTATCCATTCCTAAGGATAGTATCGCTGAAATCATTGATGGGGAAATCAATTTTCCAGAGGGAACCATATTCATCAAAAACTTCTATTATCCGGAAGATTTCAGGAAACCAGAGGACAAAAAAAGAATTATTGAGACTAGACTTTTGATCTTGGGAAGTACGGGCTGGGAAGCTTATCCTTATATTTGGAATGAAGCCCAAACAGATGCTCAGCTCAAGGTGGTTGGCGGACAAACAAAGGTAAAATTCACAAATCTGAATGGGAAAGAACAGGTAATTGACTATCTAATCCCCAATAAGAATCAGTGTAAATCCTGTCATAATAAGAATGAACAATTAGCCCCGATAGGTGCACAAATCAAACACCTTAATTGGGAAAGAAATGAAGGTGAGACATCCAAAAATCAATTGCTTGTTTGGCAGGAAAAAGGAAAATTAAACGGATTTGAAAGTCCCTTAAGCCATCCTAGTCTGAATAATTACGAGGATAAAAATCAATCCCTTAACCTGAGGGCAAGAGCCTATTTAGATATCAATTGCGCTCATTGTCACAATGCAGAAGGACCTGCCAGTACTTCAGGGTTATTTTTAGATTATGAAGAAACAGACCCTTTAAAATTGGGGCTGAATAAAACTCCAGTAGCTGCAGGAAAAGGAGCGGGAAAATTCACTTATGATATTTTACCAGGGAAACCAGATGAATCTATCCTTTTACACAGGATGAAAAGTACTGAGGTAGGAGTTGCTATGCCTGAAATTGGCAGAACTACTGTCCACGAGGAAGGAATTAAGCTGATTAGGGAGTGGATTTTGTCTTTAAAATAAAAGAGGCTGTCTCAGAATTAGCTCTAGTGTCAGCCTGAGCGCCTGCCTGACGCAGGCAGGGAGTCGAAGGCCATTTCTATCGTTGTTGCCCACATTTCGACTTCGCTCAATGTGACAAATTGCACTTTTGAGACAGCCTCTTGCCTTCTATCGTTTTTAAAGAGATATTCCCAAAGAAATTTTAAATCCTCTATTGTAAACATCTGCATCACTATCCTTAAAAACCGGAGTCATTCCGAAATCATAAGAACCCTGCAGATTTAGACCTGAGGCAGGATTGAAACCAATTCCAAAAACCAATCCAGTATCTAAATCCCTGACATTGGAGGTCTGAAGGGAAACCGTAGAACTCCCGAAATCCCCTTCAAATTTGGAATCCAACAAAAATGAAACTTGAGGGCCTGCAAAAATATTGAAGCTATCTCCAGCCTTTAAACGTAATAGCACAGGCACATCAACATAATTCAAAATTGCTCTGCTGTTCAATGCATCATTATTTTGCGTACCCTTCACAGAGTAAAATACACCTGGCTCCAAGCTTACAGGGCTATCCGGTAAGAAATTGGCATAAATCCCTGCATGGAATCCTGCTCTATTGGTGTAATCGTTTTCTGAAACATCACTTCCTCCGAAGTTGAAGAAGTTAACACCTCCTCTAAAACCGATGCCAGACTGAGCTTGGACATTGCTTATCATCAATAAGCCAAACCCTAAAATCAATAGGTATTTTTTCATATAATTATAATTTGTCTTTTAAAGGCCATATGGAATCCCTGCCTGCGGCAGGCAGGTCGCATAGGTTATAAGCATTCCAGTGTGTGTAGGCTCCGACATGCTCGATTTCATGATAAATAAAATAGTTGGTAAGCGAACAAAAGTCCAAAATTGATGCCAATAGCCTAACCAGCTTTCTATTTATATGACGGTTTTATCCACGTAATTAGAATTCAAAATACCCAATGCCCCCATATATTTGAGGTCAAAAGTCAATTCATCGCCTACGTGATACTTATTCGGATTTTCTCCCAAATTGATGATAATCATATCTGAACTAGCACCTAATATTTCTATGCTGGAATCCTTTGGCAATAGATACTTAGGGTCAACATCAAGAAGCCCTACATCTACAATTGCCCTATATGAGGTCTGTCCGTAGAGGCTTTCATCAATTTCAGCCACTTCTCCCTGAGGATTGGCTGCAAGATTTCCAACTGGAAGCAATGGTTTTTCCTGCATTTCGATGATTTCAGCATGCAGTTCAAATACGTCTCCATGCATGCCTTCGATGACTTTTTCTTCAAACAGATCCACTCCAAAAAACAGGGTCTCCCCTACTCTAAAGTGATTAATTCCCATTGGCAGTTGATGAGTCAGCATCAGAGGAATAGTCACAGAAGTACCTGCCGAAACCCAAGGAATCTTTTTATTGAATTTCAGTTCTATGATTTGCTTGTACAGCGAGAGCTGTATCAATTTATCAGTAGAAGGCATTACTCCGTTGAGGCAATTGAGATTCGTGCCCAAACCTATGATTTCAATATTTGGGAGCTTAAAAACTTCCGAATAGAAATCAACCAACTGTTCTCCCATCACTCCTTCCCGCAGATCACCGGTTTCAACCATGATAATGATCTTATGCTTTTTATTTTGGAGTACAGCTTCTTCACTGATCCAATGAATAGTCTCCAATTCACTGTTGAGTGAGACATCAGCAAATTCTACCATTTTGCCCACATTCCTTTTGGATACAGGCTTGATATAAACAGTCTGAACTTCTGGATTCAGCTTCTTGACCATAGCAAGATTGCTGATTCGGCTGTCATGAACTTCATCAACCCCAAGGTTGATCAATTCCTGCAAAAAAAGTCTATTACCGCATAGTAGCTTGGAGACTACTCCCCATGCAACGCCGCTTTCGTTAAATTTCTTTTTAAGGAACTCAAAGTTGTCTTTGAGTTTGGATTTATTTAATGTGAGATAAGCCATCTTACTTATTCAATCTCATTTCGAGGTATTTGTTTGTAAATCCTAGTCTTTCATACAATTTTTTCGCCGGATTGTCCGGTTCTACGTGCAAAGCAATTGCACCATTGGCCATTTTGATAGCCATATCCATGATTTTCCCGCCTATGCCTTTTCCTCTTTGGGAAGCATCTACAGCGATATAAACCAGAATATTTTCAGGAATATAACCAGACATACCAGTCTTATTCATCACCAAAGTTCCTACAATTTTCCCATTTTCACGAGCAATGACTACAAAGCCACCTGCATGAAGTCCCTGATCAAGTGCATAATCCAAGCACTTCATAATATCATCTTTAGGATCTCCATATTTCCCCAAATGCTCAAACAGGAAATCTGCTATTTCATTTTTCTGAAGGAAAGTTGCATTATCAATTGCGGAGAGAGTTTCTAATTTTATCATATTATTTATTACTAGGGATAAAGATTTGATCAATTTTATAAATACTAATATAAGTAAATAAAGAGGCAGTTAAGCCAAATAAGTTGGCATCCAAGCCAAATGGAAGCCCAACTTCCAAGAAGGTAAGGGTAGCTGTCAAGCCCCCTCCTATTATCATTGCAGACACCGCAGCTTTTGAATTATCCTTTTTAAAGAATAATCCAGCCACAACTGGTACAAGTAAACCAGATACCATAAAGGCATAGGAATAAAGCATCAAGCTGAGAACTTCCGTCATTTGCCAAGCAATTACTATCGCTACTATTCCAATCAGCAATGTCAATAATTGGGACACTCTCATCTCCAACCTGTGAGATTTCCCTTTTAAATATTTGCCTAACAAATCTGTAGTCAAATTCCCAGATGCAGCCATCAAGCAAGAATCAGCAGTAGAAAGGACTGCGGAAAAATAGGCAGACATCATTAATCCTAAAATGCCGGCAGGCAAAATCTGGCTTAGCAAAACAGGTAGTCCCATCTCTGGATCCATGGCAGTAGTAAAACCTTCTAAAGCCCCCTGCTCGACCGCGACTCTTGAAAGTAAGCCCAAAGATACTCCCATCAGCGCCATAATTGGCCATTCAAACAGTCCGGCAATAAACCATGCTCTTTTGGCTGTTTTGACATCTCGGGCTGCGAAAATCCTTTGATAGAGCGTCATTCCTACAAACCAAATTGGGATAATAGTAATTCCCCAATTGAATAAATCCTGCCAGGTTAAATTGGAGAAGGAGAAGAATTCAGCTGGCAAGGTGGATTGAATTCCCTGCCATCCACCTACATAATGAAAGGACATGGGTATACCAATAAACATCAAGCCCAGCATCAAAATAATCCATTGGATAGTATCTGTGTAGATAACAGCTTTAAGCCCTCCCATCACGGTGTAAACAACTGCTATCGCACCCATGATCAATAAAGCCGTTTGCAAATCCAAAGCCTCAAAAGTACCTGAAGCCAATTTTGCACCGGCTAATAATTGAGAAGAGGTAAATCCTAAATATCCCAAAAAACAGATCAAAGCTGCCACTCTTGCAGTGGTGGAATTATAGAGATATCCTACTATCTGGGGAAAGGTGAAAAATTTGGCAAATGCCGGGTCGGACTTTACTCTAGGAATTAAAATAACTGCTGCAAGCCAAGCTCCCAATAATCCTGTAAAAAGCATCCAGGAACCTGAAAGTCCCATTGCGAAACCTAAGCCTCCTAGTCCAATTGAAAATCCTCCACCTACATCAGTTGCTACAACAGATAATCCAATGTGAAGACTACCTATACTCCTGCCTCCAACATAATAGTCCTCCTGTCCTGTGTTTTTTCTCATGAAAAAATAGCCCACACCTAGCATGGCGATCATGTATATCAGGAAGATCAAGAGATCTATGGAATGCATTATGTTTTTGGATTTGTATCAATTGATTTTAAAATATAATTTTTCAAAGTTAGCAAAAAAGCCTCTAATTTGAAATTTTATTGGGTTTTTATGTTAAAAATAACTTTTCAGTCCTATTTCCACTTTAAAAAACACAAATTGAATGTATAGAAACAAAAAAGCCAGGCGAACCTGGCTCTTTTCGTTAATATGGATTTTAGACGTTTTCGCTACTCACTACTGCAGAGAAATACTCTCTATTCATTCTCGCAATATTGGTTAGGGAAATACCTTTAGGACACTCCGCAGCACAGGCACCTGTATTGGTACAAGCTCCGAATCCCTCAGCATCCATTTGAGCAATCATCTTTTCTGCTCTTTCTTTTCTTTCTACCTGCCCTTGTGGCAACATGGACAATTGAGAGATCTTTGCCGAAGTGAAAAGCATTGCTGAGGCATTTTTACAAGCTGCTACGCAAGCACCACAGCCGATACAGGTCGCTGCATCAAACGCTTCATCTGCAATTTTCTTAGGAATAGGAATTTCGTTTGCATCAGGAACACCACCGGTGTTGACGGATACATAACCCCCGGCTTGAATAATTCTGTCAAATGAAGATCTGTCTACCACTAAATCTTTTACCACTGGGAAAGCCTTAGCTCTCCAAGGTTCAATGGTGATGGTCTCACCGTCGTTAAAAGATCTCATGTGCAACTGACAGGTAGTAGTTTGCTGAGGACCATGCGGCTTACCATCGATATACATGGAGCACATTCCACAGATACCTTCCCTACAGTCATGATCAAAATGTACAGGATCTTCTCCTTTTTCAGTCAATTGTTCGTTGAGCACGTCCATCATTTCCAAGAAGGACATGTCTTTGGATATTCCCTCTACAGGGTAGGAGACAAACTTGCCTTGATCGGCGTTGTTTTTCTGTCTCCAAACTTTTAATGTCAATTTCATACTACTATGAATTTTTGTCTTGATTATTTATATGAGCGCTGGGTCAACTTCACGTTTTCAAACTCCAATGGCTCTTTGTAGAGTTCTTCCTCCTGATTGTCCCCTGTGTATTTCCAGGCAGCAACGTAAGCGAAGTTTTCATCATCTCTCAAAGCCTCTCCTTCCGGAGTTTGATATTCCTCTCTGAAGTGTCCTCCACAGGACTCATTTCTATTCAAAGCATCATCGATCATCAATTCTCCCAATTCAAGGAAGTCAGCTACTCTATGCGCTTTTTCCAAAGACTGATTAAGTTCCTCATTATCACCAAGGACTTTCACGTCTTTCCAGAATTCTGCTCTCAATGCTTTGATTTCAGCTTTAGCTTTTGACAAACCTTCAGCCGTTCTAGCCATTCCGCATTCATTCCACATGATTTTACCAAGTTTCTTGTGGAAGTAATCGACGGTTTTTGATCCTTTAATGCTCAAAAGCTTTTGGATTCTCTCCTTCACTTCTTTCGCGGTCTTTTCGAACTCCGGATGATTGGCATCCACTGGCTTTGGTCCGATTTGAGCTAGGTAGTCTCCCACAGTGTAAGGGATTACGAAATAACCATCCGCCAAACCTTGCATCAAAGCAGATGCTCCTAATCTATTAGCACCATGGTCAGAGAAGTTAGCCTCTCCCAATGCATACAAACCAGGCACAGTGGTCATCAAATTGTAATCTACCCAAAGCCCACCCATGGTGTAGTGAACAGCTGGATAAATCATCATAGGTACTTTGTATGGATTTTCACCGGTGATTTGCTGATACATATCGAAAAGGTTACCATATTTTGCTCTGATCACCTCTTCAGTATCTCTTTTAATAGCATCTCTGAAGTCCAAGAAAACTGCTTCTCCAGTTTCGTTCACACCTCTTCCTTCGTCGCAAACATATTTTGCATTTCTTGAAGCCACGTCTCTTGGCACCAAGTTACCGAAGGAAGGATATTTCCTCTCCAAATAATAATCCCTCTCATTCTCAGGAATATCATTTGCTTTGATTTCACCTTTTCTCAGCTTTTCTGCCATTTCTTTAGAAGCTGGCACCCATACTCTACCATCATTTCTTAAAGATTCTGACATCAAAGTCAATTTAGACTGATGATCTCCAGAAACTGGAATACAGGTAGGGTGAATCTGAGTATAGCAAGGGTTCGCAAAGTAAGCACCGCGCTTGTGAGCTCTCCAAGCCGCTGTTACATTGGAACCCATTGCATTGGTTGATAGGAAGAACACGTTTCCATATCCTCCTGTACAAAGCAATACTGCATGGGCAGCATGTGTTTCAATGGCGCCGGTAATCAGATTTCTGGTCACAATACCTTTGGCCTGACCATCGATCACCACCACGTCCATCATCTCGGTACGAGGATATAATTTTACTTTTCCGTTGGCAACTTGTCTACTCAAAGCTGAATAAGCTCCCAATAACAATTGCTGTCCGGTTTGACCACGGGCATAGAAGGTTCTGGAAACCTGCGCTCCACCAAAGGAACGGTTGGCCAAAAGACCTCCGTACTCACGTGCAAAAGGTACACCTTGCGCTACACATTGGTCAATAATATTCACCGATACCTCCGCTAGACGGTACACGTTTGCCTCTCTGGCACGGTAGTCACCACCTTTTACGGTATCATAAAACAATCTGAATACTGAGTCGCCGTCGTTTTGATAGTTTTTAGCAGCATTGATTCCGCCCTGAGCTGCAATAGAGTGCGCTCTTCTTGGACTATCCTGGAAACAAAAAGCCTTGACATTGTAACCCAACTCTGCCAGAGAAGCTGCCGCAGAAGCTCCTGCTAAACCTGTACCCACTACGATGACCTCGTACTTTCTCTTGTTTGCCGGATTGACCAGCTTGCTGTTAAACTTATGCTTAGTCCATTTTTCTGCTAAAGGACCAGCAGGTATTTTGGAATCTAGTATCATACGGGACTATTAAATTAGCTAGTGAAATAGATATAAAGTGGCATGCTGGCAAAAAGCGCAGGAACCACTACACAATAAATCTTACCTACAGTTTCTATTGCAGGTGAATATTTTTTATGACTCAATCCTAAAGTTTGAAATGCGCTGGCAAATCCATGTGATAAGTGAAAACCTAGGAAACCCATTGCTATCACATACCCTGCAACCAATAATTCATTCTGAAATGCGAAGGTAACTATGCTGAAAAGGTCTTTGTACTCTTCCCCTTCATAGGTAACAGTTGGTACATTTCCCCAATGCATCTCATACCAAAAGCCCTGTAAATGGACTACCAAGAAAATTAAAATGATAGTACCCAAAATCCCCATATTTCTGGAGGACCAGGTTGAATTAGTAGAAGCTTTGGACTCGGCGTAACCTACTGGTCTGGCTGCTTTATTCTGTCTAGTTAGCCAGATAGACCAAACTACGTGACCGATGATAGAAATGTAGGTTAAATAAGAGAGGATCTTTACTGCCGGATTGGTAGTCATAAATTTGGCATAAATATTAAATGCCTGACCATCATCGTCATTGAAAAGCAATAAATTTCCAGATACGTGTCCTGTTAAAAACAGGATGAGGAATAAACCGGTCAATCCCATGATCAATTTTCTTCCTAGTGTGCTACTTAAGGTTTTGGTAACCCAGCTCATACAATTTTTTTGAATTAGTTTAAAACGAATGTCTTATAATAACTGCTCCAAATTTACATGTGGAACAGCTAGTAAACAATCCATTCATAATCTCCGATCTTATTTTAAAAGGTTCTAAATAAAATCCTTGTTTAATCGTTTTAAATAGCCAGTCTATGAGTTCATTCAACAGGCTGTTTGATTTTATTGTTTGATTTTACGGAGAATTTCTACTTACTTCCCTTTATTTCGTAAGTATATTTCGAAGAATTGAACACGAGGAGTCAACTTTTCGTCTCTTCTAGTGTTTTTATAATAAAATTGGATCAATCGGGAATACCATGAAGCTTAAACTTTCTCTCGGATTTTTATTCGTCTACTTCATTTTAGGCCTTGCTACTGTTTGGGCTACTCATATTCGTGCAGGAGAAATCATCGCCGAAAGAACTTCCGTTCAGACTTTAACTTACAGGATTACGGTAGTCGGATATACTGATACCCGATCCAATGTGGTATTCGGTCCGGGAACAATCAACTTTGGTGATGGAAGAGTAGAACAGCTCAATACCCAAAGTGACTTTTTTTTAGTAGAAAGTTTGGGAAATCAGATCGAAAAAAACACGTTTGTTATCTCGCATACTTTTCAGGGTCCTGGTGTCTACACCATCAGATTTCAGGAATTTAACAGAAATGACCTCACCTTAAATATGGATAACTCGGTTGACACTCCTTTTTATGTGGAAACTCAAATTACCATAGATCCTTTTATTGGTGTTAATAATTCCCCTGTACTAACCATCCCTCCAGTAGATAATGGTGCTGTTAATGTTAGATACATTCATAACCCAGGAGCTTTTGATCCAGATGGTGACAGTTTGTCTTACGAATTAGATGTCCCAAAACAAGCCTTTCAAAGACCGGTAAATAATTACAGAAGCCCTGCCAGCAGTGAATTTAGCTTTAGCCAAGAAAGCGGTGCTACTCCTGCGTTCTTGAGGTTGGATCCTATTTTCGGAGATCTTATCTGGGATGCTCCAGGCACTGCGGGACAGTTCAATGTTGCCTTCAGGATAGTAGAATGGCGAAAACTGGATGGTAAATGGACCCGAATTGGATATGTTGTCCGGGACATGCAGATCATTATTGAAAACTCGAATAACCGAAGACCAGAATTGATTTTACCACCGGATCTCTGTGTGGTAGCAGGAACTAATATTCAGGAAATCATCCAAGGTCAAGACCCTGACGGAGATCCTATCAAAATTGAAGTCTTTGGAGAACCTTTGGAAATCTCCAATCCTGCAAATTATGCCCCTGTTTCTACCTTCCAGCCGAGTCCTGGAGTCGTCAATTTCAATTGGCAAACAGTCTGTAATCACGTTCGGGCAAGAGAATATGATGTGAGAGTTCGAATCACGGATCAGCCTAGGTCTGGGCCCGCTTTGGTTGATGTCAAAACCTGGAGAATCAAAGTGATCGGACCACCTCCTGTTTGGGATGAACTGGAACAACTTCAGGGAAGGTCTGTAGAATTGAATTGGAATCCTTATGCTTGTGCCAATTCTGCTTCAGAAATGCAGATATGGAGAAGAATTAATTCTGACCCCTATGAGCCTGATAGTTGCGAAACAGGTATTCGACCAGGGTATGAGTTGATTGGTACTACCGACATGCAGACATTCAGCTTTACCGATTTGAACGGTGGTGAAGGCTTAGCTCCAGGCAATACATATTGCTACAGATTGGTAGCCGGATTCCCTTCTCCTAGATCAGGGGAAAGTATAGTATCTGATGAAATTTGTATCACGATTGACGTGGACGTTCCTATTATTACCAATGTAAGCGTAGAGGCAACAGCTACTCAAGATGGGGAAATATTTATCAAATGGACTCCCCCTTATGATATTGATCAGACTCAATTCCCCGGACCTTACTCCTACGAATTGCTGAGAAGTGAAGGCTTTACAGGAAATCAAAACCGAACCAGTTTGGGCATTACCTCTGATACTTTATTTACTGATACAGGACTGAATACCGAGGATCTGGTATATAATTATCGAGTAGTATTACTTGACAATAACACCAAAATTGATACATCCTCCTCTGCATCTTCAGTGAGGCTGGAACCTACCATTATCAATGAAGCAATTGAGTTAAACTGGAGCTTTACTGTTCCTTGGAATAATTCTGTCAGCGAATTTAAACATGAGGTGTACCGAAATAGAACTGATGCAGATGCACAGGATACAGATACCTTTGAACTGATTGCTGAAGTAGATGTCACTACTTCGGGCTTTACTTTCCTGGATGATGGAAGCTTCAATGGAGTCCCTTTGGAAAAAGAATTGGAATACTGCTACTATGTCATCACCAAGGGGGCATATAATGTTGAGGGACTGGAGTATCCTTTGGAGAACAAGTCTCAAATCATCTGTGCAGAACCGGATGACAATAGGTTGCCTTGTCCACCTGTTTTGACATTTGAAGGGCCGGAATGTAGTGCTTACGTGGCGGAGCAACCGTGTAATTCCAACACCTATTTCCATGACTTAAGTTGGGAGCCTGATTTCTCAGGAGAGTGCGATGACGAGTTGGCAGGATATAGACTTTACTTCACACCAGATGGTGAAGAAGGCCAGTTTGAATTAGTAGCCCAACTATCTGCTATCCAGCTATCCACGAGAATTAACAATTTGCCAAATTACAGAGGTTGCTACTACATTACTGCGATTGATAGATCCGGCAATGAAAGTGAGCCAAGTAATATAGTTTGTGTGGATAATTGTCCTAATTATGTCTTACCAAATGCATTTACACCTAATGGTGATGGCTTGAACGATACCTTCTCTGCTTTTGACAATCCATTCTCTCAATGTCCACGATTTGTGACTGGGGTAGAGATTATGATTGTCAATCGTTGGGGAGCTGAAGTATTTACTTACAATAGTCTGGAGTCCAACGAGAATGACATTTTCATTCGCTGGAATGGAAGAGACAAGAACGGAAATGATTTACCGGCTGGTACTTACTTCTATTCCGGCAAAGTATTCTTCGATGTATTAGACCCGAGCTTAAGAGAGCGAACACTCAAAGGAACCATTCAAATCCTTCGATGAGCCAAAATAAATCCATCATCTTTTTTGATGGAGTCTGCAATCTCTGCAATGCTTCCATTGATCTTATAATCAGAAATGATAAAAGAGATCAGTTTCTAGTGGGAGCATTGCAGGATGATTTCAGCAAAAAAATCCTTTCCAAATTTGATGTCAAAGAGGACTACTTAGACTCTTTAGTGCTGATTCAGGACTCAAAAGTATTCTACCGAAGTACCGCCGCACTAAAAATCTCCAAACATCTCGCTGGACTTTGGCCATTTTTTTATCCCTTAATTATTTTACCTAGATGGTTAAGAGATCCAGTTTATGATTGGATTGGGAAAAACAGGTATAAATGGTTTGGGAAAAAAAACACCTGCCGACTACCCAAACCGGAAGAAAGGGCAAAGTTTCTGTCTCCAGAAAATAGCCCGATTTAGAAATACTGTATAATCATCCAATAAACCGGCATTCCAAAAGTGATGTTGAAGGGGAAGGTAATTGCCAATGCCATTGGTATATAAAGACCTTCATCGGCTTCTGGGTTTGCTAATTTCATAGCCGCAGGTACAGCAATATAGGAAGCGGAAGCAGCCAGGATAGAAAAGATAAACCTGTCACCGATTTCGGGCGCAATCCAATGACTGATAAAGGCTACAATACATCCATTGATAAGGGGAATTACAATGGCAAATACAGTAGAGAAATAACCGTATTTGAAAAAGGATTTTAGCTTTCTGCCACTACTTATTCCCATATCCAATAAAAAGACGGCCAAGAATCCTTTGAAAATATCTGTCACGAAAGGCTTAATTCCCTCCGCCTGCTTTTCATCTGCAATAAACCCAATCACTAAGCTTCCCAAAATAAGTAATACAGAGGCATTGGTAAGCGCATGTTTGACAATTTGCCTCATTCCTCCTTCAGGCTTGGTATCAGAGTATTTCCTCAATAAAATTACCCCTGAAATAATTGCAGGAGCCTCCATCAATGCCATCACGGCAACCATATGTCCTCCAAATGAAGTGCCCTGTATATCCAAAAAAGCCACGGCAGCTACAAACGTTACGGCTGAAATTGAACCGTATGCTGCTGAAATTGCCGCGGCATTTGGAGTCCCCAACCTTTTCCTCAAAATAAAAAAGGTATAGATAGGAACTCCTGCAGAAAGTGTCAGACCAAATAAAAGTGCCCAGACAATTGATATGTCAAATTCACTATGGGATAATTCTTGCCCACCCTTAAATCCGATGGATAGCATTAGGTAGAGCGCGATGAACTTGGCAGAATTTGCGGGTATTTCCAGATCACTCTTGAATCGGACCGCTAAAATTCCCAACACGAAGAACAAAAGACTCGGGTTGGTGAGATTGTTAATCAAAATCTGGAAATCCATGCTGCAAAGATTCCAAAGAGAAAGGTTAAAAAAAACAAAAACATAATATTTTTTTATCGTTTATTACTTTTGTATTAATCTTGATTATGAACATCTCACTGAATCAGCTCAAAGCCCTGAGTAGCATAGCCCATTTTCAAAGTATTACCAAAGCCGCAAAGGCTTTGAATATGACTCAGCCGGCTGTTTCGGTACAATTAAAAAATCTCCAGGAGAATTTTGATGTGCCGCTCACTGAAATCATTGGGAAGAAAATCCACATCACAGAATTTGGGCAGGAATTAGTGGATATGTCTGAGCGGATTTTTGCGGAGATGGATCAGATCGAACAGAGAATGATGGAATTGAAAGGCTTATTGGCCGGAAAAATCAGAATCTCTGCTGTATCGACAGGGAAATACATTATTCCTTATCTGATGGCCGATTTCATGAAAATCCATCCTCATGTGGAAATCAATCTGGAGGTATCAAATCGCTTTAAAGTATTGGCTCATTTGGAAGAAAATAGTACTGATTTGGCGTTAGTGTCGATTGCTCCGGATGAAATGAACCTTGAAAGCATCGTCATCGCGGAAAATAAATGGTATTTGGCCTGCTCGCCAAAAAAAGCCGAAGAATACCAAAAATTAATCAGTGAAAATAAATGGGAGAAAATTCCCTTTATATTGAGAGAAAGCGGATCAGGAACAAGAGTGATGATGGAGAAATTTTTTCATGACAGGGACATCAATACCAACAGTAAAATGGAATTGGCTACCAACGAGGCAGTGAAACAAGCCATCATGGCTGGGTTGGGTGCTTCCATTCTTTCCTCCTATTCCATGGTCAACGAAATCAAAGAAAAACGGATCCATATTCTAAAATTCGAGGGACTTCCTATCGTAGCTGACTGGAAATTGGTTTGGTTGAAGCAAAAAAAACATGCCCCCGCAGTAAAGGCTTTTATCCGCTGGGTAAGTGAAAATAAGCGGAAAATTTTCCAAGATCACTTTGAGCAGTTGAACGAATTGAACTGACCACCCACCAAAAGGAAAAATCTTATATTTGCCCTCTCAACAAATAAAAACGCATGAAGGCATTTGTTTTTCCAGGCCAAGGCGCCCAATTTCCCGGAATGGGAAAAGCACTTTACGAAGAAAATCCAGAGGCAAAAGCGCTTTTTGAAAAAGCGAACGAAATTTTGGGATTCAGAATTACCGACATCATGTTTGACGGAACTGATGAGGAGCTGAAGCAAACCAGAGTGACACAACCTGCAATTTTTCTTCATTCGGTGATTTTGGCAAAAACCACCCCTGACTTCAATCCTGATATGGTAGCAGGTCATTCTTTAGGTGAATTTTCTGCTTTGGTTGCCAATGGTACTTTAGCCTTTGAAGATGGCTTGAAATTAGTTTATCAGCGAGCTATGGCTATGCAAGAAGCTTGCGAGATCAATCCTTCTACTATGGCTGCAATTTTGGGATTAGCAGATGAAAAAGTAGAGGAAATTTGTGCCCAAATTACTGAAGAAGTGGTCGTTCCTGCCAACTATAACTGTCCAGGCCAATTGGTCATTTCCGGGTCTAACAAAGGAATTGAAATCGCCTGTGAAAAAATGAAAGAAGCAGGAGCCAAAAGAGCATTGCCCCTACCCGTTGGAGGAGCTTTTCATTCTCCATTGATGGAGCCTGCCAGGGAGAAATTACAGAAAGCGATTGAAGAAACTACTTTCAGCGAACCAATTTGCCCGGTTTACCAAAATGTAAGTACTACGGCGGTCAGCAATGTCTCTGAAATTAAAGCCAATTTGATTGCTCAGTTAACTGCTCCTGTGAAATGGACTCAGTCTGTTCAAAACATGGTCAAAGATGGCGCAGTAGATTTTGTGGAATGTGGACCCGGAAAAGTATTGCAGGGCCTAGTCAAAAAAATTCATCCTGAAGCCCAAGTTTCAGGACTGTAAGAATCTAAATAGGCTGTTTCCTAAATAGTTTTAATGTCAGTCTGAGCAGAGTCAAAGGCCATTCCTGTCAATCTGGCACACATTTCGACTTCGCTCAATGTGACAAAATCACTTTTGAGACAGCCTTTTTTAATTACCCTAAAATTTCAACGAAAGACTCATCTGGACAAACTTCCAAAAGTTGGAAATTGGTTTGATTGAGTTGAGGATGGATTCGATCCGGTAAAATTTCAACTAGAGGAATGAGCACAAACTTTCTTTTTTGCAAGTAAGGGTGTGGCACTTTTAAATTTTCATGGTCAATTACCTCTTGATTCCAATACAGGATATCAATGTCCATGGTTCTATTCCCCCAAGTTTCAAACCTCTTTCTACCCAATACTTTTTCAATTCCTTGAATTTCCTTCAAAAACTCCAAGGGTTCCAAGGCTGTATAGATCACTACTACCTGATTTAAAAAATCCTGGTCAGCCACATTTCCCCAGGCCTCCGTTCGATAAATAGAGGACTCGCCTTTTAGTTCTCCAAGATTAAGAAGCTGCTTTTTCGCCTCTCCAATAAGGCTCAAGGTATCCCCTAAATTACCTCCCAAAATCAATACAACCTCATTATTCATAATCTGAAGGAAATTATCTTTATTGACTCGCCAAATTAGCCTATTTTAGCTACTTCAAATGTATTCATTATGAAATTCTTAGGAAACGTATTAGCCGTCATCGTCGGGCTTTTTGTATTCAGTATTTTAAGCCTTTTGCTCCTATTGGGATTAATAGGAATAGTTGCCTCCACTGGAGAAAAGGAAGTAACCGTTAAAGAAAATACCATTTTACACCTTGACTTAAATGGCAGAACATTGGTGGAGCGTACCAGTGATGATAAACTTTCATTTGGCCAATTTGCCAATCCTTTTGGCAATCCTATAACTGCAGGTTTGGTCAATTTGAAAAAAGCCATTCGTGAAGCGAAAACCAATGAAAAAGTTAAAGGCATCTATCTTAATACAGGTTTGATTATAGCTGGTCAAGCCAATTTGCTAGAATTGCGCGAAGAGCTGGAAGCCTTCAAGGAATCCGGAAAATTCATCATTGCCTATGATGAAGCTTATTCGGAAGGGGGCTATTATTTAGCTTCTGTTGCAGATGAGATTTACCTGAATCCGCTGGGAGGGATTGATTTCAACGGATTGGCATCGGAGGTGATTTTCCTAAAAGGCTTCTTCGAGAAAGTAGGGATAGAGCCGGAAGTATTCCGAGTAGGCGAGTTCAAAAGTGCCGTTGAGCCATTTATTTTAGATAAAATGAGTGAGGCAAACCGCCTGCAAACCCAATATTTCTTGGATGATATCAATGACCAGATGGTCCAAGCGGTAGCAAACTCCAGATCTGTGGCGTTGGACAGCATGACCTTGATCAATGATTTGATGCTAGTCAGAAAGCCGGAAGACGCGGTGAAATATCAGTTGGTCAATGAACTACTCTACGAAGATCAGGTTCATGCTAAACTTCGGGAAAAGCTAGGCTTAGAAGAAGATGATGACATTCTGACAATCAATGCAACGGATTTAGGTTCGGTAGCAAAATCCAAGAATGTTACTTCCAAAAATAGAATCGCCGTTATCATCGCCGAAGGGGAAATAGTCTCAGGTGAAGCTGATGGAGTGATCAGTTCGGAAAAATTTGCCAAAGAAATCCGAAAGGCAAGAAAAGATGACGACATCAAAGCCATTGTCTTGCGAGTTAACTCTCCCGGAGGATCAATTGTAGCTTCTGAGGTAATTTGGAGAGAAATGGCCGAAGCGAAAAAAGTAAAGCCTGTGATCGTTTCCATGGGTGAAGTTGCAGCATCTGGCGGATATTATATTTCCGCACCGGCAGATACTATTGTTGCCCAACCTAACACCATCACAGGTTCTATCGGGATCTTTGGCTTATGGTTTAATGTACAGGAGCTAATCAATGACAAGTTGGGTATCACTACGGATGTGGTCAACACCGGTCAACTTTCTGATTTCATGAATCCCGGAAGAGATCTGACAGAAGTAGAAAGATCAATCATACAAAGCTCAATTGAAGATGGTTACGACACTTTTATCAAGCGTGTAGCTGAGGGAAGAGGAATGAGTCCAGATGCAGTGAAAGAAGTTGCTTCAGGAAGAGTTTGGACTGGAAATCAAGCTCTGGAAAGAGGCTTAGTGGATGTATTGGGTGGACTGGATAAAGCAATTGAAATTGCTGTGGCCAAAATAGAGGCAGGAGATGATTACCGTGTTATATACTACCCAACGATCAAGCCTTGGTTTGAGCAGATTATGTCAGATCTAGGTGAAAGCGTAGAAACAAAAATCCTTCAAGCGCAATTAGGTGAACACTTTGGGCTTTATCAAAAAGTAAATAAGCTGAAACATTATCAGGGAATTCAAGTCAGAATGCCACAGGATATAGTAATTAAATAAGCATAATTGGCTGAATCATACGAACCTTTGTCACATTGAGCGTCCCAACAATTGTACGGGATCGAAATGTATTCCTAATTCCGGAAACAGCATTCGACTCAGCTACCAATGATAGATTAAATTAAATTCCGAAAAAATAGAATTTTCGGAATTTAATTCTTTCTTATTGAAAATTTATTTCAATTGAATTAAGCACTTGCTACATCAATTAATCATTTTTCCTTTTTTCTCTTTGTTCTTTTGGCTTGAACCAAAAGAACCAAAAATTCAAGACGCAGCAAAGCTTCAGCCGCACTGGGCCGGACGCTGGCCCGCTGCTGCGTCAGCCCACCGCGCCCTCACTAAATAAGTTCTTCTAAAAGGAAAGGGTTTCAATTGTGAAATAACAACAGACAAATCCATTTTGGATGACCCTGTCATATCATTTTTTATATGTTCGAAGAATATTTAAGACTCAGGCTGACAAATGATCGTCATCCGAGCTAGGCTTTTTTATGCTTGATAAATTTTTTAAAGCTTTTGAAGCAATGTTTTCCAGGCAGCTTCTACTTCTCCCTTTTCCAATAATTGCTTGGCTAACTCATGGATATGATAGATCCAGCTTTCATGGTCATTTTTAAATCTCAACCTCATCTCTTCCAGAATGGGACTCTCTCCAAAAGCCTTGATTTCCTCAGCACTAGGAAGCTGCTCCACATTTCCTAATCTCCCTAAATTATTGCCAGTTAGGACCGGGCTACTTCTGATTTCTTCAGGAATTTGATCCACACCAATTCCCATAGTCCTCAAAGGTTTAGGAATTTCAAAAAGTGCAGTACCATTTGTTCTAGAATACCAGTTTCCTCCAAGTCTGGCTACCAAATCAATTTTGTTAGGATCAATTACTCCATTTTGATCGAAAATCTCCTCATCTACATGAACTGCAATCACCTCACAAATAACCAAATTGCCAGCTCCTCCCTGATCTCCTAAAGCTTTTACCTCATTCACCTTGCACTCAAAAGCGACTTTCGCCTCTTTGATACGCGGCGGTTTCACTTCCGTTGAAGGAATAGCCGTAAACCCAGCCTTAACAAACTCATCTACCTCTCTGGGATATTCTGTACTTGCCAAAGACATCTGTTCTACCATTCCATAGTGAACTACATGGATGACAACTTCCGGAACTTCTTTGACATTCTCCAAGGTATGCTTGGTGGTATTGTCTCTGACTCTTCTGGAAGGAGAAAAAACCAAAATTGCCGGATTAGTGCTGAATAGATTAAAAAAACTAAAAGGACTCAAATTTACATTTCCTGCCTGATCTATGGTTGAAGCAAAAGCGATCGGGCGGGGAGCAATACTGCCCTGTAAAAGTGCGTGAAATTCAGGTGTCGCTAGGTCTTTGGGATAAATGGTTTTCATTTCTTCAATTTATAATTCAATTTTAATAGATAAACCTTTTCTGACCATATAGTTCCTCCAAAATGAAGTTAAAATCAATCATTCTTTGTCTTTTTCTCATAATTCTAAGTGCTTCAGGAAGCATTGCCCAAATAAACAGACATCAAATTGCCACATTTAACATCCGCTGGGATAATCCCGGAGACGATGGGAATTTATGGAAAGACAGACTACCTCATGTCACTTCACTGATCCAATTTCATCAAATCGGAATTGTTGGCATTCAGGAAGGCTTACTTCATCAGGTAAAGCAGCTGGAGAAAAGTTTAGCGTATGATTACATCGGAGTTGGAAGAGATGACGGAGAGGAAAAAGGAGAGTTTTCGGCCATTCTTTTTGACTCTATGCGCTATCAAATGCTTGATCACGGTACTTTTTGGCTTTCCCCAACACCTGAACTCCCAAGCAAAGGCTGGGACGCCGCGCTTAATCGAGTATGTACTTGGGGAAAATTTGAAGACCAATCCGGACAGTCCTTCTATGTCTTCAACATTCACTATGACCATATTGGCCAGCAAGCCAGAGAAGAAAGCAGTAAATTAGTTCTGGAACAAATCAATGCCATCAACCAAGAAAATCTCCCGGTTATTTGGATGGGAGACTTTAATGTGACTCCTGACAATCCGGCCTATACCACTATCACTTCTGCTCCTGGATGGCAGGATGCCCGATTAATCTCTGAGATTCCCGCATACGGTCCTGCTGGTACATTTACCGGATTTGATTGGGATAAAATGCCTGACGGAATTATTGATCACATCTTTGTCAATGGCTCAATTCAGGTTATTCGTCATGGAATATTAACAGATAATTATGGTAAAAAATATCCCTCAGATCACTTTCCCGTGATGGTAGAAATTCAGTGGAAGTAATTTTAACCCGAAATATGCAGTAGACTTCTTATTACGAGTCCAAACCGCTTCAAAATCAATCGCTTTGCTGTATTTAGCTCAATCACCGTAGCGGTGCTATGCTTCATTCTCCGCCTCAGGCGGATTGATTTTATTGCGGTTTGATCTCTCACTACAGATTCTAATGCATAATCCGGGTTTAAAAATAAAAATGCCCCCAAGAAGCAAGATACTTTTTGGGGGCATTATTGTAAGGGGCTTTCTTAAGAATTCATAATTTCCTCAATTTCATCTGCTTCGATTGGTATATTCCTCATCAAGTCGAAATATCCGTCTTTTTGAATCACAATATTATTCTCCAGTCGGATTCCAATCTCCTCATTTTGAATATAAATTCCTGGCTCAACAGTAAACACCATACCAGGAGTAATAGGACCATACATAGTACCCACATCATGCACGTCCAAACCTATATGATGGGAAGTTCCATGCATGAAATACTTCTTATAAGCCGGCCAGTTTGGATCCTGATTTTTTACATCCGTTATATCAATCAATCCCAAGCCTATCAATTCGGACTGCATAATCAAGCCAACTTCCTTATGGTAATCCTGGATAGTCACTCCGGGCCTTAGCATATTCATCGCCTCCTTTTGCACTCTCAATACTGCATTGTACACTGCTTTCTGCCTTTCGGAAAATCGACCATTCACAGGAATTGTCCTTGTCATATCCGCATTATAGTTTCCATACTCTGCCCCTACATCCATCAGCAACAAATCTCCATCCTTACAGGCTTTATTATTTTCAATGTAATGAAGCACACAAGCTGATGCACCCGAAGCTATGATTGGCTCATAAGCAAAGCCCTTACTCCTATTTCTGACAAATTCGTGCAAGTATTCAGCTTCAATTTCATATTCTGTGACTCCTGGTTTTACGAAATTGAGAATTCTTCTAAAACCCTTTTCTGTGATATCACAGGCAATCTGCATTTGGTCTATTTCCGCTTGCTCTTTAGCCCCCCTTATCTCATGCATAATGGGAGCTAGTCTTTCGTACTCATGCAATGGAAATCTTTCCTTACAGGTTTTGATAAATCTGGCATCCCGTGTCTCCACCACTACCCCAGCTCTCAGGTGCTCATTGGTATTCAAATAAATCCGCTCAGATAATGCCGTAACCGTATTGAAAACCTGATCAAAATTTGCAAGCCATTGGATATTCTCTATCCCCGATGCTGCCTGAGCTTCATCCTTTGTATACTTATGTCCTTCCCAAATTGCGATGTGCTCATTGGTTTCCCTTAAAAACAACACCTCCCTCATGGAAGGATTAGGACAGTCAGGGGCAATTAATAAGATACTTTCCTCCTGATCAATCCCTGATAAATAAAAAAGATCATTGTTTTGCCTAAATCTCATCGTACCATCCGCATTGGTAGGCATAATGTCATTGGAATTGAGAACTGCAACAGAATTTTTCGCCATTTTTGCTGCAAGTTTTGCCCTGTTTTTCACATACAAAGCAGCTGGTAAGGGTGTATATTTCATAAAATCTCTGGATTTAAATTCTTTAGGATTACCTTTTTTAGATTTTCCTTATTGAAAAGAACCAAAATTGAACTTCGATAGACAAACTTAACATTATTCGTAGGGAGTTTAAAAGGTAGATTTTTTATTACCTTCAATTCAAAGAGTTAAGATGTATCAAATTAAAGAACTAGCCAACGGTATCCGCATAGTCCATCAGGAGGTAACTCATACCCGACTTGTGCATTGCGGATTTGTCTTAAATATAGGTAGCAGGGATGAAACCAAAGAACAGGAAGGACTGGCCCACTTTTGGGAGCATATGGCTTTCAAAGGAACCAAAAAAAGGAAAACCTTTCACATCATCAATCGCCTGGAGTCTTTGGGAGGAGAGTTGAATGCCTATACCACCAAAGAAAAAATCTGTTTCTATGCATCGGTGCTCAAAGAGCATTATTCCAAGGCAGCCGACTTGTTGTTTGACATCACATTCAACAGCACTTTTCCTACCAAAGAAATAGAGAAAGAACGCCAAGTAATCCTGGAAGAAATGTCTATGTATAGAGATTCTCCTGATGACTCTATTCAGGATGAGCTGGATGCTTTGGTATTTGAAAATCACTCCTTGGGAAGAAATATTCTCGGCACGGAAGAAACTGTATCAAACTTCAGTCAACAAGATTTTTTTGATTTCATATCCACCCGGCTTGATACCTCACAGGTAGTGTTTTCTATCGTGGGAAATATTTCCTTTTCTAAGGCATTAAAGGCAATTGAAGGTCCTTTGTCAGAAATACAACCCAAAAGGACACTTTATGCCAGAAGTGCATTTCATACATATGCACCTCAAGTCAAAACCATAAACAGGGACATATCTCAATCCCTTTGTGCCTTAGGCAGACCTGCTTATTCACAGCATGACCCCAATAGATATAAGCTATTTCTTCTCAATAATATTTTGGGAGGGCCCAGCATGAACAGCAGGCTCAACCTTGCTTTAAGGGAAAAATACGGCTATGTGTATAGCATTGAGTCCAGTTATCAGCCATTTTCGGATACCGGATTCTTTGGGATTTTCTTTGGCACAGAAGAAAAAACCTTAAAAAAATCCACTCAAATTGTTCACCGGGAATTGCATAAGCTAAGAACCAAAAAACTGGGGACTATGCAACTCCACATGGCGAAGGAGCAGGCTATTGGACAAATGGCAATGGCAGAAGAAAATTATGCTGCGTTGATGCTTGTATTTGGCAAAAGTCTGATCGATCATGGGAAAATAGACCCTTTGGAACGTATCTTTGAGCAGATAAGAAGCACCACAGCCGAAGAGGTATTAGCAATAGCCGAGGAAATTTTCAATCCAGAGCAACTCAGCTACCTCACCTATTTACCGAATTAAAATGGAGTTTATAGATCCCGAATTATTAGCCTATTGTGAATCCCATACTTCAGAAGAGGATACTCTTTTGAAAAAAATTGTCCGGGAAACTCAGGCCAAAGTCCTAATGCCTAGAATGATTTCAGGGCATTTACAGGGAAAAATCCTGGAGCTGTTTGTAAAAATGCTTCGTCCAAAAACGATTTTGGAAATAGGAACCTACACTGGGTATTCAGGAATTTGTATGGCAAAAGGACTGGCTGAAGGTGGAAAGCTAATTACGCTTGATATCAATGATGAGCTGGAAACCATGGTTCGTGGATTTTTTGAAGAAAGTGGTCTTGCCACACAAATAGACTACAGATTAGGCAACGCCTTGGATATTATCCCTAGTTTGGAAGGTCCATTTGACCTGGTTTTCATAGATGCTGACAAATTCAATTATTCTAGTTATTACGACTTGGTGATCGATAAAATGCCTTCAGGGGGTATCATTTTGGCAGATAATGTACTTTGGTCTGGAAAAGTATTGCCAGAAGGAAGAAAAAAATTAGACAAAGACACTGAGGCTATATTGGATTTCAATCGGAAGGTTCACCAAGATTCCCGAGTAGAAAACAGTATTTTACCTATAAGAGATGGAATCTTAATGGCAAGAAAACTGTGAATTCATAAAATGGGAATCATTTTTGCTCATGCAGGGCTGATATCAGAAGACGACCGAGCATGAATTTCAAAAGTTTACAATTTTTCATTTTTTCCTGCTTCCTTTTAGCCTCTACTCCTATTCTGGCGCAAATACCACAGGTGCCTGCGGAAATGGAATTTGCAGACATGATTATCCGCATCAATCCTCAGGCTAGAAGGGAAATTCAATTAGATGTTGATGCCTTGTACCGAAACCCCAGCTACTTCAAAGTGAAGCTGGAGCGGGTAAATCTTTACATGCCAATCGTAGAACGGGAGCTCAGAAGCGTTGGAGTTCCTTTGGATCTAAAATACCTAGTGATTCAGGAAAGTGGTTTGATCCCTGATGCAGTCTCAACCTCCAATGCGGTAGGCTTTTGGCAGTTTAAGCAAGGTACCGCAGAGGAAGTCTTTTTGAGAGTGGATAGCCAAATAGATGATAGAAAAAATATAGTAAACTCCACTCGTGGAGCAGCTCTTTATCTGAAAAAGCATAACAACACTTTTGATAATTGGATGTGTGCCTTGGTTTCTTATCAAATGGGCTTAGGCGGTGCTAAAGCTTATTTTGGAAACCGATATAATAGTCAGCGAATCATTGATATTGATAGAAATTCTCACTGGTATTTTAAAAAATTTCTAGCCCACAAAGTCGCGTTTGAAAACCAAATCGGAGGGGTGCTGGTCAGCAATTCACAGCGCTTGGTTGAAGTTCAGGTACAAGGCCCCACCTCACTCAAGGAGCTTGCAAAAAAATACCAGGTCTCCGAAGAGCATCTAAAAGAAATGAACAAATGGACCATCAACGGAAAAATTCCGGCTGGTAGAGGATTTTCTTTGGTTTATATCCAGGAAGGAAAATTGGACTACAAACCTGCTGTGATCGAATCAAAACCTAGCCAGACCAAACCAAGTCAAAAAAGTAAAGCTGAGGAAAAATATTATCCGGCTTATAAGCAGGCCAACTCTTATCCTAAAATTTCAGGAAACACCACCAAGGCTACTCAGCCTGATCAGATTACAGTTAATGAATTGGACGGTGTCTTAGCAGCAAACACGACCTCCCCTGAAAAATTTGCAGATAAAATCGGGATTAAAGAAAGAAAGTTTAGAAGACTGAATGACTTGGATCCTGAAGAAAAAGTAGAAGCAGGAAAATATTATTACACTGAAAAGAAAAAGTCTAAAGCGGAAATTGAAACTCATATTGTCCAGCCGGGAGAAACACTTTGGAGTATTTCTCAAAAATATGGAATCAAGCTTTCAGCTTTGAAGGCAAAAAACAGAATCAGAAGGGATGAGGATTTGAAGGCAGGAATGGTCTTGAGCCTGCAGGAACACAGAAAAAGAGGGGAAGAAATTCCCGTTGTCACTGTACCTTCATCAACTCCTGTTAAAGTAGCTCAATCACAGTCGGAGCCTAAGTCTCAAAATCAGACTATCCCTGTCTATGATACCTCTACCCAAGATCCTGAGCCTAGCTACAGCAATTCGCCTAGTAAAATCACTCATACCGTATCTCCGGGAGAAACTCTATATGCGATAAGTAAAAAATACGGCGTTACAGTAGATCAGCTGAAAACTTGGAACCAAATCGGAAGCCAGAACATTATCAGCGTTGGACAGAAATTAACTATCTTCAAGCCCTGATTTCGACCTTTTTCATGCCCAGATTACTTCTCCTAGCAGGACTTTTGGTTTTCCTCCTGAGCGGAAAGATTTTAGCTCAAGATATACAGATCATTCCCGATACAGTATTGATCAACGGGGATACCCTGTTGATGCTTGGTGATTCCTTATTGATTGATGAACCCGTCAAGGAAGTTTTCTGGAAAACCGGAGGTAATTACAATCTAAATATTGTCCAGTCTACTTTGAGCAACTGGGCAGCTGGTGGTACGAGTTCATTCGCCCTCAATACAGGAGTTTCCCTTTATGCCAACTACAAAAAAGACAAAAAGGTCTGGGACACGCAGTTGAATATCAATCTAGGTTTTAACAGACAGACTGATAGAGCTTTTCAAACCAGAAAGACCAATGACAACTTCATATTTGTCAGTAATTACGGACGGGAAATTTCAGAAAAACTCTACTTATCCACTCAGATTGATGCCCGAACTCAGTTGTTGGAAGGTTTCAAGTATAGCAGGCCGGCTGGAAGTGAAAGCGATTTGAGAACCAAAATATCGGACCTGCTTTCTCCAGGCTATGTTCAGTCCTCCACAGGTTTGAATTATAGAAAAACTTATCCAAACAAAGGTAAGTTATCTGTCATCCTTTCACCTTTCACAGGTCGATTTACCATTGTCATGAATGACTCACTCAGTAATGTAGGAGCCTTTGGTGTTACGCCTGGAGAAAATGTAAGAGCTGAAGCCGGGATGTCATTGGCCACCTCTGTGGCCGATATTTCCTTGATGGAGAATGTCAATTGGAAAGCAGATCTTAACCTCTTTTCCAATTATGAAAGATTCGGAAATATGGTGGTCAACTTTAATTCTTCAATCCGAATGAAAGTAAATAAATACATTTCCACGAGGATTGAAACGGTATTAATCTACGATGAGGAGGTATTTATCAAGCAGGATGATGGCACATCCAAACAGGCTATACAGTTGCAAAACCTGATCAATTTTGGGATTTCTCTGGATTTTTAGAAATCAGTCTCCAGCCCAAACTTCTTTCTAAACTCATTTAAAGCTGGATGCTTTTCCAATAAATAATTGAATTTATCCGAACTCGTATAAAGTTTATTTTTGGCTGTTTCGATTTCTTCCTTGACTTCCAAGGATAGCTGAAATTTTCCTGCACCTGTCAGGTTTCTTATCAGAGTCATCAGCTCCTGACGCATGGAATGTGCCCTTTCTTCCTGCACATGCCCCATTACTTCCAAGATCATTTGATTCTCCTTGACCTTGATGGGCTGGTTGAGAATGGCTAATTCCAGACTTTTTCCCTGCTTTTTGAAATGCTCCAAAACCTGAGGTAAATGCTGGTCTAGAAGTTCCTGTGTCAGAGGCTGACTAGTCTCCACAGTAGAAACAAATTCTACCAAATCGTCTGCCTGTTTCGCAGCTTGGGTATTTTTCTGTTCAAACTCTTTGACCAGTTTTTTGGTCTGGGAGAGACTGGTTGGAATCGAGATGGTCTTTTGAACAGGGGTAGTTTTCCCCTTAATGGAATCAGCACCTAATGGGATATCGGGAACTTTTTCCTCTACCGCTTTTTCGTTATTCAGGCTTTTTTTTTTGATTCCTCCACTGCCAATGCAGCTAGGTTCAATGCCTGAGGTAATTTGGCCATTTTCATCAAAGCCAACTCAACATGAAGGCGCTGATTTTTACTGGTTTTATAATGAATGTCACATTGGTTGGCAACATTCAAAGCAGAAAGTAAAAAAGACTGACTGGCTGCTTGGGTTTGTTGAAGGTATCGCTCCTTGACATTTTCGGAAACTTCAATCAGATCTATGGTCACAGGATCTTTCACTACCAACAAATCCCTGAAATGCTCGCAGAGACCAACGATGAAATTATGCCCATCGAAGCCTTTTTTAAGAATTTCATCAAAAATCAACAAAGACTGGGAAATATCTCCTTCCAATAAAGCATCTACTACTTTGAAATAGTAGTCGTAATCCAGAATATGAAGGTTAGAAATGGTCTCTTTGTAAGTTACTTTTTGACCTGCAGAATAGGTTACAATCAGGTCAAATATGGAAAGTGCATCTCTCAATGCCCCATCTGCCTTGGTAGCGATCAGACGGAGTGCCTCATCCTCATAACTCACACTTTCTTTATCCGCGATGTGCTTCAAATGGTCCGCGATATGCTTGATTTGGATTCTGTTGAAATCAAAAATCTGACATCGGGAAAGAATGGTCGGAATGATTTTATGCTTCTCTGTGGTTGCTAAAATGAAAATGGCATACTTAGGAGGCTCCTCCAAAGTCTTCAAAAATGCATTGAAGGCCTGATTGGACAGCATGTGCACCTCATCAATGATGTAGACTTTATATTGACCTTTTTGAGGAGCATATCGAACCTGATCTACCAGATTTCGGATATCATCAACCGAGTTGTTGGAAGCTGCATCTAGTTCGTAGATATTGAAGGAAGAGTTGTTTTGGAAGGAAACACAGGATTCGCAGGTCCCGCAGGCTTCTTGGTCCTCCCCTCTATTTTCGCAATTGATTGTTTTGGCAAGAATTCGTGCACAGGTAGTTTTCCCTACCCCTCTAGGTCCACAGAAAAGAAAAGCCTGAGCAAGATGATTATTCTTGATCGCATTTTGAAGTGTGGTGGTGATATGCTGTTGCCCCACGACACTTTTAAAATTAGCCGGTCTATATTTTCTTGCCGAAACGACGAAATTTTCCATCACCGCAAGATATAAAAATCTCGGTATTCAGCCTTCTTCAAATTTGAGCAAAATTGAAGTTTTTATATAAAGGACTGAGATTGAAGAATATCTTATTGAATGATTTTAAAATTAAATTTGAAAGATAAAGTAGCTAGTCCTCTCACATCTCGTTTCCCTACTCTCATGTCTAATCTCTTGCTTCTCGTCACTCGCCTCTAATTTCTCATCTCTCGCTTTTCGTCTCTCGCCTCTCGCTTCCATTCTCCCCTTCTTATATAATACCTAGTTCCCGTTGAACGGAACCAAATTTAGCTTACTTTTGTCTTCTCATTAGCAAATGGGGCTGACCGGTTTTGACAGTAAGTGTAAAGATCGGGCTTGCATGCAGGCTGGAGTATGTACGGCCTTGAAAGATTCATACGAACCATAAATGGCGAAAATACTTACGCCATGGCTGCCTAATCTAACCTTTTAGGATAGATAGCTTAAAGGGTTGAGTCACAAACAGTGATTCCCCGGCCACATCTCACCATCCGTTGTCTGGTCCGGGTGGAATTGAGGTGTCGACTTGACTGGACTGCGGCCTGCGATGCGATTAAGCAGGCTTAAGTTCTAATCGCTAAGCCAAACTTAGGTGTGTCACCCAGCATAGTTTGGTCGAAAACCCAATCGGTGACTAAGCATGTAGACGGTAC
>NZ_VLOG01000019.1:85754-110416 GCF_007655305.1 Algoriphagus algorifonticola
TAAGCATGTAGACGGTACGGTGTTTCCTTATCTGGACGCGAGTTCGAATCTCGCCAGCTCCACAATTTTGAGTAAATAATCCCTGTAAGTAGTTAATTTACAGGGATTTATTTTTTGATGAATTTTATCTAGTGGATATTCAGTGGTTTTGCCTGGTTAAACATTAATTTGATTTTATACTTTTTACCAAAGTAAGGAATTCTGCTTCAACTTTTGGATTTTGCATATCCCCTACTAGGTTAACCATGTAGGCATTCTTCCCTACTATAAATGCAGCAGTGAACCCCTTGAGGGTTAGCTCTGCATCAACTTTCGTAATACTATAATACTGGACTGAATTTTGTCCAAGTATCTGTCCAGTAGAGATTAATTTATCTCCGCTGGAAATAGCTCCTTCTTTTATTTTGGCCAAGAAACTGGATTTATATGCTTCCTCAGCACTTGCAAAACGAGCTAAGTCTTTGGATAGATCATTCACCGAAACACTGAAAATATAGCCCTCTCCTGCTTTCTGATAATTACAGGTGTAATAGGAAGTATTTTTTATCTTTTGATTGAATTGAGGGCTGCAATCCCATTGAATGGAGATATCCTGATCTCGAAATGAGTATTGACTGTATGCAGTACTAAGACTCAGCACTAGAACAAGTAATGTGAATAATAGATTTTTCATTTTGATTGAATTTAATGTTTGAAAATTAGAGTAACCCCTCATCAGCCAAGCTGGTATACCCACCATTTGAGCCTATTACAAGGTGATCTAGCAATTCGATGTCTATTTCTTTGCAGGCACTTTTTACACGCTTAGTAAGCCTTAAATCCTGCTCTGAAGGACTCAAATTGCCTGAGGGATGATTGTGAGATAAGATTATACTAGATGCCATCCCTTTTAAAGCAACTGCCAATATGATTTTCACATCGCAAATTACAGAAGAATTACCTCCTACAAAGGCCTTGAAATACCCCAACACTCGATTGCTTCTATTCAAATATAGAATGATAAATTCTTCTCTGAGATGTATGGTATCTTGAGAAAATAGAGGCCATAGGACATTAAAACATCCTTGAGAATTAGTAATCTTTTGAATTCCCAACATTTGTTGATTGGGAATGTAGGTGACTTGGATTTCATTAATAATTGCATTCATAATAAATATGGATATAAGAAAGCCCATCATTTCTGACGGGCTTAGTTGGAGATTAATTTAAGTACCAAAATCCTTCTGGACCACTATCCAAAGCCTGTTTCACCTGAAGAGTAAAGTCAAAACTATTCAGTTCTCTTTCTACAAACTTGTCGATATACGAGCTCTTGACTGCTCCTGTCATCAGATTATAAAACCTCCACAAGTCAATTTTTCCACTCTTTGACCTTTTGAAGTTTTTGTCTGAATAATAGTGTTCCGCAACTCTTGAAATCTGAGTATCATTGATCAGCAGAGCTGGTACGTTGGATTTTTCTAATTTGGGAAGATACTGGTAGAGCCTGCCTTTTCCCAGAATCTGAGCAAACTGCCGTTCGGATAGTTCGTAGTCTTTGAGCACTTGCATCTGCTTTAAATGAGTATTCTCATCATAGCCAGCGAGTAATGCTCTAACCTCTTTGAACAATTCATCCAGCGACTTTACACCTAGATCCAGCTTTGCTCCATCGGTGGAAATACAGAGATTGGTACATACAGTATTTTTGAACCCAACAAACACTTTAAAATGCTCATTGGAACCCTTAGCTGAATTCATATTGTCAAGGTTATATGCCTTAACTCCTCCTACAGTAAGGTTCAATCTATTCCCTGCTACATCAGTAGAAATACCTGGAATTTCCAGCATAAAAGCCATCCGCTCATAGTAGATGGTCTTTTCGTGATCCAAAAGCTCATTAGCTTTTTTATTCCTGGCTTCATACACCCTACCTTTTATGGGGTGACTAACCCTAACATTAGCATCTGGAGTAAAAGGAATTCCAAAATGTGCTCTCGCAACTTCTGAAACCACCTCCACAAACTCTACTTGGGAAATGACAGGTTCATTATCTTTCAAAAAAACAGGGATAATGTGCTTATCCCTGATTTCTTCAAGACTAATTTCCTGAGTATTTGCTTCAATAAATTTGGAATTGAGGTTACTAGATTTGGGTTGCACCTTAAACACCCCATTAGGATTCAATACTAAGTTTTCCATTGGATTTGAATTTTGAATTGAACTCGATTTTATTTCGCTGCTCCAGAAATTGCTCCTTGTAGGATTCCTGATATTCCTCTGATTCTTTAAAAAGCTTATATAGCTCTTCCAAAGACTTACAGGCCATAATCTTCTCTCCAAAGGAATTCTCAGATACAGTTTGCACGGGTACTTCAGCAGCCATTTCACACCAATTGCGGATTTGTCTTCCAGTATCCTCAGTAATCTGAAAATCTGGTTTATTTACGAATAGATTGGTTCTATCCTTTGATGCCTTAGCCAAGTGTCTGGCATCCACATCAAAAACTACAGTAAGCTCATAATCCATTCCATCACGGGTAACTCCCTTGAGACCCACCTTCTCTGGAACCATCTTGCCATTCTTTTCAGACAGGACATAATCTTGTTTGCTGCGAATGGTGGCGATGACATGAGCTGGCGCTTGCAGTATGGCATTAATAAATGCATTGTGTCTAGGAGTGATTTTACCCCAATTCTGGAAACTGTTACCCTGCATATTGGAATGGTAATCAACCAAGTATTCCCACTCATGAGAGATACTGTCAAGGACTATTGCCTCCATCCCATGCTGAATGGCCAGTGAAATAGCCTCCACATACTTTTCAGGAGTAAATGGAGCAGAAATGGGAATTACATGGTATTCACCAAGATGGGCATAGAGATCAGCGGAGTTATTCTCACTGTCTATCACCACAATCTTGGACCAGTCACTAACCAAACCAAAGGCTAGCAATAACGAAGAATAGGATTTCCCCGAGCCACTTGACCCCTGAAGTCCTATTTTAATTTTAGCTTGCTTTCGAGCAGCTTTTCTGAAACTTAAATTTGTCATAAGAGCTATAATATTATATGAGTACTAAATAATTGACCTTGATTAAATGCAAAAAAGAGGTGCTTTTGGACACCTCTCCACTTGAATTTACATCAAGCTTTAGTTACTGAACTGAATTTGTGAATAGTTGAATCAGCCCACTTTCAAAGGCATGTGATAAAGAACTGTTACTTTATAAAAGCAGCAAGAATTCCGAAGAAAAGATAGGACTACATATTTCCTGAAGAAAAATCCCCACGGGGTATATCCCCCAATAAATGTTTGGCGGGGGCATTCTTTGTGTAAGTAAGCGAACGGGGGTGCTAATTTAGACAGAGGTTAACTTCTATTTAAAAAAATAAATGACCCCAGTCCATTATTTTAATAAGTAGCTCAATTCACTATCAGTTAACCCCAAGAGATATTTTTTATGTGAAATCCCAAAAACATCTTGCAGTTTTTCATTTGGAAACTCTTCTACCCTTTCTACCTTGAAGAAATTGCTTTTAAACTCTTTCAAATTATATTTTTTAGGATCCTTTTTTCCTGTATCAGGATTTAATTTTCGCGGAATGACTTTCATAACGAATAATTTATTCATTAAATCAACCACATATGCACTTTGATCTAGAATTTTAGCATTTAAAAAATTTCTTATATCAGGGGATTGCTTAATAATGTCTTTCCATATTCCAATTAACTCTTGAGCAGTGTAGTCAGAATTTAAATTGAAAAATTTCCTAAGTAAATCATATTGTGGAGAATGGTAAAGCTGATACAGCTTTAGAATAAAATAAAAGTCTTTAATCAAAATTTTACTTCCCAGATTCAAGTAATAATTGCAACACTAATAGTTTAAGGAAGGAAGCCTAGGCTTCCTTCCTTAGGCTGAATAATTAAATTAGTGTTGACATGCAAAAATTCAATCAGCTCAGCCTAGAGCAAAGATATCAAATCGAGGTTTTAAACAAAGAGGGATTCAGTCAAACTGCAATAGCCTGTCGGGTCGGCGTACACAAAAGTACCATCAGTAGGGAACTGAAAAGAAACACTGGGAAACGGGGACGTAGTGCAGGAAATTACTCAGCACGCATAGCAATGAACCGGGCTCAAGAACGCCATAAATACAAACCCAAACACAGACGGTTTACCGAGGTAATGAAGGAGCAGAGCAGAATCTGGCTGGAAGATGAAAAACTGAGTCCGGAACTGATTGCCGCCAGGTGGAGAGTCAATGGCCAACCGGGAGTGTCCCATGAGACCCTCTACCAATGGATCTGGCTGGCAAAAAAAAGTAACCATTGGCAGTTCAGGAAGGATAGAGGATTATACAAACATCTCAGACACGGTAAAAGAAAACGTAAAAGAGGTAATTACAGGGATTCCAGAGGACTGATCAAAGAAAGAGTTTCCATTGAAAAAAGGCCTCCCGTAGTGGAGCAGAGGCAGCGGATCGGTGATATTGAAGTGGATCTGATGATGGGTAAAAACCATCAATCGGCACTTCTGGTACTGGTAGACCGGGCTACTTTAATCACCACGTTGGAAAAGTTAGAGGGTAAGAACGCCGATGTCATTGAACAGAAAATAACCAGAAGAATCGAACGGATTGGCGCCTCATTTTTTAAGTCAATCACGTTCGATAATGACAAAGCCTTCGCAAACCACCATCGAATCAGGGATAAATTCAACCTGCCAACCTTTTTTACAAGGCCCTATACGTCTCAGGATAAAGGAACGGTGGAAAACAGAATTGGATTGATCAGGGCTTTTTTACCCAAAGGAACAGACCTGAATCAGTACTCGGTGGAACAAATTCAATCCATAGAATTAAAAATCAATAACAGACCCGTTAGAAAGTTTGATTACCTTAGTCCATTACAAAAACTCAAACAAAAATTAGGTGTTGCATTTATGAATTGAACACGGCCTTTTATTTAAATTGATAAACTTCTTCTTTAACAATTCGTAATCCTGACCATACTTTTCAATCAAAAAAACCATCTGAAGAGAAGCTGAATACATCCTCCTATTCTGACGCTGGTTATGAATAAACTGAAATAGCATTGCTTGCTCTATTCCAGAAACTATATTTAATTCCTGATTATTAAGTATCTTGGCATAAATCTCATCAAAAATCTGTGAAATGTGTTCTGAAAAATTTTCAGCAAAATCAACCCCAGTAAATCCCTCCAATTTCTTTGTTACATCAGAAAAGTCACTTTCTTCTTGGACCTCAAAATAATACTGTAATCTCTCAAGCAAGCTATTTGCTCCAGTTTCATAATCTGAGATAGATTTGAAAAAATGTTCTTTATAGTCAATGGTAAAAGAGGAAGGAACAATTTCACCATCTTTATTTTCTCTGACAAATCCTTTTTCTCCATTAATTTTAACTTCTCCAAAGGCAGATTTTATTGAAGCGTAATCATCAGAAAATTCATTGTCACTATAAATTTCCTTCGCATGAATAAAAAGAGAATTTACCTTTTCCACTCTTTCCATAATTTCATCCCTATCAAAAAATTTCACGGAAGTATTTATAGTTCCAAACTTAACTATTTTACACGATAAAAATCCGTTCCTAGCTCTTCCAGTAATTTGATAAATATTTTCAAAAGTAAGCATAGCATGTTGAGGCGCAATTAATACTCCAATCAATAAATGGAATTCGTCATCAAAATCAACACCAGTAAAATATGCCGATGTAACAAATGTAAGCTGATGTTCTAGTTGAATTTTTCCATTTTCTGGAACATCTAACCACCTTGATTTGGAGTGAATTTTATATTTACTATACTGACTACATAATACACCCGTTTTAAACTCATCAATCTTTCCTAATTTTAGTAGGTTATTTATAATGTTATTGATTCCATCAAAAGAATTGATAGCAACCACAATCTTTTCATCCTCTTTCAATAATTCGATGATTTCATAGGTTAATGTATCCAATGGATAATAGACACTAACTAGTTTAATCTCAGGTTTTTCAAAACTTTCCTTCTCAAGGATAAAATAATTAATATTTTCTTCTTGAAAATCAGGGTCTGAAAAAGGGATTAAAGTAGCTGTCAAAGCACACCTATTCTCAAAATCCTTGAAGTAATCAACTGCAAATTCTAATGATGATCTATAGGAAGTATCCACTTGAAAAGTGTCTATTTCATCAACCATCAAGAAATAATCATAGTAAACATCTTCCTCAAGAAAATTGATGAGTCGTGGTAAACTATCTGCCACTACAAAATACTTGTCTATATCATTCTCACCCCTTTCCGAAATGAATTGCTCTAGCGCTTCATTTTTTACATCCCCATTTAAAAATTGATACCTGAATCCATTTTTTGCTTCCTTGCATGCCTTCAAATATTTAGACCTAGCCAGCGCAATGGTAGGAAATACCAGAATACTATCCCTTTCAGCAATTATTTCACAGTGGGTAGCACCTATTCCTGTAAACTTCTTGTATAGGATTCCATTTGGAAGTCCCTTGGAAAAATCCCAGAGTCCATCTTTGTAATCACTTAAAAACCTAATTCTTTCTGGTATTTCAATTGTGAAAGTTGCCATTCTAATGATTTTCGGTTATTCTAATTGGTTGGTCTAGGTAAACCAAGATTTTAATAGGAAGATAATGGACAAGGGTCATTAATTTGGTTAAAAAACAACTGACCCCTGTCCGAATAAATTTTAGATATTATTTTACCGTATTTAAAATATTCAAGTGATCAATTACCTCAAAATGAAAAGTCAATTTCTTCACATGAAAGAGACTTAAATCTTAATCGATCGAAATTCTCATCTTCTCTTGAATTTGCTATATGCCGAATATTCCCTCTAATCAACCCCATTTCACCACTTTGGGCTACAAGGTTGTATCTCTTATCCAAAAATTCATAAGTAACTTTATAGCTTATAGAGTTGGTGAGATTTTCAAAAAATAATGCTTCATATTCTCCAATTTGAATTTTCAGAATCTGAGCACAGGATTTTCCACTAGGGATTGAGCTAACCTCACTTCCAATTTTTTCAATTATTCTATAAAAATCCACCTTTTCAAGTTGTCCATTAGTTTTGTCAATGACATTAAGGAAACTAATCAGTATCTCTATTTCCTCCTCAAGCTCAAGTAATCTAGACCTCTCTGTACCTGATAGATCCTCATTTCTTTTCAAAAAATACTTCAAATCACTTAATAAATCCTCGGCATCATCCTGAAGGTATTCAATTTCATCCTCCTCGGGGAGACTTTCCTCTATTCGGAAATAAATGGAATCTAGTTCTCTTTTAAACTTATTGTAATCCTGATTCAGAACCAAAGTCATAAAGTTCCAAATGAAAATAATAAATGCATTTTTGAGATTTATGTAATCCATGTTTTTTCAATCAATCCTCCGCAGCCATCCCCATTTCACCCATAGGAGGTAGTTGATATTTTTGGTTTATTTTTAAAGCATAAATCTCTACTTGAAATTTCCCTTAAAAATGCATTAAAACTAAATTAGTAAATTAATTTTATAATAAAATAAATTAAAAAATTTGTAGTTTATAATTCTTGCAACAATGCTACTACAAAGTAAAAATATCACTGATATCCATAAGCAACGCCATTAACCATAGATTTCGCCCATTGCCCAGTCATAATGTCCCCATCCTTTACAATAAGGTCTTTAGTGAAAATAAGATGAGCTCCCTTTTTTGCGGCCTCTCTTTTCAACTTTTCTAAGGCTTTGGCATAAACTTTTTCTGCGTTAGAGGCTGCGCCCCATGCCCCAGTGGCTTTCCCACTAACTTCACCTTTCTTTACAAGCCCTAAAACTTCCTCAGGAATATTTGTTATTGAAACTTTTTCCCAATCTTCCTCTCCAATAATTACTATTTTTTCAGAAATTTTTTGAATCCGACCGCTTGAGAATAAAATTTTATCTACTTGTGAAAACGAAATCGATGTTATCAACTCTTCGCCTTCGTACTTATATTTAATACTGTTTTCAAGTATTTCAGTGACTTTGCAGGAAATTATGTCTCCTGTGTGCTTGACGATTTTGTCTTGAGCAAAAGTTGCTGTCGTCGAAAATAGAACCCCTAACAAAATGCTAATTAACTTCATGTTTTACAAAATTTAAATTTTCCCTACTCTTATGGATTTTCAGTCTCTCCCCGTTTCTTTTTTTTTGAGTTTTTAAAACTAGTTAATTATTTACAAATCAGCTCAAACCCTTTCCTAGATAAATAAATTTTCCCTGCATCCAACCCTTTTTTATTTTCAATTTCCAAGATGTACAGCAATTCACCCCCTCTTTTATCATAGACAACTCTGTAGGTAAACTGCTTAATCCTATTGAATTCGTTAATCCCGTATTTATCAAGATAAAACTTACTCCCCCATGATTCGCTATAAAATCCTTGATTATCAAAACCCCCTGATTCTTTTTTTGAGACGATTTCAACTCTACTTCCATCAAATTTATCAATCCTAGTAATAGTTTCAGTACCCAAAATAAACTGGAATGATTCTTCACCGCAAAAGTTAGAAGTGGTGCCTCTCGAATATTCTGTGACAAAAGATTGCGCTCCGCAAACTGAAGAAATGATCAGGAAAATTCCAATTAAAACTATTTTTTTCATTATTTTTCGATTACATTCCTTTAAAGAATTCTTCTAGAGAAATATTCAGTGAATTTAGAATCTTGAGCAAACTACTGAATTTCAAGTCTTCGCCTTTCTCATACCTCCCGTATTGAGCTCTGGGGATATTGTGATCATAAGCGAAATATTCATAGGAGGTATATCCCTTCTCAATTCGAAGCTGCTTGATTCTACTTGCCAATTTTTGAAGCTGTTCCTGTTTGAATTCCTCGAACTGCTCATCCTTATGTTTCATAAAGATAAAGCAAATTCATTACAAACTCTTGCGTTACCACTTAAAAGATACTACTTTGGAGTATCTTTCATCATTTAAATGGGCAACTGTGAAAACATTTCTTGAAATTATTGGGGTATTATTACTTGTTTTTGGAGCTTGGTGGATAGTAAGTAGGTTCTTCTATTATGCCCAAAAAGCTACAGGGGTTAGATTAGTTCAAAATAGAAGTCAAGCTAGAGAGATTAGATCTTTAGAGGAGCATGCTAGGCATTCTCTCGTCAAAGAAGACCCATTGTTAGTGGAATTAGCAAAAAAACAGTGCAGAGAAAAGGGGTTTTCATTAACAATCTCAAATATTTCAGAAGAATTGGAGATTTTAAAAACTAAACTAAACAGGTGACAAACACCATGAAATTACTCATTTTCAACATATTATACAAATATTCATTATCCTATTCTATGAAGATTAGAATTGGTACAATCTATTAAACTAAAATTATGATTGAATATTTCCATACTTTTGAAGAACTATTATTAAATTTTTCGGAAGATTTTCAAAGAGAATATGGTGAAAAAAAATCCCGTGAAATTCATTCCCAGGTTCAAACATCCAAAGCCGTTACCTCTTTGATGAATGATGCAATTTCAAGAAATTTCTTCCCAAACGGCAGAACTATTTGTGAATGCCTAATGAGTTCCAGGCATTTCATGTTTTCCAAGAAGCCTATTATAATGGCTGCAGGAATATTTACTTTGATTAGATTCATGGAAGAATGCAAGCTTAAGGGCATTTCTTATGATCAAGAAAAATATTTGGAATCAGCTAAATCTGTTATTTACCATTGCAGAAAAATGTAAGAGGACTGATTTATTGCAGCCCCCTTTCAATCACTTAAAATAATTCGTTAATTTTTCCAATTCGGATTTTTTCGAATCATCCGCTATCTCCACATACTTCTGAAGAGTAGTAAGCTTCCTATGCCCTGTTATCTTTTGGATTACAGGTAAAGGAATCCCAGCTAAGATGGCATTGGTAATGAAAGTTCTTCTACCCGTATGACTTGCAATCAGCTTATGCTTTGGAAAAGTCAGGTATTGCCTTACTCCTTTCTCATGCCTAACTATTTCAATGGGATCGGTGATTCCAGCTTCTTTGCAGAGGTCCTTGACGTAATCATTGAACTTCTGATTGGAAATTTTCAGTGGCTTTAAGTCATACTCATACTTGTCTAACACTGCTTTTAATCTAGGATGTAATGGAATGGATACTCTCTCCCCTGTCTTCTGGGTATTAATGTATAGAAATTCCCCTCTTACCCAGCTTTTACTTATTCTGACAGCATCCCCAAACCTAAGTCCAGTAAATATCAGGACCAGAAATAAATCCCTCACTTTAGATTCTGAATTCGTCTTTGGGACATACTGAATCAATTTCACCACCTCATCCTTGGTCAGCACTATGGTGTTGGTTTCTACGGTTCTGGGGTATTGAAATTCCTTGTAGAATTCATTTTCCAAAACTCCCTCCTTTTTGAGATAATTCAGAAATAATAGAATAAACCTAAAGTTCTTGTGGATGGTATTGGGCTGTAATCCTACTTTTTGCTCCCAATAATGAGTCAATCTATTGATGAATGTCTGGTTATACTCGACTAGGTACATGCGCTTTTTACCCAAGAATTCTCCTAGATGATTTCGGATGGTGTTCAGCTTAATAACCATTTTGTGCTTGGCAGTTAGCCTCTTCACTTCCATAAACTCATCAAAGAGGGTCAGCATATCTTTTTCCTGAACAGGCTTCTCCTCCAATTTGGCTTTTACTAAATCTGCATTCAGATATCCCAACTCTTTTTCCCATTGGTATAGCTGCTGCTTTACTTCATGGTGCTTATCCTCTAGTCTTCTCAAAAGCTGCTCTTTTTGAGAATAAGATTTAGAGATTGCCCCATTAGTCCAGTATTTTTCATGGATTTCCTCCCCTGTGGGAAGATACATTCTCTCCCTTCTTCCATCTCTGGAAAAGTAGATTTCTATGGTAATCTTACCTATTCCAGATTTCTTACTAGGGTTCTTTAGGACATATTTTGTTCTGTACATTTTCAGTGGCAATTCAGTGGCAGAACTCACTGAAATCCTCTGATTCAATCCATCATTTTACTTACTTATTCAAAGTTTAAAGTCTAAGCCACATCTCACCACCTGTGGTCTGATCCGGGTGGATCCGAGGTGTCGATCAGGTCAGACTGCGAGCGGTGATGCGATTAAGCCGTTCTAAGATCAATCGATAAGCTAGACTCAGGTGTGTCACCCAGCATAGTTTGGTCGAAAACCCAATCGGTGACTAAGCATGTAGACGGTACGGTGTTTCCTTATCTGGACGCGAGTTCGAATCTCGCCAGCTCCACCAAAAAAGCCTCTCAGATTTTGTCTGAGAGGCTTTTCTTTTGATCAAAAACCATTACCCATTCCCCCTCAATATTTCCATTGGAGGCTGGTTGATGATTCTCCGTCCATTTAACCAACCAAGAATGATGGTCAATCCTGTAATTGCCAAATATAGCACTAGGCCAGCTCCCCAAGCCGGACGGAAACTCATTTCAAAAACAAAGGAGCTTAGAAGCCAAGTAGCGACAAAGGATAAAATAATCCCAGATAGAGAGGCTAAGGAACCTAGAAAGAAATATTCCATCGTATTGATTTTTCGGACAGTGGAAGAACTTGCTCCCAATGTTCTCAATAGAATACTCTCCCTCATTCGCTGATACTTACTGATGATTAGTGAACTAATCAAGACCAAAATGCCCGTGGCAATACTAAAGAAAGCCATGAACTGAATCACAAAACTGATTTTATTGAGAATATCTTCCAAGGTCTCTACAATTGCACCCAGATTCACTACTGAAATATTGGGAAACTCTCTCACAATCTCAGCTTGAACATCCGCAGACTCCCTATCATTTTTGGTTTTGGTAATAATGACATGAAATTTGGGAGCTTGCTCCAGAACTCCTGTTGGGAATAATACCAGAAAATTGGTAGAAACCTGATTGAATTTCACATCCCGGAAACTCCCAATATAGGTTTTGATAGGCCTTCCTTGTACATTGAATTCTATCTCATCCCCGATTTTTAGATTATTTCCTTCTGCAAAATCTTTGGCGAAACTCACAAAAATAGAATCCCCTCGAGTTCCGGTTGGGATCAACTCCCCCTGCGCCAATGTCTCTGACGATATCAAGGTATCCCTATAAGTGACTCTAAACTCCCGATTGTATAACCATCTGGAATAATCTTCTTCCTCCGACAATTCCTCGTTTTCCTGCTTATCAATCCCATTAATTTCATTGAGCTGCATGGTCACAATTGGTACATCCTGCAGAATCCTCAAACCACGATCAGTGAGTTTGCTTTTCACGTTTTCCAATTGGGCAGTTTGAATGTCAAACATCAACATATTAGGCTGATCCTCTTTATCGGCAAACTTGGCTTCTTCCAAAAGTTGATTTTGAAGGAAAAACAAGGTACTAATCATTGCAGTCCCCAAGCCTATGGTAGCAATCAGGGATATAGTCTGATTGTTGGGTCTATATAAGTTGGCTAAAGCTTGTCTTAAAGTATATCTCAATGATATCGGAAGAAATTTCCGTACTGCCCACATGATCAATTGTCCTACAGCCCAGAGAATCCCAAAAGCAAAAACCACAAAACCCGAGAAACCAAAGGCTAATTGCACCGACTTCAGCAAATAAAAACTGAAACCCCAGATGAAAAGTAGAATTCCAACTATCACTAACCATCTCAGAGGATCTTTCAACAAGGTGGAGCCTGCTGTTTCGGGTCTTAAAGTCGCCATTGGGGAAACATTTCGGACTTTCAGCAAAGGAAGCATGGCAAAAAGTACGGATACAAAAAGCCCCGTGATTATTCCAAAACCCACTGAAAGCCACGAGACTCCAACCGTGACCTCTACAGGAAGAAAATCAGCAAAAACCGCAGGGAGTACAAACTGAAGCAGTGTGCCTAAAAAGGCGCCTAAAATTGCTCCGACTAGCCCCATGATTTTGATTTCAAAGAGATAGATATATAATACATCTCTGGAGGAAACTCCCAGACATCTCAAAACTGCCACTGAAGCTAGTTTCTCTTTGACAAACACATTGACAGCAGAGGCTACGCCAACACAGCCCAACAAAAGAGCAATAAATGCTACTAGCGAAAGGAAATTGGAAAGATTACCAAAGGACCTTCCTGTGGATCTTTTTCGATCCTCTACAGTATCCGCATCTACACGATCTATTTCCCATTGTTCATTGTAAGGTTCAATCAGAGCCTCCACATCTGTTCCTTCAGCGAATTGGAAGTATCTGTTATACTCGACCCGGCTTCCATATTGAATCAATCCGGTTTCTTCCAAATATTCTAAAGGAATGTAAACAGCAGGGGCAACGGTAGCCGTGATTCCAGTTTGGCCAGGTACTTTTTGAAGTTCGCCTGCAATCTCAAACTCCACCTCGCCTACCTTGATCAAGTCACCTACTTCAGCGTTGAACTGGGCCATGAGCGTTTTTTCAACCAAGGCTTTCTTCCCTCCTGATCTAAAATCGGCATTTCCTCCTGCGGGAATAGTTTCTAAAAGCCCATAAAACGGGAAAGCTCCCTGTAAAGCCCTAACCTGAGTAAGTCTACTAGCGCCTGTCTGAGGAAAGGCTACCATGGAGGCAAAATTTACTTCAGAAGCTGTTTGCGTGGCTATGGAATCAATAGGCTGATCACCTATCGGCTTGCTATTCTCCAAGACCAAATCAGCCCCCAAAAGCTCTTTGGCTTGATTATCAATATCCTGGGTGAGATTTTCTCCAAAGGAACTAATAGCCACAAGCGCCGCTATTCCAACCACGATGGAGGAAACGAACAACAGTAAACGGGAGATGTTCTTCCGGAAATCCCGAAAAGCCATCTTTACTATCCATGCAAAATCAGGCATTTGTATCCTCCTGTATCTTTCCGCCCTTGATATGAATAATTCTCTGAGTTTTTCCGGCAAGTTCCAAGTCGTGGGTCACCAGCACTAAAGTGGTGCCTTTTTCTGTATTGAGATCAAAAATCAATTTTTCTATCATCTCTCCGGTCTCTGTATCCAAATTCCCGGTTGGCTCATCTGCAAAAAGTATTTTGGGCTCATTTGCAAAAGCCCTAGCGATAGACACCCGCTGCTGCTCACCTCCAGATAGTTGCGTAGGGTAATGCGTTGCACGGTCCTTCAAACCTACTTTTTCTAATAATTCCATTGCCTTTCCCCTGGCATCCTTTCGCTTTTTGAGCTCCAGAGGAACCATTACATTTTCCAATGCAGTCAGGGTGGGCAACAATTGAAAATTCTGAAATATAAACCCTACATCTTGACTTCTGACAGCAGCTCTTTGATCTTCCGAGAGGCTTTCCAGAGCTTTTCCATTGAGAACCACAGATCCAGTTGATGAGGAATCCAAACCCGCACAAAGCCCTAATAAGGTGGTTTTTCCACTGCCGGAAGGGCCAACAATAGCGATGGTTTCTCCGGAATTGATATCAAAATTTACTTGGTCCAAAACAGTCAGCTTTCGACTTCCGCTTTGGTAGGTTTTACTCAAATTCTTAATTGAAAGTATGGACATAGAGTTGGATGATGAAACGGATATAAACTAGTAAAACGATCCTAAAAGATCCTTTGTTAAATTAAAATGGATTTTAACAGAGTGATTTCTAAGTTAAAATAAAAGCAGGGATATACTTGAGATAAACTGCTGATTGGTAATATTTGGTTCCGAACTGTTAAAATCTGCTTAATTATCAGCCTTGGGGAGTTTTTCCTTTGCTAGCGCGAACTTTTTTCTTTGAAATGCCTTAATTAGAACAAGTAAATTGATCTATGAAAAAATTAAACTTCTTATTCCTGAGTTTTATAATCCTTGGAAGCTTTGCCTTTTACTCCTGTTCGGAATCGAGACAAACCGAAAAGGTGGACGATATCGAATCAGCTCAAAAGGACATTCAACAAGAGGATAAAAAAACCATTTTGTTTTTTGGTAATAGCCTAACAGCTGGATATGGGATAGACCAGGAAGATGCATTTGCCGGATTGGTACAAAAACGGATTGATAGTCTCAACCTAAATTATAAAGTAATCAATGGAGGGCTCAGTGGCGAAACTACTGCAGGTGGCCTAAGCAGATTAGATTGGTTTCTAGAAGATCAGCCAGATATCTTTGTATTGGAACTTGGAGCAAACGACGGCTTGAGAGGTATTCAGCTGAGTGAGACAAAAAGTAACTTAAAAGCGATTATTGACAAAGTCAGAGAAAAATATCCTGAGACAAAAATTATTCTAGCAGGAATGCAGATCCCACCGAATATGGGTCAGGAATATACCCAAGAGTTTCAGGAAATCTATCCGGCAGTAGCCAAAGAAAAAAATGTAATCCTTATTCCATTCCTATTAGAAGGAGTGGCAGGAAACCCAGACTTGAATCTTCCGGACGGAATTCATCCTACCGAAGAAGGTCATCAAATTGTATTTGAAACAGTTTGGCCATTTATCAAAAGAGAGGTTATTTGATATACAGATCCTTCTTATAAAATTCATCCTAAACCATAACCACTTTCATTGGGATGGAAAGCGCTCTACACAGCCATAAATGACAGGACATGGCAGCGATCAGGCTGAGCGGAGTCATTGTCAGGCTGAGTGGAGTAGAAGCCTTGAATCCCCAATCAATATTTGGAAGAATTGAAATTTTCCTCGTCTTCTTTTCGATTATTTTTATTTGTCATAAATGGATTTCCATCCTTAAAATTTTTATCCTATATTTTCGACTTCATTAAAAATTTTTGAAAATGAGTTTTCAAATCAAAGAATCCGGACAAGCTTACGACGTGATCATCGTAGGCTCCGGAGCTGGTGGCGGGATGGCATCCAAAGTGCTCTCAGAAGCAGGATTATCCGTTGCCGTAGTGGAAGCAGGTGGAGATTTTGACCCTGCCAAAGAAGAGGATAGAACCCAGTTAAGACCACCCTGGGAATCCCCAAGAAGGGGTGCCGGAACAAGAATCCGCCCTTTTGGAGACTTTGACCAAGCAATCGGAGGCTGGGATATTGAAGGGGAACCTTATACCAGAAAAGATGGTACCCAATTCGATTGGTTTAGATCAAGAATGGTCGGCGGCCGAACCAATCACTGGGGAAGGATTTCTCTGAGATTTGGGCCTAATGATTTCAAAAGAGCCAGCATTGATGGATTTGGAGATGATTGGCCGATTGGATACGAAGATGTCAAACCATATTATGACAAAGTAGATAAGCTGATCGGAGTTTTTGGCACCAAAGAAGGCATTTACAATGAACCGGATGGTTTTTTCCTACCTCCTCCCAAGCCTAGACTGCATGAACTTTTCATCAAGAAGGGAGCGGACAAGGCTGCCATTCCGATGATTCCATCTAGACTTTCCATGCTAACCCGCCCAATCAATAATGAGCGGGGAGTTTGCTTTTTTTGTGCTCAGTGTAATCGGGCTTGTCAGGCATATGCCGATTTCTCAGCAGGAACCTGTTTGGTGCACCCTGCAATGAAAAAAGGAAAAGTGGACCTTTTTACTCACTCCATGGTCAGAAAGGTTACCACAGACGACCAAGGTTTGGCAACTGGAGTATCCTTTGTCTCCAAAATGGATATGAAGGAATACAAGTTGAAGTCTCGGGTAGTAGTATTAGGAGCTTCAGCCTGCGAATCGGCAAGAATCATGATGAACTCCAAATCCAAAAGCCATCCGAATGGGATTGGGGCTGATTCCGGTGCACTAGGAAGATATCTTCATGATTCTACTGGAGCTGATCGCATGGGTATTATGCCTGATTTGATCGATCGTGAACGCTATAATGAAGATGGCGTTGGAGGTATGCATATGTATACTCCATGGTGGCTGGATAATAAAAAACTAGACTTCGCCCGGGGTTACCATATCGAATACTGGGGAGGCATGGGGCAGCCAGCTTATGGCACAGGCATGAGTATGGATAGCATGCGACAGTATATCAAAGATGAGTTTGGAAACCCTAGTCCGAATGGAGGCTATGGTGAAGGATTGAAAAAAGACATTCGAAGAATATACGGGTCAACCTTAGGCATGTCAGGACGGGGTGAAAGCGTTCCTCGTTATGACAATTACTGTGAAATAGACCCCAACGTGGTGGATAAATATGGAATCCCTGTTTTGAGATTCAACTACAATTGGACAGATCAGGAAATCAAGCAAGCTAAGCATATGCAGGATACTTTTGAAGAAATCCTGACCAATGCCGGAGCAATTCTTTTAGGCAAAAAACCTGGACCGGAAAGTAAGTATGGGTTGGCAGCTCCGGGTAGAATTATCCATGAAGTAGGAACTACCAGAATGGGAAATGACCCTAAATCATCTGTGTTGAATTCCAATTGTCAGGCACATGACTGCAAAAACTTATTTGTAGTAGACGCTGGATCATTTGTATCTCAGGCAGACAAAAATCCAACTTGGACTATCTTGGCTCTATCATGGAGAACATCAGATTATATAGTTGATCAGTTGAAAAAGAAAAATATCTAAGCCATGAATAGAAGAGAAAACCTAAAATTACTCTTTACAGGCTCCTTAGGAGCAGGTTTGCTGATGACAGGCTGTGATCCCGAAGATAGCAGCATCGCTCATGAGCCTATATTGACAGGAGGAACTCCTGGAGGAAGAACTGAAGAGGAAAAAATCAGGGATGCGAAATTACTGGCTGATCAATTTTTCACAGATGAAGAGCGCAAAAAACTTGATACGCTCATTGACATTATCATGCCAGCTGACAATGAATCTCCTGCTGCGACGGAGCTCAAAGTGACAGATTTCATGGATTTCATGATGCTGGACCAACCCAACTATCAGACGCCTATGAGAGGTGGATTGATGTGGCTGGACTTTGAAGCGGATGAAAAGTTCGGAAAGCCTTTCAATGAGCTATCCAAAGATCAAGTCCTTGAAATTGTTGAATTGGTAGCTTGGCCTGACAAAGCAGACCCCGCCTATGAAGGGGGAGTAAAATGGTTTAACCTATTGAGAAATCTAACCTGCACTGGGTATTTTACCACAGAGGCAGGCTGGAAATACATGGGCTATAAAGGCAACCAGCCAAATGTATGGAACGGAGTACCACAGGAAGTACTCGACAAACATGGCCTTACCAATCCTGAAGAATATGCCGCTCTCTACCTCAAACCTGAAGATAGAGCCAAAGTCGCTCAATGGGATGATGAAGGCAATTTGATTGGTTAAATCCAAAAAAATCCACAGGATATTTTCTGTGGATTTTTTTTGATCTATTTTTCCGGAAAATTCCAGCTCTATGTTTAAAAGCTTCAAACAAGTCTCTTTTTTCTTAGTGATTTCTCTCGCTATTCTTTCAATGAGTTGCTCCAAGAGCGTAACTCTCACAAGATTGACACCAGCCCCTATCAATGTACCCTCATCTGTTCAGACCATTGTCATCGTGGACAGAACTAAGCCACAAAATGAAATGGTGAATGTAATTGAAGGCCTGATTACCGGAGAAATGCCCTTTGAAGTAAGAAACAGCATAGACGCTACTTTGGCTACTTTACAGCAACAGCTGAATACCAGCCCTCGCTATCAAATCAAACGTGCCAACCAAAGACTCACGGGTGGAATGTTTGGGCAGGTTTTCCCCCAACCTCTGGATTGGTTTACGATAGAAAGACTCTGCGAGCAATATCAGGCTGATGCGGTTTTGGCTCTTGAAAATTTCAATTCTGATTTTATCACCACTGAGAAAGAAGCAATCATCAAGAAAACAGTTGGAGAGGGAAAAAATGCGCAAACCGTGGAAGTCAAAGGATTGAGATTAGAAGGAGTAGCCAATGTCTCAGCTGGATTTCGACTATATGACCCTCAAAACAAAACGATTGTTGACCAGCAAAGATTTCAAAAAACCAATACCTGGACTGCTGAAGCAGAGACAAAAACCCAAGCTTTGGCATTATTGATTGCAAAAGCAGATGCCACCAGGATAGTTGGAGAGCTTGCCGGCTCTGGTTATGCATATAAAATCGCTCCGATGTTTGTTAGTATTAGCCGAGACTATTTCAGAAAGTCCAAAACTCAACCAGCATTGGAGAATGGAAACCGCTTTGCAGAAGTTGGGAAATGGGAAGAAGCCATCCAAACCTGGGAAGAAGGGATAGTTGGAGCTGATTATAAGACCAGTGCCAAATTACTTTACAATATCGCAGTAGGTTATGAAGTATTAGGAAGCCTCCACATGGCCCATGATTATGCATCTCAGGCATACACTCAATATGGATTAAAAAAGGGTAGAAATTATGCCCAAATGCTTTCTGCTGAAATACGAAATCAGGAGCTCTTGGAAAATCAAATGAGAGTAGAGAGTGAATAAAAGACTGACATTTTATATGGAGTTCTAATTCATATAGTCCAAGTCTATTTGATTTTTCACAATAAATTAATATGTGTATTCGAATTCTTGCACGTACCCAAATAGTAACTAGATCTACTGATGAATTTAGGCAACTCCCCCTTTTCAAAGGGGGCAAGGGGGATTTTTCAAAGGTAAGTTTTAAGATAACTCATCTATGTGCAGCATTCCGAATAGTCATATAAATTAATCAGTCTAAACAAAAAGAAGCTTAATTATTTTTATTCAGGGCTCTCCTGACTATTTTTAGCGTTCATCTTTCTTTTTCGTAATATGAAAAATAAAATTCTAGGCATCTGCCTTTTTTCGATGAGTCTTTTTGCCTGCGAGACTGAAAAAGAACAAACTATTTCCGAGTCTAATGAATGGGAATTAGTAATAGTAGATTCTATTCAAGTGGATTATTTGGGAACTTTTAATTGAGGAGAATTCACCAACGGAATAGGTTTATTATTTAATTTCAAAGAAAACAAACTCCTTAAATTCGATGAGGAAGGCAATATCCTTTATGAAGAATCCTACCCGAAAGAAGGGCCCGGTAAGGTTTTTTACCCAACCAAAACCAGAATTACCAAAGATGGAAAATTGTACGCAGCAAGCTTTGTCGGTTGGTTATATGAATTTAATCAAGATCTAACTTTTAAGCGCGAAATCAATTTAGAGTTTCTAACAGAAGCCAAAGATGGTGGTGGGATTATGCGTACTATTGATGAATGGAGAGATTACTTGATTCTTTATTATCCTGGAAGAGATGGTGCCAACCCTTATGACCCTCATTTTATAAGAGATCATTATTTATTGGAAAAAGTAGACCCAGAAACTGGAAAATCCGAACCCATCATTAAAATTCCTCCCATCTCTAGATATGCATCTGATGCATTCTACGAAAGGCCATGGATTCATTTTTCAGTTTTAGATGACCTGCTTTATTTGATATTGGACAATGAACCCCTAATCCATATCTACGACCTTTCTCAAGGCGATGGAAAATTCCTCAAAACGATTCCAATTAGTCCTTCAAATTTCATGGATAATGGGGAGCATTCAGAAAAATATCAATACATCTCAGGAAGTAAAATGTTAGATGGATCGGTACGTCAGGTATTTCCTACTCAGCAAGGCATAGCTGTTTATTACACAGAGGGAATAAATGAAGATGTATTTATGGAAAATGAATTATTTAATCCCGACAACTTCTCAGAATACCCAAATCATCAGAGACAGATCTTAAAGATTGTTCAACCCGACTCAACACTCTCCAATGAAATTTCAATTCCCCATAAAATTCAAAGAATACTGAATATTGAATCTTTGGACAAACCTTTTTACGCTCTACGACATGATGAATACTTAGGCGAAGAGCAAGATTATCTGACCTTTTACAAACTTCAACTCAAGCAAAAATGAAAAACCGACTACTGATTTTTCTATCTCCTTTTATTCTTTTGATTGGATGCAGTCAAGATAAAAGCGAAAAACCAACTACTCCACTTAGTGAGCAGGAATTGCAATTTGAGGTCTATGACTCCTTGGTGGTGGATTATTTGGGAAATCTTACTTTGATGGATATCAATCCTGCAGGAAATCGCTTTTTATTAATTGATCAAAACACAGAGGATATCCTGATTACAGATGAAAAAGGAACCATTCTTCACCAATACAACCTAAGTCAAGAAGGTCCTGATCAAATTTTGGGTAATCGTTTAGGAGTAGCAAAATTTATGGATAATGAGAAATACCTCGTACCTGGAAGTAAAGGACTGACAACCTACACGCTGGATGGAAAACGATCAGATTCCTTCAAACCTGAATTTACTGGATTATCCAGCTTGGTGATTCCATCCAGTCAATCTCATTACGTTTGGGGAAATCAAGTAATTGTTCAAATGCCCGGTAGATTTTCCGATCTGGGTCAGCAGGGAATCGATTTACAGCTTAAATCTAAAAGATTGGAAATGGTTGATTTGAATACAGGAGAATATCAAGCAATCATCCCCTTTCCACAGGAATCCAAATTTAGTAGTGACACCAAAGAGTTCGGAGCACTCGACTTTTATTGCAGTTTCACTGTAAGTGGAGATTCGCTTCATTTGAGTTTCCGTAATGAAGCCAAAATATTCAGCTACTCACTCAAAAACCTGGAAAATCCCCCACTCGTAAAACCCATTCCTTTCCCAAATTTCCAAGAAAGAAATACTGACAAAAAGCCAACAAATGGAGGCTTCAATGCCAGAGACTTTTTTTTAGGGTCTGTTAACGCTGTTTTACGATTAACTGAGCAAGAGCTCTTGATTTCATACCTCTCCGGCTTAGATGATGAAACTGCCAATCAAATAATCTCAGAGGCGGGGTCTGACTTTAACAAAATGTTTGATGAAGCTAATAAATTAACCGAGGGAGGCTTGGTGATTTTTGATGGTAAATCCATCAGCAAACTCATTGAGATTCCTGAAATACTTGGAAACTTGAATAAAGTCAACTCCAAAGAAGAAATCTGGTTTTCGTTGAATTTTTCTGAAGCTGAAAATGATTACTCAGTGATTTACAAGACTAGGTTAGTGAATAAATAAAACCATTCAACATCCACCTTTTCCTCTTGCGGGCATTTCCATACGGATTTGCCCGCTTATGCTTATATTCCTGTCCAATCACAGAAAACCGTATGAAAAAAACCACAACTTACCTGATTCTAACTGCAGGAATTCTCTCATTTAGTAGCTTGCAGGCTCAGGATATCAAACCCACCAGCGAAAAAGCATTCAAGGAGTCTATGGAAAAACATCAACAGATGTTTAGCTCTACGCCATTGAAATCATTTAAAGCCCGAAATATCGGCCCTACCAACATGTCAGGGAGGATTGTAGATATCGAGGTAGCACAGAACCCTAATACCTTCTACATAGCTGCTGCTTCAGGAGGAGTTTGGAAAACTGAGGACAACGGACAGTCCTTCACCCCTATTTTTGACCATCAAGGAGCTTTGGGAATTGGAGATATGGCCCTTTCCCCTTCAAATAATAACATCTTATGGGTAGGTACTGGAGAAAATAATTCTTCCCGATCCACTTATGCCGGAGCAGGAATTTACAAGTCCACGGATGCCGGAAAAACTTGGGAATTCATGGGCCTTCCATATTCCCAGCATATAGGACAGATTCAAATTCACCCTACCAACCCTGATATTGTATGGGTGGGATCAATGGGCAGTCTGTATTCCAAAAATAAGGAACGAGGAATTTACAAAACCACTGATGGGGGCAAGAGCTGGAAAAAAGTATTATACATTGATGACAATACTGGAATCATCGATATCAAAATTCATCCTTCAAACCCTAACATATTGTTAGCAGCTTCCTGGGAAAGATTCAGACAAGCACACGACTTCGTTGGACAAGGTAAAGGCTCTGCGATTTGGAGATCTGAAGACGGAGGAAACACTTGGAAAAAGGCAGTTGCTGGCTTTCCTCAAGATGAATTTGTTGGTAGAATCGGATTTGATTTTGCACAGAGCAATCCCAATGTAGTTTATGCACTGTTAGATAATCAGGCAAAATCTGACCAGGCCCAAGAGGAACCTAGACAAAGAAGAGAAGAAGAGGAAAATCCCTTGAAATTTGATGATTTCAAACAAATGAACCTGGCGGAAGCTTTGGGACTGGAAGAAAAGCGATTGAACTCTTTTTTACGCAGAAATCAATTTGCCAGTAAGTACACGGCTGAAGAGGTAAAAAGACAGCTTCGAACAGGTAAAATTACCTTGGCTCAAATAGCGAATTACAATGGGGATTCCAATGATGCCAATGCTGCATTATTTGATGCTCCAATCAAAGGGGCAGAAATATACAGATCCGCAGATGCTGGTAAATCCTGGACTAAAGTTTCAGAGTCAGATTTAAGAAGGCTGTACAATACTTACGGTTATTATTTCGGTGAAATTCGGGTAAATACTCAGGATGAAAATGAGGTGTTCGTATTAGGTGTGCCTTTGATGGTATCTAGGGACGGAGGTAAAAACTTCACCCGAACGGATTCCATCGGAAGACCACATTCAGATCATCAATCCATGTGGATCAATCCTCAAGATGGGAAACATATCTTATTAGGAAATGACGGAGGCTTATATAGAAGTTACGGTGGTGGCGCAAGATGGGATCATCTCAACACGCAGATGCCTATTTCTCAATTTTATTCCATCATGACAGATAATGCCCGCCCATACAATGTCTATGGAGGTATGCAAGATAATGGAGTTTGGTTTGGAAGCTCAAAAAATGACCCTTCTGCACCTTGGGAATCTCTCATGGGAGGTGATGGAATGGTGGTCGCCGTGGATACCAGAGACAACAATATCGTTTACACCGGATTCCAGTTCGGGAATTATTTCAGAATAGACAAAAGTTCAGGAGACAGAAAAAGAATCACACCGGGCCATGATATTGGAAATACTCCAAACAGATGGAATTGGAGAACTCCTGCCCGTTTGAGCCATCATAATCAGGACATCATTTATATGGGTTCTCAGTATGTTTATCAGAGCTTGGATCAGGGAAGTACTTGGACTACCATTTCACCGGACTTGACCAAAAACAAAAAAAGTGGAAATGTACCATTTGCAACTCTGACAGTGGTTGAGGAATCTCCATTTGAGTTTGGAACTCTATATGCCGGTTCTGACGATGGCAATGTCTGGATCACCCGCAATAACGGAGGAAACTGGACTTCATTGAATGCAGGTTTACCTCAAGATAGATGGGTAAGTTCGATAGCCCCTTCCAAACATCAGGAGGGCTTGGTCTATATCACTTTGAACGGCTATAGATTTGATGACTTTGGCACCTACGTATTCAAAAGTACTGATTATGGGAAAACTTGGATTTCTGTCCAAGGAAATATGCCGGAAGAATCCAGCAATATCATAGTAGAAGATCATACTAACCCTAATATCTTGTATTTGGGAACGGACCATGGGCTTTATGTTACGATGGACGGCGGTAATAACTGGAATCTATTCCAAGGTGAGATCCCAAATGTGGCCATTTATGACATGGTAATTCAAGAAAGAGAAAACGATCTTGTCATTGGTACACATGGCAGAAGCGTTTACATTGTTGAGCTGGAGCCTATCCATAAATTGGCTAAACCAGATCAAAAAGTAATGGATTAAGTATAAGCTAAAAAAGAGAGGGCTGCAATTTATTTTGCAGCCCTTTTCTATTTAACCCGAAATATGCAGTAGACTTCTTATTACGAGTCCAAACCGCTTCAAAATCAATCGC
>NZ_VLOG01000019.1:110466-163919 GCF_007655305.1 Algoriphagus algorifonticola
ATACTTGATTTTATTGCGGTTTGACCTCTCACTACAGATTCTAATGCATAATCCGGGTTTAAAACAATCTAAACCCAACAGAAAGCACCCATTGGTTGATTCTATTGTCAGTTTGAAAATTCGAAATATTATCGGTGAATTTACTCAATCCACCTTCGTATTTTCCATCGATGGACAAGTTGCCTATATCTACCCCTAAACCTGCCTGATAACCCAGGGTGGCATTACTAAATTCAGCATCTTGAACAGTTCCACCCGCATTTTTGAGATTTGAATCAATATTCAAACTTGCAATGGGCCCAGCCTGAACGCGTAAGACTTTCAGAACTCTAAAGCCCAGCATAACAGGAATATCCAAGCGGTTAAAGTTTGCTTCAAATTTTTCTCCCTGAGCCTGTGGATTTGATCTGAAAATGAATTCACCACTAGTTTGGGTAAAAAGGAACTCTGGCTGTACAAAAAAACCTGCCCCACCAAATCTGGCAAATAAACCTACGTGATAACCCAATTGAGAATCTGAAGGAATAAATTCTTCTGATTTAAAATCAACTTCAGTGCTACTTAAGCCAGCCTTAATACCAAGACCAAAGTTTTGAGAAAATGCTGGAATAGCACAAATAAGAAAGAATGTGAAAAGAACTGAAAATTTTTTCATGATAGAGAAAATTGGTTTAATTCCTTAAACGACAATTTTCAAAAAAGATTTTCCTAACAGGATAAATCTCAAAAATCAATTCAAATTGGTAAGGGCCTTTTTCTTAGCCAAGAGATGTAAATCCCAGAAATCCATGGGTTTGGGAACCAATACATCAAATGGGATTAAAGATTTTCTTCTATAATATTCTACATCTCCTGCTGTAAATCCTATCACGGGGATGCTTTGGGTTTTCAAATCACTCTTTATTCTACCCAGTAACTCTAGCCCATCCATTTCAGGCATCATGATATCTGTAAGTATCACATTGAAATTAGGATCCTTCCTCAACTCCTCTATAGCTTCTATGCCATTATGAGCTACAACCACTGTATCCTGAGACTTTTCGAAGATTTTTCGAAGAATCAATAGATGTAAATTATCATCGTCGACAACTAGTACTCTCATGAAATACAATTTTGTTGACATAAGATACACAAATACTTAATAAAATCGTTATTCTATGAAAATATTTTCAAAAAAAAAGGAGGCCTAATGCCTCCTCATTTAGAATTGTAATTCGTTTAAGCCGCTTGAGGTGCCCCAAAAAGACCAATCATATTTAAGATAAGCAGTATGATGACAACTGGACATACCCATTTGATAAAGAAGATCCAGCCCTTTCTGTAGATACCTTTAAAACCAGGGGCCCCACTTGCCAATTTATCAGCATAGTCTGCAATTTTCTGGCCCCAGCCGGTATAAAGTGAAAGCATCAAACAAATAATAACCACTGCAAATGTTCCGAAGATAAAGTCCATTGCTCCAAAAAATCCTTGGATAGGATTGCTGAGGAAATTGAAATTAATCGTATTAAAGAAGTTTCCTTCAATGGATGACAAAGCAGACGGAACAGACATGATCATCGCTGCTATACCAACTATCCAGGTTGCTTTTTTACGGTTCCATTTTCTATCATCAATCAAATAGGCAACTGGAACCTCCAGCATGGAGATAGTAGAAGTCAAAGCTGCAACCATCAGCAACAAGAAGAATAATGAGCCTATGATGTTACCGCCTGGCATGGCATCAAATACTTTTGGCAATACATCGAATACCAATGCAGGACCTGCAGCCGGATCTTTCCCAGGCAATAAGGCAAACAAGGCAGGGAAAACCATCAAACCACCTAATAGAGCGACCATGGTATCCATACCTGCGATCCAACCTGAAGATTGGATGATATTGGATTCTTTAGGTAAATAGGAGCCGAATGTGATCATCAAGCCCCAACCCACTGACATAGAAAAGAAAGCCTGACCCAAAGCTTGTAAGATCACTGTCCCGTTGATTTTGGAGAAATCCGGATTCAAATAATACTGAATCCCTGCTTCTGCACCTTCCAAAGTTACCGATCTACCCGCAATGAAAATGATGATAATAAACAATACTGGCATCAAAAACTTAGCGGCCTTTTCAATACCTCCGGAGACACCTCCCAATACAATCAGGATTGTCAGTAGGATGAAGAGAAACGTCAATGGAATCACATACATAGGTGTTTGTACAAACACCTCAAAATCTACCGGAAGGTTGATAATTTCAGTGAAAATATACCCAACTGTCCAGCCGGCTATCACTGAATAATAACTAAAAACAAAAAAGCAGACCAATACACAAAGTACGCCTGCTGTCTGCCAAAACTTATTTCCTCCTGTATCACGAATAGCTCCGATAGGATTTTTACCGGAACGTCTTCCCAAAGCAATTTCATTAAATAAAAGAGGTATTCCGATGAATAAGACGCAGATGATGTAAACAAAAACGAATGCACCACCTCCATTTTGACCGGTTAAATATGGAAATCTCCAAATATTTCCCAAGCCTACTGCCGAGCCTGCTGCGGCCATGATAAAACCGAGACTAGATCCCCATTGGCCCCTGCCTTCGGTATTTGCGCTTACTGCCATAGATTATGCTAAAGTTAAATTAAAGGGTATAAACTGCTTTTCAAGAGCGGGCTAAGATAATTTGTTTTGCTAAAATACCAATTGCCGTTCGGAAACTTTTGGGCTCAAAACCCAGCTCTTTTTGGGCTTTTTCAATTTTAAAGCCTGTTTTCAAAGGCCTTTTTGCGGGTTGAGTAAATTGTGTTGAGTCTGTACGCTTGATCAAACTCTGATCTAGCTTGAAATACTCCGCTGTCTCAACTGCCATCTGATAGGGAGTTAAATAGTCAGGACCGGAAATATGGTACACTCCTTCGGCCCCCTGATTGGCAATCAAGATACATCCCGCCGCGAGATCTTCTGCCAAAGTTGGAGTTCTGAATTGATCATCCACTACCTGAATCTCTTTCCCTGCCTCCAAGCTATCTTTCACCCAAAGAATGATATTGCTTCGGCTCATATCATGCCCTAAACCAAATACCAAAACAGTTCTGGCTATTGCCCATTTATTTTTCATTGCCTGTACTAGTCGCTCACCTTCTAGCTTGGTCTCTCCATAATAATTTACAGGATCCGGAACAGCTTCCTCAGAAAGAGGGCCTTCTTCACCGGAAAAAACAAAATCAGTAGAAACGAAAATAAAATGGACTTTCAGCTTTTCAGCTTCTGCTGTCAAATATTGAGTAGCCAATACGTTAGCTTTATAACAATCCTCCTGATTCAATTCACATTGGTCCACATGTGTCATTGCAGCACCATGAATGATTACATCAGGCTGGGTTTCGGATAGAACTTTTGCTACTTCCTCTTCATTTTCAAGGTTTAATTGGAAGTATTCAAAACCGTCCCCAGGTAACCTACAGGATCCTCTTCCAGTAGCTATTACTTGAAATTGTTGCTCTTTAACCAATTGGTTTACCAATTTTTGGCCCAATAGACCATTAGCACCTGTGATTAGGATTTTCTTTTTAGTTGCCATTGGGAAATTGATAGCCGAATTCTTTGGTGATTTTATCTTTGGTCATAGGCTCTACTGACATTTTCAAATAGACTGGATTCAAAGGCTTATCCCTTGCTCCTCGCTGTTCTTGAGCAATCTTTTCCGCTACATCTATCCCTGAAATAACCTCGCCGAAAACAGTGTATTCATCATCCAAATGAGGAGTCCCTCCCACCGTGGTGTATGCTTCTATTCTTTCAGCAGACATATCTTTGGTAAGCTTCATATTCAAGGACTGTTCGATTTCTTTTCGTTTGGAAATCATCAGATTAGTCAACGAATCAAACTCCTGTAACTCATAGAGTCGTGTATATTCCTGTCTGAGTTTATCCTGACTCTGTAGCTGGACATATTGCATAAAAGCAGCCTGCAATTTAGCCATGTCTGTAATGAGCTCGTCTTGGCTGTAGACTTTCCCCAAGACAATGTAAAACTGAGAACCACTTGACCGCTTTTGTGGATTGATATTATTTCCCTGTCTTGCTGCAGCGATAACCCCTTTTTTATGAAAATGATGGGGTAAGATCTCTGCCGGTAAAGTAGGCCACTCCTCAGCGGGCATTTCTTCTTTGGTAAAAACATCTCCTCCTTGAATCATGAAATCAGGCAAAACTCTATGAAACTCTGTTGAATCAAACCTTCCTGACTTGGCCAAGTCCAGAAAATTGTTTGTATGAGCAGGTGTATCATCAAATAAGATAGCTACAATTTCCCCATGACGGGTGTCTATTCTGACAACTTGTTCTTTCTGCCCTGCACAAGACATCAGAAGACCTAGGGCTAAAATGCCCCAAAAAGCACAATATTTAATCATGAATTCAATGTTGATTTGATTTGATCTAAGATTTTCTTGCCTCCGGCGGCAAATACCTTTTCGGCCAATTCCTGACCAATGGCCTCCGGATTTTCAAGACTACCTTTTACTTCCAATATAATTCTCTCAGCTCCATCCAGACTAACAATCCCTCCCTTTAAAATCAATTGATCTTGCTCTGTCTGAGCTAAAGCAAATACCGGAATACTACATCCTCCTTCCAATACTCTTAAATATGCACGTTCCGCCCTCAATTTGAGTGAGGTTTCTTGATGGTTACATGCCTGAATAAGTTGATTTTTGATTTCAGAATCCAAGATTGTAGCTACTTCTATGGCCACAGAACCCTGACCAACAGCAGGAGTAAACTCCTCCAAAGATAATTCTTCAACGATCTGATCGTCGTAACCCATTCTATGAACCCCTGCAAAAGCAAGTAGTAAAGCATCGCAAAGACCTTCCTCCATTTTTCGAATTCGGGTTTGAAGATTACCTCTTACCTCAACCGTTTTCACATGAGGATAAAAATGCTTTAATGTCGCTACTCTCCTGGTGGAAGAAGTACCCAAAACCAAAGGCTGAGATGCGTCTTTCAAATTGATTCCTTTTTTGTGAGAAAGGAGCACATCGTTTTCTTTTTCTCTTTCGGTAAAAGCAATGATTTCAAATCCTTCAGGAAGATTGGACTGCATATCTTTCGCAGAGTGCACGGCTATATCGATTCGGCCATCCAATAGTTGATCCTCCAATTCTTGGGTAAAAACTCCTTTACTGCCAATTTTGGAGATAGAGACATCTAAAATTTGATCCCCTTTAGTATCAATAATCACTATTTCTGACTCCAATCCAGACTTTTTAAGCAAATCCTCCACATGATAGGCCTGCCACAAAGCCAATTTGCTACCTCTGGTTCCGATTTTAACCTTTCTCATTGATCGTTGACCCTCTTTGGGCTATTCTTTTTGTTTACTCTTTCTTCTATAAACTTGATAATCTCAGCAGCTATATCAAGCCCAGTCGCCTTTTCAATTCCTTCCAAACCAGGAGAACTATTTACTTCCAAGATCAAAGGACCTCTGGCAGACTGAAGCATATCGACCCCTGCCACGTCAAGGCCTAAGGCTTTGGCCGCTCCTAGTGCTGCCTGCTTTTCAGCTCTGCTCAATTTTATGACGGTAGCTTTTCCTCCCCGGTGCAAATTGGATCTAAACTCTCCTTCTGCCCCTTGTCTTTTCATTGCTCCTACCACCTTTCCATTGACTACAAAGGCCCGGATATCTGCCCCTTTAGCTTCCTTGATAAACTCCTGAACAATGATCCTCGCTCTCAGACCGTGAAATGCTTCTATAACTGATTGCCCGGCTTTCTTGGTCTCTGCCAATACTACCCCAAGGCCTTGAGTACCTTCCAATAGTTTGATGATCAGAGGAGCCCCGCCTACGTGTTCTATCAACTGCTTTTCTCCACCTTTAGAAAAGTTGGTAAATGCAGTTTTAGGCATCCCCAAGCCTGCTTTCGAAAGAATTTGTAAACTTCTCAGCTTATCTCGACTCCGTACAATTGCCTGTGAATTGACAGCCGAAAATGCGCCCATCAGTTCAAATTGGCGAACTACAGCAGTGCCATAAAAAGTCACAGAAGCTCCCACTCGAGGGATGATAGCATCCACGCCGGTGAGTTTTTCTCCCTTGTAAATGATCGAGGGCCCATCCTGCTCAATAATCAAGTCACAAATACTGTGGTTGACAATCATAGCTTCATGTCCAGCTGCTTGAATAGCCTGATAAAGCCTTTTGGTAGAATATAAATTAGGGTTCCTTGAAAGGATTGCGATTTTCATAATTATTTTTTTCTGTAGGCTTTTGCGAGATTCATGCCTGACACGTCCACCAAGAATCGGTTTCGGAGTATTTTTCTTCCCAGTAAAATAGCGTTTTTCATACTGGACCTATCGGTAAGTGTCACTTCTGCATCAAAAGTTTCACCTGCCAAAATCATCTTTGTAATAATTAGAAACCGGGTTTCAGCTTGACCAAAAGAGTTTTTTACTTTCTTTTCACGGAAATTTTCGACAACCACTTCCTTGCCTGTGAATTTTTTGTGGTCGGGAAGTAATGCTTCAAATACTAGTACTTCTTTTCCATCTCTGTTTTCTAATCGAATATTTTCAGCATGCACCGAACTGGTATAAGCACCGGTGTCCACTTTTGCCCAGACTAGCTTTAAACCCAAGTCTGGCAAGGATATTTTCTCTTTTCTGCCAATGATTTTCTTTTCCATCTTAGTCTATTTTAGCCATTAGCAGCACAATCTCCATAGAAAGATCAGTAAAAATCAATTTAGCATTGCCATTTCTTTCTAAATGATAATAGGCATTATTGAAGTGCTCGTATAATCCTGGGATATGCTCTTCCTGGAGTACCTTACCACTGATTTTTTCTATAAAATCCCTATCCTCTCCTTTGGTTCTTAAAAGCGAATCTACTGCGGCATTTTTGAGCAGAATCTCTCTCAAAACATTCATTCCAGCCTGAATAATGGACTTTTGAGCTTCCTTATCAAACTTGTGAAATATATCAGCTATTGCGAAAACCTCCTTGAAGTTTTTGCTATGACACATCCTAAACCAGTTTCTGATCCAAGAGACTTGCTGATCTTCCACCTGATTAACCAATCTCATAGCCTCTCTCAGGTTTCCATCTGCTATCATGGAGATTTGAGTAGCGGTTTGCTCGTCACATAGACCGGAATTCACTAGATACTGATGAACTTCCTCATCCCTGAAAGCCCTTATGGATACCTTTTGAGTTCTCGACAGTATAGTGGTCAAAAGCTGCTCGGGCTGAGTGGTAATGAGCATGAAAATAGTTTTCGGCTGAGGTTCTTCCAAGATTTTCAACAAGGCATTCGCTGCCTGTTGATTCAAAAACTCAACTCCCCAAATCATCATGATTTTATATCCCCCCTCAAAGGAAACCAATGAAAGTGTTTGGATAATCTGACGGGCTGCTCCTACAGAAATATTCAATTGTTTCTTTTCGAAGCCATTGAAATATATGTAATCATGGACATTGCCGTAGGGATGCTCCTGTACAAACTTCCTCCAATTAGCCAGATAATCCACTTTTTTATCTTGCCCATCTTCTCTGCTATCTTCCTTTTTGGAAGAAATGACTGGAAAAGCAAAGTTTAAGTCCGGCATGACTAATTTTGCCATTCGTTGACAGGAGGGGCAAGTGCCACAAGAGTCTGAATCACTTGGGTTTTGGCAATATAAGTAAGTGGCCAGGGCAAGGGGCATGGTTAAATTAGCTGAACCCTCAGGACCGTAAAAAAGAAGTGCATGAGCCAAATGGTTGTTTTTGACTGCATTGATCAGATGTTCTTTGGTTTCGGGAAGCCCCGGAATGTCGGCAAATTTCATGTTCTTTTGATCAGGAGTTCTTTTCCCAAATTCTATAGTTCTTGGACAAATCGAAAACTTTTTGAAAGATCTCAGCTTCCGTATCTGTCCACTCCAATTTTCTTCTGGCCATCACTGCTTTGGCTGTTTCTTCGAATTTAGGAAATTGAAAGGTAGATAATCCTGCGGCTCCACCCCAAGCAAAAGAAGGAATAAAATTTCTCGGAAATCCGTCTCCAAAAACATTTGCTCCTACACCGACTACCGTTCCCGTATTGAACATGGTATTGATTCCACATTTGGAATGATCTCCCATCATCAATCCGCAAAATTGCAGACCTGTATTGGCAAAGCCTCCACGGGTGTAATCCCAAAGCTTGACAGGAGCATAGTTGTTTTTTAGGTTGGAAGTATTGGTATCAGCCCCCATGTTACACCATTCGCCAATCACGGAATTTCCCAGGAACCCTTCATGACCTTTATTTGAATAACCAAAAATGACGGAGTTGGAAATTTCTCCACCAACTTTACTATGAGGTCCTACTGTAGTATCTCCTCTGAGTTTGGCTCCCATATTTACCGTAGAATGATCACAAAGTGCAAATGGCCCCCGAATTAAAGAACCTTCCTGGATCTCTGTATTTTTTCCGATGTAGATTGGCCCTCCTTCTGCATTCAAAACCGCAGCCTTTATGATTGCACCTTCTTCAATGAATACCTGCTCAGGATTGTAAACTTTTGTAAAAGGATCTGTAAGTTCTTTTGATTTCCTTCCCTTGGTCAATAACTCAAAGTCTTTCTTGATCTCCGACCCATTATATTGGAAAATATTCCAGGTCTTTTGGATCAAAGTAGGCTCACCTTGAATTTGGATTACTTTCTTTTCGGCTGCGTAACTAAGATTGGATTCACCTGGCTGGATTTTACTCGCCAGAAGTATTTTTCCAAAAAATATAGACTCATCCTCCTTCAAGTTTTCAATAGCCTCCACTGATTTTTCATCCGGAAGCCAAGCACCGTTTATAGCCAACAAATGCCCCTCTGCTCGGGGAAATTTCTTTTGCAAATAGTCTTGAGTCAGAAAAGAAACAGATTTACCACTGCGCTTTTCCCATTTTTCAGATATTTTCAAAATACCAACCCGAAAGTCAGCGATGGGTCTTGTAAAGGCAAATGGCAGCAAGGAACCTCTGATGGAGGGGTCATCAAACAAAAGTATATTTTCCATGGGGCAAAAATAAAAAAGTCTCCCGGAATCCATGCTCCGGAAGACTTTTTAGCTGTAAGCAAATAAGAATTACTTCTTTGCGTATCTTCTGTTGAATTTCTCCACTCGACCAGCAGTATCGAGCAACATTTTCTTACCAGTGTAGAATGGGTGAGACTCAGAGCTCACTTCGATCTTGTACACAGGATATTCTTTACCGTCTTCCCAAACGATAGTTTCGTCTGTTTCGATAGTTGATTTAGTTAAGAATTTAAACTCAGAAGAAGTGTCATAAAACACAACGTCTCTGTAGTTTGGATGAATATCAGCTTTCATATTACTAGTATTTTTGGAGTAGCTTTTTCAAATGAGGCACAAAGTTATTCTTTTTCGTAAAACTCACCAAATCTTTATGGAAAATATTAAAGCTCGTTACCTGAATGTTTTCTAAGTAGCGATTATTTTCTAAGAGTTCTCCAACTCCATCATCTTTTGCTCCAATTCAGACTACTCTGAGTCTTCAAAATTAACCTAATTGTCCTCGTCTAGCCATCCTTTTCATTTTTTTGTTGGCATAAATGGCCACTTCTACCCTTCTATTCTGGGCTCTTCCGGATGGAGTGTCGTTAGAAACCACTGGATAATTTTCTCCTAAACCTTTATTTGTTATTCTTTGAGAATTTACTCCAAGGTTTGTCAAAAATGCGTCCACTGATTGTGCCCGTTGCTTAGAAAGGGTCAAATTGTAGCCATCTTCCCCAACATTATCTGTATGCCCCTCGATCAGAATATTTGTATCAGGGTATTTGTTTAGGGTTTTAGCTAAATCTTGAAGGTTTGATTTGGAAGCCGGAGTCAAAGCTGATTGGTCAAAACCAAACAATAAACCTGAATCAAAAGTGATTTTTATTCCTTCTCCAACCCTTTCCACCTTCGCACCCTTCAGGTCTCTTCTCAACTCTTCTGCTTGCTTATCCATTTGCCTTCCAATGATAGCGCCAGCAGTTCCTCCTATTGCTGAGCCAATAATAATACCTGTTGCAGTATTTTTTTTACCGGCAATTATTCCACCCAAAACTCCTCCAGTGGTACCGCCGATTGCAGCTCCTTTGACAGCATTACTAGTTTTACAAGAGGGAGTCCCCAGTAAAACCCCTCCTAAAGCAAGGCCAATTAAAATTTGATTTGAAGTTTTCATATGGAAATTTATTTATGTGTGTACTGGCAATACCCATTCCAATTAAACGTCTAACCATGTAGTTCACTAATTATATTTTCGAAACCATGTTTCAGATGAAATTATCGACAACACTATATCTTTTTGTGAATATTTATTTCGAATTTTCAATTCTTTCCTAGTTTTAAATGATGCAAAAACTTACCTGCCATTACCTTGCTTGGAGCAACCTGTTTTTTTTAATGTTGCTAACATCTCACACATCAACCCTTGCACAAGGAAGCTATATTCCTTACGAAAGAGATTATTATCATCGTATAGAGCGCTACGAAATTTTGCAGGGACAAAACAACCCCTTTTTTCAAACTGGATTCAAACCCTACAGAAGGGATATTGTAGCAAAATATTTGGACAGTTTGGTGAACGATCCGGTAATTCAGAGTTCCTCTGATAGGTTTAACTTAGCGTATTTGGCACAAGACAATTGGGAGTTTGTCAACCAAGAAACCCCAGAATCCAAAAATCCTTTTCTCAAAAAGATCTATAGAAGACCAGGAGACTTCGCGCATTATTACAGTGATGATTTTGACATACACCTGAGTCCTGTACTTTATATTTCAGGTGGTATGGAGACTGATAATGATCAAAACCCCGCCCAGTTGAGCAGAGGGATTGTCGTCAGGGGTTCTATAGACAAAAAAGTGAGCTTTTTCACCTACATGACTACTTCGGAGGTTTTCTTTCCTTCTTGGGTTAAAAATTACGCAGCACATAATGGCGCTGTTCCAGGAGAAGGATTCTGGAAAGAATATAATGGGCAAGGATACAGCTATTTTTCTGCAAGAGGACATGTCAACTTTCATTTGACCAAAAGTATTCAAGCGCAGGTTGGGCATGACAGAAATTTTGTAGGAGAAGGTTACCGCTCCTTTTTACTTTCTGACTTTTCCAATCCCTACATGTTTGTCAAATTGAACACCAAAGTCTGGAAGTTTCAGGTGACAAACCTATGGACCCAAATGACTGCGGACGTTCTATACAACAGGGGAAGACCAACCGACGGACGCTATCCGCAAAAATACTTTTCTATGCACCGACTGGGGTTCAATGTGGGCAAAAAATTGAACCTAGGATTCTTTGAATCTGTCATGACAGACAAAGTCAACTTTAATTATTTTAACCCTATTGTGTTCTTCCGTTGGGTTGAGCAGCAATTGGGAACTCCAGACAAAGTCATGCTGGGAATGGATGGTAAATGGAATTTTTATCCAGGTATGCAATTGTACGGACAGTTTGCCTTAGATGAGTTCGTGTTTAATGAGTTTTTTGGAATAGATGGCAAAGGATCTAAAAGAAACAAATACGGAGTTCAAGCCGGATATAAATACATCAATGCCTTCGAGGTTTCTAATCTGGATTTGCAGCTGGAATTCAATTCTGCTAGACCTTATACCTTTCAGGAAAAGTTTGACTATCAATCCTTCTCTAATTGGAGAACTCCCTTAACCCATCCTTTGGGTGCTAATTTCAAGGAGTTTTTGGGAATAGTTCGATTCCAACCAATTCCAAAATTGAATATCAGCCTATTGGGAATGTATCAACTTTATGGAGACGATCCTGATCAGAATACCAATTGGGGTGGTGATGTCTTGAAAAACAGGTTAAATGGTAGTCCTACCGGCCTTTTCGGAAATATTACAGGACAGGGAATAGAAAACACTGTTGTCCAGTCTAACCTAGTGGCAAGCTATATGCTGAAACATAACTTCTTCATTGATGCCTCCCATACCTTCAGAAGAAGAACTGCCCAAGACTTAGATGCTCCTGAAAACAGCCAGTTTTTGCAATTGGGAATTCGATGGAACTTTATCCGTCCTGATTTCAATTTCTAAGCGGAATTCAATTTTGCGTAACTTGCCGCCTGGATTACCGAATAAACCTGCATGAAGACTTATTTACGAATTCTATCCTACGCTAGACCCTTTGGAAGATTCGTTCCTACATATATTCTCTACACGCTTTTTTCCATCATTTTTGGCTTAGTAAACTTCACTTTATTAAAGCCCTTATTTGATGTCATATTTGAGCAAGTAGATCCTCAGACCTTGGAGCAATACAGGACTCTACCTGAATTCTCTCTGTCCATTGAATACTTCACGGGCTTATTCAATCATTATTTTCTCGATATTCAGGATGATTATGGAAAGGTGGGGACCCTGATATTCGTCTGTATCATTATCGTTTGCTCCGTTTTTCTTTCCAACTTATTCACCTATCTCTCAGGAGTAGTATTAGCAAAAGTTCGCGCTGTTGTCATCAAGCATATGCGCTCCGATATATTCGGTCAGGTGACAAGGTTTCACATTGGATATTTTTCCAATGAACGAAAAGGTGATTTGATGTCAAAAATGACCAATGATGTTCAGGAAGTTGAAAATACTATTGTACAGTCATTGAGAGTTGTTTTCAGAGAGCCGGCCACCATCATCCTTTATTTTGCGGTGCTGTTTTTCATGTCTGTCAAATTGACTTTGTTCACCATCTTAATCATTCCCATTTCTGGAGCAATTATAGGAGGGATTACCCGTCGCTTGAAAAAAAGAGCTGTTCAAAGTCAGCAATCTTTGGGTAGAATTGTCAATATCCTAGACGAAACTTTAGGAGGAATGCGTGTGATCAAAGCCTTCAACGCAGAGCGATTCATGTTTGGCAAATTTGATCAGGAAACTGATTACTATGCGGCCGTCAATGTGAATATGGCCCGCAAAAATGAGTTAGCCTCTCCTATTTCCCAGTTTTTGGGAGTCACTGTAGTTGCAGGGATTCTTGTTTATGGTGGCAGTTTGGTATTAAGTGGAAATTCAGACTTAAGCGCATCTGACTTCATCACCTACATTATCATCTTTACGCAAGTACTCAATCCAGCTAAAGAAATCTCTAGAGCAGTCAGCAGTATTCAAAGGGGGATAGCCTCTGCGGAGCGGATTTTCGAAGTAGTAGATACTCCCTCTAAAATAAAAAATCCTGAAAAGCCCATATTTCCGGAAGGATTCAATCAAGGCATTGAATTCAAAAATGTCAGCTTTGCTTATCAGGATCAGAGGGTACTTCAGGACATCAATTTTTCTTTGGAAAAAGGGAAGACTATCGCATTGGTTGGTCCTTCAGGGGGAGGGAAATCTACGCTTGCCGACTTAGTTCCCAGATTTTATGATCCTACAGAAGGAGAAATCCTGTTAGATGGAAAAGACCTGAGAAAGTTTGACATGGAAGGTCTTAGAAGGCTCATGGGAATAGTTACCCAAGAATCCATTTTATTCAATGACACTGTTTTCAATAACATAGCTTTTGGGCTTGAAAACATTACCGAGGAACAAGTCATGGAGGCAGCCAAAATTGCCAATGCCCATGAGTTCATCATAAAGATGGAAGATGGCTACCAAAGTAGTATAGGAGAACGAGGATCTTTACTTTCCGGAGGACAAAGACAAAGACTGAGTATTGCCAGAGCAGTTCTAAAAAACCCTCCAATTTTGATTTTGGACGAGGCGACTTCTGCACTGGACTCTGAATCTGAATTACTAGTCCAGGAAGCTCTTACCAAATTGATGAAAAACAGAACTACATTAGTAATTGCCCATCGCCTAAGCACCATCCAACATGCAGATGAAATTCTCGTAATTGAAAAGGGAAGGATTGTTCAAAGTGGCACACATACAGAGCTGATGCAAAGAGAGGGCTTATATCAAAAGCTTTCCAGTATTCAGTCAGTTTAGTATATTCGAAAAATTTAATTGATAAAATTATGAAAAAGTTTCACCAAGTACTTCAGATTGTCCTGTTGGTCTATTTCCTTCTTTATTTGGTGTTTTTTATGGCTTTTGACACATTAGGAGGCCTTTTTGGAATGCAGGAAGTCACCTCTCAGTCCATGGTTACTATCCTTTTGATTGGTTTTGTCTTGTTTTTGATTAACTGGGGAATAGGTAAAGCAGTTTCCTCATCCCAAAATTCCAAAATCAACAAAATGGAAATTGAGATTAATAAATTAAAAGCTAAAATCTATGATTTTGAGCATCCTGACTTACCTGAAAAACCTAAATCAGCTCCTACGAAAAGTTCTGAACCTGAATCTGGAACACTTCCTCCAAGACAAAATTTCACGAAGGATTGATAAATAATTATTAACTAATAGTATATTTAAGGAAACCAATCGGTTTCCTTTTTTCATTATGGTCGCAAAAACTTTTGGAAGCGCAGTCTCAGGAGTAGACGCAAATCTTATAACAATAGAAGTCAATGTTGGACAAGGTACCAGTTTTTACATGGTAGGCCTGCCTGATTCTGCTGTGAAAGAATCTCAACAAAGGGTGGAATCAGCTCTGAAATATTTTGGTTTTAGAATGCCTCGCCAAAAAGTAGTCATCAACCTGGCTCCCGCTGATATTAGAAAAGAAGGGTCTGCCTATGACCTTCCTATTGCAATGGGGATTTTGCAGGCCTCTGAGCAGGTGGAATTTCCGGAACTAGACCGATATGTCATTATGGGCGAACTCGCATTGGATGGTAAACTAAGGCCAATCAAAGGAGTTCTTCCCATTGCGATTGAAGCTAGAAAAAGAGGTTTTAAGGGCTTTATTCTTCCTTTGGAAAATGCCAAGGAAGCCTCTATAGTCAATAGTTTGGATATCATCGGAGTAGAAACTCTAAATCAAGCAGCCGATTTTTTAATGGGGGACCTCGCCATTGAGCCTTTGATCACTGATACGAGAGAAATTTTCTACCACTCGCTGGATGATGTAGAGTTTGATTTTGCGGATGTACAAGGTCAGGAAAATATCAAAAGGGCTATGGAAATCGCAGCAGCAGGAGGGCATAATGTGATCATGATTGGGCCTCCCGGGGCAGGAAAAACCATGCTGGCTAAAAGACTGCCTTCGATATTGCCTCCACTATCCTTACAGGAAGCTCTGGAAGCTACTAAAATACATTCAGTTGCGGGAAAACTAGGAAAAAATGCCTCTTTATTGGCTAATAGGCCATTTCGAAGCCCCCACCATACGATTTCCGACGTAGCCTTAGTTGGTGGAGGAGGCAATCCCCAACCTGGAGAAATTTCCCTAGCTCATAATGGAGTTCTTTTTTTAGACGAATTACCCGAGTTCAAAAGAACAGTGTTAGAAGTGATGCGCCAGCCTTTGGAAGAGCGGAAAGTGACCATTTCAAGGGCAAAAGTCTCAGTTGATTACCCTGCGAATTTCATGCTAATCGCAAGCATGAACCCTTGCCCATGTGGGTATTACAATCACCCGGAAAAAGAGTGCGTTTGTGGCCCGGGAATAGTTCAACGCTACCTGAACAAAGTCTCAGGCCCGCTTCTAGACCGAATAGACTTACATGTGGAAGTGACTCCTGTTAAATTTGATGAGATGACCTCCACCAGAAAGAGTGAATCCAGCAAAGCTATTCGAGAACGTGTAATTCAGGGAAGAGACAGGCAAAAAGAGCGTTTTTCCAACAATCCTGAAGTTTATTGTAATGCAATGATGCCCTCTCATATGGTGAAGGAAGTTTGCCAAATTAATGAAGCTGGCAAGGCTCTACTCAAAACTGCTATGGAAAGGCTTGGCTTATCAGCCAGAGCCTATGACAGAATCCTGAAAGTAGCCAGAACCATTGCTGATATTGCGGATTCAGCCGATATTAAAGTAGAACACTTAGCAGAAGCCATTCAATACCGAAGCCTGGACAGAGAGGGATGGGCAGGTTGATGTTTTGATATTTTTTATTGAATATGAGTTCTCAAGAATTAAAAGAAATAGAAAATAAAATTCTAACAATCAGAGAACAACAGGTGATGTTGGACAGTGATTTGGCCGTACTTTATCAAACCGAGACTAAATTTATAAATCGAGCAGTAAACCGTAACCCTAAGAGATTTCCAAATTCTTTTGTGTTTCAATTGACCAAAAGTGAATGGGGAAACTTGAAGTACCATTCTGGTACTTCAAATACCCACGGAGGAAGAAGAACTTTACCTTATGTTTTCACCGAACAGGGTATAGCCATGCTTTCATCTGTATTACAGACAGATACAGCAGTTCAGGTAAGTGTAGAGATAATGAAAGCGTTTGTTGAAATGAGAAAATTACTGATACAAAGCGCTCCACTTTTTCACCGTTTGTTTCAATTAGAAACAAAGCAGCTTGAAAATGAAAAAAAGTTTGACCAATTGTTCAATGCTTTGGAAAAGGACCAATTGAAACCTCAAAAAGGAATTTTTTTCGATGGACAAATTTTCGATGCATACACTTTTGTTGCTGGTTTAATTAAATCAGCCAAAAAGGAAATAATACTAATCGATAATTATGTTGATGAAACAATCTTAATACTATTAAATAAACGATCATCGGAAGTTGAAGCAACCATTTACACAAAGGAAATTAATAGAAACTTCAAGCTAGATATAGAAAAACATAATAGTCAATATCCGAAGATTTTTATCAAAGAATTCAATAAAAGTCATGATCGATTTCTAATTGTTGATAATTCTGACTTATACCATTTTGGTGCTTCTCTTAAAGACCTGGGTAAAAAATGGTTTGCCTTTTCACAAATGAATGATTTTGTTGAAATACTTCTGAAAGAAATTAAATGAAAAAAAGTAAAAACCAGGCAGAGTTTGTACAATGGTTTGGTCCTCTGTTAGACGCTTTAAGAGAATTAGGTTACTCAGGAAAACCAAAAGAAGTTTCTGAGAGAATAGCTCAAAATCTTGAATTAGATGAAGGTTTCTTGGATGAGACCCTCAAATCAGGGGGAAATCGTTTTCACAATCAGGTAGCTTGGGCTCGTCAATATTTAATTTGGGAGGGTCTCCTAGATTCCTCTACAAGAGGAACATGGAAGCTCACCGAGAAAGGAAAAAAGACTATTTTAACGCCTGAAGAATCAAAGGAAATATTTCTGAAATGGGTTGAAATCAATCAGAAAATCAGAAAGGATAAATCAAAAAAAGAAATAATTGAGAACCAAGAAGAGGAAACACCTGAATCCGCGGAAGTAAGTGCAGAAAACAATCTTTTATCAGTTTTAAAGTCTCTTTCACCAAGTGGATTTGAAAATGTTTGTAAGGAACTTCTAAGGGAACATGGTTTTGAAAAAGTTGAAGTCACAGGAAAATCTCATGATGGAGGAATTGATGGTTTCGGTGTTTTAGAATTAAACCCCTTTGTCAGTTTCAAAGTGATTTTTCAGTGTAAACGTTACGAGGGTGCTGTCTCAAGAGCTCAAGTTGGAGACTTTCGAAATGCAATGATAGGTCGAGCTGAAAAAGGAATTATTCTTACTACAGGATCTTTCTCTAGAGAAGCTGAAAAAGAAGCTTCTCGCGACGGAGCTCCTCCAATTGAACTCGTAGATGGTAAGAAACTCGTTGAAATGTTTGAAAAAGTTGAATTGGGGCTAAAGCCAAAAGTAGTCTATGATGTAGATTTTAGTTATTTTTCGAAATTTAGGGAATAATCAAATTTATGAAATGAGAAAAATCACCAAAAGAGAAATCATCGCCTTTGTTTTAGGATTATTTACTATTCTAATAATTGACACTTCCCTAAACTGGGAGGAAGCAAAGGCGGCCTTTAGAGAGGGTTATGAAAGCGTACGTAAAGGAAAAACTAATTAATTGCGAAGCGTTCAACTGAAGTAAAGTATCAGCTTATTCTGTTTTATTTTTTGATTTTAGTCCGCATTTTACTCTTCTCATTAATAGTCATTTGATTTCGTTTCATAAATAACGAACTTTCATGAAGTCCAATCATTTTTATCATGGAGATTTTGTTACGCTACCTTCATTTTGTTTCCATATTTGCTTTAGCAGGAACATTGATCGCTGAGTTTTTTTTGATAGAAAAATCATTAAACAGAAAGCAAATTCAAGTTTTAGGAAAAATCGATGGACTTTACGGTATTTCGGCTCTAACGCTCCTTGCCGTCGGCTTAACCCTCTGGCTTGGAGGATATGGGAAACCCACTGAGTTTTACAGCCAGAATCCTACCTTTCACTTGAAACTAGGTTTATTTATCGCAATTGGGCTAATATCTATTTATCCTACTGTTTTCTTTATCAAACAAGGAAAAGGACTTCCCGACCAAATTGTCAATATCCCTAAGTTGGTCAGGTGGTCCGTTTATACTGAATTAATCCTTTTAATTATCATTCCCATTCTTGCTGGTTTGATGGCCAAGGGAATTAGAATATTATGACTTTCAGTCTCCAAAACTAATCCCTAATCCTTTCGCTGCCGCTACCAAAGTTCCCTTTGGATCTACATAATTGTATGCGGAAATTGCCTCCTTGATTGGTACTGAAGTATACTCATTATTCAACAGGACGATTAATTGCCCAAATTTTTTCTCCAAAACCAACTCAAAAGCTTTGACCCCAAAAACAGAAGCTATCACTCTATCAAAAGCAATAGGAGTTCCACCTCGCTGGGTATGACCTAGAACCGTCTCTCTGATATCTGCATCTATTCCGGCAGCCTTCAATTGTTCACTGAGGGTGTAGGCTACTCCACCCAAACGAACAGAAATCCTCCCCTCTTCTCCCTGACTGGAAGTAATTGAGCCTTCTTTGGCATGTGCTCCTTCGGCAATGACAATGTTCACAAATCCTCGCCCCTTATTATATCTGGACTCGATTTTCTCGACAACTTCATCAAGGTCATAGGGAACTTCAGGAATCAGGCAGATTTCAGCACCTCCTGCAATGGCAGTGTAAAGCGCAATCCAACCGGCATTTCTGCCCATCACTTCCATGATCATCACCCTATGATGACTGGCTGCAGTTGTTACTAACCTATCAAATGAATCTGTGGCTATCTGAACGGCAGTTTGGAAACCAAAAGTGAAATCAGTGGAAGACAAGTCATTATCGATGGTTTTAGGTACTCCGACTACTGGCATTCCTGCTTCATGCATAGCCTGAGATATTTCCTGTGAGCCATCACCTCCGATATTGATTACTGCTTCAAACCCTTCAGCTTTTAATTTGGCCACCAAATCTGGAATCTTGTTAACCACCTTAATGCTTCCATCAGCTTGCTTTTCGGAGAATCTGATAGGATTTCCCTTATTGGTAGTTCCTAGCATAGTCCCTCCCAAAACATGAATCCCCGCTGTATTTTTTTCATCTAATTTGATCAGCCTGGCAGGTTCTTCCATCAATCCATTAAATGCTTCAAAACTTCCCCAAACTTCCCATTCCCCTTCCTGTAACGCTCTTTTGGTGATGCCCCTAATAACTGCATTCAATCCCGGACAATCACCTCCGCCAGTCGATATTAAAAGTTTCTTCATAATGTGAATCTTGTAAAATATTGTGGAATATAATCGATAAATACCCGATATTAAATCAAATATCCAAACAGCGATTAGGCTTTTCTTGTTAAACCCCACATACATTCGCCATGAAAAAACTGACCATTCTTTTTCTCTTCTTTACAAGTATCGGATTTGCCCAAGATATAATTCCTACAGAAAAAAACCCTGTAAAATTTACTCCTATCCTGCATGGTACGGTGGTATTGGAATATGAAAACTTAACAATCTATGTCGATCCTTACGGTGGCGCTGAGCGATTCTCCAATCAAAAAAAGGCAGATATAGTACTGATCACTGATATTCACGGAGACCACCATAATCAAGAAACATTGGATGGCTTAGATTTAAGTCAAACCATTATCATCACACCTTCTGCTGTGGCTGAAAAACTGCCAACCAATACATACAAGAGTGTGGAAGTTTTGGGGAATGGAGAGTCGAAAAGTCTTTTAGGGGTGGGAATTTCAGCCATACCCATGTACAACCTACCGGAAACTTCTGACTCTAGGCATCCAAAAGGACGTGGTAATGGATATATTTTGAATCTCGGAGGAAAGAACTTTTACCTATCAGGAGATACAGAGGACATACCTGAAATGAGGTCCTTAAATAATATTGATGTTGCCTTTGTATGCATGAATCTTCCTTACACCATGGATGTAGAACAGGCTGCAAGTGCAGTATCAGCATTCAAACCGGGAATAGTTTATCCCTATCATTACCGAGGAGGAATTGGTTTGAGTGATGTAGAAAAATTTAAAACCTTGGTAAGTGGATCTACTCCAGAGGTAGAAGTTAGACTGAGAAACTGGTATCCGGAAAATTGATTATAAACGATTGTAATAGCTTCAAAAAGAATAAGTATTGCCCTCCCTACACATCTCGATTTGAAAATCGAAAGTTTGATCTTTCAAATTACCCAAAAGAATCTCATCTAATTGCTGATCGGTATTGGTGGGTTCATGATGAAATACAGCAAGTCTCTTCACCTTACACATTTGGGCAAATAATATAACGTCTTTTACAGCACTATGTCCCCAACCTATTTTTTGGGGATACTCCTTGATAGTATATGACCCATCGTGAAAAAGTAAGTCTGCATTATTGGCTATTTCAAAGCCACTTGTCCATTCTGGATTATTAGGAAAATCAGCTGACCCAATTCTTAATTCGTGATCTGGAATGTAGGCAAAAATTGAATTTTCATATTGAATTCTATACGCGAGAGTCGGCCCAGGGTGGCATACGTATTCAGACTTAATTTTAAATCTTCCAAGTTCAAAATCAGTCATACTCAACTCATGAATAATCGGATGATTGGGCAGATCTCCAAGTCTCACCGGAAATAATGGAGCTGAAAAATACCTTCTCAATCGTTGCAACAAAGGATCTGTGCTGGAAGAAGGTCCCCATAAATGAACCTCAACCGTTGGATTGTATAATGGCAGAAAAAAACCCAGACCCATCGTATGATCTATGTGAAGATGAGTCAGTAAAATATGTATTTCCTTAATTTCAGGACTCAAAAATCTTCCAAGGCGTTGGATACCAGAGCCAGCATCCAAAATAATACAGGTATCCTTATCGTAGACCTGAACGCAGGATGTATTCCCTCCGTATTTATTATTTTCAGGCCCTGGAGAAGGAAGGGATCCTCGACAGCCCCAGACTTTGATATTCATTGCATTTCGCTTTTCCAAAACATAGCCATAGCTCCTAGATACCGATCTGGCCTACCAATAATTGGAAATGCCGTCACCGTGATAAAAATCCTTTCACCGTTCAAATTATCTATATAAAAAGATCCATGGGCCGGTTCTTTGGATGTCAGGGTCTTTACGAGTGGTAGTCCTTCTGGAGGGAGCAGTTTGCCATCTTTATCTGTAGGAGTAAAAATTGTAGACCATTCCTCTACTCTCATTCCACCTGTCTCACCAAACCGAAGTCCGAAAATTTGTTCTGCAGGTTCATTGTAGAATAATAAATTACCCTCTGTGTCTACCAAAAAAGCTGGCATACTAAGACTATCGACAAATTGTCTACCTAAGATTAATTCTAAGGCTTGTGCTGGCATGGTTCTTTTTTATTATATAACCTTCTAAAAAGTTAAGAAAAATCCTAATATAATTCGCTAAATTATTGAAAAACAATCGATTTTAAAGGGAATTAATAGACATCCAAAATCTCATATTGCTTTTGATTGATAGAAAAAGTGTCTCCCTTTTTCTTTCCTTTCATGGCCTTATACAGTGGAGCCTGAACGGAGATACCGAAGATTTTACCACCATTTACATTCAACTCTTCAGCAGAAATCGAAACAAAAAAACTGAGAGAATCAGTAATTACTACCGCTCCAAGCTCAACTGTTTCACAAATCTTCTCATCAGAAATAGAATCCAAAACACCTAACTCCTGTTCCAAATGTTCAAGCTCCTGCTCATATCTGAGCAAGACCTGGTGGCGCTCTGAAGAACTTGAGTCACCTTGACTTGGAATAACATCCCGATCATAGATTTCACTCTTTAAATTGGATATTTCTGTCTTAAAATCAGAAATAATCTGCTCTTGCTTGAGTTTACACGCTTCGAATATTTGAGCCTTGGGAATTCTCATCATTTTGCCATTTGCTTCCCTAAGTATAAAACTAATTTTCTAAAATTTCTATGATTTGTATCAGCTTTTTCTTTGTATCCTCATGAAGAAATGTGAAAAAAATCACCAAGAATTAGAATAAACCTTCTTTTTTTTGCTGTATGAAAAACCTAGCTCTATTACTTCTCTTCATAACCAGCGTATTGGCCTGTACCCCAAAAGGAGAAAATCAATCCAATGAAGAAGCAGCAAATTCGGTTGTCTCACTGGACGAGAAAGAATTTTCTGAAAAGCTTTCCTCTGGAAAAGCACTTTTGGTAGATGTTAGAACTGCCGAGGAGATCGCGTCAGGTAAAATTCCCATTGCCATTTCCGTCAATTTTTATCGAACCGATTTTCAGGATGAAATTCTAAAACTCCCCAAGGAACAAGAAATCTTGATTTATTGCAGCGCAGGAGTCAGGAGCTTGCAAGCTTCTGAGTTCTTGGCTAAAAATGGGTATAGCAAAATATACCATTTAGAAGGTGGTTTAGGCAACTGGGTTAGAAAGGGATACCCTTTTGAATGATTAAACCTTGGAAAAAGCATGATCCAAATCCTCCAGCAAATCATCGGTATGCTCTAAGCCTACAGAAATTCGAATCAAATTTGGAGGAGTTTTAGTATCTGGACCTTCTACAGCGGCTCTTCTTTCGATCAAACTCTCCACCCCTCCTAGACTGGTTGCATTTGCAAAAAGTTGAAGATGAGCAATGAATTGATCTGCCGTTTGGGCATCTCCTTTAATTTGAAAAGAAACAATTCCTCCAAACCCGCTCATTTGGCCTGCTGCCACCTCATGTCCCGGATGAGATTTCAATCCCGGATAATGTACTTTTTCTACTTTTGGGTGAACGCTTAAATACTCTGCCAGAATCATGGCATGCTCAGCATGACCTTTCATCCTGTAGGCAAGAGTCCTGATGCTACGACACAACCAATAACAATCCATCGCGGAAGGAACTGCTCCTCCTACCTTCTGCACGGTTTTGATTTTCTCCCAAAAATCATTTTTACTTTTAGTCACCAAGGCTCCACCTAAAATATCGCTATGCCCCCCAAAATACTTTGTACTGCTATGCATGACCATATCTGCACCCAGCAATATTGGGTTTTGAAAAACCGGCGTTGCAAAAGTATTATCGCAAACCAAAAGCGCATTCTGAGCTTTTGCTAGCTCGGAGATTTTCCTGATGTCTGTGACTTTCAACAAGGGATTGGAAGGAGTCTCAACCCAAAATAGTTTAGTGTTAGGCCGAATTGCTTTTTTCACTTCTTCAAGATTGGACATGTCTACAAAGCTTACCTCATGTACTCCCTTGAATAACATGGTCATGGAATTATGAAGTCCATGATACATGTCATCAGGAGCTACAATGTGAGAACCCGGTTCCAATGCCTGAAAAACAGCGGTTCCTGCAGCATTCCCTGAGGAAAAAGCAGCTGCATCTTCTCCCCTTTCCAAAACAGCAATTACTTGCTCCAAGGACTGCCTATTGGGATTATTTGCTCTAGTATAAAGCATTTCACCCTCTCCGTGATGGAAAGTAGTACTCAGTGTAATGGGCTGAACAACCGGATTATTTTTATCCGAATTGGTATTTCCTTTATGTATGGCGAGGGTTTCGAATTTCATGTCAAAAGTATTTGCCATGAAATTAAGAAATGAAAATAGATTTCAATTCATTCCAAAATTTTAAACCCATAAAAAAACCCTGAGAATTTAAATCCTCAGGGTATCTTTTATCTGATTCTATCAACTGACCTGACCAGAGCCTCATCTTTTCTAATAAACCGATTGGCTAGCATATTAAAGACCATTGCAGCCAAAATAACCCAAAAACCTAACTGATAGCTGCCTGATTCTACTGCATTGATTGCTGAGTTGATTCCATTAGTAGTAAGAAACACGGCAACAACCAAACCTACCATAATCAAACTATTGATCATATTAAACATCATCTGACGGGTTCGATTCTTGTACTGAAAAATTGAAATCAAAGCTAATAAACCGGCAAATGAAGCTAATGTGGCAATATACCATTTGGAAGAGGATTGAATCACTTCTCCGCTAGAATCCACATTATTCAACATAAAGGCAGTTAACTCCCAAGAATCTCCAGTACCTGAGCCAGTTTGGCTTTGTACCCAAAGAGTTGAACCAATAGTCACTCCCATACAGATGACTACCAAGAAAAGAAATATGGTTTGAACGCGCTGAATCATTTTTCTATAATTTTTGGCAAAGAAAAGCCCAAATCCCCGCTTTCACAAGGAAAGCCTTATGGAAGCTATCGGAATCAGGCAGGAATTGTATCTTTGCGCCTTATGAGCAGGATTCAGCGATATTTTCTGGAATTGAGTTACCACGGAGGTCCTTTTCATGGTTGGCAGATTCAACAAAACGCCTTTACGGTGCAGGAATCCATCGAGTCTGCCCTGAGCACCTATTTTAAAACACCCTTGACTATCATGGGAAGCGGAAGAACTGACACCGGTGTTCATGCCAGCATGCAAGTTTGTCACGTGGACATTCCTCAGGAATTTGACCGGGAAAAGTTACTGAAAGGGCTCAATGGAATTCTCCCTAAGGAAATTGCCATTCATTCGATTAGAAAGGTTACAGATGATGCACATGCCCGCTTCGACGCGATAGAAAGATCTTATGTTTACCGGATGATTTTCAGAAAAAGCCCATTTTTAGATGAGTTTGCCTGGACTTCTTTTTTCACTCCTGATCTCCAGAAAATGAATGATGCGGCTTTAATTTTACTGAATCATGAGGACTTCGAATGTTTCAGTAAAGTCCATACTCAAGTCAATCATTTCAGATGTCAAATAAAACAAGCCCACTGGGAACAAAAAGATGGGGAATTGTTATTCCATATAACCGCTAATCGTTTTTTACGTGGCATGGTACGGGCGATTGTCGGAACTTTAGTGGATATAGGTTTGGGAAAAAAGCCAGTGGAATCAATGGATGAAATAATTAAATCCAAAGATCGAAACAAAGCTGGAAAAGCTGCTCCGGCAAAGGGGCTATTCCTGAGCAAAATCGTATATCCGGAAAATATTTACTTAGATTAGCATACCTTGAGCTTACAGAAAGAAAAAGAATCATCCGGCGAAATAGTCGACACCAAAGTACTGAGGCAGCTTTATCAATACGTAAAGCCTTATAAGGCCCAATTCTATTTTTTGGTATTCTTAACTATTACTTTGGCTCTTTTGGCCCCAACAAGGCCCTACTTTATTCAGGTTGCCATCGATGACTATGTTGCAATTGGAGATAGTCAGGGACTGATTCGAATGATCTACATTCTAGTGGGTCTTATGATTTTACAAGCCATAGTTCAATGGGCTCACACCTATTATTCAGGCTGGATTGGTCAAGTGATCATCAGGGATTTAAGGGTTCGACTCTATAATCACCTGTTAAAATTAAAATTGAAATTCTTTGATACTACTCCTATCGGTAGATTGGTTACTAGAAATATCTCCGATATCGAAACGCTGGCAGATGTATTCAGCGAGGGCCTTGCTGCTATTATTGGTGATCTTCTCCAGTTGGTAACCATTTTAGGAGTGATGTTCTACATCGACTGGAAGCTTACTTTAGTCAGTTTATGTACGCTGCCATTGATGATCATTTCGACCTACATTTTCAAAGAGAAAATCAAGGTGACTTTCAATGATGTAAGGAATGCTGTTTCTAACCTCAACTCATTTCTTCAGGAGCATATCACCGGGATGAACATCGTGCAGATTTTCAATCGGGAAGATAGAGAGTTTGAAAAATTCAAAGAAATAAATCGAGAGCATAGAAGAGCGCATATTCGATCAGTTCTTTACTATTCCATTTATTTCCCGGTTGCTGAAATCATCCAAGCTATCGGTATTGGATTAGTGGTATGGTATGGGGCTGTGGGAGTTTTGGGCATGGAACTCCAAATAGGCGTTTTGATTTCCTTTATCATGTATTTGCAGCTTTTCTTCCGTCCAATTCGGATGATTGCTGATCGATTCAACACACTTCAAATGGGCGTGGTGAGCTCTTCCAGAATTTTCAAATTGCTGGATAGCAAGGAACATATTGCAAATGAAGGAAATTTCAATCCTGAAAAAGTCAAAGGAGATATTCAAGTCAAAGATCTTTGGTTTGCTTATGTTGATGAAGATTATGTATTGAAAAATATCAATTTCGAAGTAAAACCGGGACAAACAGTAGCACTGGTCGGAGCTACAGGGGCCGGGAAATCTTCAATAATCAATTTGCTTTCCCGCTTTTATGAAATCAACAAAGGCTCCATCACCATCGATGGTACGGACATTAGGGAGTTTGAATTAAGCACCTTACGAAAACACATTGGGGTTGTATTACAGGACGTGTTCCTTTTTTCCAATACCATTTACTACAACATCACCTTAGGCAATCCCAATATCAGTAGAGAGCAAGTAATGGAGGCGGCTGAAATGGTTGGGGCAAAGAAATTTATTGAGCGCCTTCCAGGAGGTTTGGATTACAATGTAATGGAAAGAGGTGCGACTTTATCAGTTGGACAGCGTCAGCTGATATCCTTTGTCAGAGCGATGGTATATAATCCTGAAATTATCATCTTGGATGAGGCGACATCTTCTGTAGATACTGAGACAGAAGAACTTATTCAGGAGTCTATAGAGAGGATGATGAAAGGGAGAACCTCCATAGTCATTGCTCACAGGCTTTCCACTATTCAAAAAGCAGATAAAATTATCGTCTTGCATAAAGGTGAAATAGTAGAGCAGGGAACGCACGATTCTTTACTGAATCAGGGTGGCTATTATACCCAATTGCATCAAATGCAATTGAAAACGATGGCTATTTAGCCCGAATTTTGCTTAGAAGTTCAAAAACCAACTATTATCGTGAAATACAGATTAGTAACACTTTTATTTCTGTTGCCTTTTCTTGCTATGGCACAGGAAAGAGGAGCAGGCGTTCGTCTAGGAGAACCATTTTCTTTGACTTACAAAGACTTCTTTGATGACTACATCTCTTGGGAATTGATGGTCGGAAGCGGAGGAGTCAATGGAAACTCTTATTATCAGAGAGATTTTGAAAATAATCCTCCTGCATCCAATGCCTTTTACATTGGTCACAGTGCCAAAAAAGGAGCATCAATCCACGGCAGAATAGCTTTGCATGAAGACATCACAGATATGTTTGAGATCACTGAAGGCTATCTTTTAGGCTATGCAGGGATAGGCGCCCAATTGCGCTCCACGAGAGTGAATTACTCATATAGCCAAGGCCAGGTCGGAGGTCCCGGATTAGTACCAAGGACAGAAGAAAGAAGCAATATTGATTTTGGGCCTGAGCTATTTGGGGGAGCTGAATATTATTTCAGTGAAGCCCCAATTTCAGTTTTCGCTGAGGTAGGATTCTTTTTAGAGCTGTTAGATAGAGTGGGCCATATCAAAGGTCAAGGCGGGATTGGAGTTCGATACTTATTCTGATTATGGCAAAGAAGGTTTTTGTAATTCTATTGGTTCTTCTTTTTCTTGGAGCTTCAGCCTATTACGTTTTTGTAAATCTTGGAGGAAAAAATCCAATTGAAATTACTTGGGAGCAAAAAACCCCTCCACCTCTCAGCGGAATCTATTTTATAGGCATACCTCAAGATGAGAGGCTTGCAGAAGCCTTTAAGGAAATGGAAGGGCAAAAAAACTTACGTCCTGGATCTAGCCTTCATACCATCTATGAAGTGGAGCCAGCAGGTAAATTAGACACGATGAAAGTATTCATCGGATTAAATCAATCGCTCACAGGCGAGAATTATGAAACTCGGATTTTTACTGAATCAAGCTATTTACTCGCTACGATTAGGGGAAATAAATGGGTGATGCCTGGACCGGAAACAGTGAAGGAGGAATTAAAAACTTATGCTGACTCAGCCAACCTGACTTTGACCGGAATATTTATCGACCAGATAATTTCGGAAAGTGAGGTAAGAGTTATTGCTCCGATTAAGGAGTAAATCTCGTCTTAAGGATTTTTAACCAACTTTCTATTCCGAAATTTCGTGTTAAAGATTAAATCAATTACCAAATAATATTTTAATAAACTAAACTATTTTGAACAAGAGTTGCGTCTCTAAGTTTTCGATCTAGTTTAAACTCTTTTAATCACTTAACCCATAATTAAACATGAAAAGACTTAGCGCAATTTTCAGCCTTATAGCCTTATTGGCTTTTCAGGCATGTGAAGGTCCAATGGGACCTCCAGGACCTCCGGGATTGGATGGTTTAGATGGAGTAACTATTGTAGGAAAAGCCTTTGAATTTGGGGGCAATTTTACAGCCGCCAATGATTACCAAATTTCATTTACATTTCCTTCTGCCAATTTAGCAAGTGATAAGGTCTTGGTTTACTTATTAGTAGGAGAATTTGAAGGTGAAGACATATGGAGACTAATGCCTCAAACTTATTATCTGGACAATGGTATTTTGGTTTATAATTTTGACTTTACCCGAAGAGATGTGATTTGCTTCTTAGATGGCGCAATTGATCCTTCCACTTTAGGTTCAGATTTCACCCAAAATCAAATTTTCCGGGCAATTGTAATTCCTGCAGATCCTGCCAACTTTAGAATGGACTACTCGGATTACACGGCTACCATGGAATATTATGGAATAGAAGAAGAGGATTTTATAAAAACCTATCCTAGAAATTAAAAACAACTGTGCGCTTTAAAGAAAATTAGGACCGGAACTTGATTCCGGTCTTTTTTTATGTGCAAGAATTATCAGCCAAATATTATTTGCTTCCTATCTTTGCACCATGCAAATCCAAAACGATCTGCTGCTAAGAGCAGCAAAAGGTGAAAAAGTGGAGAGAACTCCTGTTTGGCTCATGCGCCAGGCAGGTAGAATTCTTCCGGAATACAGAGCGGTAAGAGAATCTGTTTCCGGTTTTATTGAATTAGCACAAACTCCAGAGCTAGCGGCTGAGGTGACCATTCAGCCTGTTGATCTTTTGGGAGTGGATGCAGCGATCATTTTTTCAGACATTTTGGTAATTCCGGAAGCTATGGGCTTACCTTATGAAATGGTAGAGAAAAGAGGACCTTGGTTTCCAAACACTGTGAGCTCGGCTTCTGATCTTCAAAAACTTCGGGTCGCTGATGGAGCAAATGACCTAAGCTATGTTATCAAAGCCATAGAAATCACCAAAAAAGAATTGAATGGACGCGTTCCTCTGATTGGATTTGCAGGTGCACCGTGGACAATTTTCGCCTATATGGTAGAGGGAAGCGGCAGCAAAACTTTCTCCAAAGCAAGGGCTATGCTCTATACTGAGCCTAAATTATCGCACCTACTGCTTCAGATGATTACTGACAGCACTATCAACTATCTCAAAGCTCAAATTCAAGCAGGTGCAGACTTGGTTCAGATTTTTGATAGTTGGGCTGGAATATTAGGACCAGAACAATATGAAGAGTTTTCTCTTCGATATATCCGACAAATCTGTGATGCAGTAAATGAAGTTCCTAAAACAGTTTTTGCAAAAGGAGCCTTTTTCGCAAGAGAAGCCATGAGAAAATTAAACTGTGAAACTATCGGCTTGGATTGGAATATGGGGATCTCTGAATCCAGAAAGATGATTGGAGAAAATAAGACCTTACAAGGAAATCTGGATCCTGCTGCTCTATATGGCAACCCCGACCAGGTAAGGACCGCCACTATACAAATGATGGAGCAATTTAAAGGCAGCAGACATATTGCGAATTTAGGACACGGAGTATATCCAGACATAGACCCTGACATGGTCAAAGTATTTATACAAACAGTAAAAAGTTTTAAATGATTAAGAGCCTTCGGGCTCTTTTTTATTGGATGCTAACCTGATCACCCACCTTGAGTATTCCATGAGATAGTGCTACCATATTCTGCCCAAAAAGCACTTTGTTATTGACAGTTCTAAAGCTTGCTAGAGTTTTAAGAGGCTCCTTACTTTTTGTTGCATTCTCCTGATCTATGGTAGTCATCACACAACGGGCACAAGGTTTCACAATTTGAAAATCGACCTCGCCTACCTTGAGCGTCTTCCAAGAATCTTCCTCATAAGCTTTGGCTCCACTGAAAACCAAATTAGGTCTAAACCTATCCATAGGCACAGAGCTCTCCAACCTGGAGTTGAGATCATCCAAGGACTCTTGTCCTATCAGCAAATACGGCATACCATCTGCAAAACTGACAGACTCCTTGTTGACTGAGTACTTAGGACTCACTAGTCTATGGGTGGTTTCAGGCATTTTGACCAAATGAACCTCCATACCTAATTTTTCAGAAAACCATCTATCGATATTCGGATCTAATTTTTTGGCGAGCATGGTATCATCCCAGACTACTACTTCCACTGACTCATATCCTTCTAAAATCAATGGTATTTGAATATAATCCTCGGGCTTTTCTGAAGAATATACTTTCAGAAAATCAGATTCCAACTGTACTTTCAATAAGGCCAGATTGGGATATTCTCTCTGAGTAATAAACATTCCCTGAGGATCAATCAACATCCATCTTCTGTCAAATTGAAATCCTCTTTCTTCCACCCGACAGACCTCCATTCGGATTCCCCCCAATGATTTAATGGGGTATATGTAAATATCCTGTAAAAAAATATCTTGACTCATATATGTTTTTTTTGATCCTTCAAGATAAAACAGGTTTGGCTGAGAATCTTCTTTTCCAGCATACAATTTTTACTAGCGAATGCTTAAATCAAAATAGCCTGTATTTGGAAAAAGGCACTATTTGCTAAAAATCGTAAACAATACTCGTTTAAAGTCTAAAAAATGATAATCAGGAATCCAGCTTTCCCAAGTCTCCCAATTACATAAATACGTCAGGAATAACTCCCTAATGCTCCAAAATGAGAATCCTAGAAGCAAAACAAACATCCATTTAGCTTTATCCGATTTGAAGGATTTAAAAATTACTTTTCTCATAACCTAAAGATGCTACATAGCCAATGAAAGTTGCATGGCACAATATTTTTTTGCCTGTCATAATCTCAGCCAAATTCCGAGTTGTCTTGACAAAAACTGAAAATCCAGCTAAAAAATTGTCTTGTTTTCTGCCATTGTGACACGAATAATAGAAAAATATGGGCTGGCATAAGCATTGAAGATAGGGAGACGTATTAATTCAGCAACTAAATTAAAATTTATAATCATGGGAAAAATTATAGGCATTGACTTGGGTACCACCAACTCCTGCGTAGCTGTAATGGAGGGTAACGAGCCTGTAGTCATCCAAAACAGTGAAGGAAGAAGAACCACTCCATCAATTGTGGCTTTTCTTGACAATGGAAATGGAGAGCGCAAGGTGGGTGATCCTGCAAAGCGTCAGGCAATTACCAACCCGGGCAATACCATTTCCTCCGTAAAGAGATTTATGGGTAAGAAGTTCTCTGAAGTTTCAGAAGAGAAAAAACATGCTTCTTATAAAGTAGAACAAGGATCAAACGATACAGTTGCCGTAAAAATCGGTGACAGATCATACACTCCTCAGGAAATTTCTGCGATGATTCTTCAAAAAATGAAGAGTACAGCAGAAGACTTCTTAGGACAGGAAGTAACGGAAGCAGTAATCACAGTACCAGCTTACTTCAATGATGCAGAGCGTCAGGCTACGAAGGAAGCCGGTCAAATCGCTGGTTTGGAAGTAAAGCGTATCATCAACGAGCCTACTGCAGCTGCATTGGCTTATGGTATGGATAAGAAAAACCAAGACATGAAAATTGCAGTGTATGACCTTGGTGGTGGTACATTCGATATTTCAATTCTTGAATTAGGTGACGGTGTATTTGAAGTAAAGTCTACCAACGGTGACGTACACTTGGGTGGTGATGACTTCGACCAGGTTATCATCAACTGGTTGGCTTCTGAATTCCAAGCTGAAGAGCAAATCGATTTGAGAAAAGATCCAATGGCTCTTCAGAGATTGAAAGAAGCAGCTGAGAAAGCAAAAATTGAATTATCCAGCTCATCATCTACAGAAATAAACCTTCCTTACATTACTGCCACTCAGTCAGGCCCTAAGCACTTGGTGAGAAACTTAAGCAGATCTAAGTTTGAGCAACTTTCAGAGGATTTGGTAAAAAGATCAATGGAGCCATGTAAAAAGGCTTTGTCAGATGCAGGAATGTCTCCATCTGACATAGATGAAGTAATCTTGGTAGGTGGTTCTACCAGAATACCAAAAATCCAGGAAGAAGTAGAGAAATTCTTCGGCAAGAAACCTTCTAAGGGCGTTAACCCTGATGAGGTAGTAGCTATCGGTGCTGCTATCCAAGGTGGTGTATTGACTGGAGAAGTGAAAGATGTATTGCTATTGGATGTAACTCCTCTTTCTCTTGGTATCGAAACCATGGGTGGAGTAATGACCAAATTAATTGAAGCAAATACGACTATCCCAACCAAAAAATCAGAGGTCTTCTCTACAGCAGCTGACAATCAGCCAGCAGTAGATATTCACGTCCTACAAGGTGAGAGACCATTGGCGAAGGATAACAGAACTATTGGTAGATTCCAGTTAACGGATATTCCGCCAGCACCGAGAGGAGTACCTCAAATTGAAGTTACTTTTGATATCGATGCGAATGGTATCCTGAATGTGTCTGCTAAAGACAAAGGAACTGGCAAAGAGCAAAAGATTAAAATAGAAGCTTCTTCTGGTCTTTCCCAGGAAGAAATCGATAGAATGAAGAAAGAGGCAGAAGCAAATGCAGCTGCTGATAAAGCTGAGAAAGAAAAAATCGAAAAGTTGAACCAAGCTGATAGCTTGATCTTCCAAACTGAAAAGCAGTTGAAAGAATATGGTGAGAAACTTTCTGAAGGCAATAAAACTGCCATTTCAGGAGCACTTGACACCTTGAAAGCCGCTCATCAGTCTCAAGATTTGGCTGGAGTTGATTCTGCCATGGAAGGCTTGAATAAGGCTTGGGAAGCAGCTTCACAAGAAATCTACAATGCAACTCAGGGAGCTGGAGCTCAGCCGGGTGCTGATGCAGGAGCTTCATCTGGAGCAGAAAATGCCGGTGACGGAGTTTCTGATGTAGATTACGAAGAAGTAAACGAAGAAAAGAAATAATAAACTAAACCAACTTAGGCATCCGTCATTGGCGGATGCCTAATCCTTTTAAGAGCCAAGGATCAAGATGATAGTATCTCGACTCTTGGCTTTTTTCATGTGTTTATAATTTGTTTCTCAAAGGTCACATGGAATCTCACTTATGTTCCCCGATACATCGGGGCATCCCAGTGTGTGTCGGCTCCGACATGCTCGATTTCATCAATAATCATTCGATTATGCAACTCACGGCAGACAATAAATTGAAAAAGCTAATTGTAGTGGGAGATAGGGTATTAATTCGCCTGAAAAAACCCAACGAAAAAACAAGCACCGGACTTTATCTGCCTCCTGGAGTTCAGGAAAAGGAGAAAGTTCAACAAGGCTACATCATAAAGGCTGGCCCGGGATATCCTATTCCTATGCCTGCAGATGATCATGAACCCTGGATGGAAAATGAAGAAAAAGTAAAGTATGTCCCTTTGCAGGCAAAAGAAGGAGACTTAGCCATATTCCTTCTTTCTGGAGCTCACGAAGTAATGTATGAAGGAGAAAAATACTTTATAGTCTCACAGGCATCCATCTTGATGCTGGAAAGAGAACAAGATCTATAATTAAAAAAGCTCGGAATATAAACCGAGCTTTCTTTTTTAATGCCACCAGAGTTTTTTCTTCCTCATGGATTTAGGCTCAATATAGGATGCCTTTGAATTAACCTGAATTTTTTGAGATTTCTCCCAGACCTTTCTGTTTTTAGCTTCGAGACCTTTAGGATTGTTGATTTCCGATCTAGTTCTAATCTGAAGTTTTGCCGACTCAGAATTCCACTGCTTAAAATTTTTAGCTTCTGCTCCGGTTAGAGTTTGAGGAGAAGAATGGAAAACAACTTTGAGCGACTTATCTTGGGTTTTCCAGACTTTAGCATTTTTGGCTTTAGGTCCTTTGGATAAGCTTTGTGCTTGAGCGAAACCTAGGATGCAAAAGGCTGATAGAAAGAGCAATAACTTTTTCATATCTGTATATTTGGGTTGTACAAAGATATACAGCAGAAAAAAGAAATTGTTTCACTTTTCAGTATTTTTTCTTCAAAAAATCCGATCATTAGAAATTAAATTTTAAAAAATGTTTAAAAACTTATTTTCTGTTCAGTTTTAATTTCATCCTAATTATTGAAAAATCGCAGCATTATTGTTGGTTCATCATTCCATTTGATCCGAAAATCCTAAAGAAATTATGAAATAAAAAAAACCGAGGCGAAAATCACCCCGGCTTTCATACAACAATAGACCCTGTTTATTAGCTTAAAATGCAAATACTGCAGCCAGTAAAAACGAAGAAAGATTTTTGGTTGCAGCCAAATCTTTATTCATAAAGAATTCATTTCCCATGGTATCCAATCGGATTTCAGGGATTAGGGTCAAATTCTTGCCAATTTTTGCATTCCCTGAAAGAGTCACCGCAAATACATTTCCATCACCGGAACTATCTAATCCTACAACACCGTCCAACCCTGAGTTGAATACGTTGAAGTACTCACCTCGTAAGCCCAAGGCAAATTTTTCAGAAGTTGTAGCTTGCAAGTAGCCCGCAAATCCATAAAAACCATAACCATCACCTTCGGAGTCTTGCACGTCCGAACCACTGAAAAACTCTCCAGAAGAAGTGGTGTTATAGGTGGTATTTACACCTAAATACACGGCATCAGTTAGATTAAAGCCCGTAGTCAAATCTACCTGAAAGGTATTTCCTCCGGAAGTTTGCCCGGACATTAATGATCCGTCGTTGCTTAGTTTCCCGTCCTGATCTCCGTACACCACATTCAAGAATGTACTTCCTGCATCAGTTGAATACCCCAACTGAGCTCCTAGCGTATAGGTCCCATTTAGGTTAAACTCCGTCATATCTGTTGGATTCATCACAGCGGCCATGAAAGAAAATTTATCAGAAAGTGCGATATCAGCCTTCAAGCCTGTATGAGAGAAAGGTCCATAAGAAAACATGTAGGAAGTCGAGTAATTAAAATTTCCAGTCGGAGAAATCACTTCGTAACCCAAGAAGGTGTTGAAGTTCCCCAAAGTGAAAGTCACTTTGTCACTCGCATTCCAATAGACGTACATCTGATTGATAATCTGGGAGCTTCCAGCCATTCCTCCTGCATAAAGTGGAGATCCAAAAACGGCGTCTTCGCCTCTTGGGCCGAATACTAAATCAACCACAGCTCCAATCTTATCGCCCTCATAAGTGGCTATAATATTTGCCATACCCAATGAAAATCCAGGGAGATTTCCGAAAGAAGTGGCCGGAGCCATGATGTTTTCACCTTTATTAGGTGCATTGAGATTAGTTCTGAAATACGCATCAACAGAACCGGAAAGTGTCAAAGCGGGAGGAGCTTTTTCAGTTTCTTCTTGAGCAAAAGATACATGGAAGGAAGAAACAACTATGCATAGGATTAGTAGTAATGTATTTTTCATTTTAATTTTGAGTGTTGGTGAATGATAGAGTTGACCAATAGGACCCCTGCCCGCTTGAAAGAGAGTCGCATTTTTTTCTTCGGGCGGGGTTCTTTATTTTTTTAACACTATTCGTCGTAAACGATAGTGTAACCTCTGATTCCATGTTCGTGGGAATCAAGACCTGTACGCTCGTGCTCTTCTGAGACACGGATACCAACCGTCTTCTTCAAAACAAAGAAGATCACAAAAGCTGCAGTAAAGGCAGTAACGCCACAGATTGCAACACCGATAAGTTGAGTTAGCAATGTATGCTCAGGATTAGTGGAAAAAATACCCACTGCCAATGTTCCCCAAACCCCACAGGTCAGGTGAACCGACACGGCTCCTACTACATCGTCAAGGTGAAATTTATCTAAAAGGATGGCAGAAAGCACTACCAAAACGCCTCCGATTAAACCAACCAGCACTGCGGAACCTGGGTTAATTACATCGGCTCCAGCTGTAATGGCTACAAGACCAGCCAGAATACCGTTCAAAACCATCCCTAAGTCTAATCTCTTGAAAGCAAAGTAGGCTGTAAGGAATCCACCCAATCCACCTGCACAGGCTGCAAGAGAAGTAGTCACTAAAACAAAGGAAACCAATCCAGGATCAGCAGATAGCACTGAGCCACCATTAAATCCAAACCAGCCTAACCAAAGTAAGAATACACCGATTACGGCCAAAGGTACAGAAGCACCAGGCTTTTCTACAATTTTTCCGTTTACGTACTTACCGATTCGAGGGCCAACCAAGATCACACCGGCTAAGGCTCCCCATCCACCTACAGAGTGTACCAGCGTACTTCCTGCAAAGTCATAGAATCCCATGGCATCCAACGCGCCTCCACCCCATTTCCAGCTGCCTATCAAAGGATAAACAATTCCAACAAAGAAGAGAGTAAACACCAAATAGGCACCTAGTTTCACACGCTCAGCTATCGCGCCAGATACGATGGTGGCTGCTGTTGCAGCAAACATGGCTTGGAACAAGAAATCTGTCCAATAGGTATAGCCACCATCTGCATATGCAGAACTTACATCAGCACTGGCAGGTGAAAACCAGAACATGTTCCAACCGGCAAAATCAAAACTTAACCATCCTGGAGTTTCAAAACCAGGGTACATTAGGTAAAATCCAATGGCGGCATAGGAGATAATTCCGATAATTGGGGTGACGGTGTTTTTGAACAGGATGTTCACCGTGTTTTTGGCTTGGCCAAATCCAGCTTCCACTCCAGCAAATCCAAGGTGCATAATAAACACCAAGGCAGTGGAAAGCATCATCCAGACATTGTTTGTCGTGAGGATGTTTTGGGATATCTCCAAAGAGAGATCCATCGCGGCCACATCATTGGCCAACAGGGTTACGAAATACTTCATAGGTTTGAGATTAAAATTTGAACTTATTTCAAAATTTTCTATAGGTTTGAAAGCAAAAGCTTTGAACGAATGTAATTTAATTTTTGATAAAAAAACAAATCACATTTTTACAAAAAGTCATACTTACTTGAATTTTCAATTGATTTTTGAACCATATATTAACAATTTTTCAAAAAATGATTTAAAATAGATCATTTCATAGACCAATTAATTGATAAAATAATATTTCGAATAGATAAGTATTATTTTTTGAAATCGGTTGCGGGAAATAGAAATCAGAATAAATAAAAATTAAATAGCTCCTTATCGAACTATTATTCTGAAGAACCGAAAAAAACTAAATTTAATACTAAATTATCAGGATTATCAAATATATAAATTTTAAAAAAGCAGTATTTTTTTTCATCGAACCCTAAAAAAAACTCAATTTTAATTGAAACATTGGTTTGATTTTTAACCTTAAAAATAAAAAAGCCTGAAAAATTCCAGGCTCTTTGGCTTAAATCAAACCTCTTTTTTTACTTCGAAAGCTCAGCAAACTCTTTCGCAAAATAGGTTAGGATAATCTTAGCACCTGATCTCTTGATACTTGTAAGCATTTCTATCATAGCACGATCATTATCGAGCCAACCTTTCTCTGCTGAAGCTTTCAGCATACTATATTCACCAGACACATTATAAGCTGCAATAGGCAAGGGATAGTTATCTTTCAAAAGCTTGATAATATCTAAATAAGCCAAGGCAGGCTTCACCATTAAAAAGTCCGCACCTTCCTCCATGTCCAAATCAGCCTCAACTAGTGCCTCCTGAGAATTTGCGGGATTCATTTGATAAGTCTTTTTATCTCCAAACTTCGGAGCTGAATCCAATGCATCCCGGAAAGGACCATAAAATGCACTTGCATACTTAGCAGTATACGACATGATGGAAGTATCCGTAAAACCATTCTGATCCAATAATTCCCGGATATAGCCCACTCTTCCATCCATCATATCAGAAGGACCTAAAATATCAACCCCAGCATCAGCCTGTGCCAATGACATTCTTCCCAATACTTCCAGGGTTTCATCATTCAAAATCTTTCCATTTTTCACTATGCCATCATGACCATCGCTGCTATAAGGATCCATAGCCACATCAGACATCAAACAGATTTCGGGAAAGTTTTTCTTTATTTCCCTCAAGGCCTTTAGATAGAATGTATCTGGATTATAGCTTTCGGTTGCTATCGCATCTTTCAGGCTTTCAGGATATGCCGGAAAAACATCAATTGCCTGAATCCCCAACTTCATGCAGGATTCAACCTCACTTAGTAGGGTATCTGTAGAATACCGATAAATCCCAGGCATAGAATCTACAGGAATTCTCTTTCCACTCCCTTCCACCAAAAACATAGGAAAAATCAAATCCTTGACAGACAAGGTGGTTTCCTCCACCATATTTCGGATAACTTCTGATTTTCGATTTCTTCTTGGGCGTCTATTCATGGATTCTTAAAATTTCTTCAAAGTTACTAATGAGAATTTACCTGATAAAGTTTACATAGAAACAAAAAAAGCAGGACAGACCCTGCTTTTTCAATTTTTGGAAAATTCATTTTAGAAATTCACTTGAGCTTGAAGCCTAAGTAAACTACCTTTTTGTCTGTTATTTGGATTTGAGGAATCCTCGAAAGTTCGATCAGAAATAGTATACATCGTTACCAATTCAAAGTTTTTATGAGGCTGCCATTCAACTCCGATTTCAAATTCTTTTACTCTGTGCTTGGTTGCATCGGCCTCAAACTTCTTTCCTCCCTTATAATAATGGTAACGAGTAAACGGAATGATCAACCTTTCTCCTGCTTTAATTTGATAATTGGCCAAAATATATCCCCCACCTAAAGGAGCTTCAACCACTTTTCCTGACTCTGGGTCATATTCTGGCCCAACACCCCAGTTATACTCTGCTTGTAAACCAAAAGGCTGAGGATAAATAATTAAAGAAGGTCCATATCGATAATCTTTGAATTCATTCTGACCCGCATCAATTGTTGCACTTGGTCGAACAATATATTTCCCAGAATACCCTTGAAATGAGGCCTCTATGATCTGTCCAGATTTCAACAGAAAAGGATAAGTCATTCTGGACACCACATGAACGTTCTTATTCCTGTCTTGAGCATTCGGACCCTGACCATTGTAAAGGCCAAAACCGAACATCCCGTAATCTCCAGAACCTTTGAGTCCGGATGAGACTAAGTATCGAAATCTATCTCTGATTTCTTTGGGTGCATAATAAAAGAACACACCTGCCTCTCGCTCATTTGGAACTGCTGAATTCATCCCATCATGTCTATCCAGGGGCAATCTATTTTGACTGGATTGCATATTTTCAAAGCCGAACGGAACCTTTGACTGTCCTATACGCAAGCGAAACTCTTGCTTAGCATCCAAGGCTAAATCAAAATAAGCATCTCTGATTTGTGCCAAATTGGATCCTCCAGAAGCGAAGTCTGGCTGAATATATAAATAAACCCTTTCATGGATTTGCCCAAAAAACACAAGTCGAATTCGACGGAAGAAAAAACCTCCACCTTCTCCTCCCCAGGATTTATCACACTGATCACACGCCAAGTTAGGGTTAGTCTCGAATAGCCCGTTGTATCTTAATTGGGCATAACCTCGTAATCTGAGCGTTTCATACCATCCCTTTGTCGGGCTTGGCGATGGTACTACCTTGGAAGGTATAGAGTCACCATGCTCTCCTCTTGCAGAGAGAGCAGTAATGGTCATCACCGCCAATAAAGCAGTGATTGCGAAAATCCTTCGCATGGCAGGAAGATTTAATGAATAATAAATTGTACAGCGCTGCAAAGTACCACTTTAAAAGTGTCTGTATTGTTAACCGTATATTATCAATTCGTTACTCTCCTTAGATTATTAGTAAACAATCAAGCCGTTTTTTGAATTTTTTTGAAGTTTAGATAAAAAAAGTTTCACTTCCCGATGAAAAATTAATCCTCGAGAAGTCTAATTACAGTTTTTACATCAAGCTCCTTGTAATCGTTAATATATAAATGACATATCGGCAACTCTTCCTTTTGATGTGAAGAAAGAACCCCCACTACTTTCATCCCCGCATTCAATCCTGCTGTTATACCAGAATAAGAATCCTCAAAGACCAAACAATTTTCAGGACTTATCTGAAGCCTGGAAGCAGACTTCAAATAAACTTCCGGGTCAGGCTTATGTTTATTCACATCCTCACTGGCCAAAGAAGATTCAAAATGAGGAAAAAGATCCAGCTTACCTGCGATTAATTCCAGGTTTGCTTTCGGCGCTGATGTCGCCACTCCTGTTTTAAGGTTATTTTTTTTCAGACCGTGAAAAAATTCCAAGAAACCATCAATTGGATTGACATGGTGCTGATAGATTTCACGAAACAAACCTTCTTTTTCATCTTCTAAAATCAATAGCTCTTCCCCTTCTATCTTCCGCCCAAAAAAATGACTCATAATATAAGAGTTGCTTTTCCCATACATATGGGCTGCAAATTCTTCTTCCGTTGGGTATAAGTTTCTTTTTGCAAAAAACTCTTTGAATGCCATCGAATGAAATGGATTGGTATGACAGATCACCCCATCCATATCAAAAATCACTGCTTTACTCATGATTATATAATAAAAGAGTCGCTTTCCATAGTTAAATGAAAAGCGACTACTAGGTGTAAATTGAAATTATCGGTTGAATTCAGCAATTACTCTTTCTATAATATCGCAGCACTCATGTAATTGCTCCTCGGTCATCACCAAAGGTGGCGCAAAGCGGATAATATTTCCATGCGTTGGTTTAGCCAAGAGACCGTTTTCTGCAAGCTTTACACAAATGTCCCATGCTGTAGAACTATCTTCAGAGTCATTAATGACAACAGCATTCAATAACCCTTTGCCACGAACCAATTTTGCAATCGGGAATTTATCCACCATTTTTTGCATTCGATCCCTGAAAAGTTGCCCAAGCTTCCTAGCATTTTGGGCTAATTTTTCATCGCGAACAACCTCTAAAGCTGCCATGGCAACTTTTACCCCCAGAGGATTTCCTCCAAAAGTAGATCCATGCTGACCCGGCTTGATCACATCCATGATATCTTTATCTGCCAAAACTGCGGAAACCGGATAGAACCCACCTGAAATCGCCTTCCCCAAGATCAGCATATCTGGTTTTGTATAAGTCTCTTGCTTTTCGCAATGACCTTGGCAAGTACAGTTGCCGCAAACAGCCAATAAAGAACCAGTCCTTGCAATTCCTGTTTGAATCTCATCAGCAATCAACAGCACATTTTGCTCCTGACAGGCTGCCTTCGCTTGTCTGATATAATCATCTGCCGGTGTATACACCCCAGCTTCACCTTGTATAGGCTCCACCAAAAATGCAACTACGTTTTCCTGTTGCAAAGCAGCTTTCAAAGCTGTTATATCATTATAAGGTATGCGAATGAAGCCATCAGTATAAGGGCCAAAGTTTTTCCTAGCATTGGCATCATTGGAAAATGAAATGATAGTAGTAGTTCTTCCATGGAAGTTATTTTCAGCAACTATGATTTTGGCTTTGTTTTCAGCAACTCCTTTTCTCTCATAACCCCATTTTCTGGCGATTTTGATAGCTGTTTCCACACCTTCCGCACCGGTATTCATCGGTAGCACTTTGTCAAAGCCAAAATACTCGGTGATGTATTTCTCGAAAGGCCCAAGCACATCATTATAAAAAGCTCTGGAAGTCAAAGTAAGAGTTCCAGCCTGCTCAATTAATGCATCTTTGATACGAGGATGACAATGTCCTTGATTGACCGCGGAATAAGCAGATAGGAAATCATAATATTTTTTTCCTTCCACATCCCATAGGAACACCCCCTCACCCTTGCTTAATACCACAGGCAAAGGATGGTAATTATGTGCTCCATATTTATCTTCCAAGGCGATTGCCTGCTTGCTCGAAGTGATAGTCTCCATGTTTTTTCGTAAATTTGAGTTCTTAATTAATTCCTCTAATGCAAATATAACAAATGCAGAAGAGGGCTACTATGAAATCAGAAAAGAAGCAGGGTAAATTACCTGCCTTGGAGCCGGGAGATTATTATTTGAATGAGCAAGGCCTGATGGTCTTCACAGAAAAGTACCACCTCAAACGTGGTTATTGCTGCGGTAGTGGCTGCAAACACTGCCCATATCCCAAAGGCTGAAAATATTCCTGGATATTTTTAAAAGCCTTTGTTGTTAATTCCCAAAAAGTTCCGATATTTGCAGACTCATTACAGAAACGCATACAAATTACGATACATAATCATGGCAAAAGTTTGTGACATTACCGGAAAAAGACCTCGAGTAGGTAACAACGTGTCCCATGCAAACAACAAAACGAAGCGTAGATTTTACCCAAATCTTCATAAGAAGACTTTCTACGTACCTGAAGAGGATGCATGGATCACTTTAAAAGTGTGCTCTAAAGCATTGAAGACGATCAACAAAAAAGGTATCACTGCAGTTTTGAAAGAAGCGCAGGATAAAGGAATGATTGTAATCAGATAATCAAAGTCACGACGCAATAAAAGAATAAGAAGATGGCTAAGAAAGGAAATAGAGTACAAGTGATAATGGAATGCACAGAGCACAAGAACTCTGGCATGCCAGGTACTTCCAGATACATCACTACCAAGAACAGAAAGAATACAACTGAGAGATTGGAGTTGAAAAAATTCAACCCTATTCTTAAGAAAGTTACTGTTCATAAAGAAATTAAGTAATTTAAGCTCGGATTCAATCCGATAAAACGACAAAGATATGGCTAAGAAAGTAGTAGCAACCCTAAAAAAAGAAGGTGGCGTGTCTTACGCCAAAGTGATTAGAGCCGTGAAGTCTGAGAAGACCGGTGCATACACCTTCAGAGAAGAAATGGTTCCTTCCACATTGGTTCAGGATACCCTTAAGAAATAATTTGCCAAAAGCATCGTAATGATTTCTAGTCCCTCTGTCCATCGGTCAGCAGGGACTTTTTCATTATATTCCACTTTTAAATCATACTATCATGGGAATCTTTGGTTTCTTTTCAAAGGATAAAAAAGAAAGTCTGGATCAAGGACTTCAAAAGTCCAGCGACAATATCTTTTCCAAACTCAGTAAAGCTGTAGTTGGGAAATCCAAGGTAGACGAAGATGTATTGGATGAGCTGGAGGAGATCCTAATCACCTCTGATGTGGGTGTCGACACTACCATCAAAGTCATCCGAAGAATTGAGGAAAGAGTAGCTCGTGACAAATACCTGAATACAGAGGAGCTGGATGTTATCTTAAAAGAGGAAATAGCGGCTCTGTTGGAAGAGAATAATTCTCAGGATTTTCTAGACTTTGATTTACCTGAAGACAAAAAGCCTTATGTTATAATGGTTGTTGGGGTGAATGGAGTTGGCAAAACAACCACTATCGGAAAACTCGCTAACCTTTTTAAAAGTGCCGGTAAAAATGTGATTTTAGGAGCTGCTGATACTTTTAGAGCAGCCGCAGTAGACCAATTGATTCTCTGGGGCGATCGTGTTGGAGTACCTGTAATTTCTCACGGGATGAATACTGATCCAGCTTCTGTAGCTTTTGATGCAGTTAAGCAAGGCGTTGACCAAAAAGCTGACGTTGTAATTGTAGATACTGCAGGTAGACTTCATACGAAAATCAACCTGATGAATGAGTTGAGCAAGATCAAGCGGGTAATGCAAAAGTTTATCCCCGATGCACCTCATGAGATATTACTCGTACTGGATGGTTCTACAGGTCAAAATGCCTTCATTCAAGCAAAAGAGTTTACCAAGGCAACGGAAATCACATCCTTGGCCATTACCAAGTTAGACGGAACAGCCAAAGGTGGAGTAGTTATTGGTATTTCTGACCAATTCAAAATCCCGGTGAAATACATAGGGGTTGGGGAAAAAATGACTGATCTGCAAATCTTCAATCGAAAGGAGTTCGTTGATTCTCTTTTTACCAAAAAATAATCGAAGACCACAAACCAAAGAGGCTCTGGAATTTCCGGAGCTTTTTTTTTGCAAAAATTTGAACATTTAATTTTTATACCGTAATTTAATATGATATCATTTTAACATCATATTGAAATGGAAAAAATAACCAAACCCATCTCAGGCTACATGATTCTTTTATTGAATCTAGCCTTAATTCCAGCTGCTATATTTTCACTAGTCAATGGACAGGCAGTTCCTGGAATAGCATCTATTTTCGCATTCATTCTTCTCATTCCAGGTTATTTTATAGTGGAACCCAATAAAGCCATGGTATTACTCTTGTTTGGAGAATATAAGGGAACAGTGAAAGCAAACGGTTTTTTCTGGGTCAACCCTTTTATGACCAAGAAGAAAATTTCACTTCGGGTAAGAAACTTTGAAAACAAGCCACTCAAGGTAAATGACAAAATCGGTAATCCAGTCATGGTTGGTACCATCGTAGTTTGGCAAGTGGAAGACACTTTCAAAGCCACTTTTGATGTGGACGATTATGAAAACTTCGTTCATCTCCAATCAGACGCCGCCGTCAGAAAAATGGCTGGCTCCTATCCTTACGATAATTTTGAAGATGAAGAGGCAGAGATCACTCTTCGCTCAGGTGTGGAAGAGGTTAATAATTCCCTGGAGGAAGAGATTGTGGAAAGACTCAATCATGCCGGTATCAAAGTAATAGAAGCCCGAATTTCCCATTTGGCTTATGCTTCGGAGATTGCTTCCGCCATGCTTCAAAGACAGCAAGCCACGGCTATCGTCGCGGCAAGACAAAAGATTGTGGAAGGAGCTGTCGGGATGGTAGAAATGGCTTTAGAAGACCTGAAAGTGAAAGATATTATTGAGTTTGATGAGGATAAAAAAGCTACGATGGTATCCAACTTGATGGTAGTTCTTTGTTCAGATAAAAGTGCCAGCCCAGTTTTGAATGTAGGAACATTACATCAATAAAATGGCTAATAGAGTCTTCAACGAAAATCAAAACTACAGAGGAACTTGGGTCATGTACCTTTTACTCATGACAGAGGTACCCATACTCATACTTCTCTCTGTGGTTTTGATAAACTCTGACAGAGATGTCACAGAGAACTTAGTAGGCCTTAGTATTGCATCCATCGCCATTATTGGCACATTCTTGTTAATAATGAATATTCAACTGCAAACAAGAATTGATGATCAGGGTATACACTATAAGTTTTTCCCATTCATCAACAAATGGAGGCATATTCCAAGAGAAAAAATCAAATCTATAGAAGTGATTCATTACAGTCCAATCACCGATTATGGAGGATGGGGTTTGAAAGGAAACAAGACCAGCAAGGCTTATAGTATAGTAGGAGATGAAGGCTTACTAATTGATACCGGCGATTCTAAAAAGATAATGCTGGGAACACAAAAAGGGCCTGAGTTACGAGATTTTATCAATGATTGGAGGGAGGGTTAGATTATGTCAAGAAAAAAAGCATTTGCACTTCGCATCGATGAAGAAACCATGAAGGCCATCGAAAAATGGGCTGCAGATGAATTTCGTAGTACCAATGGTCAAATAGAATGGGTGATTAGAGAAGCGTTAAAAAAAGCAGGTAGGCTTCCGAAAAATTCTTAGTCAAAGGCTAATAATTGAACTCCAAAGAGAATCATTTCCTTATATAAGTGAGTATATTGGATAAACGAACTTTAAAATGAACACGATAAAGAAAACACTTCTTTTAAGCCTGATTGCAGTTTTTGGATTGATTATGATTCCAAATCTTGCTTCAGCCCAGACTTCAGAGATGTCTAAAGAAGAAAAAAAAGAAATCAAATCTGCAGAAAAGCTAGTCAAAGCGAAGATTGATTTGGGAAAAAAACTAGAAAAACTTCAAAAAGAAGAGGCTAAACTGGTTAAAACCCAAACCAAATTTGAAAGGGACAATGCAGCAGGAAAACTTTCTCCAAATGATGTTGAGAAAATCACCAAAAAAATCGCCAAGCAAAAGAAAAGTATTGAAGGCTTGAAAAAGGACATTGAAAAACTAGAGAAGTACATTAATGAAAATGAAGACGGCATATAGCCGTCTTTTTTCATTTAGATCTCAGGTTTATATAATAATTCCTCTTTTTCAAAGTCATACAAGGTCAAAGCCCTTAATTCATAATAGGCGACCCAAAAATCTTTCAATGCATTGAAATAAGCTCTCTTATTGCTGTCTTTTTCATTTTGAGCAATATTCAGATCAGTCACCGTGACATTGCCTGTCTGGTATCGTTTCAAAGCAATTTCGTATCTCCTTTGAGCCACTTCATCGGAAGTTTTAGTCACATTCAGCCGTTCCTTGATCATTAGGAAGTTTTTGACTTTGGTAAATATTTCCTGCTCAAAATTAATCACATCCTGCTGCACAGTATAGTTGACCAGTTGCTGATTTGCTTCCGCCTGAGCCATTCTCGCCTTATTTCTTCCCCAGTCCAAAATAGGCACCGACACCCCTAAATTCACCAAAGCTTGTGTATTGGGATTGTTGAAAATATCAGGGAAAGCAAAAGCGGCATTGTTATAACCGTAACTCGCATTTAGTTGCATTCCTATTCTCTGACCCTTCGCTTCTGCCACCTGAGCTTCTGCTTCGAGTTTCCTTCGGTCAAACCCTAAAGCTTCAGATCGGTTTTGAAAAGCCAATCGAATTGCTTCTTCCACATTGACTTCAAAATCAGGCAAGTTTTCAGGGGATAACAAGCTAATTTTTGTACTGGGATCTAACCCTATAAATGAGTTGACTGAAAGCGCTGAACTCTCCAGATCCAATTTTGCCTGAGCTAGATCCTGCCTTGCCTGTAAGGCCTGAAGTTCAACCTGAAGTAGTCGATCCTCGAAAGTAGTCCCTAACTCATAACGCTTCTTTTCTATGGAAAAAATCTCTTCCGTGTTTTCTAGGTTTTGAGTTGCTACCTGTAGGTTTACCTGAGCTATCAGATAGTCAAAAAACAATTGAGTCACAAACAAAGAAACCTCTTCCATCTCCTGTACATACTCTCTTTTACTTTCTTCAAAAAGCAAAGGCTGAATCTTCTTATCCCATTTGAATTGGTTATAAGCAAAAAGCGGCTGTTGCAATCTGACATTCACAGGAACTCCCGACCAGCGGGTCTGGATTTCATTTGGACCCGCCAGGAAATTATCAAAACGGTTGGTTGAGGTATTCACAGATATTATCCCTCCTGTTGGAGCAATTACCTGCTGCAGTCCCAATTCCAAATCCATAAAATTCTGTCTTACCTGCAAAAACTCAATGCTACCATCCGGCTGAGTGATACTATTAAAAGCCTGAGAATAGCTTGGAATTGTCCCATTGAGGCGAAGTTGAGGATTGTAATTGGACCTGAAAAGCCTGTATTGCCAATACCTGTTTTCTTTTCTGGTCAATGCTCTTAAGGCTGCGGGAGATCTATCTTTAGCTCGTTGAACCATTTCCTGAAGCGTATAAGTAGCTTCATTTTGGGCTTTTAAATCGGTTGGAAAATAAGTCAGAGCAAAAAATAATAAGCCAATAAAGTGTCTTTTTTTCATCAGATTTTAAATCATAATATGGTAATTTGAACTAAAATAATGATAGTTCTACGAATTACAAATTATGCCTAGGTATCAAAATCCTAAAAAATCCTAAACACTCTATTATTGATCATTATTTCAGGCAAAAAGGATTGATTAACTTGCAGCCTGAATAGCGATATGAAGAAGATAATCAGTTTTGTCATCCGGTATATTCCCAGACCATTTCTACAAAGAGTAAGTCCTTTGGCCATGAAATTTTTCGCCATAACTAATCGTGGCAGCGCAGTTCAATGCCCCGTTTGTGAAAAATCATACAAAAAATTCCTCCCTTACGGCCGGATAGCAAGGGAAAATGCTCTTTGCCCCAACTGCCTTTCCTTAGAAAGACACAGGTTGATGTGGCTTTATTTAAAAGAAAAAACCAACTTCTTCACGGCTCCATTGAAAGTTTTGCATGTAGCACCAGAGCATTGTTTCATCCAGCGATTTGAAGCCCTTCCTAATTTGGAGTATATCACAGGAGATATTGAGTCTCCCTTGGCAAAAGTTAAAATGGACGTTCATGATATCCCCTTTCCGGAAAATACATTTGATGTAGTATTCTGCAACCATGTCTTGGAACACGTAGAAGACGATATAAGGGCTTGTCAGGAGTTTAATAGAGTCCTGAAGCCAAGCGGATGGGCTATTCTCCAGTCTCCAGTATACCCTATAGAAACAACTCTGGAAGACTCCTCCATTACAGACCCTGCTGAAAGAGAAAAACTCTTTGGCCAAAGAGACCATGTTCGAAAATTCGGTAAAGATTACGCAGAAAGATTGAGGCGCTCAGGATTGCGCATAGAAGAAAATCAATTCGTGAAGGAATTATCCGAAGAAAAAGTATCGCACTTTGCTTTACCTTCTCAGGAAATCATTTTTGTCTGTAAAAAAGGAGATTAGCCTTTGAATTGTTTTAACACCAGTTCATAAATCAGACCTTTCCCATAGGCTGAGAGTTGTATAACTGAGCAGACTAAGGCCAAAAATCCTGTAAGCAATGACTTGGTTTGAAGAGATCCAGAAACTAGGATTAAGAAGGCCCATAGACAGATCAATCCTCGTTGAAGTTGAATAGTAAGAGGATGCCAACCAATCAAAGTCATAAATAGAAACAGGAGAAAAAGGGAGGGAAACAAATGAACCAGCTTGATTGCTCCTGGATGAAACCTTGACACATTCACTCTGTTTCTCCCAAAAGAAAATGCCTGTTTGGTGAAGCTTAAAAGTGTATTTTTTCGCTTATGATAAACAAAGGCATCTTCGATTAACTCCAATTTAAATCCTGCCTTTTTTATTCGGATACTCCATTCAATATCTTCTCCCCTATTGGGATCCACAAATCCCCCAGTACTGTCGAAGACTTTTCTGGAAACTCCCATATTAAAGCCTCTTGCCTGATACTTGGAGGGATCTTTTAATTTACCTCTAATACCCCCTGTTGTCCAGAAAGAGGTCATGGCAAAATCCATTGCCTTCTGAAGAGCTGTAAATTCTTCTTTTGCAGCATCTGGCCCTCCGTATGCATCCAATTTCCTTTTCGGAATTTCCTCTGATAAGACTTGCAGAAAATTTGGTGGGAGAATTACATCCGAGTCTAGAATGACAAAAAAGTCACCAGAAGCATTTTTCATACCAAAATTTCGGGCAAAGCCCTGACCTAAATTTTCCTGATAAAAATACCGGACCTCTAGGTCTGAGGAAAAAGAAGCCGCAATTTCTTCAGATTTGATATAAGACCCATCCTCAACAATGACAACTTCAAAATCTGAATAACTCTGATTTTGTAGACTTTCTAAAAGTTCTCGAATTTCCTGAGGACGATTATAGACCGGTATGATTACCGAAAATTTCATCAAAAGTGAAAATTGATTTCTTCATCAATTTTGTATTCAGTTTCCTTAGATTGATTAGATGTCATCAATTCTGCAATGAAGCCTGTCACAAACAACTGAACTCCTATAATCAAGGCAACCAAGGCCAAAAAGAATAAAGGTTGGTCTACGATTTCCCGAACTGGTTTTCCCTGGCTTAGCCCATAAACTTTTTGAAAAATCAGCCAGCAGGTAATAATAAATCCTGAAAAGAAGGAAAGAGTACCCCACAATCCGAAAAAATGCATAGGCTTCTTTTTATATCTGTGGACAAATGAAACCGAAATCAGGTCTAAAAACCCATTCAGGAAACGCTCGATCCCAAATTTGGAATATCCATATTTTCTGGCCTGATGCTGAACGACTTTTTCACCGATTTTCGCAAACCCATTCCATTTTGCCAAAAGGGGGATATAGCGATGCATCTCCCCATAGATTTGAATGTTTTTAACCACTTTAGACCTATAGGCTTTCAATCCGCAATTGAAATCATGAAGTTTTATTCCTGATATCCAACGGGTAACTGCATTAAAAAATCGGGAAGGAATCGTTTTAGAAATAGGGTCATGCCGTTCTTTTTTCCAGCCAGACACTACATCATACCCTTCTTCTGTTATCATTTTATAGAGTCCCGGAATTTCTTCGGGACTGTCTTGCAAGTCAGCGTCCAAGGTAATCACTACTTGCCCTTCAGCCTTTTTAAATCCAGCGTCTAAAGCCGCAGATTTCCCGTAGTTCCGGATAAAATTAAGCCCTTTGATATTTCCATTTTCTTTGGCGAGACGCTGGATTACTTCCCAAGACTGATCGGTACTTCCATCATTGACCAATATGATTTCATAAGAAAAGCCGTGGTCATTACAGACACGGCTAATCCATTGGGTCAATTCCGGTAAAGATTCCTCCTCGTTGAATACTGGAACTACAGCTGAGACTTGAAGCATTTTAATAATCTAGGGACTTATCTCTTTTTTTAAGGATAGCACCCAAAATTAAGGCAATGATTGCATATACTATCAATCCAAAGCCAAAGTTTTTGATTTGGCCTCCTAGCGTAAAATTATTCCTGGTAGCTTCCCTCATCTCATCCAGCTGCTCAGTACTCATATTATCAGGATTAGCACCAAAACTCTCCATAATTTCCAGAGTATTCTGAACTGATGCATCTGCGAGTACATCTGGTAATGATGGGTCTATCACATGAAATAGTAGGATTTGCCCTATAATGCTAATTATTCCTGAGATGATAATAGCTATAAAGCTAAAGTTAAAAGCTGTCCCAAAACTCATGAACCCACCTAATTCAGCTCTGTATTGTCTTCCGAAATAAATAATCAAAATAAAAAACAATACGATTGCAACTAAGCCAAACCAACCAGAAGCGAGTAAATTAGAATCGATAAAATAAGCAATATAAGTTATTGCCAAAGAAACTAGGCCGATTGTCAAACCAGGTTGGACAGCGGCTTTAAAAGGAGTTTGTTGCTCTTCCATAAGTGATCAATTAGGGTTTTTCCTCAAAATAATAGAAATAATAATGGTAAAAAACAGTCCGGGGATGATTTTCCAAATAGCATCATTCAATCCAATGTCAAAAGGAACCATGAATTGTACATTTTTTAAAGTACTCTGATAGGAATCCTCTCCCACTTGAGATATAATAGTGTCTTTACTTGATCCCAAGACCTCAAGTTTGGAGGATTTGATTTCTTCAAATAATTCAGGAAATGAAAGCAAAATTATCCAAATACCTAATCCTGAGATAATGGCAATCAAGCAATAGGTCACAAAACCAACCGACATCCCTTCGGCAAAAGAAATAAAGCCGTTATTAGAATAATCTTTGAAAAACTTCAAAGCCAAAAATATGGATATGGGAGTGATGACATAGCCGAAAATCAAATTCAGATTCGTAGGATCCGGTTCCATCCAAGCTAATATCCCGAAAGCTATGACACTTAAGATTCCACCTAAGGTTCCGAATTGATACGCAGATCCAAAATATTTATTCATCAATTTTTATCAAGTTCCCTTTTTGAAACACATACTTCACTTTACCGGTCAATTCAGTTCCGAACCAAGGGTGATTGGCTGAAAGAGACTTATTGGATTTACGATTATAAGTCCACTTTTCCGCTGGATCAAAAATCGTCCAAGAACTATCCTGGTTATCGGACAAAACTTTGGTTGGCCCATCCGTGATTTTTTCAATCAAAAGATCCCAGCCCAATTCTTTTGCAAGCTTTACCATGGCAGGAAGAAATGTTTGAAGGCCAGACATCCCAAAAGAGGCGAGGTCAAACTCCATAAATTTGGAGTCAAAATCCTGAGGCTGATGGTTGGACACCAAGGCATCTATAGTTCCATCTTTGAGGCCTTTAATCAAGGCTTTTCGCTCTGCAACACCTCTGAAAGGTGGAATCACTTTATAATTGGGATCAAACTCCTTTAAGTCAGAGTCTGAAAACAAGAGTTGATAGATGGATACATCAGCAGTAACGGCCAAGCCTTCTTTTTTAGCTTGTCGAATTAATTCCACCCCTTTTGCTGTGGATATTGTTTGAAAATGGACTCTACCACCTGCGTAGCGAATCAATTCCAGGTTACGGTGTATGGCCACTTCTTCGGCCAAAGAAGGCATCCCTTTCATACCCAAATGAGTAGACATCTCTCCTTCGTGCATTTGTCCGAAAATAGATAATAAAGGATCATATGCATGGTCAAACAGAATACCCTCAAACTTTTGCAAATACTGAATAACTTTTAAATAGCGATCGCTATTAGAAAGGGGCTTATTACCTTCTCCAAAAATTCTAACACCAGATTGGTAATGCATATCCAGGATTTCGGTCAAATCTTCTCCGTCGGTGTTTTTGGTTACAGCACCTTGAACAATCAATTTAGGAGAATATTGAGCAGCCTTGGATTTGATGAAATCAACCTCATTTTTGGATTGAACGACAGGATCTGTATTGGGCATTAAAACAGCCCTTGAAAAACCACTTACTTGAAGTGATTCGCATAGACTTTCAATAGTTTCCTTGTACTCCAATCCAGGTTCTCCGGCTTTAACGCGAAGATCAGTCCAGCCTGGACTAGCAATCCAGCCGGTGGCATTTATTTCATTTTTTGGTGATTCTTTGGAGGGAGAAAAAGGAGTGAAATTCCCTTGATCAAAAATAAAATCTCCTTGAGTAGATTTTCCTGAAGCAATGAGGGTAATACCTCTGAATAGTACAGCCATTATTTCTGATTTGCTACAAAACTGCAACAATATTCTAAAAATGAAAAATAAACTTCAGTGTCAGGGGATAAATCTATTCATTACCCGTCATGGGAGGAGTAATTGGGTTATTGGTTATTGAGTTATTTGTTATTGAGTAATTAGTTGTTGGAATACGTCTCCCGTTGAATTCTTTACCCTTTTACCTTTCTGACTTAACCTTCCCTTTGGGAGATAAACTTTAAAAACTTCCCTTCTACCCACAGCCTACTGCCTGCTATTCCTGAACTGAATAAACTTCATTGGGACGAATAACCAGTAGTCCGTTCTTTCAGCTTTCTCACTTAAGCTTTCAGCCTTTCATACCTACTGTCTACTCAATGCTGCCTACTATTTATAAACTAAAAAAATCAATAGGAAAAGCGACTAAAAGTCCACTCTTTCAGCCTGCCTCCTGCAGATAAACTTTCTCACTTCAGAATTCAGCCTTTCCATGCCTTCTCGTCTCTCGCTTCTAGGTTCTCGCTTCTCTGTAGCTCTAAAACACAAAAACCCCAGC
>NZ_VLOG01000019.1:168969-207491 GCF_007655305.1 Algoriphagus algorifonticola
AAATTAATCTTCCGTATGCATATAAAGGAATCGGTAAATCACTACAGCCTTTGACAACAACCGGTCTGTCGTCAAACATTTCCAAATCCAAAGTCTCCAAATACTTTTCCGTAATGAAATTTTCAAGGTCAGAAAGACTTCCCACTACAAAACCTTTGGCAACTCCTTCCAAATAAGTTGCAACTAACATATAAGCCCAAGTAGGAACAATCGCATCAGCAGAACAATTAATCGCCACCCATTTATCTGAATAATCAGACCAATCCAATTCCTTCAAGGAGGCTCTAAACTCCTTTTCTTTTAAAATCAATTCCTGAAATAAAAAAGGCTTCAAATCAAATTCAAGTCGCTCCTCTCTAGGATAACTTTCTTCCAAGTTTAAAGATACGATAGCACTCTGGGCAACTCTATTAACTATTTCACTCATTGCAATAATGGATTTTTTTTGGAATGGAGTGCTTTAAATTCTTTCAGATAATTAGGGACAAAGTATGCTAAATTAACGAACTCCTTATTCTGATACTTCTCCCATGCAATCCGTCCAACAGATTCTGCACTGACCTGGTTCTCTAAAAAAACGGCATTTTCATGCAAAATAACTTGACTTGCCTTTCCTACTGCATCTCCTATGAAGTAAACTTTTCCTAAATCCAAATAAGATTGATAGACCTCCTCTGTCAAAACCTCTGCTTCTAATGCTCTTTTCACACTTCCTTCATTTGAAAAAACCTGACTATAAACTTCCATTCTCCTGGCGTCTAGCATTGCGATAATACGGAAGTCTTCATTTTCTTCTTTAGCCTGATAAGCCAAAGCCTGAAGCGTATTCACTGTTATGAGGGGCAGTCCTAAAGCAAAAGCAATACCTTTTGCAGTAGAAACCCCTATTCTCAACCCAGTATAAGAGCCGGGACCTTCCGAAACTGCAACTGCCTTTAAATCTGAAGCTCGAAGATTTGTGGTATCTAAAACCTCATCGATCAACTCCATGATTTTTTCAGCATGAACTCCTTTTTCGTTGAGCTCTTTCATAGAAAGCAATTGACCTGATTGATGTAGGGCAATCGACAGTTTGTCCGTAGCTGTTTCTATAGAAAGGATATACGCCATGTTATTTTTTTGCAGATGCCGTCAAAATCATACCAAACTGAGAAGGTTGTTTAATCACTTCCAAAGCTCTCAGCACATCCTTATCTTTCAAAAGCCCGGCTTCGATCATTCCTTCCTGAAAATAATATCGGGAAACGATTTCTTCAGAAATTACTTTTTTCACTTCATCCTTATAAGTGATCAAATCTTGTTCTTTACTATGATTCACCCTTTTTTCTAAGGCTTCAATTTGATCTTTTATTTCATCATAATAAGGTGCCTTTTCGGCATTCTTTTTCATATCAGACACAGACTTCTCTAAATAAGTCGTGTAATCATACTCCTTCCCTTCAAGCCACTTAATGAAATTCTGATAATCCTCATCCGATATACTGAACTCTCTAGGCTTACCTATCGATGGATGCTTATAAAAATATTCAGTGGCATAGTCAAAAACATGATTTCTCGCTACAAGACTATAGGTAATAGGAGCGTATGTTTTAGATTCTATGATCTCATCAGGCTCAATACCAGCACCGTCCCTTACTATTCTTCCATTTTTTGTCTTGAATTCCTTTCTCAAAGAGTCAGGAATAGAATATACCTCGCCATTTTCTCTGCTTTGAGCATAATCTATCGCCTGAATACATCTACCGCTTGGTATATAATATTTAGCGGTAGTTACTTTCATTTGGGCATTATATGTTAATGGAATAGTGGTTTGAACCAAACCCTTTCCGAAAGACTTCCTTCCAATCAAAACTGCACGATCATAATCCTGCAGAGCACCAGCCACAATTTCTGAGGCAGAAGCACTTCTTTCATTAATCAATACGACAAGCGGGATATCTTTATCCAAAGGAGTTTTAGTAGTTTTATAAGTGAAATTCACATTTTCCAGCTTGCCTATAGTTTTTACCACCTCTTTCCCCTTAGGGATAAACAAGTTCACTATCTCCACTGCCTCACTCAAAAGACCACCTGGGTTATCTCTTAGATCTAATACAAGCTTTTCAGCCCCTTGGTTTTTCAAAGCAATCAATGCATTTCTCACTTCTAGGGAAGCATTGGTAGTAAAGTCTCCCAATTTGATATAACCCGTCTTTTCATCAAGCTTACCATAATATGGTACGTTCTTGAGGGAAATCTTCTTTCTGACCAAGTTAAACTCCAAGGTATCGAGATTTCTTTTGACTTTTATTTTGACAGGGGTGTTAGCAGGACCTTTCAGTAAATCAGAAACTTCTGAGGTATTCTTTTTTGAAACATCAACTGAGTCCACTTTCAAAAGCTGATCAGCGATTTTCAGCCCCGCAGATTGGGCAGGAAAACCAGTATAAGGCATTATAATAATATTCCCTTCACCTCTTCCTCCAATCAAAGCACCAATCCCTGCATATTCTCCTGTGGTTAACATCCTGAAATCAGCAGATTCTTCTTCTGGAACATACTCAGTATAAGGATCCAATTCCTCAAGCATGGCATTAATTCCAATTGAAACCAATTCATCTGGGTCGATTTCATCCACATAATATGAGTCCAGTTCCCGAACTAAGGTTGCGAAAATATCTATATTCTTGGCTAGAGCGAATAACTTGTCATTTTTTGCCTTAAATGCAAAAAAACCAGTCAACAGCAATCCTCCACAAAGGATGATTATACTATATCGCTTTAATTGATTACTCATGATGTTCGGAAACTTGGGTGGAAATTTGTTGTAAAATAGATACAACTTTCTTGGAAATAGTTGCAAAATCTAAGGGTTCTGAAGCTACATATATCAGACCAATATGCAATCCTGCCTCAAGATTTGGAAGTGAATGTTTGTTAAGACGGTAGGACTCTTTCATCCTTCGCTTAATCAAATTTCTATTAACAGCCTTCTTGATTTTCTTTTTTGAAACGGAGAAAAGTATCTGATTAGTTTCCCCGTCCTGCTTTTTGATTAAATACAGGACTTTAAAAGGGTATAAAAAAAAAGAGGAACCTTCGTTAAAAAGTTCCTTAATAGACTTTTGGGCATGAAGCCTTTCACTCTTGGGAAGTTTGTAATTCATCATCAGGTAAGGATCCGCATTAAAAATACGAAAACTACCTTGAAGAATTACTTCTTCAAGGTCTTTTCAGAGGATACAGATAGTTTCTTTCTACCTTTTGCTCTTCTGGCTTTAAGAACTCTTCTACCGTTGGCAGTGGACATTCTTTCTCTAAAGCCGTGCTTGTTTTTTCTTTTTCTGCGAGAAGGCTGGAATGTTCTTTTCATGATGGAATATCTTTAACTGATTGCTTTCTTTATGGTCTATTTGGAATTGGCCTTCCGGCTTACCCTCCAAAAAGGACTGCAAAGATATGCAGCCTTTTTTTAAATACAAACTGTACCTTTACAATTGTTGAAAGTCAATACCTTAATTCATGTTCGAATTTCTATTTAAAAGCTCAAATCCACTATCACAGTTCCTCGAAATTGAACTTAAAATACCTGTATCACAATCGGGCGAAATACAATTACAGCTGCCATCATGGCGCGCAGGACGTTATCAATTTGCGAATTACGCTCAAAATATTCGAAAAATCAGTCTTTCTGACCAACAAGGAAAATCAATACAGCTTCGGAAGAATAGTAAAGACTGTTGGGCTTTCGATGCCAAAGAAAACCAGACATATTTTTTAAACTATGAATATTTTGCTGGAAAAATGGATGCGGGATCTTGCTGGATGGACGATCAGCAGCTTTATATCAACTTCGTCAATTGTTGCTTCGAAGTAAAATCATCTGATAGTCTTCCTTATACAATTGAAATACAAGATTCACGATTTAAAGATTTTGTCTGCACTTTACGCAGAGAATCAAGTGGAATTTTTTTGGCAGAAAGCTTTCAAGAACTCGCCGACTCCACATTTCTTGCTTCAAAAAAATTAACCTATTGGAGTTACGAATCCAATCGTACCCAATTTAATGTCTGGATAAATGGTGAGGTGCTATTTCCTAAAGAACAATTGATCCAACCTTTCAAAAAATTTACGAATAAATTAATTGCTGATTTTGGAGAGTTTCCTGAACATGAGTATCACTTTATTTTCCAACTATTACCATACAAGCATTTCCATGGAGTTGAGCATAAAAAGGGAACAGTGATTACTTTAGGTCCAGCCCACGAACTTTCCAGTCCAGAACAATTTGGAGATTTGATGGGAGTAAGTTGTCATGAGCTCTATCATGCCTGGAATGTTTGCCGAATAAGGCCCAAAGAACTATTGCCTTATGATTTTTCAAAAGAGAATTATAGCGAAGCCGGATGGGTCTTGGAGGGAATCACCACATACATGGGTGACCTATATTTGCTAAAATCCGATTTTTTTGATTTGGATGAATATTTAAAAGAACTCAATAAAATAATCAGGCGAGTGAGTTCAAATTTTGGCTGGAGGAATAAAAGCCTTCTGGACTCCTCTCTGGATTTATGGCTAGATGGATATCAAGAGGGAATTCCTGACCGAAAACAAAACATCTATGCAAATGGCTGCTTGGTTGCATTCGCAATTGATTTGGAATTGCTTCAACAGGGTTCATCCTTAACCGAATTTATGAGGGAAGCCTGGCAGAAATTTGGCAAACTTAATATCGGATATGATTTACAGACTTTCTGGAAGCTGATCCATAAGCGAGAAGGTCATTGGGACAGCCAAGAATTTTTCAGAAAATTTATAGCAGGGAATGAGGATATTCTCAAGTTGTTGGAGCAGTTAATTCTGCCCTTTGGCATGAAAATTACAAAGAGTCCAAATGAAGAAATTCTAGCCAGACAGCTGGGAATCATTGAAAAAGATGGTAAAATTCAGAAAATCCATCCTGAAAGTCCAGCCTACTTTAATTTGATGGTAGGCGATGAGATCATTGAAAGCAAAATCAAATCTCCCCAAATCACTCTTGAAATTAAAAGATTGAATGGAGGACAGCATCAATTATCCTATAGTGAAGATGGAAATTTCTTTCCAATAGTTCAGGTGAAAAAAATGGAAGAAACATCACTAATGCAAAAATGGAGAAATTAAACCCGGATTATGCATTAGAATCTGTAGTGAGAGATCAAACCGCAATAAAATCAATCCGCCTGAGGCGGAGAATGAAGCATAGCACAGCTACCGTGATTGAGCTAAATACAGCAAAGCGATTGATTTTGAAGAGGTTTGGGCTCGTAATAAGAAGTCTACTGCATATTTCGGGTTAAAAAAAGCGGAGAATAATCTCCGCTTTTCACATTTTCCTAAGAGAAGAACTTTTATTGAAAGTCCTCTGCTGTCAATTCAGGGTTAATTTCCAAAGAGGTAATCTTAGCTTCTAAGGGAACTGGAATCATCTGAGATTTGATCGTCCAAACCATAGGGAAAAGAACCCCTTCTTTTTCTTGGTAATCCGAGTAAAAGGTATCACCTGAGGCTGGATTTTCATTTTTGATTTTTAGACCGCTGTCTGCAGCATAATAATTGACTAATTGAGCTCCTGAAGGGGCCTTGATCAACACTTTATAGGCGGGAGTTCCTTCTACATCTTTCAATCCGTCCAATTCCACAGAGTATCCTAATTTTTCGTACCAAGCTTCAGGGAACAGATATGAGTTGATTTTCGCCATTTCAAACTGCTCTCCAGTCAATTCCATAGTTTGACCTTGAGCGCTGATAGATCCACTGTCTTCAAGAATAGTGGTGCTTTGCATCACATTTCCCATGATGAGTGTCTTCTGTCCATACCTGCCACCTCTAGCATCATAAACAGCTTGAAGGGTCAATTTATTTCCCATCACTTCTGCTTCCATAGCTATGGAAGCCGTTTGAATAGATCGTGCATTATCTTTTCCTCCTATCGCTGCTAAGTAATTTTCCATCACCATCTCAGCAGTCATATCTGCATCTGCAGTTAATTCCTTAGCTGGGAAGCCCATGTTATCATACATTTTCACTTCCCCAAAACGAGCCAATTTTTCCTTTATCTCTGAGCCATTACCTACTGCCGTGATATACAGTTTATCAGGCTCTATAAGTTTTTTGGCAGTAGCATTGATATCAGCAACAGTAAGTGCATTGAGTTTCTGCAAATACGTTTTATAATAATCTGAAGGTAGATTATAGCGTTCGATGTTGAGTGCGAAGTTTGCAATGGTGGAAGGACTTTCCAATGATCTACCGAAAGAACCAGAAAGGTTAGCTTTTGCTTTTTCCAATTCCTCTTCTGTTACTCCCTCTTCTACAATTTTATTGAACTCATGAAGGAATTCAACCACGGCCGAATCAGTTACTTCTGTTCTGACGGATGCATTGGCAGAGATTTGTGAAACTAATCTGTCAGAACCAATGGATGAATAAGCTCCATATGTATAGCCTTTGTCCTCCCGAAGGTTTACAAATAGTCTTGAAGAAGATCCGCCTCCTAAAATTTGATTCAACAGTCTACTTGGAATATAATCCTCATCTCCCAATTTCAATTGAACTGGTTGCGCAATATTGATTACAGTTTGAACTGAAGAGCTTCTATCTACCAAACCCACCACATTCTCAGATGATCTTGTTGGCATTTTGTATTCAAATGATGGAACTTTTCCAACTTTCCAATTGGAGAAATACTTCCTCACAACTGTCTGGGCCTCGGACTTATCCATATCACCCACAATCACCAAGTAAGCAATATTTGGTTTGAAAAAAGTATTGTAATACTCTTTAACATCCTCAACTGAAATATTTTTGACAGTTGCCTCAGTCGTTACCTCTCCATATGGATGGTCTTTGCCATAAACCATTGCAGAACTTAATCTACTAGAAATGGCATTTGGATTATCTTTACTTGTGGCTAGGCCTGTCAATGTTTGCTTTCTCTGCTTTTCCAATTCATCTTCCGGAAACACAGGATTAAACAAAACATCAGTCATCAACTCCAAGGTTTTATCCTGATGCTTTTTCAAGGAAGAAGCAAAGATCGAAGTTGAGCCTGCTGAAAGGCTGGCTCCAATGAAGTCAATTTCTTCATCTAACTGATCTTTTGTTCTATTTTTTGTTCCAGCCATCATCATTTGGCCGACAAAACCAGTCAAACCAGCTTTATCTCCTTCCATTAATGGATCTCGGTCCAATACAAGATTGAAAGTTACTCGAGGTAGTTTATCATTTTTTACTACAAAAACTTTCAGACCATTATCTAATTTGAAAGTTTCTGCATCGGCAATTTTTATCTCAGGAGCAGGTCCTGCTTCTGGAAATTGACTTCGATCTACTTGTGCAAAGCCAATGGTGCTTGCCAAAAGAATGCAGATATATGTTGCAATTAGTTTTTTCATTTCATTGTTGATTTAAAGTTGAAACAATTATTCAGTAGCGTCTTTTGGTTTTGGCAAATAATACAATACCACTCTTCCATTGAGATTAAGATATTCATTAGCTACTCTTTTGATATCCGCTTGCGTCACTTTACTGTAATAATCCATGGTCTTATTGATATAATCTGTATCTCCATAAATCACATGAGCTTCTGCCAAATTTTGTCCAATACCTGATACTGAGGAATTACTGCTGACGATGTTGTTCTCAATAATATTCTTCAGTTTTTCAAAATCTCTATCTGAAATACCTTCCTGCTGTACCTGCTGAATCAACTTATCGATTTCCGACTCCAATGCTTGTGGCTCAACTCCCATATTGGTGATACCATACATGATGAACAACCCTCCATCTTCCAATTCCAAAGGAATAGCTGCTATAGCCAACGCTTTTTGTTGATTATCAACCAACTCTTTGGTCATCAAAGAAGAGTTACCACCAGTTAGATAAGTTGAAAGCATGCTCAAAGCATAAGAATCCGGATGCGTCTGAGGAGGAAGGTTGTAGGCCTGAATTACTGCAGGAATCTGAATATTGTCATAGATAACATCTCTAATCTCCGCAGACTTTTTAGGTTCCGCGACTTTTGGTCTATAGATATCTTTATTGCTGCTTGGGATTTCGGCGAAATACTTTTTAACCCACTTTTCAGTCTGATCATAATCGATATCACCTGCAATTGTCAACGTGGCATTATTTGGTACGTAAAAGTCCTGATAGAACTGCTGGAATTCTTCAATTTTCGCAGCATTTAAATCATCCAAAGATCCAATTGGCGCCCATCTGTATGGATGCACAGAATAAGCTCGTTTTAGAGTCTCAGGAAGAATGGTACCATAAGGTTGATTCTCATATCGCTGACGATATTCTTCTTTAACAACCTCGCGCTGGGTCTCAACACCTACCTGATCTACCTTGGAATGCAACATTCGCTCACTTTCCATGTAGAGAGTCAATTCCAGTTCGTTTGAAGGAACAGTCTCATAGTAGAAGGTGATATCATTACTGGTGAAGGCATTCAAAGTTCCCCCTCTTCCCTGGATGATATTCATATATTCTCCTCTTTCAATATTCTCTGTTCCTTCAAACATCAAGTGCTCGAAGAAATGTGCAAAACCTGTGCGGTCTGGCTGTTCGTTTTTCGAACCCACATGGTACAATACTGAAGTGTTGACGATAGGAGTGGAATTATCCTTGTGCATAATGACGTGCAAGCCATTATCCAAAGTGAATTCCTTAAACTCAATCTTGTTTTGGGCTAAAACTGGGCTGCCTAGCAGTCCAACTACCAAGCCTAAAGCAGTTAGTTTTTTCATGGTAAAAATTAAGGGTTTGTTTTCTTACTAAAGTTAAATCTGTAAATTCTTGAAAATGTTTGACCTGTCCACTAATGGACAATATTTTTCAATATTGTTAATTAATATACCGCTAAACACAAATTCACCCTTAAAAAATCATAAATAGATGAAATAAAAAAATTTAAGTTGATTAAAACTAATTTGATTGATTTATATCAAAAAGGAATCAATACCCATATTTCTCCCCCCATTTAGATTGAAGGTATTTTCTAAGTTCATTTTCCCTGGCATTTTTCCCAGGCTCATATAACCTCATTCCCTTAATCTCATCGGGCAGAAACTCCTGATTTACAAAATTGCCTGGGAAATCATGAGAATATTTATATGCCTTCCCATAATTCAAGTCCTTCATCAATTTTGTGGGTGCATTTCTAAGGTGAAGTGGTACAGATAAGTCCCCTTTTTCGCGGACTAAGCTTTGAGCTTGATTGATCGCCATATAAGCGGCATTACTCTTAGGCGAGCTTGCCAAATAGGTCACGCATTGAGAAAGAATGATTCGAGACTCAGGGTAGCCGATGATTTTTACTGCTTCAAAGCAATTGGTTGCTAGGAGTAAGGCATTCGGATTGGCATTGCCGATATCCTCAGAAGCTAAAATCACCAGTCTGCGTGCTATGAACTTGACATCTTCCCCTCCTTCGATCATTCTTGCCAACCAATACACGGCTGCATTGGGATCAGAACCTCGGATGGATTTGATAAAAGCGGAAATGATATCATAATGCTGCTCACCAGACTTATCATAAAGCGCAACTTTTTGCTGAGCAATCTGCATCACTTTTTCATCCGTGATCACGCAGGGATTCTCGTTGATGCCATCAATTACTATTTCAAGAAGATTCAAAAGTTTCCGACCGTCTCCCCCAGAAATTCGAAGCAACGCATCTGATTCTTTCAGTTCTACTTTTATTTTTTTGAGCTCGATATCTTGTTCTAAGGCTTGCTGAATCATGGCCTCCAATTCTGTTTTTCCTAAAGAATTCAATGTGAATACTTGGCATCTGGAGAGTAATGCAGCATTTACTTCAAAAGATGGGTTTTCAGTAGTTGCCCCAATCAGTCGAATAATACCTTTTTCTACTGCCCCTAAAAGTGCATCCTGTTGCGACTTGTTGAAGCGATGAATTTCATCGATAAAAAGAACTACGCCCATTTGGAACTTTGCCTTTTCAATCACCTCTCGAATGTCCTTTACACCGGAACTGATTGCTGACAGGGTATAAAAAGGGGCTTTGATTTCATTGGCGATGATATTGGCAATAGTCGTTTTTCCTACCCCAGGAGGTCCCCATAAAATCAAAGAAGGCACATTCCCGGACTTAATTGCCTTGTATAAAAAAGATTTGGGAGAGGACAAATGCTCTTGACCGATCAGATCATCCAATCGGGTGGGTCGCATGCGTTCGGCTAAGGGAGTAGAATTCATTTTTTCAGAAGTGGGAAATCAGAAGTATGAAACTATAAAGAATCACACATCAATATTCACAGTATTATAAAGTTTCAAATTGAGTGTTTTTTCAATTTGAAATGGGAAAATAACATAAAAAAAGGCCTTTTCAGGCCTCATGAATTATTAAAGAAGGAAAATATCCTAGTCTGCCTTCACTCTGCTTTTTTAATTCTTTTCCCAAATTCCTCCAGTTGATCGTCTGTAAAATCCAAATGTGTAACAAAACGAACCAGATCTTTTCCAAATTTGACCGATTTGATATTTTGATCGGAAAGCTTTTTCATAAATTCTTCGGGAGTTGTTCCTTCCAATCTAGCAATGACAATATTGGTCGCTACGGGAAAAATTTCTGATACTACAGGCAAATCACCCAGCATTTCTCCCAAAGACTTTGCACGAGAATGATCTTCTTTTAGCCTATCTACATGATGGTCTAGCGCATGGATTCCCGCAGCAGCCAAAAATCCGGCTTGGCGCATGCCTCCACCAAATGCTTTTCTGACTTTTCTAGCTCGTTTGATATCGGATTTGCTTCCGACTAAAGCCGAACCAACAGGACAACCCAAGCCTTTACTTAGGCAAATAGAAATGGTATCAAAAGTAGCTCCCCAATCCTGAGTTTTCTCACCACTAGCCACTAATGCATTAAAAAGTCTCGCGCCGTCCAGATGAAGCTTAATCCCCCTTTCTTGACAGAGATTTTGAATTGGTTTGACCTCATCCAGAGTATAAATACTTCCCCCTCCTTTATTCATCGTGTTTTCTAGAGAAACCAAAGTTGTCTCAGGAGCGTGCACATCATCAGGATTGATGGATTCCGCGATTTGCGCCGCTGTGATTTTTCCCAAGTCTCCATCTAACAATTTTACCGATGCCAAGGAATTGGCCATAATCCCTCCACCTTCATATAAATAAATATGTGAGTATTTGTGACAAATGACCTCTGTTTGAATCTGGGTATGCAATCGGATTGCTATCTGATTTGTCATGGTTCCAGACGGACAAAATAGCGCTGCTTCCATTCCGAATAGTTTGGCTATTTTTTCCTCTAAAGCATTTACTGTTGGATCTTCTCCAAAGACATCATCTCCTACAGGGGCAGAAAACATGGCTTCTTTCATTCCTGGAGTAGGACGTGTTACGGTGTCGCTTCTTAAATCAATTAACATGAGTAAAATAGGGGGATTTTGAGCTTTTACTTGGGCTTAAGTTCTTGATAATTTGAGCTGCTTCTATGGGCCTATCGGTAGCTAAGATATCTGCTCCATTCTGAATAAATGAAGCATAGATTTCATCGCCTCGAGCCTCGGCTCTTCTATCCAGGTTTCCTATCACACCGAGAATAGTGAAAACACCTCTTTGATGAAGGGCCTGATTAAAATCTTTTGATCTTTCAGCAACTCCCGTGAAAGCAATAACTCGGTCCCAGGGTATACCTGTTTCTTCTAAACGTTTGATTTCATTTTCATTTCGGATGGTCACCGAAAGCATTAAATCCGGAGCAAGCATATGAAGTTTTTTGGCAGCTGGAAAAGTATATGAAATCAAAGCAGCATAGGCTTCGGACTCTGTTTCTCTGACTGTTTCAATTACTTTTTCAAAAGGAACCGAACGTTTTATATCCACAGTCAAAGGTGCTTTTCCTTTCGCCCAGATTAAAGCTTCCTTCAAAGTTGGAACCTTGAATTCGGTTAGATCCCCTTCCATATCTTCCAATAATAATCCTTTGATGTATTCAAAAGTAACCTCATTGACTTTTCCAGTACCATTGGTTGTCCGATTCAGGTCATCATCATGCATCAAAATAAGAACTGAATCTTTGGTCATGGCCACATCCAATTCAATAATTGCCGGAGTGTGCTTTAATACATTTTCAAAAGTTTCGATGGCATTTTCAGGAAAGCCGGGATAAGGTCCTCCTCTATGGGCAGAAACCATCGGAATTCTATCCGAAGTCCAGGAATAAAACTGTCGTGTTTCTTCTAAATTGATCAGCTTGATTTGATGAACTTCGCTCTGTACGGAAGTTTCAAGAGCCTCTTCAACGGGTTTATTTTGACATGCAATGAAAAGCAGTATCCAGCCTGCCGCTAGAAATAATTTATTCATTCTTTTTATTTTCTTTTCTGAAAAATACATCCAAGCTACTTCTACGCTTCTCGAAGACCTCTTCCATATCTGAAAGTTCCAAATTGAGAGCTTTGGTAGAAATTTGAATCTCAATCAGGGATAGCCCCAAAGAAACCAGCAAAGCCCCCATGCTTCCTACAAACACCCAATTGGCGGCTACCGTGTAACCTTGGAAAAGCAAATACATACAAATGATGCATAATAAAAAGCTGAATACTCCGAAAAGCTGCATGTTTTTGATTAATGTCAGTCTTCTCCTCAGATTATGAATTTGCTCAACAATTATCTCTTGGTCAGGAGACTTCATGTAGTTTTTGTGAAGCCCCCTTATAAGACTGGCTATGGCCAAAAATCGATTGGTGAAAGCAAGCATCAGCAATGTAATTGCCGAGAAAAGCAATGCCGGAGTAGAAAGTTGGAGTTCCATGGGTAAATAAATGATTTGCTAGTCTCTAAGTTCAGAAAAAACAATAAAAAAGCCCGTTCTTTTCAAAACGGGCTTCAATTTAATTCTAATTAGATTAGGCGACCTCACCCAATACCACCAACTTCTCTAAGGTTGGGGACTGCGAACCACCTTTAGGTTCAATGGTAATTGCGAAGGCTCCTGCTTCAGCTACCGCTTGCATTTGCTGTAGTGTAAATCGCTCGCCCGGATTGACTAGGCCTATTCCCACAGGACCATCCGGTCCTATCGCCCAAAGCTGATAATCATATTCTCCACCCAAAGAATTTAATTTATTGACTGCAATGAATACTTCTTGCTGCCCTTGATCCCAGAAGACATCAACTTTAGCATCCTTTTGCATATCAAATGCCTCACCTTTCATCTCGACTCTTTTAAAATCACCTGCTACCAGACGATCCAATCTTGAGTCCGTTTCTTCATACTGGAGTTTAACCTGATTCAAATTATCAGCTAATACTTCCTGTTCCTGAACTAAGGCAAGGAACTGTTCTTCTGTTTCGTAAAATTTACTCGCAAAATATATTGCGAGACCTGAGGCAATTACTGCCACAATGCTTGCCGCTACTGCAAATGGTTTCCAAGGAGAAATTTTCACAACCTTTCCGGTCTCTTCCGGAGCGACTGTAGGCTTCAACTCTTTTACAGGAGCAAAGTCCTTTTCAAGGTCGGCCATAATTTTCTCTTTCAACCCTGCAGAAGGTATAGGAGCGCTTGCTTGGTCAAAAGCTAACATTGCTTCCTCGATCTCATCTAACTCTTTCTGAATCTCGGGATGCTGTTTAGCTAAGGCCAGAACCTCTTCACGCTCGCGATCAGACAACTCTCCTAATAAGAAGAGCTCCAATTTACCTGATTCTATGTATGCTTGAATGTTCACTAGATTCTGTCTATGTTCTTTTTTAATACTAATAACGCAGCCCGGACTCTGGATTTAACAGTGCCGAGGGGGATCTCAAATTCTTCGGAGATTTCAGAATGGGTGTATCCTTTGAAATAAATATACTCAATTACAAATTTTTGATCCTCATTGAGCTCATTCATCAGTTCTTTTACTCCTATGCCTTCGACATGTTCCTCAGTTCCTGACTGACTTTCAAGACCATATACGAAATCATCTATCCCATTGGTCTTACTGGATTGAGAAATTTCTTTGGAGCGGAGTTTATCAATGGCAGAATTCCTGCAAATATTGGCCATCCATGTATATAAACGGCCTTTTGATTCCTCATAGGAGTCGATTTTTCGGGTGATTTTGATAAATGCATCGTGAAAAACTTCCTCTGCAATATCCTGATCAGAAATGATTCGAAAAATGACACCCAGCAGTGCACGGGAATACTTTTCATACAAGTATTCGACCGTTTTTTTATCCCGGGCCCTTAGACCTTCTATAAGTTGTTCTTCCTGCAAGTGTGAAACGCGGTTGGTTGAATTGGTAAAAAAGAAAACACCAGACTTTTGTTTAAGCCTGGTGCCAAAATACTAGATATTTTTTGCATTACAAATGAATGACCTCATCATAAGCAGCTGCCGCAGCTTCCATCACTGCTTCAGACATAGTTGGGTGAGGATGAACGGTCTTGATCAATTCATGACCGGTAGTTTCTAATTTACGGATAGCAACGATTTCAGCAATCATTTCAGTCACATTAGCTCCGATCATATGGGCCCCTAGTAGCTCTCCATATTTTTTGTCAAAAACCAATTTCACAAATCCGTCTTTCGCACCGGCTGCGGAAGCTTTCCCAGAAGCTGAAAAAGGGAACTTACCTATTCTTACTTCATATCCTGCCTCTTTTGCTTTTGCTTCGGTATAACCAACTGAAGCTATCTCTGGTGAGCAGTAGGTACAACCTGGGATATTGTTGTAATCCAATGGCTCTGGATTATGTCCTGCGATTTTCTCCACACAGATGATTCCTTCCGCTGAGGCAACGTGCGCCAAAGCCGGACCCGGAACTACGTCTCCTATCGCATAGTAACCAGGCATATTGGTTTTGTAGTACTCATCTACTTTGATTTTCCCTTTTTCTACCAAAATCCCTACATCTTCCAATCCGCAGTTTTCCAAATTGGATACTACTCCAGCTGCCGAAAGCACTACATCACATTCTAAAGTTTCTTCTCCTTTGGAAGTTTTTACAGTCACTTTACATCCAGTACCCTTGGTATCAACAGCAGTAACTTCAGAAGATGTCATGATCTTCATCCCTGCCTTTTTATAAGTTTTTTCCAAAGCCTTGGAAACTTCCACATCCTCCACAGGCACAATTCTATCCAAATACTCTACAATGGTTACTTCTGTGCCAATTGAGTTGTAAAAATAGGCAAACTCAACTCCGATTGCGCCAGAGCCTACGACCACCATTTTCTTTGGCTGCTTTTCCAAAGTCATGGCCTTTCGGTAGCCGATGATTTTTTTGTCATCAATCTTCATGGAAGGTAATTCTCTGGATCTTGCGCCCGTTGCGATGATAATATTATCCGCAGAGTAAACTGTCTTTTTTCCGTCCTTATCTGCTACTTCGACCTTTTTACCAGGCTGAATCTTGCCCCAACCTACGATGATTTCGATTTTGTTTTTTTTCATCAGGAACTGTACGCCTTTGCTCATTCCGTCTGCCACACCGCGACTTCTTTTGACCATTCTTTCAAAATCAGCTTTGGCATCCTTCACCGTGATACCGTAATCAGCAGAGTGGTTGATGTATTCAAAAACCTGTGCACTTTTTAATAAAGCCTTGGTCGGAATACAGCCCCAATTCAAACAAATCCCTCCCAACTCTTCAGCCTCTACGATGGCAGTTTTCAGTCCTAACTGAGAAGCTCGAATGGCGGCAACATAACCACCTGGACCGCTTCCCAAAACAATTAAATCAAATTTGGTCGAAGACATATCTTATATACTTGTTTAATAACGATTTGAAACTATGCAAAAATAGGCCTTTTGGGTTCAGAAAAAAATTTGGATTATTTGGATCAAACAGGTTTAAAAAGACTTCTTTTAGAACCCAAAAGCATATTTCCAAATGAAATCCTGCTCTTACTAAGATCACATTTATAAAATTTTTAAATCATTTGAATTATCAGTTGTATTCCTTGAAAATCAGCGAAAAATTAATTGTTGCCTTACATACAAAAGATTCTTACAGCTTTTTTCCTAATTTTGACCAAACAAAATTTTACTATTCATGGGTTTACTTTCAGGAAAAACAGCTTTGATCACCGGAGCTTCCAAAGGAATTGGAAGAGCAATTGCCATTAGATTTGCACAAGAAGGCGCTAATGTGGCTTTTACATTTTTATCCTCTGTTGAAAAAGGACAGGCTTTAGAATCAGAATTGGCAGGCTTTGGCATCAAAGCAAAAGGATATAGATCCGATGCTTCCGATTTCAAAGCAGCAGAAGACTTGGTCAATGCAGTTGTTGCTGAATTCGGAACTTTAGACGTTTTAATCAATAATGCGGGTATTACAAGAGATAACTTGTTGATGAGAATGACTGAAGAATCATGGGATGAAATCATGAATGTAAACTTAAAATCCTGCTTCAATACTGTGAAGGCTGCTACCCGCACCATGATGAAAGCAAAGTCTGGCTCCATCATCAATATGACTTCAGTCGTGGGTGCCAAAGGAAATGCCGGTCAGGCCAACTATGCAGCTTCCAAAGCGGGGATCATTGGATTTACCAAGTCAGTTGCATTGGAACTGGGTTCCAGAAATATCAGATGCAATGCGATTGCTCCTGGATTTATCGAAACGGAGATGACCGAAGTATTAGATGAAAAAACAGTACAAGGATGGAGAGATGCTATTCCTATGAAGCGTGGCGGAAAGCCTGAAGAAATTGCGGATGCCTGTGTTTTCTTGGGCTCAGATATGAGTACTTATATTTCAGGACAGGTGCTACATGTGAATGGGGCGATGTATACCTGATTTACGATTTTAGATTTACGAATTACGAGCGGCTGAGGAGATTCAGTCGTTTTTTTGTTTTTCCCACAGATAAGTACAGATTAAAAACACAGATTTTCACAGAAATTCTACAACAATTCTATTCGTAGAAATCTGTGACTCCTTCTGTGGGAATCTGTGAGAAACTATTAACTCAATTCCGAAATTGACTCAAATCGATTTTGTAAAACTCATACTCGTCTTCGGATTTTTGCTCGGGTTTGTTGATAAAAAGACCTTCGGAAGTGCTGAACAAATTTTCAAATTTAGTCCCGGGATAATACACCTGTTCCAATTCTGCTAAAAGCTTCCAATCCTCATCATAAATAAGCATTAAATAGGTAACCTCCTTCGAAACCATCTTTTGATGTAAATCAACTTTGTCGGTTTCATTTCTTTTCTCTCTCAAATGGATAAATCTTATAAATAAACCTGTGCTAACATCTTTGATCAGATATAGATTAGAAGCTCCATCCTCCGGCTTAACCCACCTTCCTGAATTCTTGTTTCCCTCATATTTTTCAGGGAAATAATAAATGGAAGAAAGAGAATTCAGCTTTAGTCTTTGAATTACTTCACAATTTTTGATTTGATACAATGAGTCAGAATAAGGAAACATCGCCCAAGATTCCCCTTCTTCCACCATTCTAACCAACTTTCCACCCTGAGTAGACTCTCCAAAACTCTTATCGTATGGAGCAAGAAAATCTGACTCGCAAATAACCTTCCCATTTCTATCAAATTCGCCAATCCAGGAAGTAAAACTCAAATCTAAGCCATCTCTTCCCTCTCGAATGGCCATAAATTCAAATGGGTTGAAGGTTAATTCAAAGTTTCCAGATGGAAGTGAATGAAAAGAATTTCTAGCATCACCGAGATAAATATACCTTCCATTTGCAAAGGAATCCATCTCACGTCTGAAGGTAGTCATCAAGGTGTCCCTGAAGTAAATATTTGTATTTCCCGTTGAGTTTGTAATCAACAACATATCATCCTCCAAAAATCCTCCAACTTCAGCTCTTCCTTTAATCCCTTTGGGTCCTTCAGTAGGAATAGTTAGGAAATCAATTCTTCTACCTGATCGAACATCAAAAAATTGAAAAGTCTCATTCTGTTTGGTATAAAGTAACTCTTTCCCATTTCGAATAGTCGTTTTATGAAATCCCATAAATCCAACTCCCTTTTTTCGCTCAAAACTCAAACTGTCAACAACAAATTCTTCCAAATCTCCTTGAAATACATTGGTAGATTTTTCAGGTCCACAGGAAAAAAAAGTCCAAAGAAAAAGTATAAAAATTATTTTATTCATATCTCTATTTATATTACATAATTAAACTAAATTATTTCATAATATTGAAATAAAAAAGCCCCGATCCCGAAAATTAGGAACCGAGGCTCTTTAAACCTTTGAAGTCTTTGGGATTTCGAAGGTTTTCGAAACTTGAATGATTTGTTTCAATAAGACCTTCGGGGTTTTAGAAACCTCAAAGGTCGCTACCCAAAAACGGATATCGATAATCGGTTGGAGACACGAATGTTTCCTTAATCGTGCGAGGAGATACCCAGCGTAGTAAGTTAATCATGGAACCAGCCTTATCATTGGTTCCGGATGCTCTAGCTCCACCAAATGGTTGCTGACCAACTACAGCACCGGTTGGCTTGTCATTGATGTAGAAGTTTCCGGCTGCATTTCTCAGCTTGGTACTTGCCAACTCAATCGCATATCTATCCTGAGAGAAAACGGCTCCCGTCAAGGCATAAGGCGAGGTTTGATCTACCAATTCCAAAACAGTTTCGAAATGCTCTGCATTGTAAACATAAATGGATAAAACCGGTCCGAAAATCTCTTCACACATGGTGGTATACATCGGATCCTGCGTTAAGATTACAGTCGGTTCGATGAAGTAACCTTTAGACTTATCATATTTTCCGCCTGCAATGATTTCCACCCCTTCCGCAGCCTTTGCATTATCTATATACTTAGCGATTTTATCAAATGACTTTTCGTCAATAACGGCATTGATAAAGTTAGTGAAGTCTTCTGTTCCACCCATTTTCAGGCTGGCCAAATCTTCCAGCATATACTTTTTCACATCCTCCCAAAGATTAGATGGAATATATGCTCTTGAAGCAGCTGAACATTTCTGCCCTTGATACTCAAAAGCACCTCTCACCAATCCTACTGCAACTGCCTTCGCATCAGCAGATTTATGGGCTAATACAAAGTCTTTTCCACCTGTTTCACCAACAATTCTTGGATAGGATTTATAAAGCTGGATGTTTTCGCCGATAGTTTTCCAAATGTGCTGGAAAACCCCTGTAGAACCAGTAAAGTGGATTCCGGCGAAATCAGGATGCTTGAAAATGATATCTCCAGCGGTAGGTCCATCCACATAAATCAAATTGATCACTCCATCTGGTACACCTGCTTCCTTGAAAACTTCCATTAATACCTGAGCAGAATAGATCTGCGTGTAGGCTGGCTTCCATACGATGGTATTGCCCATCATCGCCGCGGATGTTGGAAGGTTCCCAGCAATTGCCGTGAAATTGAAAGGAGTCAAGGCAAAAACGAAACCTTCAAGCGGCCGCTGCTCTACTCTATTCCATACTCCATTTCCGGACACAGGCGGTTGTTGAGCGTAAATTTCGGTCATGTATTTCACATTGAACCTCAAAAAGTCAATGAATTCACAAGCCGAGTCGATTTCTGCTTGCATGGCATTTTTGGATTGACCCAACATCGTCGCAGCATTGATTTTTGCACGATATGGTCCAGCCAATAAATCTGCAGCTTTCAAGAAAATAGCAGCTCTTTGTTCCCATGCTAAGTTTTCCCAAGCTTCTTTGGCTCCCAATGCTGCATTAATAGCCTGCTCGACGTGGGATGCGTCTCCTTCATGGAAATGTCCTAAAATATGCTGGTGATCATGAGGAGGAGACATGGGTCTGGTTTTTCCGGTACGTACCTCCTCACTTCCGATATACATAGGCACGTCCACTTGCTTGGACCTTGCTTCTTTCAAAGCTGCCTGTAACTCTTTTCGCTCTGGGCTTCCCGGAGCATATGATTTTACCGGCTCATTGACAGGAGTCGGTACGCTGAAAAATCCTTTTAACATACTATTTGGTGTTTATATGATTTCTGATTTTCAAAGATAAGTCATCCCCCGCTAAGAGAAAGGGATTTTGCTCACAAAAGGGATTCTAACTCCTGCAAATGTTTAATTTCATAAGTAGGCTTTAATTCTATAGCCTTCCCTTCAGGGTTGAAATAAACTTGATCAATATTGGCATTTTGAGCTCCTAAAATATCAGAGTTAGGATTATCTCCAATCATCAGGCAATGCTCTGCTTGGGTTTTCAACTGATCCAATGCATAATGGAAAATTCTTGGATCAGGCTTTTTATGTCCGGTAGTCTCAGAAGTCACTACTAATTCAAAAAACACGTCCAGACCTGAAGATTTCATTTTCTTTGCCTGGGACTCATTGAACCCATTCGTAATCACATGTACTCTATATTTTTCCTTCAGATAGGTTAAAATTTCTTTAGAATATGGAAAAACATGGGATTTTGAGGAAGTACGATGCATGAAATCTTCTTCAAACTCTTGAGGAATGGCCTCCGCCCTGCCTCCTGCATGAGAAAATATTCTAGGAAAGCGCTCCTTTCTGAGATTGACCTTATCAATTTTCCCCACATTATACCAGTCCCACAACTGAAAATTGACTGCATGGAAAGAGTCAAAAAAATGCTGGAAGCTAGGGATACCTAATTCCACCAAACTGTAGTGCTCATATAGCTCAGCTAAAGACTCGGTGACATTTTTATCATAATCCCAAAGTGTATGGTCTAGGTCGAAGAATAAATGTTGGTAAGTTTTCAAGGGGTCTATTTTCTGTATTGGTTATTCTGAATTTTATTGATAGCAAGCTCCCGGTTAGATTTGAGAATTTCAAATGTTTCCTGATCGCGAATTAAGTTGGGATCTTTTTGAATAAACTTAAAAATCTGCTGAATGATTTCAAGGTACTCTTCTAAAATGTAATAAAACATCCATTGGTCTACCCTTCGACTTCCCAGAAGACCTGCGTTCTTTAAATAAATCAAATGACGGCTGGTTTTGGTTTGAGTAAAGTCAAGAATATGCTCCAAATCTGAGATGGTCAGCTCTTTATTCAACATTAATAGATGAATAATTCTTACCCGAGGTTCTTCACTGAGAGCCTTGAAGATTCGCAAACCATAATTTAAACTGATATTTTTGAGTCGCATTAGTAAGATTTAACGCTTATTTCTCGGTGAAAATAAAAAATCACCCGAAATTAGGGTATTATCGCATCCAAAAGCCAACCTTTGGCCGTCCAATAAGTTATTTATTTGTGAAGAATTCAATTTTACTCCCATTTCTATCGCTACTTTTTGTAGGATTTCTTTTTTCCTTCTCGTCTGTTCATGCCCAAGAGCGTGAAAGAAAGGTGATTCAGTTATCCGGTGTCATCCTAAACGCTGACAGTACCGATGCTGTTCCGGGGGTAAACGTATATGTACCCAAAAAAGGTCGTGGCACAAGCAGTGGTCGTTTTGGTTACTTCTCGATGCCAGTTTTAGAAGGAGATAGCATAGTTTTCAGCTTCATCGGCCTAAAAAGACAGACTTTCAAAGTTCCTGATAATGTGGAAAATGATAGGATTAGCCTTATTCTTACCATGGAGGTAGATGAGATTGCATTGGCAGAAGTAGAAGTAATGCCTTATCCAACTGAGGATGAATTCAAAAAAGCTGTTTTGGCAATGAATGTGGTGGATCCAATGTCCATCTCCAGAGCTAATATGAGTCCTGAAATGTTATTGAGATGGGCTGAGTCCATGCCTGCATCAGGAAATGAAAATTTCCGATACTTCCAACAGGGTGTGATGCAACAAAACCAGGATATATATGGGCCTAGACCGTTGAGGTTGCTAGATCCATTCGCTTGGGCACAGTTTATTCGGTCGATCAAGAGAGGCGACTTGAAAAGCCGTAATTAAATTCAATCTCCCGCAAAGATTAAAAGGGGCAAAGGTGAATTGAAGGATTATGAAGATTCTTTAAGTCCATTTACAACTCTTACAATTCCATTTACAAGCTTTACTTCATTGAAGTTTATAAGAAGGCCTAACCTAAGGTCCAATACCTTTAAGTAGGTTTTCAACTGCTTTGGATGAATAGGGAGAATTTTTTCAACCGACTTAAGTTCAACCAACACCTTTCCATTCACTAAAAGGTCTCCTCGATAGCCTAATCCAATTTCTTCCCCTTTCCAAAAAACCGGAACTGGAACCTGAGTTTGAATTTCTAAACCTTTTTCTCTTAGCTCCTTTGCAAGGATTCTTTCATAAATGGATTCGAGTAATCCAGGACCTAACTTAAAATAAACTTCGAAGGCCGAGTCTAAAATTATTTTTGAGATTTGATTTTCTGTCATCTTAAAAAATTAGGTTTCAAAAAATTAATTTCTTTCTTTTTCACTAAGATAACTAGTAAAAAAATATGGAATCAATTAAAACTGATTCCATATCTACTTATAATCACTTAAATAATTATACTCTCAATAACTTTGCATTCTTCTATTCTTTGCGGGAGTTATTATTCAATTTCCGGGAGCACCCAGTTTTCCAAGACGCTCGGAATCCGCATCATTTCCTCAATAGCAGCAATAGTTCTTGGAGCATCAGAGGACAAATTGATAGGATCACCGGAGGTCACCAAAATATCATCTTCAATTCTTACTGCAATTCCCCACCATTTTGGATCACAGTCACTTCCTTCAGGAATATATATCCCAGGCTCTACAGTAAGTACCACACCTTCTTTTAATGCACCATAACCTCCTCGGTCGTGTACATCTAAGCCCAAGTGGTGACTAGTGCCGTGGGGGAAATAATTATGTCTCTGTCCAGGCTTGATAATTCCTAAGGCTGCTAACCCCTCATCGATAATTTGGCGAGTTACTTGACCGATTTGACCGAATTCTACGCCTGGCTTACATAACGCAATTCCGGCATCCTGAGCCTTTAGAACCAATTCATAAATAGCCTTTTCTTCTTCGTTAAATTTTCCACTAACCGGTATGGTTCTGGTTACATCTGCAGTATAACCCCTCCATTCAGCACCCAAATCCATCAGCAATAAACGCTCATTGACATGCTTCATATCATTATCTATATAATGTAGAATACAGCCATTATTTCCTCCTCCCACTATGGATGGATATCCTACATTTTCAGCTCCATACCTTTTGTATATAAATTCATGGATTCCTTGAATTTCCCGCTCAGACATGCCCACCTTAGTTGCCTTCATTACCTCAATTTGACCTATTGCAGATATTTTGACAGCCTTTTTCAATAGAACCAATTCCTCTTCAGTTTTAACTTCTCTCAACACATCCATCATCTGAGCTAGAGCAAAAATATCTGTCTTAGAGTTAGGCACTTTTTGTTTCACAGCCATCCTCTTTTCCGGAGTATCCGCTGCCAAAAAGTCTTTAATTACTTGGTCATCGGCTACTTCAGGAAAACGCTGTCTATATCTTCCTATTACTTGCGCTACATTGGCCGAATTTTCAATATCTGTGGCTCTGATTAATTCATAAAGCTGCAATTTAGCCTCTGAAGCTTCCTCGGGATAGGAAGCTGCTTTTTTAAAGGAATTAATCATCCTCTTCAATGGCGCATTACTACTTCCTCCTTCAATATCTTCGTTTAAATTGAAAGAAAGGACTTTATCTATTGAAGCGAAATTTATGTATGGAGACTTAACAAATTCCTCAAAAAGAAATACTTCCTGAAAGCCAAGCTTTTCTCTGACTCCTTCAACTCCTAATCGTTTCCCATTCCACATTTCTGCCCTTGGATCTCTAGGCTGAACAAAGATTACCTCATCCACTTTTTTTCCATTGATTTCTCTAGGTTCTGAGAAAATAACCAAAGCAGAGTTAGGTTCTCTCAATCCAGTCAGATAGTAAAAATCTGTATTAGGATGATAGATGAAATCAACATCATTGGAACGGTTTTTCACAGGGTTATTAAAAATCACAGCTGCAGAATTAACCGGCATTAATTCTTTAAGAGCATCTCTTCTGGATCTATGCCATTCAGCTGAAAGACCATCCTGAAAATACGATTGGGAAAAAGAGCACCAAGAAACACTCAAAAAGAGAAAAAGGAACGTGAGTTTTTTCATATAAAGGGAATTTATTCTTTGGTTACAATGTCTATTCTTTTAGCCATTTAACAAAGTCTTAATCCTTTAAAAGCCTCATATGCTTATCTTTGGTAGCTTAAAGATTATTAAAATGAAAAAAATAAGTTTTGCCCTACTATTTTCCATGCTTTTTTCTCTGGCATTATTTGCTCAGCAGCAGGCAGAAAAACCCAAAATCGTGGTTGGAATCATTGTCGATCAAATGCGGCAAGAATACTTCTACAAGTTTGCCGACCGCTATTCAGATGGAGGATTTAAAAGGTTAGCCTCCGAGGGTTATATGATGAAAAATGGGCATTATAATTACATCCCTACCTACACTGGGCCTGGACATGCTTCAGTTTATACCGGAACTACACCAGCTACCCATGGAATCATAGGGAATAATTGGTATGTAAGAAGGCAGAATAAAATGATCTATTGTGCAGAGGACTCTACTGTGAGTAATGTGGGAGGAACAGTCATGAGTGGTCAAATCAGTCCGAGAAATCTGCTTACAACAACTATAACCGATGAATTGAGGTTTGCCACAAATAAGCGCTCAAAGGTTGTTGGAATCGCCATCAAAGATCGTGGGGCAAGTTTACCTGCAGGTCATCTTGGAGATGCCTATTGGTTTGACAGCGATAATGGAGAGTTTATGACTTCTACTTATTACAAGTCAGAACTTCCGACATGGGTAAGTAATTTTAACGCTTTAAAACGCCCTGATTCCTTACTAAACCAAACTTGGCAACCCCTATATTCTGCAGATTCATATATCAATAGCATTGATGATAATAATGAATTTGAGGCACCCTTTATCGGGAAAGAGACTCCAACTTTCCCCTATAATCTTCCTGAATTGAGAGAAAACAACGGGAACTATGGTTTGATTGCCGCCACTCCATTTGGGAATACTTTGACTTTGGAGTTTGCATATGCTGCTATAGAAGGTGAAAAATTAGGAATGGGAAAAGAGACCGATTTTTTGGCGGTTAGTTTCTCATCTCCCGATTATATAGGGCACAGATTTGGACCTACTTCAAAAGAGTTGGAAGATAATTATCTGCGACTTGATCTGGAAATTGAACAGTTTTTAAACTACCTCGACAAAACTTATGGTAAAGGAAATTACTTGGTATTTCTTTCTGCAGATCATGGCGTGGCAGACATTGCTACCTACATGGAAAGTGAAAGAGTACCAGCGGGAAATTTGAATTTCGGGTATATTTTAGGTCAGGCAAGAGGATATATGACCGTGAAGTATGGAGAAGGTAATTGGATCTTAAACGGATCGAACGATCAGATTTTTCTGAACCATGAGTTGATCCAAGAAAAAGAGCTGGAGCTGGACGATATTCAGGAACAGCTAGCAAACTTCCTCTTAAGGTACAATGGGATAAAAGAGGTTTATACTGCCTCAGCAATGAGAAGTACAGCTTTTACCCAGCATAGGCCCCATTTATTGCAGATGGGTTATAATCATAAAGCTTCTGGGGACCTATTAATTATTTTGGAACCATCTTGGTTGACTGGTGGAGCAAGAGGTACTTCACACGGAACTGGATTCACCTATGACACTCACGTTCCTATCGTATTTTTTGGATGGGGAGTAAAATCCGGAGAAAGCACTCGATATGCTACAGTCACCGACATAGCTCCTACCCTTTCGATGCTATTGAATATCCGACTTCCAAATGGAGCAACCGGACAGCCGATCCATGAATTGTTTGACTAGAAAAACCAAAGCCTAAACAAAATCCCAGAATAGTACAATTCTGGGATTTTTTATTGGTAATTAATGAAAACAAAATCTGAAAAACTTTTTAAAAAATTCTTTAATCCTTAAATTCAATTCTTTCATTTATAAATATGCGCCACTCACACTCCGAAATATGGACGCATTTGGTTTTTAGTACCAAAGGCCACAAACCCTCAATAGATTCACTGAAAGTGGATATAATAAAACAAGGGCTTGGGGATTTCATCGCGTCTATCCCAGATCAGCATGGCACTTTTTGTGTTCTCGTAGATCATTTTCACATGTTAATCAAGCTGCCAGAAAACCTTTCTGTCAATCAACTAGCAGAACAGATTCAAGAATTGATTTCACAGCGATTAAGACAAGAAGGATTCGATCCAGATACTTTAGAATGGGAGAGTGATTACCATGCGCACTCTGTTAGTTTGAATCGCCTTTCCGTGGAAAAAAGTCTGATCGAAAGGCAAGACATTAAGCACAAGGAAATTTCTTTGAAAGAGGAATTGAAATTTTTGGGCTTATAAAAAAAGGCTGATCTATTAACCAGCCTTTAAATTTTTATTCCGACCAACTCATCGGATAGTTTTTATCTACAAACTCCAATGCATCCGTGGTTATTTGCAGCGGTTTAAATGTATCTAACATTACTGCATATTCTTCTGTGGATTTAGCGCCAATTGATTTTTCAACTGTTCCCGGATGAGGTCCATGCGGCAAACCTCCCATGTGAATTGTAAATGAACCTCTGTCAATGCCTTTTCTACTCATAAACTCTCCTTCGGCATAATATAAGACCTCATCAGAATCGATATTTGAATGATTATATGGTGCCGGAATTGCTAATGGATGGTAATCAAACAATCTCGGCACGAAGGAACAAATCACAAAACCCCAAGCTTGAAACGTCTGATGTACGGGTGGTGGCTGATGTATTCTTCCTGTTATAGGTTCGAAATCATAAATAGACAATGCATAAGGATAGAGATACCCATCCCAACCTACGATATCCAAAGGACTGTGATTATAGGAATATTGATGAAGCATTCCCTGCTTTTTGATTTGAACAAGGTAATCTCCCTTATCCTTTTCGATATGAAGCTCATGGGGTGGGCGTATATCTCTTTCGCAGTAAGGCGAATGTTCCAACAATTGTCCTACTTCATTTCTGTAGCGTTTAACTGTCTCAATTGGACCGTGTGATTCGATCACCAAAAGACGCAATGGACCTTCCTCTTTAAATTCAAGCCTGTAAATGGTTGTTCGAGGAATCACGATGTAATCACCTTTTCTCAATTCAAGTTTCCCGAATTGAGAATACATTATTCCTTCACCATCATGGATATATAATAGCTCATCTCCGTCAGCGTTTTTGAAATAATAATCCATCTTACGCTTTTTGGGAGAGCATATTCCCATCATCACATCATTATTCATCATCAGCATCCTCCTGGCATCCAGGTAATCTTCACCTGTAAATTCAACTCCAGAAGTTTTTAGATGTGTTTGGTTTAAACCATGTTGGTCAGCAACCTGCCATTTAAAGGGCTTGGGTTGACCTATGGATTTCACCTCATTTGGATTGTAAATGTGATATAAATTTGAATAGATTCCTGAAAAACCTTTAGAACTGACTAGCTCTTCCTTATACAAACTTCCATCCGGCTGTCTGAATTGAGTGTGTCTTTTTGGCGGAATGGATCCTAATCTGTGATAATATGCCATGACTATTTGGGTTTATGAGGGCAAGTTACAATTGAATAATCAAGCTTGAAACTACCAGATAAAAAAAGGTCAGCTGAATATACAACTGACCTCCACCAAATTGGTTATCTTTGATCAACTATTTTGAGAGTCTTCCTCAAAAATCATTTGTCTTAAATTCTCGATTTTTTCACCGGTCTTCTCTTGCAATAGCCCTAAAATTTCATCTTCCTGACCTTCTGTGAATTTTAAGTCGTCGTCAGTAAGTTGAGCATATTTCTGCTTTAATTGACCTTTAATTTGATTCCAGTTTCCTTTAAGTTGCAATGACATAAAATAAATGGTTTTCGTTATAAAAAGATTACATATTATATGACGGAAAATATGTAAAATAGTTTCATACCTAAATAGTAAATGAAGAATCACGTAATAAATCGACTTATCACATTAAACCTATTTTTCCTAATGTCCACTCAAGGTTTTAGCCAAAAATTACTTTGGAATGAAGAATTTAATTATGAAGGATTTCCTGCTGACAGCAGCTGGTCTTATGATGTAGGAGACCATGGGTGGGGGAACAGAGAATTGCAATTTTACACCAAGGAGGAATTAAAAAACGCCAGAGTTGAAAATGGAAAATTGATCATTGAGGCACATAAAGATTCAGATTATCCCAAAGGTTATACCTCTGCCCGATTAGTGAGTAAGAAAAAGGCTAGCTGGCAATATGGATATATTGAAGTAAGGGCCAAATTACCAGAAGGGAAAGGCACATGGCCGGCAATTTGGATGCTCGCAGATGAAAACCGCTACGGAGGCTGGCCAAAAAACGGAGAAATAGATATCATGGAACATGTAGGATATGATCCGGGAGTTGTTCATGGGACAGTTCATACCGAATCCTTCAATCATGTCAAAGGCACTCAGAAGGGAGCTCAAAGGCAAGTTGACACCTTCAATTCTGAATTCCATACCTATGCAATTGATTGGGGTGAAGAAAAGATAGACTTCTTTATTGATGATCAGCTTTACTTCACCTTTGAAAACACCGGAGGTGGGCCTGAAGAGTGGCCATTTTCTCAGCCTTTCCATATTATTTTGAACATTGCTGTTGGAGGAAATTGGGGAGGAAAAGAGGGCGTAGATGCAAACATTTGGCCACAAAGAATGGAAATCGACTACATTCGCGTCTATGAATACAAACCAACGCAAGAATAAGACTGCTCAATTACTTGGGAAAATCTCGAACTTTTCCTAAACTGACAAATATAAATCGTTAGTGATACTATCTCTATGCAAGATTACTCCCTGAAAAGACGGAAAATGAGAGCCCTTCTCATCATAAGTGTCTTATTATTATTGATATATGCAAAAAATCTAATTGAGAGAAGGTCATTTAGAGATATAAGTTCCACATTTACCGAAGTCTACAATGACCGTTTATTAGTGGAGGGATATATCTTTCAGATTTCTGAAGGTCTCTTTCAGATACAAAAGTTAATTGACCATTGTAATTTGGACTATGATTATTCCAAAGTGATCGATGAAATAGAATCCAACGAGAAGGCCATTCTTCAAATAGTAGAAGATTTTGAGGCTACTAAACTAACGGAGCAGGAATCTGAGCTTTTGGGAGATTTCAAAAAAATCATTGTCAATGATCTAAGTATCAAAAGCTACGACTTACTGTATACAGATAGTGCTGGGGTCAATAGAAATCAAGTCAAACTCTATGATCAAAAAATATCGCAAGCGAGACGTGATTTGGATAACCTAAGTAAGATTCAAATGGTCGAGGGAGAGAAATTAATCAGTAAAGCTAAGGTGATGATCAACCGTTCTCAAATCTGGGCTCAATTTGAAGTAGCATTACTAATCATCTTAATTGTGGTATTATTTCTTCTGGTTTTTCGGAAATCAGAAGAAACGAAAGGAATGATATAAAAAAAGCCTGCTTTGAAGCAGGCTTTTTTATTTTTACCCTATTGCGTAGGCCTTATCGCCTTTATTGTAATCTATGCAGCCATCGTATCTTCCAGGCACTTCTACATAATTCAATGCCTGAGTAGCTCCTATTTCAGATGAGAAGTAACCCAAAACCGTTAAATCCCGAAGCATATTGATCACTTGAGGCTCTTTATTTTCTGAGGTTTTGTATTGCTCATAGAGCCCATTAAGGTAAGCCAGTCTGTCCTCTGCCGGAGCGCCTACAAAATCCGTCCCTTTTTCAGATTTAAATTCCTTGCGAATCATATTCAATCCGTCCACAAAGGCTTTTTGTTGGTCAGCATTATAGGTATCCTTAACCATCATGACGATAAAGGAACCAATGCCAACTGCTTTGGCACCAGGGGTATCTGTCTCAGGAATAATTGTATCTCCCAATTCATCTAGAAATGCAATGTCATCAGGACCGAAATTCAAGCCTTCAATTTGCTTATCAGGAGAACATCCAGTTAAGATGGCTGTTGCACCAACCATAGTCCCTCCCATCATCAATACGACGCTCTTCAATGCGTCTCTTCTATTCATAGTCATGTCTTTGTCTTTTAGAATTAGAGATTACGCTTTTTCAACTCTTCCACTGCAAAAGCAGCAGCTCTAGCTGTCATAGCCATATAAGTAAGTGAAGGGTTTTGTGCAGCAGCAGAAGTCATCGCAGCACCATCAGTTACGAATACATTTTTCGCATCCCACACTTGGTTGTTCCCATTCAAAACAGAAGATTTTGGATCTCTACCCATCCTTGCTGTTCCCATTTCGTGGATACCTTGTCCAAAAGTATAGCCTGAATCATAGGTTTGAACATCTTTAAAACCTGCTACTTCCAACATTTCAGCCGCATCCGCCATCATATCTTTTCGCATGTTTTTCTCATTCTCTTTGATCTCGGCATTCATCACCAATGCCTCCATGCCCCATTTATCTTTTACAGAATCACTCAATCGAATATGATTATCATGATAAGGAAGGATTTCTCCGAAAGCGGTGAACCCAATACTCCACGGTCCTGGTTCTGTTAAAGCTTCTTTCATTGGTGCCCCGAAGTTTAATTCAGCTACATCTCTATTCCATCCACTTCTACTTGCACCTCCTTGGTATCCGAAACCTCTCAGGTAATCTCTTTTTTCTCCATTTAGGTTTCTAAATCTTGGGATATAAAGCCCAGTAGGTCTTCGACCAAAATAATATTTGTCCTCATATCCATCGATCGTACCTCTGGCACCCAAACGGAAATGATGATCCATTACATTGTGGCCTAGTTCTCCTGAACTGGAACCTAATCCGCCAGGCCAAATATCGGTGGCAGTTCTCATCAAAATTGCCGTTGAGTTAAAAGCTGAAGCACATAGGAAGATGATTTTTGCATCATACTCCACTGTTTGATTTGTTTCAGCATCTAGCACTTCTACTCCAGTGGCCTTCTGTGTATCTTTATCATAAATCAATCTTCTGACAATAGACCATGGTCTTAGAGTCAAATTACCGGTAGCTACTGCTGCTGGCAAAGTAGAGGCCTGAGTACTGAAATATCCTCCAAAAGGACATCCTAAAGAGCACTTATTTCTATATTGACAGCCTACTCTTCCCGGTAATGGCTGAGTGATATTCGCCGGACGGCCCATGATCCAATGTCTAGCTCCCTTGTAGTGAGCCTTGATTCTTTCTGCTGCATCCTTTTCGACACAGTTCATTGGCATAGGAGGCATAAACTCACCATCAGGTAGAATATCCAACCCATCCTTATTGCCGGAAATACCTGCGAATTTTTCTACATAAGAATACCATGGAGCTAAATCCTTATATCTGATTGGCCAATCCACGGCGATTCCTTCTTTGGCATTTGCCTCAAAATCTACATCTGCCAATCTATAAGACTGTCTACCCCACAATAAAGAACGCCCACCTACTTGATATCCTCTGAACCAAGTAAAAGGCTTTTCTTCTACATAGGGAGAGTCACTTTCGTGAGCCCACCAGTCTAGATTTAATTCATTTAAAACATAATCCCTTCTAAGATTGGGATGATTCTCCAACATTTCTTGGGTTCTACGTCCTCTATGTGGAACTTCCCAAGGGGGAAGTGTGGCAGTCTTATAGTCCTTTACGTGCTCTACGTTAGGTCCCCTCTCCAGGAGCAATACTTTCAGCCCCTTCTCCGTCAGCTCTTTAGCAGCCCATCCGCCACTAATCCCTGACCCAACTACGATTGCATCATACGATTGATTTGCCATAAATATGGTTTTTTGGTTTATTAATTTTATACATCACAGACCTGCACCGCCTGGCCAAGCGCAGCAAGTTTATCTTCTGATTTTGGGATAAATTCATGTGAAACAAAGCCTTTGTAGCCTGTTTCCACGATAGCCTTCATAATTGCCGGATAATAAATCTCCTGATTTTCATCCAACTCATTCCTTCCTGGATTTCCGGCTGTATGATAATGACCAAAGTATTGGTGGTTGTTGCGAATGGTCCTTATAACATCTCCTTCATCTATTTGCATATGATAGATATCATACAGCAATTTAAAGTTCTCGCTATCCAACCTTTTGCAAAGCTCAACTCCCCAGGGGGATTTATCACACATATAATCTTTATGGTCCACTTTGCTATTCAATAATTCCATCTGAATGATTACCCCATGCTTTTCGGCTTCTGCCAAAACCTTTTTTAGGCCAGTGACACAATTTTCCAACCCTGTCTCATCATCCATACCTCTTCTATTTCCAGAAAAGGCTATTAGGTTTTTGAACCCATACTTAGCTACTATAGGAATGATCTCTAGATAATTTTTCACCAATTGATCATGAAACTTCGGATCGTTCCAGCCATCAGCAATGCTTATCTCTGCCCCATTACACATGGAGCATTCCAAGTCGTATTTTTTAAGGGTATCCCAAGTAGATGGTCCAATGATATCTATTCCTTTAATGCCTAAGCTTTTTGCTCCAACACAAAGCTCCTCCAGAGTCAACGGCCTCATAGACCAAAGACAAACTCCATGGTTGATATTTCCTTTCAGAGGGAGATTTTTCTTTTCATTAAATTCGAAGGAACTGAGAGTGCCCAATGCAGCACCTCCCAACAAAACTTTCTTAAAGCTTTCCCTTCTTCCGGGATTAATAGGTTTGGACATTAGAGGTTATTTTGAGGTTTAATTTTTTCATCCTTAAAAAGGAACATGAAAAATAGTAAAACCAGAACTGAAATACCAGAAGGAATTAACCAAATAGACTTCCAATCATGATTTCCTTCTGATAAAAGGTAAAAATCGGATATGATGCCTGCCGCCCAAAAGCCAATAAGCATTCCAATTCCATAAGTAGCTAAAGTAATCAATCCCTGAGCAGAAGATTTGAATTTTTCCCCTGCATGAGCATCGGTGTAAATCTGTCCACTGACAAAAAAGAAGTCATAACAAACACCATGAAGAGCTATTCCCACCAAAAGCATCCAAACGCCCTCATCCGCATTTCCAAAAGCAAAGAAAACATACCTCAATGCCCAGGCTAACATAGCTACAATTAATGTCTTTTTAATTCCGAATCTAGAGAAGAAAATGGGAAGGGCTAGCATGAATAAGACCTCGGAAATCTGACCTATTGTCATTTTTCCTGTTGAGTTTTCTACTCCTATTTCTGTTAGAAAAGGGCTGGCATTTTGATAATAAAATGCCAATGGGATACAAATTAAGATGGAGGAAAGAAAAAATATGGCAAAATTTCTATCCTTCAGTAAGGATAATGCATCCAATCCCAAAACTTCTGAAAGTTTGAAATCCCCCTCTGTTTTTGCTTTAGGAGGAGTATGAGGGAGTGTAAAACTGAAAATCCCCAAAATCAGCGAAACTATTGCCGCCATCAACCAGGTATTTTTCAGTAAACCATCAACCAATCCGGCCTGACTATCCCAGGCGAAAGCAGAAATTAAAATGCCTGCAGCTATCCATCCAATAGTCCCCCAAACGCGGATCACGGAAAATTCTTTAGCCGGATTCAGCATTTGGTTGAATGAAATGGAATTGACCAAAGCCAGAGTAGGCATGAATAAAATCATGTAGGCTAATAGAATTGGAAAAAACTCGCTAAAATCTTGGCTTTGGTATAGGAAATACATCAGGACAGCACCTATCAAATGAATAACGCCCAAAATTCTCTGCGCATGGAAATACCTGTCAGCTATTAACCCCACTACAAAAGGGGCAATGATGGCCCCAAAGGATTGAGTGGAAAATGCCAAAGAAATCTCCTGGTCTCTAGCACCTAGATTCGCTCCTAAAAATGTCCCCATTGTAACATACCAAGACCCCCAGACAAAAAACTCGAGAAACATCATCAAGGACAATCGAACTTTAATCAAAGCTGCCATATACTGGGGGATTTAGATGGAAATTGGGAGGATTGTTTAGAATTTGGGCTTTTTACCGTATTTTAAGCAAGTCCTTTGACTTTGTGAAATAAGGCGATTAAAAGTTTTGGCAAAGCCACTCATAACTTGATGCAACTACTGATCAATTAATCCTCTAATTCGGTCTAAGATGTGAGGATTTTTTGCACTAGAATCAATTATTTCAAGAAAAATAACCTGAAAACCTACACCTGACCTATGTCAACTAACAAGAAACTCAAGATCGGTTTAATCGGAGGCGGACCCGGCTCTTTCATTGGAGCAATCCACCTAAATGGCGCTCTGATGGATGGTCTTTTTGAATTAGCCGCCGGAGCTTTTTCTTCCAATCCGGAGAAATCCCAGCAAAGAGGTGAAGAACTGATGCTAGATCCTAGCAGAGTTTATGGAAGCTATGATGAAATGATCGAAAAGGAATTACAGCTTCCTGAAGAGAAAAGAATCGATGTGATCGTCATCGTTACCCCTAATAATGTACACTTTGACCCATGCGTGAAAGCCATTAAAGCAGGCTTTCATGTTGTATTGGACAAACCTCTCACGCTGAATTACCAAGAAGCAAAAGAGTTATATCATGTGGTAAAATCCAGCAGCAAAAGATTCCTCTTAACGCATACCTATTCGGGATATCCTATGATTAAGCAGGCAAAGCAAATGATCGAAGAGGGTAAAATCGGCAAAGTCTGGAAAGTATATGTGGAATATCCTCAGGGATGGCTCTACAAACTACTGGAAACTGAAGATAACAAGCAGGCAGAATGGAGAACAGACCCTAAAAGAAATGGTTTGGCAGGCTGCATGGGAGATATTGGAACCCATGCTTTCCACTTAGCAGAGTATGTTTCAGGCTTGAAAATGGAAAAGCTATGTGCAGATCTGTATATCAAAGTAAAAGGAAGACCTATTGATGATGACGGCGTGGTACTCATGCGTTTTGATAATGGAGCCTCAGGAGTCTTGATGGCCTCACAAACAGATACTGGTTTAGAAAATAATCTTAAAATCCGTGTATTTGGAGACAAGGGAGGAATAGAGTGGCAGCAAGAGGATAATAACAGCCTGATTGTTAGATACCCTAATCAACCAGCTCAGATTTTCCGAGCAGGAACTGGGTATTTGGGTTCATTGGCTCAGGAAAACACCAGAACTCCCGCAGGACACCCTGAAGGCTATGTAGAAGCATTTGCAAATTTGTACAGGAATTTCGCAAGATGTATCTACGCTGAAAGAGCAGGACAAACTCCTAAAGCAGAATGGGAAGATTATCCAGGAATTGAAGATGGAATCCGAGGAATGGCATTCATTGACCATGTATTGGCAAGCACCCAATCAGAAACCAAATGGACTCCATTTATAGTAGAAAAGTAAACTCATAACCTAAAAAACCTTTATAAAAATGAAAACGATCAAAGGACCTGCAATTTTTCTTGCACAGTTTGCTGATGACAAAGCTCCTTTTAATAACCTGAAAAACATCTGTCATTACATGGCAGATCTGGGATATAAAGGTGTTCAGATTCCATCATGGGACGCTCGAATGATAGACCTTCAAAAGGCAGCTGAAAGTAAAACTTATGCAGATGAAGTTGCCGGTACCGTAGAAGAAGCCGGCTTGGTAATCACCGAGCTTTCTACCCATCTTCAAGGACAGCTTGTAGCTGTTCATCCAGCTTACAATGAATTATTCGATGGCTTTGCTCCTGCCAATCTCAAAGGAGATCTTAAAGGAAAAACTGAATGGGCTACCCAGCAGTTAAAATATGCTGCTAAGGCCTCTCACAACCTTGGATTGACTGCGCATGCCACCTTCTCTGGCGCATTGATGTGGCACACTGTTTACCCTTGGCCCCAAAGACCAGCGGGACTAGTAGACACTGGATTCACGGAACTTGCAAAAAGATGGACTCCTATCCTGGATGAATTTGACAAATATGGGGTGGATGTCTGTTATGAATTGCACCCAGGAGAGGATTTGCATGATGGAATTACTTTTGAAATGTTTTTGGAAAAAGTCAATAACCACAAGAGAGCAAATATCCTTTATGATCCAAGCCATTTTGTATTACAGTGCTTGGACTATTTGCAGTTTATTGATTTCTATCATGATAGAATCAAAATGTTTCACGTAAAAGATGCCGAATTTAACCCTACCGGAAAACAAGGTGTCTATGGAGGTTTCCAAGGATGGGTAGAAAGAGCTGGAAGATTCAGATCTTTAGGTGATGGACAGGTTGATTTTGGCGGAATTTTTAGCAAACTTTCGCAATACGATTTTGATGGATGGGCAGTATTAGAATGGGAATGTGCAATCAAGCATCCTGAGCAAGGTGCAGCTGAAGGTGCTCCATTTATTGACGCTCACATTATCCGGGTAACGGAGAAGGCTTTTGATGATTTTGCCGGTACTGGAGCAGATGAATCCTTCAACAAAAAGATTTTAGGAATTTAGAAAACCATATTTAATCAATTTAACATGAAAATTACAAAACCATTAAGCCTTGGAATGTTGGCATTGGCAGGATTAGCCTTTGCTTGTGGAGGGGGAGAAAAATCTTCTGAGAGCGCAGCCACCGAAACAGCTGCTGCACCAGAACCAGCGAAAGAGATCAGTTTAGAAGAAAAATACCAGGATGATCCGATATACATCAAAGGCTTGGAGAAAATTAAGGCTTCCGACTGTCAGTCTTGCCACATGGTGGAAAGAAAAATTGTAGGGCCCTCTTACGCAGATGTAGCGGCAAAATATGAAAGCACCGAAGAAAATGTAGCTATGCTTGCTCAGAAAGTCATCAATGGTGGTGTTGGAAATTGGGGAGAGGTACCAATGCCAGCGCATCCAGGATTGAGTGAGGAAGATGCCAAGGATATGGTGAGATATGTTTTGCTTTTGAAAAAATAAGAAAATGAAAAAAAGTTATTGGATAATGACTTTGGCGGCCGGTCTAATGATCGGCTGTTCTGGTCAAAAAACAGAAGATACCGAAAATACAGAAGTTGTAGCTGAGGCACCTGCTGATGAGTGGATCAGTCTATTTGACGGACAAACCTTCAGTGGCTGGCATAAGTATGGTGGCGGTGAAGTAGGAAAAGCCTGGAAAGTAGCAGATGGAGCTCTTTATTTGGACGCTGCTAATAAAGACGGATGGCAAACAGGAGACGGGGGAGATATCGTTACTGACGAGGAATTTGAGAATTTTCACCTGAAATACGAATGGAAGATTGCTCCAAATGGAAATAGCGGGGTCATTTTCTTCGTGCATGAATCTCCAGAATACGACTACTGCTGGCAGACAGGCCCTGAGATGCAGGTTTTGGATAATGAAGGCCATCCTGACGCAAAGATCATCAGCCATAGAGCAGGCGATCTTTATGACTTAATTGTAAGTAAGGAGGAAACGGTAAAACCAGCTGGAGAATGGAACCAAGCTGAAATTATTGCTGATAACGGGAATCTTACTTTGGTTCTTAATGGAGTCAATGTAGTAGAAACAACTATGTGGACACCTGAATGGGAAGCCTTAATTGCTGACAGCAAGTTTAAAGACATGCCTGGCTTCGGCAAATACAAAAAAGGCAGAATAGCTCTTCAGGATCACGGTGATGTGGTTCACTACCGAAATATCATGCTGAAAAAGCTCTAAGAAATAAGGCCTCTAAATTAAATAGAGGCCTTTTTTATTATAATCTAGTAGTGTGCTCTTTTTTAACGTAAGCTATTTTGTCTTTCCATTCAATTTCATACCAAATGTCCTTACTGGACTTAATTTTTATCCGGTGACCAGGTTCAACTTGATCCACTAATTCTCCACCAGCAGTAGGCTTAGACACGATGAATGTAGGGCTATGAGTAATTAAACCAGTTGAAGGGCCTTTTAAGAAATTATTCACCAAGAATATGGAGCAAATCAACAAAACTGTAGGCCAATAAGAGGTAGATTTTTCTTCTTTTCTTCCAGTCCACCAGGTAGTAATCATAGAAAAAACCAAAAATAAGGAAAGAAGGCCCACAATGATTTCCTTGTAATCTACCAGAAATAAAAGGAAACGTCCACCGTCACTGACTTCATAGCCATATAAAGTAGTCTGACCAGTCAGACTTTTGATTTTAGAAATGGTCTGTGAATTGGGGCTTTGATCGTAATACTTACTCAAGTAGAGAGTAGCCTGCTCTTTATCTCCCATACCTTCTGCAATGAAGGCCATTTTCAGGAGCATTGAAGGAGAATAAAGCCCGGATTGATAGTTTGGAACATAAATTTCCATGGCTTCCTTGTAACTTCGAAGCTCAAACAAAGAATCTGCTTTTTGAAGGTCATTTACATCAGCCTGACAATGAATACTTTGCAAGAGTATTGTGAAAAATAATAAAAGTTTTGCGAGAAAGATTGAATTTGAGTTTGGCATTTATAAATCAGAGTCATAAATTTGCAGTCCAATTACGGCAATGATCTAACAAAAAGCAAGGTTAGGAAGTCGATTTGAAAAGATAAAAACAGAGAAAAAAGCGTTAAAAAACGTCAAATCTCACTAATGATTCCGTAGCTCAGCTGGTAGAGCATAACACTTTTAATGTTAGGGTCCTGGGTTCGAGCCC
>NZ_VLOG01000002.1 GCF_007655305.1 Algoriphagus algorifonticola
GCCTTCTGAGCGAAATGGATGCAAAGGGGTTTAAAAGCTATGTTTTCAATTTTCGCTATCTGGCTAAAAAATGTCCCGGGATTGAAGAAGTTATTGGTTATTTGTTTTTGGGATCTCGTTCAGACAAAGAATTTATACCATAGTCAAAGGGATTGATGGTCTATGCCGAAAAAAATCTGTATGAGTCTCTTTACATCCTTGGATTCTTAGCGGTAAAAAATTCCATTATATCTTCTCCTCTTTTGGCAGTATTATTCATTTTCTACGGAAACCACTCAATCCTAAGGACCTATAGACTTCATCTTGACTCATTTCTCTTACTTCGCCCACTTGGAAGCCTTCGATACTTAACTTTTCCATAGACCATCTCACCAATCTCAAGGTAGGAAATCCAACTGTCGCAGTCATTTTTCTTACTTGTCTATTTTTACCTTCAATTAATGTTAAAGCAATCCAGGTATCCGGCACATTTTTGCGGTAACGAATCGGCGGATCTCTATCAGGCAAAGCTGGAATCTCATCGGGAATTTTAGCCAAAGCAGGCTTGGTATGATACATCTTCCCATCCACATTGATTTCTACTCCCTTTTCCAGTTGACGCAAGGATTCTGCATCGGGTATTCCTTCCACCTGAGCCAGATAGGTTCGTTGATGTGCAAATCGGGGGTTTAGCAATTGATGGTTAAGCTGCTTATCATCGGTAATTAGCAATAAACCCTCGCTATCCTTATCCAATCGACCTACAGGATAGACCGTTTTGGGAAAATGAAAAAGAGAGGCAAGTGTCTGCCCCTCTCCGCTAAATTGGCTCAAAACCCCAAAGGGCTTATAAATAATAAAGTATCGACTCAAAACTGATTAACTTCCGCAACCTACACAATCAATGTATTGACCACCCGGCTTGGTACCATTCAATACCATTTCCAGATTATGAATTTTGTCTCGAATCTCCATGTCTGCAAACATGTCACCAGTAAGCTTAGCTCTAAGAGCAGTGATTTGCTCTTCGATTTGTTTTTTTTCTATTTCGCTCATAAAAGTGTTTGGTTAAAGGTTGAAGTGATTGGATGAAAATAACAAGAAAGGAAGGTAAGTTCCCAACCGTTACTGAAAAAATTGAGACAAAAATGATTCCAATTGAAAATCAGGGGGATAAAAACTTTAATCATTAGAAAAGAAAGTCATTCTCAGTTGTGTCTTGAGCTTGAGGGAATGGTTATTTGTTATTAGTCAATAGGTATTGGGATCAAGCTCCAGAAAAATTGCTCGCAGCTTCAAGGAGATGTTGTCTCCCGCAAAGGATTAAGAAGTAAAGAGTAATTGTGTAATTGATTAATCGTGTAATGGAATAAGATCGCTGTTTGGTGTTCACTACCCTTCGTTATTCATCATTCGATGTTCGATGTTCGATATTTTTTGAGCTCCCGCAAAGAACAAAAGAGGCAAAGGGAGAGTGAAACTATGTTTTCTATCCTCTCTATGTGGTTTTTAAAAAGCTCGCTGCGGTACAGCGGCGCGGCGATAATGTCTCCCGCAAAGAATAGAAGAGGCAAAGAGATTTTAGAATGATTGATCAAATAGCACCCCTAGTGCTGTAAAAGGTTTTTTCATTGAAAGCCTCGGAGAGGCATTTTGATTGTAGATAGTTGAAGTGAAAGTTAACAAGAGCTTCGGAGAAGCGATTTGATAGTTAATTCATTTTGTCTCCCGCCAAGGATAGAAGAAGTGAAGAGAAATCGTGTAATGGAATAAGATCGCTGTTTGGTGTTGATGACACTTCAATATTCATCATTCGATGTTCGATGTTCGATATTTTTTGATCTCCCGCAAAGGATTCAAGAGGCAAAGAGATAATGTAATTGATTAATCGAGTAATTGAAGAATATCGCTGTTTGGTGTTCACTACCCTTCATTATTCGATGTTCGATATTTTTTGATCTCCCGCAAAGAATAGAAGAGGCAAAGTACGTATGAAGCTATGTTTTCTATCCTCCCTATGTGGTTTTAAAAAATGCTCGCGGCGACGCAGCGGCGCAATGATTTTATTCTCCCGCAAAGAATAGAAGAGGCAAAGAGATTTTAGGATGATTGATCAAATAGCACCCCTAGTGCTGTAAAAGGTTTTTTCATTGAAAGTGAAAGTTAACAAGAGCTTCGGAGAAGCGATTTGATAGTTAATTCAATTTGTCTCCCGCCAAGGATAGAAGAAGTGAAGAGAAATCGTGTAATTGATTAAGATCGCTGTTTGGCGTTGATGACACTTCATTATTCATCATTCGATGTTCGATGTTCGATATTTTTTGAGCTCCCGCAAAGAACAAAAGAGGCAAAGATTAATAGGTTGAAGCGAAAAAATCTAAGGCAAATAAAAAGGAGTCTATAGCTCAAAATAGTCTCAAAAGTCTCCCTCCCCTTAGTAAATTGTAATTCTTTAATCTAAAATAGCTTTTCTCAATATTCAAAGAATATTCGATAGATAAAATACCGCTTGCATATAAAGCAAAGACACCCAACTTTGTTCCCATGAATTCACTAATCCAACTTCGGCATACACTTCACCAACACCCAGAAATAGCAGGGGAAGAAAGCCAAACTGCCCAGAGAATTCTGGACTTTTTTAAGCCTTTGAATCCAGATGAGACAATTGAAGGCTTGGGAGGGACGGGCTTAGCTTTCATTTTCAAGGGTAAAAACCCAGGAAAACGCCTGCTCTTTCGTTGTGAATTGGACGCCTTACCTATCGAGGAAAAAGGAAATCCAAGCTACCAAAGCACTGTCTCCGGAAAGGCCCACCTTTGTGGGCATGACGGACACATGGCAATTATCTGTGGATTGGGAGAAAAGTTGGCTCAAGAGAGACCTGAAAGTGGAGAAGTGGTGCTTCTCTTTCAGCCTGCTGAGGAAACCGGAGAAGGAGCTCAGGCAATTCTAAACGACTCCCGCTTTGAGGAAATCAGACCCGATTACGCCTTTGCACTCCATAATTTACCCGGCTTTCCGCTTCATCAGGTGGTGCTGCGAAAAGGAACATTTGCCGCGGGAAGTACTGGAATGCGACTGCATTTCACCGGGAAAACCTCTCACTCTGCCCATCCCGATGCCGGAATCAACCCCGCTCAGGCCCTTGCTCAACTGATGCAGCAGCTACCCCAATTACCCAAGGAAATTCCCGGCTTTTCCTTGCTCACGCTCATCCATGCTGAACTCGGAAGTTTGGCCTTTGGAACGAGTGCAGGCAAGGGCAGCTTAGGTATGACCCTGAGAGCCTTTGATCAGGAAGATTTGGATTTGCTAATTGAAAAGGCACAAGCTTTGGCTAAAAAAATTGCAACTGAAGAGCGCTTAAAATTGGAGGTAGAATTTGTCGAGAAATTTGCCGTTTCGCACAATGATCAAGAATTGTATGAGGTCGTAAAAGTTGCTGCTGGGCAATTAGGGCTTAACGTTGTAGAAAAAGCCGAACCCTTCAATTGGTCGGAAGATTTTGGACTGTTTAGTCAGCATTGCCCTTCCTTTTTGTTTGGCCTAGGCTCAGGTGAGAATTGTCCTCAGCTCCATGAGCCGACCTATGATTTCCCAGATGAATTGATTGAGACGGGGGTGGGGGTTTTTGAAAAAATCCTTGAAATCAGTTCACCAGAAAATCAAATACAAAGCAAATACTAGCAAAATGTATGCAGGCAATATTCAACACCTGATCTACATCTGTTCTATCCTCAGTTAAGCGTTAACTGGCCTAGTAACAGGTAAAGAAAAAATCCAGTCCTGAATTTTCAAGACTGGATATCTATTTATTTATAAAACTGTTTTCTCAAACCATTTGGACCATACCATTCTTCGTCTGAGATATCGAGGGGTTTGAACTCGACGACTTTGTCCATTTTTTGTTTTTGGAGTTCACCTTTTAATTCCTCAGAAACAATCAGGTCAAATATTCCAAAACTTCGTAAGAATAAAAGTGGTCGTTCACAAGTCCTATTTATTTTTAAGCTTCTTGCAATCACATAGCTTAAATGATTTAGATTCTTTTCAAATTCCTCAAGCTCCTCAAGGTTTCTGAAAGAAACCTCACTCAATTTTCGATCAAATTCTGAAGGCCTACCACCTTCTTCTTTGGTTACCCTGCTTTCATATAGCTGAAACCTTGAATTTTTAAAGTCAACATCAAGATCATCAAAATTTATTACATCTGTAATCCAATACGAATCAATTATATCGGATACTTTCTGAATGGGACACTTTAAATAAATAAATCTTTCTTTACTGAAATCCTCAAAGAAACTTTTTACCCTCGAGGAAACTATTTTTCTTGGACCTAGGTCCGCCGAGGCGGAGCAGAAATCTTTCAAAGAAGAATTACCTAGCACTTTTTGAATGGGGGCTTTTCCTTTACTTGGTTTTCCGTCTAGATAAATGTATCCTAAGATATTTTCTTCTCCGGATATATACACCCGTTTGGTCTCATTCAATATTTTGATTTGAAAGTATCTTAATTACATATTACACTGTTTATTTTTCCATCTGAAGGAAGGTTTTGAATAGCAGCTTTTGCCTTTGAGATTTCTTGATTTATAAAGTTAAATTCCTTCACTGAATCCGCATTTGGATTCCTTCTATTGAAATCTTGTCGCTTTGAAAAAAGGATACTCTTTTAGACTCGGAAATTGATTTTCTGAAAAAATTCTCTTAATAGAAAAAGAATCAGCCCAAAATTAATTCGGGCTGGTCTTTAACTTATTTGTAAAACTGCTTTCTTAGCCCGTTGGAGCCATACCATTTTTGTCTTGGAATTTCCAAAGGTTTAAACTCAACTCCTGTTGTTAATCCTTTTGAAATTAGTTCTTTCTTTAAAGGTTCAGAAACGATTAAATTATAAATTCCAATATTTTTGAAGTTAATTATATGCAGGTCACATTCCTCCTTAATAACCATTTTTGATGGTATCACTGAAGCCATTAAATGATCTGCCTGGTCTGTGAATTTCAATAATTCTTCAACTCCTTTGAACCTGAGCTCAATTTCGTCTTCATTCTTGGCTTGCAACTTGCTAATTGCCGGATGAGGACCTCCTCTATACCTATATGTAGATTGAGAGAAATCTAAACACTCATCATCAAACATCAGCTTGTTGGTGATCCAGTATCCCTCTAATGACGTCTTTCCTTTTAGGATAGGACATGGAATAAACTGAAAACTTTCTTTTCGATATTTTTCGATTATTTCTTTTGCACTAGTAGAAAGAACCACCCTACCAGTTAAATCTGCAGAGGGCCTAAAAATTCCAATAGAATTTTTTATGACCCTTGCTAACTGGGTAGGGACCTTACAATCTGAAACATCTGATCTTTCATAAGACTGAGGACCCATAATCTCATCTGTATCACTGAATCGGTCTTTGAAGGACCTCTTCAAAGGATTTTGAATATCAACTTCGAAATAATTCATTAGTCTATGATTAGATCATGCATTTTTACAGTATGATTTGCATTGATAATTCCTCTAATTCTAGTCATTTCACCTTTCAGGAAATTATACACTTCTTCCGGGGTTTTATCAGCATATCCTCTTCCATTAAGATATCGGTCCAATATGGCCAAAACTTGATCATTATAAGCCGGATGCGTTGTATTTCTATCTGCAGCGATTTCTATTCCATTAGCTAATTCATTGATATGAAACGGATCACCATCGGCTCTTGCCGCCTTTTGTACTACGGGGTGATCAACCAACTCTTTGGGGAGTATATGATGCGCATGTTTGTTAGGATCTGTTATCCCCATGGCTATTCTAAGCCTTGTTCCTCCAAATTTAATTAGATTTCCGTCCTTAACCCAGGTTTGGGTGATCCTTATACTAGTGCCGGAAATTACTCCCTTTAGTCGTAATGCTCCCTTTACTGTGGTGGAAAAAAAGCCAATCACCGGAGTGGCGGCCACAAGGCTCAAATTGCCATTCACCCGATCCCCTTCCAGATAATATAAGCCGGCATTGAGCAGATCAGCGGGTGTGCCCAATCCTTCGATAAGACCTATTGCGTCCAGAGCAAGATGTATTGCTTCTTTAGAAGTTTCGTAAAAAAGCTTCTCTTTAGACCAACTCGGATAGTTTTGTCTTAATATGGCATACTTTGCATCAAAGTATTGTTGAAAAATTCGAAGAATACCGGGATCTGAAAAATCAGCAGATGATTCTATCATTAAATCTTCAATGGCAAAACCAAATTGTGAACTAAAATCACCTGTCAGCGCACCATTCATCTCCGCAGCAAGGGTAAATAAGGCAGCATCCACATCCACAGTCGCATCAGCTAGCAGTGCAGATCTAAACTCGTTGGCAAACGTGGGATTATTGCTTAAGTATTGAAGATGAAAATCAGTTAAAATCCCTCCCAAGTCACGGTTTATTGCAGTAGAAGTTTTAGTTGGAGTAAAGGAGGGGGTACCAAAATCGAAATCTGAAATTTCGCAGTCCATACACTGCATCATCCCGATATCCTGACTTGAATTTTTTCGCATATAAGGATCATCTCCACATGAAATGGTAACAGTTACATCATAGACGAGTTTCACATCTCTACTTTCTCCAACTACCCCCCTAGGAGTATAAGTAATAGTCCATGTACATGAAGTTCCACTACCGCCTCCTGATGATCCTCCAGTTCCAGAGGAAGACCCATCACCACCGCTAGATCCTCCTCCTGGTGTAATCCATACACCTCCACTTCCAGAACCACCGCCTCCACCGCCGGAACTGAAATCCAGCGTCACTTGATCACAAACCACAGGATCTCCATTCTCATCAGTAATTCCCTGACAGCGCTCCAGAAATAGCGGATTGGAATCATTAAAAAAACTCGAAAAAGAATATCGCTTGATCGTGGTACCCGCTTCTAAAATATCCCCATGCTCCACAAAATCCCGATACTGGGCACTGTCAATTTCATAGGCCAAAATATACTGATCCAAAAGCTGATCCAGGCTGTCTGTGACTATGACGAGATTATAGGTATTGTATCGATCCTCCTTACTCAAAAAAGGTACGGTATATGTCTTTCTGGCTGTACTGTCTTGAGTCAGCAAAGAAGCCTCCAGATCAAAAATAAAATCAGAAATCTCCCGGGACTGTGCCGACTTGATGATATTTATTCCCAGCCGTTTGTTCATTTTCAGACCTAGTTGCTGTAGATCTGACTTCTTAGCTTGCTGGACTTGATAAGGACCTGAAGCTTGTGACTTGATCTTGGGTTCCGATGTTTCCGGCTCAAGTATCTCCAACTGACAGCCGGCCAATAAAAAAATACTGATTGAAACGAGTAGACTTAGCGAAAATAACCTAATCAAAAATCTACTGTTTGTCTGTTTGTCTGTTTGTCTGTTTGTCTGTTTTCATAAAATTTAAATTTCTAACTCCTCAAACCTAGGGCTAAAAAAAGCCTTAAAAAATACCCTCTGCAGGGTATTTTTTGGGGATTTTCTTTCGGCTTTAAAGAAATTCTCTATCAATCTGAATCGTCTGATAGTGAGAAAAGTCCTTTTCCAGTGTCTTGGAAAAAGGTCAACTTTTGAAAAATCAAAAACCCTCCAAGTGATCCCGATAGGTATCGGGACTCTTGGAGGGTTAAGGTTTACTATCTGATTTAATTTTTACTTTTTCTTGCTCTGAGCTTTTTTCATAGGATTGTCACCTACAGAAGCTCCTCTGGCTCCACCTCGGCTTTTGTACAATTCAAATCGGGTTGGCTGATATTGTCTTGGCCAGTAATTGCTGGACTCATCGATATCCGCAGTCTCACGCATAGGATCCAATATAAACTGTACCACTTCTTTCTTCTTCGGGAAAACTTTGGTCACCTGAGTTTCATTGAGCTTCCAGATTTCAGCAGGAATTCTCTCGATTTCGGAAGTACCATCGGCATACTGGAACTCAATAATCAAAGGCATTACCAAGCCGCCTACATTTTCAAAGGTGATTTCATAGAAGTTCATATTGGAATTCAATAGCTCTTTTTCCTTTGGAGAAAGACTGGCCATAAACTTCTTATACTCTTCCTCGTCTTCAGGAGTCACAGTAAATGGATTGTAAGAATTATAAAAATCTCTGGTGGCAGGATCCGCCTCCACTACTGTTTGAGGCACATCAGCCTTGTTATAATTCTTAGACACATAGCTTTCTTCCAGATCAAATGCAGCTTTTTGATCAGCTTTTTTCTGAGCAGGAGTTCTGTTGTCCAGTTTAAACCACTTCACATCCTGAATAGCAATATCTACAGGTTCTGTTCCATAAAACCATCCTCTCCAGAACCAGTCCAGATCAACTGCAGAAGCATCTTCCATTGTTCTGAATAAGTCTTCAGGAGTTGGATGCTTAAACATCCATCTTCTAGCATATTCTCTGAAAGCAAAATCAAACAGTTCTCTGCCCATCACTGTCTCTCTCAAAATATTCAAAGCAGTAGCTGGCTTAGCGTAAGCATTTGGGCCAAACTGAATGATATTTTCTGAGTTAGTCATAATCGGCTCAAGCAAACTCTTTTCACTTCTCATATAAGGTACAATTTTATGTGCAGGTCCTCTTCTGGATGGATAATTTCTATCCCATTCCTGCTCTGCCATAAACTGCATGAAGGTATTCAAGCCTTCATCCATCCAAGTCCACTGTCTCTCGTCTGAGTTGACGATCATCGGGAAGAAATTATGACCTACTTCGTGAATGATCACTGAAATCATTCCATATTTCACAGCCTCTGAATAGGTTCCATCCTTGTCGGGTCTTCCGTAATTGAAACAGATCATTGGGTATTCCATACCATTACTTGCTTCCACAGAGATAGCAGTTGGATAGGGGTAGTCAAATGTATGTGCTGAATAAGATTTAATGGTATGGGCTACAACTCGTGTTGAGTATTGCTCCCATAAAGGATTGGCTTCTTTGGCATAGTAAGACATCGCCATGACATCTTTTCCACCCTGCTTCACTGCCATAGCATCCCAGATAAATTTTCTGGAAGAAGTCCAAGCAAAATCGCGGACATTCTCAGCTTTGAAAATCCAAGTTTTCTTGTCTTTGGATTTTCCTTTTTCCAATTTTTCAGCCTCTGCCTGAGTTCTGATAATTACAGGATTATCAAAGGTCTGCTTGGCTTTATTCCATCGCTGCAATTCCGTAGCAGATAGTACTTCTTCAGGATTTTGTAAAACTCCGGTAGCACCTACCATGTGATCAGCAGGCACAGTGATTCTTACTTCATAATCCCCAAAGGTCAAGGCAAATTCACCTCTTCCCAAAAACTGCTTATTCTGCCATCCTTCGAAATCAGAATAAACAGCCATTCTTGGAAACCACTCTGCCATGGTATAGATATAGTTACCATCTTCCGGGAAGAATTCATAACCAGGTCTACCGGAAATGTAAGACATTCTGTCTGTGATATTGAAGGACCAGTCTACAGCAAAAGTGAAGCTCTCACCCGCCTTTAAAGGCTTTGGAAGATCAATTCGCATCATGGTCTTGTTGACAGCCACAGAAAGCGGATTGCCCTGTGCATCCTTAACATTCAGCACTTTATAGCCATACTCTTCATTTTCCCAAAGGATTCCCTCCAAAGTCCGAAGAGTCATTCGGGAATTGATGCTGCTTTCAGCTACCAAAGGTGCTTCAGACTGAGGCCCTCTTTGGTTTTCTTCCAACTGAACCCAAAGGTAAGTCAGCTGATCAGGAGAGTTATTGATATAAGTGATGGTTTCCTTTCCCTTGACGGATTGATTATCGTCATTGAGTTCCACGTCGATCACATAATTGGCTTTTTGCTGCCAATACATATGTCCCGGAGCACCAGAGGCAGTCCTATAGACATTGGGAGATCGTAGCATGGTACCCAGCTGCTCAAATCGTTCGCCGTGGTTTTGCTCTGAACGACGAGCCTGCCCGAAAACCTGAGCAGTCATTAGGGCCAAGAGCATCCAAACTAGTCCTGTTTTTTTCATAGTTATATTTTATTTACCAAAATTTCGTTTCTAACATCATCATCAGGGAAATTCCCAAGACCATAGCTGCCATAACCAAGGTCCACTCCTTTCTGTTTACTCCAGCAATCCCTACCAAGATGGAGGTAACCAATAGATAGGCACCAACAATGATCAATTGCCCGGCTTCTAAGCCTAGATTAAAAGCAAGGAGAGGTTTCCAGATAACAGCTTCTTTTCCCAACAGCTCCCGCAGATAATTGGAAAAACCCAAACCATGGATCAAACCAAAAAACAGCGCGAGAAAATAATTCATTTGAATACCTTTGCCCGTAGAAGGTCTTGGCTTCAAGATAGTAGTAAAGGCAGTGATGGCGATGGTGACGGGAATCAGGAATTCGATAACATCGGATCGTACCTGAATCACTTTAAAAGTGGCCAAAGCAAGGGTAAGGGAGTGGCCAATGGTGAAAGCTGTCACCAAAATCACGATCTTTCGCCAGTCTCTGGCTATAAAAACAGCACAAAGCGCCAAGACAAATAAGATATGATCATAGCCTTGGATATCCAAAATATGCTTCAGGCCAAGACGGAAATACAGTTCAAATGAATTCATAAACTCAGAAAATACCTCGATTGAAGTAAATTGGGGCAATAATACAGGTTTATTCCCATAAAAGACAAGCAATCCCTTTCAAATGCAACAGTTTTACATTTCCTTGATTTCTCTGGGATGGATGGTACTCAGTCATCCTTATTTTATCTCTTTGACAGAAATCCGGCAAAATCCTGAAAGCCAACGGTTGGAAATCGCCCAAAAGATTTTTTGGGACGATTTGGAAGAAGCTTTGGGGGATTTTCATGGAGAAAAAGTGGATTTTTTGAATCCTGAGAATCCAGAAAAATTAAATGCTCAAATTCAGGGATACCTACTCCATCACAATAAAATATGGCTGGATGGAAGCCCTGCCACATTGAAATTTTTGGGCTATGAAATCGAAGAAGATGCTGCTTGGTTTTACATGGAGTCCCTTCCTCTTCCCTGGAAAGCTGAGATTCGGGTTCAAAACAGCATCTTGATCAAGAATTTTGCTTCACAGCAAAACATCATTCATGTGTATAAAAACAGCAAAAGTCCCAAAAGCTTGTTGTTGGGGAAAGGTCAAGAATCTGGAAGCATTAAATTTTAAATGATTGATTGTGATCCAATCCAAAGCTAAACATTCTTGAGTTTTTAGTTAAATGTCTTGACTTTAATCCGCAGTCTGATTGAAGTTTTAGCTGAGTCTGATTGAAGAAATAAGAGATAGATTTATTTCAAGAGAAAAAGACAACATCAAATTTTTTCAGGTATTTTGGATTTTTTAGTTTACCCCTTATCTTAGTACAAACTGTTTTCCATGAGGTTTCTATTTTTCACCATTTCTTTCTGCTTGATTTTTTGGAAGCTTCAAGGCCAAGAACTGAAGTATAAAAATTTTGATCTTCAAATTTCAACGGGGGTCAGTATTCCAACAGGGGCATTTGCCAAAACCTCCTATGAAGACCTCTTATTACCGCAAGACGGGCTCGATTATTCATTTTATATAGGAATAGAAAAAGCTGGACATGCCTATGCAAAGCCCGGTCGGTTCATGGGTTTAGGTTTAGCTTATCAATTGCAATCGGGAATCAAATTTTCTCTCAATTATCAGGATTATCTGAACCCATTAGAGGTCAACAAATTAGATCAGGTTATTCGAGAGGGAATTGCCCAACCCATTGAAAGAACTCAATTTTTGGAGCATAATGAATATGAACTTGAAAATTTCCTTTTCGGAGTATCTTATGTATGGTCAAAAGAAAGATTGACATATGAAGCAGGGTTTCTAACAGGAAAAGGCAGAATGCAATATCCCAATTATCAGTATTTCTACGATCCATTCTATATAGGTAATGATCGGCAGCATATTCCCATCAATTCCTTGGTGAAGGGATTAAATAGCTCAATTTCTTACTCCATTTTATCTTGGCTAAATGCAGGATTGCGATTTCAGTTTATCCAAGGTGACTTTCCTTATGAATATGAGCGCAGATTGATCCCTGGAGGGTCCAATGTTTCATTTTTAAATGATGAAATAAATTTTCGCTCTTTAAGCATTGGACTTCAACTTCAGATGCTATGGTAAGATTGAGTTTTACTATGCTTCTGTTATGCTCAAGCTTAGCTCTTTTTGCTCAGGAATTTCCGTTAGAAGTTTCCTTTTCAGCAGGTATGGCCAAACCCCAAGGAGCCTACAAGGAAATAGGACCAAATTGGCAAGAACCAGCTTACAGACGTACCTGGTTTGCTTATGATAATTTGGGAAAACGAAACCATGGCGCTGCTGAAAGTGGAAGCTACTTCAGCTTGGATATTACTTATCAATTAAAAGCTCCACTCGGAATATGGACTGGATATTTTTACTCCCAAAATTCATTTGATGAGCAAGGGTTTGCATCGAATATCAATGATAGAGATCAAGGCTTACTTTTTTCAAGAAATATCCCCGAGTCACCTTTTATCTTAAGTTCAGAGTTACGAGGAAGGCAGGCCACTTACTCCCATCCAGACTATCAGGTTCATTCATTTCTCGTAGGATATACCTTAGCCTATCAGTTAGCCGGCTTTTTGGAGTTAAGCTGGAAGCAGGGCTTAGGAATTGGAAGTATCGGAGGGTTAGAGTATGAGTTAACAATTCCTACGAGTCCAGCTAAAGGTTTTAGTCATACGCTAAATGGTAGTAATCCCAGTAGTCTCATGTTGTTTTTTGGAGGAAAATTAGGATTCAAAATAAGCAAACAGGCCGAGTTGGGTTTGAATACCTCATTTCTGTACGGAAATTTTCAATACAATCAAAAAATCACTTTTTCAGACCAAATCAATAGCACGAGTATTACTGACAGTATCAATTTCAGAAACTTGAATTTAGGAGTGAGCCTTTTAATCCGTATGAAAAGTTTACAAAAAAAGTCCGACTCCTGAGAGCCGGACTTGGATGATTTAAACAAATTGCTTTTCTCTATTAAGATGGGTTCTGCACCATTTTGTCATTTGCATTCAACTCTGCAATAGGAATTTTAAACTGCCAGTTTGGAGTACCAGCCGGCTCTTCAAATTTAGAGTTGATTACTGTCGCTACATGGTTTGCACCATTTCTATCCAATGGAAGGTTCAAGCGCTTCAGGTCATAGAATCGGAATCCTTCGCCCCAAAGTTCAATTCTTCTTTGAGTCATGATCTCTTCAATCAAAGCTGCACCAGTATTGGTTGAAAGTACATACTCAGGATCTCTTTGAGAAGCCAATTCGAATAGAACTTGAGCTGCCTGAGCACCGTTTCCGCTTCTTGCCAAAGCCTCAGCTTCAATCAAAATCATTTCAGAAGCTCTCATATAAGGAACATCACCTACAGAAGAAGCATTAGCCTGAGCGACAAACTTTCTGTTCATGAAGTTTCTTTTTGCGAAAGAACTCAAAGTCACCTCATCGATAAATGGATCTCTCAAAGCCGCTGTTCCTGCATTTGGATCCCACAAACCTTTTCTGGCATCAGTAGGAGAAATCTTAGCAAACAAAGAGCTATTGATCGCCTTAGGATTACCTCTGATATTGGTAGAGCTGAAGTTAACAGACATGTATGCGAAGAAAGATGCAAAGAACGTCTGCTGATCGTCGATTTGCTTACTTCCCCACATCCACTCAGGATTATCTACATTGTTGAATCCTTCATATAATTGAGAAGCAGACATCAAGTCAAAACCTTGACGGGCCTGATTTGCCAAAGTGGCCGCCTGGGCAAAGTTCCCTTGAGTCAAAGCAACTCTAGCTTTGATTCCTCTTGCTACATTGACATTGATATGGGATTTAGCATTTCGGCCTTCATCCAATAAAGCGATCGCTGCATCTAAATCAGCATTCACTTGAGTATACACTTCTTCGACAGTGTTTCTAGCACCGCCTTCAGTGATTGGCTCCAATACCAAAGGAACACCTAATTGACCGTTGTTTCCACCTGCCTGATAGCGCTCAGCAAATAGCTGTACCAAGTTGAAGTGAGCCCAAGCTCTGTAGGCCAATGCCTGTCCTTTGATCTCATCTTTTTCAGATTGAGGGCCCGCGGCATTGTCAATATTGGCGATAATCATATTTGCGTTACCGATGATTTTGTAATAAAATCTCCATGCAAAGCGAACATCACCACTGTTTTCGTTGACATGGTTTAACCATCTTGACATGGATACAAACCAACCATTAGCGATACCGGTCATTACCACATCTTCGCCCAAAACTTCGCGCATAATCATCACCCCACCTTCACCCGGCTGACCTTGGGAGTCGTAACGGATAAACATGGATCTGTGAATCCCGTTGAGGGCTGTCATCGCATTTTGCGTAGTCGTAAAGACTGCATTTTCGGACACCGCATCCGTAGGTAGGGTATCCAAATAGTCCTCAGCACATCCAAAACTTAGAATGGCGCCGAGTAAGAATATTTTACTTAATAATTTCTTCATGGTCTTTGGTAAATTACAGATTCACATTAAGTCCCAGCGTGAATGTTCTCGCTGGAGTGAAAGTATTAGAAGTAGTACCACTAAAGGTTCCAGATACATACATACCGCTTCTTGAAGACAACCAGCCTAAGTTTTCACCGGCTAGGTATACGGTAGCTCCTCTCATTTTCCATCTTTCCAATAAAGTTCTAGGAAGGGTGTAAGAGAGATTGATTGCACGTAAGTTGAGATAAGAAGCATCGGTTAGCCACCTGTCTGAAGCGACATTGGTTTGAGCAGCACCGGTTACATCCATCTTAGGAACTTCTGTAATATCTCCAGGCTGTCTCCATCTGTTCAGGATATCCACGTGAGCAGCTCCTCCATCAGGATCAGCACCCATCAAACCTGCATAGATTCCATCATAAATGTCTCCACCTACTGCAAAGCTTACTAGGACATTCAAAGATAATCCTTTGTAAGAGAAGGTATTGGACAATCCACCAAAGAAGTCTGGGATTGCATTTCCTGCAAAGTGGAATCTTGCATTTTGGAATCTGGTAGTAACTGTATCCTGCCCGATAATTCTAGTGGTTGGATCATTTTCAGCATACTCTTCAGCTCTATAAAGACCTTCACCAGTTTCTGGATCCACACCGTACCAGTCTCTCAACCAGAAATCAAAGATTGATCTACCAACCACATACTTTTTGGTACCTACAATTTGCTCCTCGAATGGAAGCTCTTTGAATTCATTTTTGAAAGTAGAAACGTTCACATTTGCATTCCATTTGAAAGCTCCCCTTCTCATCACATCTCCACCAATATTGAATTCAACCCCTTTATTCGACATGGTACCGATATTTTGGAATCTGTTCTCTAAACCGGTGGTCAAAGACAAAGGAACTTCGAAGAGTAAGTTGCTTGATTCTCTATTGAAGAACTCCAAAGTACCTGAGAATCTATTTCCAAATGCGAAATCCAAACCTAGATCATAGGTATTGTTGGATTCCCACTGTAGATCCAAAGCAGAAAGTGAAGCCTGCAAAATACCCGGCTCAGAAGCATTGTTGAAACCTAGGTCATACAATGCTTGCCAAGGATAAAATCCTCCCACATTGTTATTTCCAACCTCACCATAAGAAGCTCTTAATTTGAATAGCTGGAAGAAATTAGAATTGAAGAAATTTTCCTGATCAATAGACCAAGCCGCACCTACTGAGAAGAAAGTACCCCATCTTACATCTCTAAAGAATCTGGATGATCCATCTGTTCTCCAAGAAGCAGAGAATGAGTATTTATCGTCGTAGACATAGTTTACTCTGGAAAGGTAAGACTCGATTCTATCCACATCAGTTCTTCCAGAAGCAGAGTTGATAGTAACAAAGTTGTCAGGCTCGATATTTCCAGCCAAAATCTGATCCTGCTTAGAAATAAACTGTCTTGTTCTTCTGAAATCATAGTTTTCATGACCTACCAAAGCTTCCACGAAATGCTTGTCGTTGAAAGTTTTTGAATAAGTCAACAACTGGTTGAAGGTTAGAGAATTAATTCTGATATTCTCTCTTCTTGTACGTCCAGCCGGAGCACCATCACCTACTATAGTATTGTCATAACCGATATTTAGTAAAGAAGTGATATCAGTAGCAATATTGGTTCTGAAAGTAAAGTCTTTCAAGAATTTAGCCTCTACATAAGCTCTGGAAGAGATGACATCTCTGTCAAAACGATCGACGTTCAACAAAGTCTCCTGAACTACGTGACGTCCTGGGTAAGCACCAGCACCTCTTCTTGGAAGACCAAATTCTTCTAAGTCACCTAAATCGAAAATTTTGTTGCCAAATTCATCCAAGATGAATCCACCAGTTTGCATATTTTGAGCAAAAACCGGGTAAATAGGACCCATGGATCTAGCAGTAAAGAATGGGTTCACAAAGCTTGAGCTTCCTCCATCTCTTGCATTATTTCCCTCACTCATAGTTGCTGAAAGGTTGATACCAGTTTTCAACCAGCTAGTAGCTTGTGTATTTACATTCAAACGACCAGTGAAACGCTCAATGTCAGAGTTGATAATGAAACCTTTCTCATTCAAGTAGTTGAAAGAGGTATAAAAATCAGTTTTGTCAGAGCCACCAGAATAAGTCATGTTATATTCTTTTCTGTCCCCTGTTCTCTGCAATTCATCAAACCAATTCAGGCCAACAAAATTGTTAACAGCATTTGGGTTCAATCTACCGTCAGTTCCAACAATTTGATTATTTGGAACATTGTAGACATTGTAACCCAAAATATTGATGAGGTTATTGGATGCAAAAGTAGCTGCAGCATCTGGAGTAGCTCCATTGCCCAATTGGCTATTTCTCAATGATTCCCAAACTAAAGGGTAATACTGGTCAGCATTTACTCTGTCATATTCTGGTAAAGCTCTGCTGGATACACCCTGCTGAACTCTCACATTGAAGGTTGGCTTATTTTTCTGACCGGTTTTGGTGGTAATCATAATTACACCATTTGCCGCTCTAGAACCATACAATGCAGCTGAAGAGGCATCTTTCAAGATGGTCATGTCAGCTATATCTTCAGGGTTAAGGTTTGATAGGTCCCCATCATAAGGTACACCATCGACTACGTAAAGAGGTGCAGAAGAAGAGTTCACAGAACCAATACCTCTGATTCTTACAGCAGGAGTAGAACCTGGCTGGCCTGAAGCAGAAGTGGTGATTACACCCGGTGCCTGACCTTCAATGGCATTTACCACGTTATTGATAGGACGATTGGCTATCTGATCTCCTTTCAAGGCTATTGCCGAACCGGTAAAGTTTCCTTTATCAGCAGTACCTCCATAAGCAGTAATAATTACCTCTTGAAGATTTTGAGCATCTTCTCTCATGGTAACATTGATTTCAGATCTATTACCGATCTGCTCTTCCACACTGATATAACCGATATAGCTAAATACCAATGTTGATGCATTTGCAGGTACCAAAATGGAGTACCTACCATCCAGGTCAGTTACGACGCCAATGGTCGTTCCTTTCACCAAGACATTCACTCCGATCAAGCCTTCTGGCTCCTCAGGTGAAGTCACCCTACCGGTGATCGTTCTGTTTTGTGCCATGACCGAAACAGCTGTTAAGAGCATGATCACAAATCCCAGTAAAACTTTCTTCATAGGTTAAATTTTAATAGATGATTTGTTTTTCGAATCGGCTAATGAAAAAGCAAATAGCTAAAGGAGCAAATTTGGTAAAACTTAAAAAAGGTTAAGTTTTCAGAATAAAATTTTATTATTTTTTATTTTTTTAGAATTTTTTGAAAAAAATATTGTGTCCGAACAGTGTCCGCTGATATAGGATTTCTATTTTTATTAATTTTATAATAAAAAATTTTGCTATTTTGATTTTAAATTATTTAAAATTCCGTTTCTTAGTTTTATCCAAAAAATATTAAATTAAATATTTATCAATATTTTCAATATTTAATTCTGTTTTTGCCTAGTGTGCAATCGATTTCTAAAAATAAATTTTTGCAATGTCCGATTTTAAAATTTGAATCACAGAATTATAAAAACGAAAAATGAAATTATTCGAAATTTAATTTCTCCTTTAATTTTACTCCAATTAGCACAAAAGGATGATAATCGGTTGAAAAAATAATAAACTAAATATCAATTAAATTCTATTTTTATTATTATAGTACTACTAATTACCCTTGAATTGCAAGGATTTTCAGATAATTTATGCTGAACAAAATGATGTAAACACAAAAAAACCCGGTCATTCAACCGGGTTTTTTTGTATATCAAACCAAAATTAATAGCCTGGATTCTGCTCAATCGGAGCAGTGGAGTTAGTTTGAATTTCTTCCAATGGAATCGGCCATACAAACAAATTGCTAGTATACAGAATGGAGTGATCTGTCGGGATTGCTCTGTCTGTATTATAGAAATTAATATTTGTGATAGATCTTGAAGTTGCCTTGGCAGGAACACCATTCATAACTCCCGCTCCGGATAGTCTGTGAATGTCAGCCCATCTTTTACCTTCAGCCAAGAACTCAATTCGTCTTTCTTTATAGATAGCATCCAAGACACCTTCCTGACCACCTAATCCCGCAGCAGTAAATGCTGGAACCGTCGCAGGTAAAGCTCTGCTTCTAACTGAATTCAACAATGTAACGGCAACATCCAAGTTACCCAATTGTGCATTTGCCTCAGCAGCATTTAATACTACCTCTGCAAATCTCAATATTGGATTTGGATCAGAATAGGTTACTGCATCCGGATATTTTCCGGTATATACTCCAGTTCCGTTGGAGGTTGTCAGCAAGGTTCTTCTGGAATCTTCTGCCAACCAAAATTCGGATCTCCAAATCAGCGGGCTGATTTTAACCAAACCTCTGGCGCCTAAGTCTGGATTTCCAAACATAGAAGCTAATGCTCCGTTTACACCGGCATTAGATGCTTCCGTGTTGATGAAAGAAAACACGTTATCAGTGGTTGATCCTGAGAGGAAAGGAGCGGTTACTGAAGAGGTCACTGCATACTGACCAGTAATTTTTGCATGCTCTGCAATTACGCCAGCCCAGTCTTCCATATGCAATTTAACTCTGGATTTCAACCCAATCGCTGCACCCTTACTTGCTCTAGAAAAAGCCCCATTTGGCAATAAAGATTCAGCTTCATCCAAATCGGATAATAATTGCTGATAGTCTTCTCCAACAGTTCCTCTTCCAACAGCCTCACCATCTGGCACTTTTGGTACGTCATTGATGGCAAATGTTCTGTAAGGAACCCCAGGAGAAGCAGGATTATCAGAGTAAGGCCTTGCAAAATGAACCAAAAGTTCATGATGAGCCAATGCTCTTAAGAAAAGCATTTCACCTCTATATCGATCTCTTTGCGCCTGAGTTAAAACACCACTGCTTAATGCCTCATCCAGCCCTTCCAAAACAATGTTAGCTCTGTTGATCATTCTATATAGAGAGATCCACATCCCATTATTATTGGCTGTTTGTGGGTTATATGCACCTACATAAGTGATCTCGTAGAACAACTGATCATTATACATATCCTCCCCACGCATATCTCCTTGCTGCACATTGGCAGCTCCGAAAGGATATCCTCGTTGAACTGATCCCAAATAGAATCCACGTTGTGCTGATTCGTAGACACCCAGTACCGCAGATTCCACTCTAGCTGGAGTGGCAAATGCCTCCTGGTCAGGAATCAGGTTTGCCGGTGTCAAATCCACTACATCACAAGAGCTTACTGCTCCCATTAGGGCAGCGCCCGCTATAGCGAGTTTGAATTTATTTATTGAAAACTTAGTCATTTTTTCTTCTTTTGATTTTGAAATTAGAATCCAACATTAACACCCAAGGTGTAGGTTCTGATGATCGGTGCTACATTCCAATCAACACCAAATGATTGCTGTCCGGAAAACGTGTTAGACTCAGGATCTAAACCAGTATAATTGGTGAATATGAATGGGTTTTGTACCTGAGCAAAAACTCTTGCATTTGTAATCTTGCCAGCAAATGCCGACTGAAGCACGTTGCTAGGTAAAGTATAACCCAAAACGATATTCTGAATTCTAACGAAGTCACCTTTTTCAACAAATCGGCTGTTGGAAGCAGAAGTCTGCCACATATTGGCGTCTTGGCCAGAATACAATTTTGGCATATCTGTTACTTGACCACTTTCAGTCCATCTGTTCAAAATAGACGCATGGTTGTTGGAAAATCCTTGTCCCAAAAGACCTCTCAAGGACTCGTTCATGATGAAGTTACCACCAGAGAATCTTGTAAAGATTTCAGCATCAAAATTGCCATACTTGAAAGTATTGCTCCAGCCACCTTGCCATTTAGGAAGGGTATTTCCCAAAAATTCCTGAGTTGGACCTGAGGAGGTAGTTGATACATCGCCTGGATTAGAAGAATCATAGGCTCTCCAACCAATAGCACCTCTTTGAAGGTTATATTGAACGATTTCTTCACCTCTGTGGTACAAAGGATTTCCATTTGCCGGATTAACACCAGCCCATTTGAATCCATACAATTGAGCTACTGGACCACCAACTTCAGTTCTATTATAAGTACCAGTCAATGGCTGGATCAGATTGGTGACCTCATTATTCAAGAATGTGATATTGAAATCAGTATTCCAAGTGAATTTACCTCTGCTTAGTACAGTCGCCAAGGCCCTCAATTCCAAACCAGAGTTTCTCATTGCACCCACGTTTTGGTTGATGCTGTTACCTGGTACACCTAAAGATGGAGGGGTAGGAGCAGCCAAGATCAAACCGTCGATATTATTGATGAAGTAATCCGCCGTCAAAGAAACAGGGCCAATAGTCATATCGAAACCTACGTTGAACTTCTTAGAAGTTTCCCACTGCAAGCCTCCATTAGCAACTCGAGCATACCCGATACCAGCTCCTGCTCCTCCTAATACTGGAGAAAATCCACCGAATGCTGCAAATGAAGCTAATCCTACGTTTCCTACTTCAGCATAAGAACCTCTTACTTTCAAGTCAGATATCAAATTCGAGTTGAAGAATGCCTCATCAGAAACTCTCCATCCAACTGATCCACCGAAGAAAGTACCTCTCTTATTATCTCCGATCAAATCAGAAATTCCATCATTTCTAACTGTCAATGACAAGAGATATCTTCCGCCATAGTTGTAGTTGAATCTACCGAAGTAGGAATCAAATCCTTGCTCGCTGTAACCACCTCCAGAGAACTGGTTGTTATAGGATCCTGAAATCAGGTTTTGCTCACGGTAGAAATTATCGGAGATATCTGTTCCCCAACCTGCAAAATTGTAAAGTCTTGTAAACTGGTATTCCACACCACCTGTTACATTGATATTGTGGTTTTCACCGATTACAGTCTGATAGTTCAAGGTATTTTGCCAGTTCCAACGAATAGCTGGATTATAGGCCATATACACATAACCATTTGAACTTCTACCATCACCGTGTCTAGGGTCTAGAGACTGAAAATCATCAGCCAAAGTCAAATCTGTACCGATTTGTGTTCTTGCTGTCAAGCCAGTTGCTAAATCAGCTTCTCCATATACAGAGCCTAAAATTCTGTGTGCACGGCTTCTATAAAGGTTATTATCAATGACAAATCCGATGTTTGGAATGTTATTGTCCGGACCTGCCAAGTTTGCGCCAAAGCCAGTAGTTGCACCATTAGCAGTGACATTATAGCCATCAAACGCAATATTTTCAGGATCGTAAATCGGAACGTTTGGCAAGGCTCTGGTTGAATTATAGATCGCACCTGAAAGAGAGTTTGCTCCGTTATTCAAGCCAAAAATCTCTGTCAAAGAGTAGGAAAGAGAAGTTCCAATTCTAATTGCATCTGATATGCTGTGATCAATATTTGCTCTAAAAGAGTATCTCTTCAGGTCATTAGGTCTAATAGCAGACTCCTGATCTGTAAAACCTAAAGAGAAGAAATATTTGGTAGCAGCTGATCCGCCAGAAATCGAAATATTATGCTGCTGAGTAAAGCCTTTTCTATAAATCAAGTCCTGCCAATCAGTATTTACACCTGGATTAGCCAATGGAGATTGTCCAGCATTGCTTCTCTTTTCGTTGGCAATAGTAACAAACTGATCTCCATTTAAAAGTTGAAAACGTTCTACTTCCTCATTGAAACCCATGGAAGTATTGTAGCTCACTTTAGCTTTACCATCTGATCCTCTTTTGGTAGTGATCAAGATGACACCATTAGCCGCCCTTGAACCATAGATTGCAGTTGCAGAACCATCTTTCAATACTTCATAAGATTGAATATCTGCTGGGTTGATGTTTGCCAATGGGTTGGAAGCATTCACAGCTGACCTGTCATTATCTACAATCGGAACGCCATCGATAACGATTAATGGATCAGCGCTTGATGTCAAAGAGTTGACACCACGAATTCTTATGATAGGTCTTGCACCCAAAATACCATTTGGAGTGGTCACCTGAACACCAGGTGCGCGGCCAGCTAATTGAGAATCGAAGGATGGTGCCACTAAGTTGGCAATTGATTCATTGCTGATAGAACTCACTGAGCCGGTCACTTCTCTTCGCTCCTGAGTACCGTAGCCTACAACGACAACTTCATTGAGGACCTTTACATCTGTTTCCAACTGAACGTCGATCACAGATCTATTTTGAATATTCACTTCCTTGGTTAGATAACCAACAAAGCTGAACACCAAAGTAGTAGCATTTTCAGGAACATTGATTGAATAAGTGCCATCTATATCTGTGATGGCTCCAACCGTAGTTCCTTTTACTACTATACTTGCACCTGGTACTCCCTGCGGCTCTTCGGACGAGGTTACTTTACCAGTGATAGTTTTGGACTGCGCGAGAGCAGACATCACTGTCATCACTCCCAGCAGGATCCCGAGTAAAACTTTCTTCATTGGGTAAAAATTTAACGTGGGTTAATTTGATTTTGGGCTAAAGAAAAAATTTTAAAATAAAGAATCAAAATCTGTTAAATCTCCTTTAAATAGTATTTTTCAGAATATAATTCTTAAAAATAGATTTTTTTAAAATTTAATATAAGCAACTCTAAATTTTCAATATTCTATAAACGAAAGATGTATTTATAAATCAAAAGGAGTATTCTTTATTTTGCCTAACTCACATAAAACAAAATGTTATTCGTTTTCTTAAAAAAATTCTATAAATATTAATATTTATCAAAAACCCTTTTTCCCAAATTTTATTAATTCATTGAGGTCATGAAAGGGCTAAAAGCAAATAAAGTTCTAAGTGGAAAAAACAACATCATGAAGAAAATTGGAACTTCATTTCCCTATTAGACAAAACTCAAAATTAAATTTTTCTTTCTTTTTTTGTTAAAAGCGAGAAAAATCGAGCTAAGTGGTGTTAAAATGAAAATTTGGTTAATTCCTTAATAAAAAATTCATGTGAGGAGACCATTTGCCATCTATCCTTTTCAACAAAGTCAATTCCGAAACCTGGAATTCACTTTCAAGCTTCGCCTCCTTTACTTCCTGGAAAACTGATTCAAAATCCTGCCTCTTTAAGTCTTTAAAGGCTACAGTCATATGGGGGTGATAGTTTCTGTCACTCAATTCATCTGGAAGATGTACATGGGTTTTCAGAAACTTTTTTAGGTCTATTTGAAAAAAATATAAGTCTTGGTCCGCTTGTATATCCAAAAAAATCACCCTCTTCCCAAAAGTATCTACGCCTTTCACTTTCATCCCAAAAGTGCTTTTACTACTACAAAAATCCTGTAGCATGGAAGTAAACTTTTCCTCCTTATGCTCATCATATGAAAAAGGCATTTTCACCGTAACATGGGCAGGGGACTTTAAAGCATACTTTACATTGAATTTTTCACGCAGATGTAACTTTAGCTCCTCCACTTTTTCTAAAAACTCTTGAGGTGGGAGAATGGCTAGAAAATATTTCTGCATATTTTTCATAGAATCATATTTTTGGAATTGATGTAGTTTTAAGAAGTTTCTACAAAGTTTAAACCTCGAATCTACAGGGCATCAATCTTTATTCTTGTGTACAATTCATCTCATTCTGTTACCTTAGAGAGGATTCCTGAGGTAAAAACATAAAAACTGTTTAAATAACCCAAGCAATCTTTTAAATTAAGGCTATTAATCAATAAACGCCCTATGAAGTTTTTTTCCAAAGTAATGATCGGTCTCGATATGACCGAGATGGATGAGATTCTAATCCAAAAGACAGTAGTTTTTCTAAAGTTTTTGGGAGTAGAGAAATGCTATTTTGTTCACGTTTCAAAAAATTTGGCTATTCCGGATGAAATTCTATCTCAGTACCCAAATTTATTGGCTGCAGGAGACGAATCAGTTGAGGCGATCATGCAAAAGAAAATCGATGCCCAAAATTTCCCAAAGGATATAGAAGTAGAGGTATTTGCTGAGGAGGGAGATCATCCGCTCGAAACATTCCTGAGATGGGCAAAAATCAAGGATGTTGATTTGATCATCATGGGTAGAAAGGAAACATTGAAAGGATCAGGAGCCCTCGCCAATGGCGTAGCAAAAAAAGCACCTTGCTCAGTGATGCTTCTTCAGGAAAAGAGAGCTCCAGAACTACCTAAACAAATTATGATTCCTACCGATTTCTCGGATCATAATCACATGATCTATGATTTTGGAGAACGGATTGCTGATCAATTAAATGCCAAATTAATACCAGTTCATATCTTTCATGTACCACAGGGTTATTCCAAAACGGGGAAATCCTACGATGAATTTGTGGAGATCATGAAAGAAAATGCGCGTAAGGATTACAAAAACTTTGTATCCAAACATAATCACCCCGAACTGGAATGCGATTTTATTCTGGATGAAGGAGAAGATATTGGTGAAACTTTATTGAAGGAAGCCCATAAAATGGATGTAGACATGTTTATCATGGGTTCCCGTGGCAGAACCAAATCCGCTGCCATCCTTCTCGGTAGTACTGCTGAAAAGTTAATCAAAGTTAATAATGTGCTCCCCATGATCATTTTCAAGAAAAAGGGAGAAACCATGGGCTTTTTCGAAGCTTTATTCAGAATCTAATCTGCCTTCTTCAATAATAAGAGAGCTTGATCTCCACGGCCTTCCTGATTATACAGGAAGGCTTTTTTATGAAAATCACTCATCTCTTCTGATGAAAAAATCTCATTTTCATCTACCTCTAAGCTATGACCTTGCTCATATAAAGCTGTTCCCCAAAACTGAAAAGCAGTAGAATCAAACTCCATATGTGATAATTTCAGCCCCTGAGTTTTAGCCAAAGCCTTCAAACCGCTGATAGAAGGAATGACCAAATGTCGTGGAGCATCAAGCTGAACCCAATTAGCTCTTTTGTCTTTCCAGACTTGTCCATCTGTGATTGGAAGTCTGATCAAGAGGGTTCCTCCAGGGTTCATTCTTTCTTTACAGGCTTTTAGCACACTTTCGGGATTAGACATATGCTCGAAGGAATGATGCATCATAATCAGATCAAAGGTCTGATCTGAATCCAGAAAGTCCATTTTTTGGAGACTCAGGCCTTTCCCAAGCACTTGATCTTTTTCCAAATAAGGATCAAATCCCGTCAAATTCTTGAATCCCGAACAGTGTAACTCATATAATAACTGTCCATTTCCACAGCCCACATCTGCTATAGACTGATTGAATCCTTGGAATACATTTTTTAACCAATACCCATAAACTTTGGGGGCAAAAAAGCTCATCCCTAATTGGAGAAAAAGTTTTGCACGAAGAGCCTTGAAAGCTTTGGAGATCAAACTTGAAGACACGAGAGGAACAAAAGAATAATAAGATCCTGAATAGTAATCGGAAAGGTTATCAGGCACTTGTTCGATCTGAAGCGATAAGCAGTCCAAGCACTCTAAATAAGAGAAGCTATCTCCTGCTCCAAACATGCGTTCGTAAGCTTGAAACTTGGTAAGGTGGGTACTTTTACAGAATGGACATTGCCTGTCGATCACTAGTAGGCATTTTCACGGTTAAAAAGTAATTCATGGATTGTCTTGATCATTATGCCCATATCCAACAAAAATGACCAGTTGTTGATATAAAAAGAATCCAGTTTTACTCTTGAACGAATTTGATGTGGGTTCTCGATTTCACCCCTGTATCCTCTCACCTGAGCTAAGCCTGTAATTCCCGGACGGATTTTATGTCTTGAATTATATCGCTCTATTTGGGATTTGAATGTCTTATTCATCGGGATTGTATGAGGTCTTGGACCCACAATTGACATATCTCCCAGCAACACATTAATGAACTGAGGCATCTCGTCCAAAGAGGAGGTTCTCAAAAAAGAACCGATCCTGGTGACTCTTGGATCATTTTTTACAGCCTGATGTGTGTCCGAGTAATCGTTAGGAGTCATGGATCGGAATTTCAAACAATTGAACTCCCGATTATTTATCCCATTTCTTTTTTGGATAAAAAAGATCGGACCTCTTGATTCCAATTTGATCAGAATACCTACCAATGGAATCAGCCAAGAAAGGATAAAGACGATCACAAAACTGGCGAAAATGACATCAAAAGCACGCTTCATGATGCTGTTGATCGCATGATCCAGTGGAATTTCATTGACATTGATTACAAAGAAATCCCCGTATCTGGAGAAGCTTAGATTTTTCTCCAATTGTAAGCTACCTCCCGGAATCATTTTTACTTTGATATAATTCTCGTCAGCGTAGCCAATAATCTTCTTGACCAATTTGGGTTCTAAATGCTCGTGGATATAAATCAGATCCAGGTCCAATCCTGGAGCTTCGCTAAAGAAATCATCTATACCTCCACGAGTTTGGTTACAGTCTGCTTGATTGTCAAAATATCCGAGGAAGTTAATTCCAAAGTCTTTTCTAATCTTGAATACGTCTGCGAGTTTAGGGCTTGTCCCCCCTTTTCCGACTATAACTGCATTCCGATAATTATTTCCTTTTACTCTATACTGGCGAAGCAACATATGTACTCCAACCCGGAATATCCCCATGATCACCAGCATTCCTATTCCCAAAGCAAGAATTGGAATCACCTGTATGGAAGGAGTATTAAATGGAACCCAAAGAACTGCCGCTGCGCCTACAAACCAGAAAACAGTCCCAGTTAGATGGCGAAGTGTATGATCATATTCATCAGTTCGCCCGATTTTATAATCTTTTCTCAAAGCGGCAATTAAGAGCCACAGGACTGATAGCGGAAGTAATGCGTCTAAATCAGCACCGTTGAAAAGACCAATTTGGGTTAGAAAAAAATTACAAAGAAATAGAGAAACAAGAGAGGCAATAAAGTCACTGCTCACAAAAAGCCAGGGAAAATACTTATCGAATCTACGCTTCATAAAAATCTATAGCAAACAATCATATTTTATCAAAAATCAGGCTAAGCCGATCTTTTCTCTGGTTTTTCGGATTTCACTTCCAAAATTAAGAAAAGAATCGTCAAGCATGCTTACTTTTGAAGATAAATTATTATACAAACAGCCCTAAAGGCGCTCATGAATTTTATCTCAAATCTATTCGCTTCTTCGGAAAACCCAGCTTCTCTAGGGGCAAAATTCCGTCAAAAACGTTTAGCTGTATTTGAAAATCTTTTTTTTCAACACTTCCAAAAAGACCAAGCAATCAAGGTCTTAGATGTAGGAGGAACTGCCTATTTTTGGAAAGGAAGTCGTCTACTAAACCTTCCTCAAATTGAGATTGTTCTCCTCAATTTGAGCACTGAAGATACAAAGCACCCCAAACTTCAATCCATTGCGGGAGACGCTACTTCCCTCCTTCAATATAAGGATGATTATTTTGATCTGGTCTTTTCCAACTCAGTAATTGAGCATTTATATACTTTTGAAAACCAGGAAAAAATGGCCAAGGAAATTTTAAGAGTAGGTAAAAAACATTTCGTTCAGACCCCTAATAAATATTTCCCTGTCGAAGCTCATTATGCTTTACCTTTCGCTCAATACTTTCCAAAAAATTTACTTTTTTCTATTCTGACCAAAACAAAACTGAGTAGACTCAGAAAATGGTCAGAGTCAGAGGCCAAACAATACCTGGAAGAAATCAGGCTATTGGATGAAAAGGAAATGAAAAGTCTTTTCCCTAATTCTAAAATCTTCAAAGAAAAAGTGGCCGGACTGACAAAGTCAATCACGGCCCATAATTTTTATTAGTATGCAAGAGCTGCTTTTCTTTTAAGCAGTTCGTGGTGTATACCATCCCAAAGGATTTTTCTTGCCTCCAATGCATCTTTTCCTGCAACTGTTGCTTGGTCTAAATGCAAATCAGATTCCAATAGCATTTCTACCATTCTCCAAGCCAATGGTCCATGCACCTCCTCGTCCAGGTGAATATGTCTGTCAAAGTAATAAGCTAAAGTTTTTAATTCCTCAGGCTGATTTTTGATCAGCTCATGCACAATCTTTCGGAATAAATCCGGGATCAAATCTTCTCTGCCCAAAGTAAAGGAAGCGGCGATTTCATGGGCTTCTCCAAACAAAGCAGTTTGATAATTCACTCGCAAAAACTGCTGCACAAAATCCGGAACTTTAGCCACTTTCATGGCCTCATCCAATTTAGCTCCAGAGGAAAGAGACTCAATCAACTTCTCTATTCTTGAAGTAGAAGCTCCCGCCTCACTCATGGCTCTTAGATAAAGTTCAAAATGACTACAATAGCCACCTTCTCCATCCTCATCACTTTCTTCAGCTAATACGATATCATTGATCAATCGAGCAACCAATGGGTCCGATGCTGGCAACCAAGGAAGTGACATCCCGGTCAATCTATGCTGCAATGCCTTCAGCAGTGACATAAAGTCCCAAACCGCAAACACATGGTACTCCATGAATATCCTAAAATCATCCAACCCATTCAAATGCTGGTAAATTGGATGCTTCAACAACTCTTCTCTCTCTTTGGCCAAGGAGGCCACCAATATTTCCAGTGAATTATTCATACTCATTTCAGTTACGAAAGATAAACTATCCTTGGATGGTCAAATGTTCAGAAATTTTAATTGAAAATGCCTATGGCAGATACTTAGTTTTCGGCAAACTGAAGACGTACTAAATTCGCATAAAAGCCGTCCTCCTGCTCTAAAAGCTGCAAATGATTTCCCTGCTCAACAATTTTTCCTTCGCTTAGCACATATATTCTATCCACTTTTCTGATGGTCGCTAATCTATGAGCGATTATGATAGTGGTTCTGCCTTTCATCAACTCATCCAAAGCCTCTTGTACCAGGTGCTCAGACTCCGCATCCAGAGAAGAAGTTGCTTCATCTAAAATCAAGATAGAAGGGTCTTTTAAAATGGCTCTGGCAATCGCTACTCTTTGCCTCTGTCCACCTGAAAGCTTAACTCCCCGTTCCCCTACCAGGGTATCCAACCCTTCAGGAAACTGAGAAATGAATTGCCAGGCATTGGCTTTTTTGGCAGCCATAATTATTTCTTCCTCGCTGGCATTAGGCTTGGCATACGCAATATTCTCCCGAATGGACCCACCAAATAATAAAACCTCCTGAGGCACCATTCCGATATGGGAGCGCAATTGTTCCAGATTCCAGAGATTAAGATTCTGCCCATCAATTTTAATCTCCCCTTGGTGCACGTCATAAAACTTAAGCAAAAGTTGGATGATGGTAGACTTACCAGCTCCTGAATGTCCTGCCAAAGCAATTTTTTCACCTGGATTGACATAAAAGCTTAAATCCTTCAAAACCTGAAGCTCCGGTCTGGTAGGATAGGAAAAAACGACCTTTTCGAATTCGATTTTTCCCTCCAGCTTTTCCACCTGAAACTCGCTGCTTTCCTCAACTTTTTCATCCAAAATTTCCAAGACCCGCTCAGAACTTCCTATTGCTTTTTGGATCTGACTGTAAATATCACCCAAGCCCGCGATAGAGCCTCCTATAAAAGTGGTATACAAAACAAAGGATACTAATTCACCAATACTCATTTCGCCGGAAGCCACCAAGCTTGCGCCATACCACATGACCGCTACGATTCCTCCAAATAGTGCAAAAATGATAAATGATATGAATGCCCCTCTGAATTTGGCTGTCTTCAAGGCTACATGAACTACCCTGTTTAGACCTTTGGAATATCGACTAGATTCATACGCTTCCCCTACAAATGATTTGACTGTACTGATAGACTGCAAAGTTTCTTCTACAATCACATTGGCAGCAGCTAATTCGTCTTGAGTCTTTTTGGAAAGCCCGCGAATGAATCGACCGAAAACCATCGCAACCAATACCAAAATTGGGAAGGTCCCCAACATGAAAAAGGTCAATTTGGGGGTGGTGAAAAACAGAAAAGCAATCCCTGCAATCAGTGTAACTACCTGTCGGAATAATTCTGCCAGGGTCACTGAAAAGGTATCCTGGAGCAAACTGACATCGGAAGTTATTCTGGAGATCAATTCCCCTGTTCTTCTTTTGTCAAAAAAGGTCATCGGTAACCTCAAAAGCCTATTGTAAAGCGACTGCCGAATATCCCGCATGGACCTTTCAGAGACAAGTGCAAATAACCATACTCTGAAAAAGGAAAAAACACTTTGCACAGCTAGAATCCCCACCAACATCAATGCGATGGTATTGATATCAGAAACTATCCAGTCTTCTCCCTGGGCAGTATCTATCAGCTTTCCTGCAACAAAAGGAAAAGTCAATAAGGTTAAAGAAGACAGCAGGAGAAAAAACAAACCCGCAATAAAGGTCCATTTATAGGGCAATAAAAACCTGAAAATCCCACTTAATTTCTGAAAACTCTGCTTATTCAACTTCCGCTTTTCGTGCTCTTCCAAAGCAGTCCCTCTCTTCTTGGCCATAGTACTATTACTTCAATCTGCAAAAATAGACCTTTTACTCAGAAAAAAGGGAAAAGAGTCGGATTGTCTGAGGAATTAGGCCAAGCTGGCCAAAAGCTGCTGACTCATCTTCTCTCCAATAGCAGCAGAGTGCTTAAATCCATGACCGGAACATGCGGAAACCATCCAGGTCATAGAGGAATCAGGATGCTTACCTATCACAAATTTTGAATCCTCCCTCACCGTGTAAAAACAAACCTCAGATTTGAGAAACTCCTTTTTAAGCCCTTTGATTTTGCCCTTGATTTTTTGATTCCAAAATTCCTCCTGTTCGGTTTGGTTCACTGATCTATTCATAAAGTCCGGATGTGCTGAATCTATGAAAGATTCTGTGGCAACCTTGATCGACTCTCCATCCAAACTGGGAAAGCCATAGATAAAATCCTCAGCTTGGGGTCCAAAACCCCACATAAAAACGGGAAGATTACCAAAATCCAGAGACTGATCCTCAATTTTTATCCAATGCAAAACCTGTCTACAAATCTTGTATTGATTGGCGTGGTCCTCGGGCAGGAAATCCTTAATCCAGCCACCATTGCATAAAAGGACTCTTTGAGCCATGATCTTTTCTTCCTTGAGTTGAAGACAGACTCCTTGTTCGGTTTGTTCCAATTCAATCAAAGGCGAATGAACTCTCAGCTGCGCGCCTTGCTTCAGGGCCAAATCCAGTTGGGTTTCAATTATTTTTTCGGGAAAAAGATAGCCCGCACTAGGTTCAAAATAAACAGCCCCAGTTTTAGGTAAGTCAAATACCCTATACCGATTTTCCAATTCTTTGGAGTCTAACAATTCATGAGAAATGGAGCACTTTTTCGCGATACTTTTGGTTCGCTCAAAAAATCCCTCTCCTCCATGCTTGGACCATGGCTGAACTCCTGAGTCCAGTAAAATTCCTCCACTAGGTATAAAAAGCTGGTTTCCCGAATCTTGCTCCATTTGTCTCCATATATCCTGGGATCTTTGGGCAAAGTTCACATACTCTTCTCCTTCGCCTACTGCAAGCCGTGTAATTCTGGTTTCACCGTGAGAAGAGCCCATCGCATGAGGTGGGTCAAAGCGATCTAATCCTAGAACTGAAAAACCTGATTTTGATAAAAAGTACAAGGCAGCTGACCCAACAGCTCCCAGACCGACTACAGCTATATCGACTTGCTTCATGCTAATAACTTTGAACCAAAATAATCATTAGAAGCAGTTGAAGCACTTATGGACTACATTAATTCCGAAATCAAGGATAATTCTGCGATCAATCTTTCCCCATTTGGGCATCGATCAGTTCCCTTTTGAGTTTCCGCTCTCGCTCTAAGGTGTTTTTTCTATGCTGATCAAATTCTTCCTGAACCTCTTCCAAGTCCTTTTGGGCTTTACGAATCTTTCTGAAGCTCCTGAAATATTGAAAGGAAAAAAATGCCAATGCAAGTCCCAAACCTCCTACTAATAGCCACATCAGAGAGGAATAAACGGCCTTATGAATGGCTATTCCAAAAATTGAAAAATTATCCTTTGCTTCTATTGCTTCCTGCTTTTCGGCTTCAGTTTGATCCAAAACTTGATTTAAACTGGAAATACTATCATTTTTGGAAGTCAGCTGGGTTTTAAGCTCCACAACTTCCGCCCTCATGGTCCTCATTGAATCCAGCATATTGGATCTTAACTTATCCAGATTACTTTTCTTGACTACTTTATATTCCTGATAATTATTGGAAGCATCGTAGATGTATTCAAATTGGGAATCGATGGTACCGGAGTTCAATGAGTTTTGAGATTCTGAGGACTCCTGAGCCTGAATGTTGGCAGAAAAAAAAGAGAAAATGCCAACCACTAAGCTGAGGGTAATTTTTTTCATAAATTAGGTGTTTTACTATTTACTGAAAGCTGAGAAACCAATAAACGTGCCTCATTTTCTAAAATTATGGCCTTTTTTTGGAAAGGCCTGACCAAAAGTTGATTTTTGATCGTAAATCAATGGGATAAAATCTCCGGAATGACATCCCAAAAATGCTGTGGATTTTCTACATATTCCGAAAAAAATTACCTTGAAAAAAAATCTTGATGGTAAAATACGTGTTCATTTTCATTTTAATGTTTGGGTTGGGCATTAGGACCTTCGCCCAGGAAAATGATTTTGATTTAGGAATTCAGGCCTATAATGAGGGGGATTATGAGTCTGCTTTTCTCCTTTTTGACAACTGGTTGCGAGATAATCCACGAGACCCTGAAGGCTATTGGTACTTGGGTCAGGTTTACGAGCAATTTGATGGGATGAGTGATTTTTTGGCCTTGGAAAACTACAACCAAGCCTTGGCCCTCAACCCCGAAATGACTCCTGTCTATTTGCATAGGGGGCGCTTATTTCTTCGATTAAAAAGATTTGAAGAGGCTGAAGCTGATTTTAAAACCTACAGAAGATTACCTAAAGGAGAGACTACCCGAATTATCTATAAAACCTCCGGCACAGACAGTGGAGTTTCTTCTATTTTCACTGACCAATCCGAAAACCCTTCTCAGATTTTATATCTTTTATCTTTAAGTAAAGCTGGCCAAGGACAAGTTGAAACTGCCATTTCCCTATTGGACTCTGCTATATACTATAGTCCACTTGAGTCAGATTTCTATGCTGAAAAAGGCAAGCTACTCATGGATGAAAAGCAGGATCAGACAGCCTTGATTTCCTTGGAAAAAGCCTTGCAGATCAATCCGGATCATTATTTGGCTAAGCAGCGAGTCTTGAGCATCCGTCAGGGAGGGGACAGGGAGAAATTGGAAGAATTGACCAAAGCAATCTCTACCGATCCTGAAAACCCTCTGCCGTGGAAGATTAGAGGCTATTATAAATTTTCCCAATCAGACTTCAAAGGGGCATTGACAGACTTTTCAGAAGCTATTTCACTGCACCCAGAGGATGCGGAAAATTGGTTTTACCGAGCAAAAACATATGCCAAACTGAAAAACTGGATCAAAGCTGAACAGGATTTTACCGAAGCCATGTTTCTGACTGAGCAGGAGCCTGAGTTGCTTTTGGGGAGAGGACAAGCCCGATATTATCAAAACAAGACCGAATTGGCTTTGGCTGATTTCATCCAATTGATCAGCATTGATCCCAGCAATGCCAGCGGATATTATCACAGAGGGATCACTTTACACAGACTGAATCGGGGTTCGGAAGCCTGTAATGATCTGACCAAAGCAGTGCAACTCGGAATGGAAAATATAGGAGAGGTCAAGCAAAAAATCTGTAATTGATTTTTTAGAGCTCTTTGATGGTATCTACTCTGGAAGCAATAAAAGCTGGTCTCCAAGAAGCAAGCAATGTAATGGTGACGACTGCTAAACTGATCCAAACAAAATCTGAAAGTACAATCCGAACCGGATAAGCGTCGACCACAGCAGAGGCAATCCCCAAGGATACCAAACCAAAGGATTGCTGAGCGAGGCATATCAAGTAGCCCATCACCAAACCAATCAAGGCTCCGGTAAAAGCTATCAGAGCGCCTTGCTTCAAAAATATTTTTTGAATCAATCGATCTGGAGCTCCCATGGCTTTGAGAACAGCAATGTCCTTTTTCTTCTCAATGGCCAGCATACTCAGAGAAAAGAAAATATTAAAAGAGGCAATTGCCAAAATAAATGTGAGCGTAAGAAATACAAAAAGCTTTTCCAGTTTCACTGTTCTCAATAATCCAGCATGCTGTTCATCCGTATTTTTCACAGTGAAATCACTCCCTAAATGGGCTTTTAGTCTTTTTTGAACTTCCGCAATAGTACTTCCTTTTGATACTTTGATTTCCAGGGAAGTTCTTCGATTTCCGTAATTCAAAAGGTCGCGGGTAAAGTTTAAAGGAGCAATGACATATTCGTCATCGAATTGTCTTTCTACAGAGAAGAAAGCTACCGGATCCAAAACTGCAGAAGCATATAGCTGGCTAGGATCTAAGGTGGCAGCACTGCGGGGTGCTTTGGGATAAAAGACTTTTAAAGGAACATTCTGATCATCCAGATTGACTGAAAGAAAAAAGCCAACCCCTCTCCCCAGAATAGCCCCAGGTCTCAGGTCAGTACCCAGTGTGGTGTCTCCCCAAAAATATCCACGGGTAAATCGGTCTTGCTCCAGAAAATTATCCGATACACCCTTGATCGTACCGACCAACTGATTGCCTTTATAGTCTAATAAGGCATTGTCCTCGATCACTTCTGTTAATACCGCGACGCCCTCAATGGCTCTAATTCCTCCAAGCCATTCTTCATTCACCTCAAAACTTTTACCCAGGCTCGCTTCTACTTTTAATTCGGCATCAAAGCTGGCAAAAAGTCCGCGGATCAGGTCTTCCAAACCATTGAAAACAGACATGACAATGACCAATGCCATTGTTCCCACGGCAACTCCCACCATAGAAATGGTAGAAAGCACAGTGATGAAATTCCGCTTTTTTTTACTTCGGAAATACCGGGCCGCTATAAAATAACTGAGATTCAATCGCTGAAATTAATCTTCGTCTTCCTCTTCTTCTTCCTCAGGCGCAGGTGGAATATCCAGACCGGAAATGACTTTATCCATATGTTGAGCATACGAGGCTGATTCATCAGGGAAAAAGGCGAGCTCAGGGATAATACGAACAGATTTTCCGATTCTTTTGCTCAGATAAAGCCTGATTTCCTTTTTATGATCGTTGATCAACTCATAGGTAGATTTTGGATCTGCCAGCAAAAAGCTCAGATAAACCTTGGCCACACCCAGGTCAGGACTCACCAATACTCTGGTAATGGTAACCATGGCTTTGCCAACAAGATGTCTGGCCTCTTTTTGAAAAATTTCTCCTAGCTCCTTTTGCAGAAGTTTTGCGTGTTTTTGTTGTCTTTTACTTTCCATATAAAGTATTTGTGGTACAAATTTAGCGAAATACTTGGGCAAGCTTTAATTTCGGGGCAATCCTTAACGAATACCCAACACCTTGTATCAATTTTTCAAAGTAAACGATCCTTTCCGACTCATAGGAATATTGCTGTTCCTGGTGATTTGGAGCCTTATTTACATCCTATTTTCGGATTTTCCGATTACTGCTACACAGCTAAATTGGATGTTATTAGGAGAGCGCCTTGGCAATGGTGTTTTTCTTTACCAACACATTATTGATGATACCGGGCCATTATCAGCAGGATTATTTTCCATGTTAGACTTTCTTTTTGGGAGAAATTTACTGATGCTGGAAATTCTTGGAAGGATTTTGATTTTGTTTCAAGTTGTATTCTGGAACAACGTATTAATCAAATACCGGGTTTATGATGAAAACACCTATTTGCCGGCTATCATCATGTTGGCACTTTTCCATATCAGCTTTGATACCTTAAGTCTTTCACCTGCATTGTTGGGAAGTACATTCTTGGTTTTGGCCTTATCCCAACTTTTCTCCCAAACAGTACTCCAAAAAGACAGCACCGAATCAACTTTGTTGATCGGTATTTATGGAGGGCTTGCCACAGGATTTCATCCGATATACGTGGTTTTCCTTCCCTACATGGTTTTAGTGGGCGTTGCTATCAGTGGGTTTTCATTTAGGCAACTGATGCTATCCCTCATGGGGTACCTGTTGCCTATATTATTGATTTCTGTTTTCTACTATTGGAATAATGGATTAGATGAAGCTATAGAAATCTGGCCATTGATCTTTGTATCCGAAAAGTACCTATATCAACCCTATTTGAATTGGTTGATTTTGGGTGGGCTTCCGGTTTTACTTGCTTTGGTAGGATTGTTTTTCAGTTCAGTCTTTAAAGCATCCACCATCAATCAACAAAAACAAAGGCAATTGATGGTCATTTGGTTAATTTTTGCTGTGTTGAGTATTTTCTTTTCAAAAAGACAGGCAGGATTTCAATTGGTAATTTTACTTCCGGGACTTAGTTATTTGATTACACCATTTTTTCTTACTGTCAAAAAAAGCATTGCCACCATTGCCTTTTATCTTCTTATTATCGCTTTGCCTGCATTTAGCTGGTGGTGGATGTCTGAGGAAGTAAAAAAAGAATCCGACTACTTCATCAAAGAAAATCTCTCCTCCAAATATGAGGGAAAAGGAATGATGATTTTAGGTGATGATACCAGTCCATACCTGAATGGAAGCTTCGAAGGACCTTTTTTGAATTTCCATCTGAGCAAGCTATTCCTGGAAATGGATAGAAGCCTGCCGCAACGTGCCAAATTATTCCAGTTGATCCAAAGCCAAAGGCCTTCGCTTATTTTGGATCAGGAGGGAGTTTTTGAAAAGCTACTGAAAGATTATCCAGAATTGGCAAGAGAATATAGACTGGAAAGCAAAGGGATCTATAAACTGAAGTAAAGCGATTAATTATTTTTGTCGAGACCAGTTTCTTAAGCATTGAACTTCTATTCGAATCCTTAAAGCCTCTATAGAAGTTGTCTTTATTTTCTTATCAGTTTTAGTAATCCTTGCCGAATGCTTTTCAGAGAAAGTTTGCTGAATAAATACTTCCTGAAATGTTTATTCAATTGTACCCAAGCACTGGTCTCAAACCAACGGCATTAAAAAAGCCACTCCCTTCAGAAAGGAGTGGCTTTGCAATTAGGAAGTTAGAAAATTAGCTGACTTTCTTAGCTTCTTTTTCTTTCTCATTGTCGATCTCACGCTTCATCAAGTCTACTACAATAGGAGTAGCAATGTATACGGAAGAATAAGTACCTACCAGAATACCGATGAACAATGCGAAAGAGAATCCTCTCAACACTTCACCACCAAATATCAAGAGTACAATTACCACAATCAATGTTGTGAATGAAGTAATCAAAGTACGTCCTAATGTCTGATTGATGGCATCATTGAAGATTTTCACCAACTTACCCGTTCCTCTGTTCTCGATATTCTCTCTGATTCGGTCAAATACGATCACGGTATCGTTGATGGAGTAACCAATCACAGTCAATACTGCTGCAATAAATACTTGATCGATTTCGAAGGTTGCCCCAAATGCACTTGCAATAGCAAAGGCTGCAATCACAAATAAGGTATCGTGAATCAATGCGATGATGGAAGCCAAAGAGAATTGCCACTTACGGAATCTTACCAAGATATAAAGGAAGATAGCAATCAATGCAGCTAACATCGCCTCCACAGAGGAAGCTTTGATATCATCCGCAACTGTAGCTCCTACTTTGGATGAACCGGTGATAGCAAACTGTCCTGAAGAAAGGTTTTCAGCATCATCTGTGAAAGTCAATCCAGTTACTGTTGCAATTCCTGATTTTACTTTCTCCTCTACTTGTTTGTTTGAAGCATCATCATCTTCATTGATCAAGTAGGAAGTAGTAACTTTCAGTACATTGTTTGCACCGTATGTTTTTACCTCTACCGAACCATCAAACTCACCATCCAAACCGACTTTCAGTTCAGAAGGAACTACTGGCTCATCAAAAGCTACGATGTAAGATCTACCTCCTGTAAAATCAACACCGAATTTCAATCCATTAATAGCTGCAATCCCTAAACCAAGGATGATAATTCCTGAAGAGATCAAATAAGCCACTTTACGCTTTCCTAAGAAATCGAAGTTTAAGCTGCTCAATGTATTTTTTGCAATTGGAGAAGAGAAGCTGATAGAGCTCTTGTCTCCTTTTTTGCTCATCCAAGACACGATTACTCGAGTGATGAATACCGCTGAGAAGAAGGAAGAAGCAATACCGATCATCAATACAATGGCAAATCCTTTAACAGGACCCTGACCCAAGGCGTACAAAATAGCACCCGTCAAGAAAGTAGTGACGTTGGAGTCCAAAATAGCAGAGAATGCCTTATTGTAACCTGAGTTTATTGCCGCAATCAATCCTGCGCCGTTTCTAAGTTCCTCCTTAATACGCTCGAAAATCAGAACGTTCGCATCAATGGACATACCAATGGTTAACACGATACCTGCGATACCTGGCAATGTAAGTGCAGCACCTAACTGAGCTAGAATTCCTAGGATAAAGAAGATGTTGAACACCAATGCAGCAATTGCCACTAGTCCACCTTTAGAATAGTAAGCCAACATGAATAGCACTACGATCACCAAACCGGAAATCATAGAGAACACGCCTTGACTTTGAGCTTCTTTACCCAATGTTGGACCAATGATACTTTCTTCTACGATTTGAGTAGGCGCCGGAAGAGAACCTGACTTCAAGATATTAGCCAAATCCTGAGCTTCCTGAAGGCTGAAAGAACCTGAAATTTCTGATTGTCCTGTAGGAATTTCACCGTTTACTACCGGAGCTGTATATACATAATTGTCTAGTACAACTGCAATTCTTTTCCCAATATTAGCAGCGGTCAAGGATCTCCATTTTCTAGCTCCTTCAGCATTCATTTGCATGGAAACTGCTGGTCTGGAAGTTTGATCCAAAACCTGACGGGCATCTGTCACCACATCTCCTTCCAAAGGAGCTTCATCTGTTCCTCTTGGAGCCTTGATCGCGTAAAGTTCTAATACTTCGTCGCTGGTACCTTCTGGCTTAAATGGCTTTACTCCCCAAAGTAACTTGATATCTCTCGGCAAAAGAGAGTTGTAATCAGGGTTTTTCAAAATTCTGTTGATCACAAGGGTATCTCTCACCTGATAAGCCAAACCGTAATTTGGATACAACAAGCTGAAAATCGGAGAAACATCCGTGCTAGGGTTAAGCGGATCAATCTCTGCCAACTGCTTTTCCAAAGCATTTCTTAGAGAATCTTCCTCAGACATATTTTCTGTGGAAACCGTATCAGCTGCAGCAGTAGTGTTAGAAGATTTATTATCAGCAACCCAAGCCGCATTTACTGCTTCTAAAGAACCGCCTAAATCATTCAATTCAGCAACTTCCCAGAACTGAAGCTTAGCTACACCTTGAAGCAAGTTTCTTACTCTTTCCTGATTATCCACACCTGGAAGCTCGATTTGGATTCTTCCGGAACCTTGGATTCTCTGAATATTTGGCTGAGAAGTACCGAAACGGTCGATACGAGTTCTCAAAATGTTGAAAGAACGATCGATCGCATTTTCAACTTCTTTGTCGATGATATCCAAAATCTCAGAATCAGAAGACTCTAAAGAGATTCTTCCTCTGTTCGCAGCTGTTGCGAAAATGCTGCTTAATTTTCTGTTTGGATTATTAGACTGCCAAGCGGAATAGAATAGGTTTACAAATTTATCAGTAGAGGTTTTTGCTGCCTGTCTGGCATCTTCTACTGCTTTGTTAAAGCCTTCATCTTTAGGATTTCCTGCCAGACCTTTGACGATTTCCACTGGGGAAACTTCCAAAGTCACGTGCATACCACCTTGAAGATCCAGACCCAAACCTAGTTCGGTTTCTTTGATCTCCTGATAAGTAAAATCAGCACCTAGGAAATTGTAAACAGGCTCTCTCCAGATAGAATCCAGATAAGCTCTTCTTTTGGCAAAATCAACATTGCCGGAAGCATCAGTTGCATACTCGGATGCATTTTTCTGAATGCCATTAGATACAAATGTGAATGACAGATAGTACAGACAGAGGCCTGTAATAATCACTGTCAAAAACACAATGACACCTTTGTTTTGCATAGGGATTAGATATTAAATTATTATTTGTGAATACAGAATTAGGCAATGCTGCAGAGCAGCTTGCAGATTTAAATTAGAAAAAAGAGGATTTTAGGGTCCTTTAGTGGATATAATCCGCTCAAAAAGTATTTCAACCAGCTGATTGGGCTGAATAATGGAAACAGCTTCTGCTACAAAAGATCTGGGCTCGAAGCTTACTATTTCATAGATTAAGTAGAACACTGTGTGGGTCACTTGAACCGCAAATGGAACTACGGCATCCACTGCGACACTTAAAAAAGTCTGTTCTTGATCAGAATTGGTATGTTGCTCGGTTTGAACCGATTCATCCAATGCAGTATATTCTACTGAAGAGATGAAGAAACACAAAAGCAAAGCAAGCAAAACGGTGATCCGCTGCTTCAAAAGATTGCTATTTGTCTTCCTGCTATTCATGGGTTGCAAATATAGCCATATTTTGATTCCCAAGTAGTTTAGCTATGATTTTTTAGCTTATTTACCGGACTTGGCTCTCAAATAAGTACGGATCACTTCCAATGCTTTATCGAAACTATGATTGTTTGGAACGATCAGGTCCGCCTCATTTTTGAAAGGCTTGATATACTTCTCATAAGTAGGCATGACATGCATTTCATATCGATATAGCACATCATCCAGGTCATAGCCTCTTTCTACTTTATCCCGGATGATTCTTCTTTTGAGTTTGATATGATCTTTGGCATCGATAAAAATTTTCAAATCCAACAAATCTGCCAATTCGGGATAATAAAGAACAAATATTCCCTCCACTACCACTACTGGGGCTGAATTAAAAGTCAGCATTTTTGGCTTTTTAGCCGCATTATTAAAAGTGTATTCTTCCCTTTGTACAGTTTCTCCAGCCTGAATTTTACGGATATCAGAAGCATAGGCTTCAAAATCAATGCTAAAAGGAGTATCGAAATTATGCACCCCCTGAGCATCTACTGGCTGCAGGTGTCTGGGTTTGTAATAATTATCCTGAGAAATCAGACAAACCTCGCCGGTTTCAAAAGTACTCAATAAACGCTCTAAGAAAAGGGTCTTTCCTGAAGCAGAACCCCCAGTAATCCCGACGATAAATGGCTTTTGCATGGGCACAAAGTTAAATCATTTTCACCCTTTTATCAGAATTTTCTTTGGCTTAGAAATTTAATCAATTGATTTACTGCCTTTCCCCTGTGGGAAATTTGGTTTTTCTCATCCATACTCAATTCTGCAAAGGTCTTCTCATATCCTTCTGGCTGAAATACCGGATCGTATCCAAAACCTTTTTCACCAACCCGCTTATCAAGTATCCACCCTTCCGCTATTCCTTCGAATTGATGTTCTTTTCCATCCAAAATCAATGCTATGACAGTTCTAAACCTTGCTTTACGATTCGCTTTGCCTCGCAAATTCTCCAAAAGTTTATCAATATTCCGCTCATCTGACCGGGGTTCTCCTGAATACCTTCCAGAGTACACACCCGGAGCTCCATCCAAAGCCTCCACTTCCAAGCCGGTATCATCTGCAAAACAATCTACTCCATAATTCTCTTTGACATATCGGGCTTTTTGAAATGCGTTGTGCTCGAGCGTATTTCCAGTTTCTGGTAATTCTTCGTGGCATCCTATTTCCTGCAAAGAAACAATTTGAAATTTATCACCAAGAGCAGCTTTTACCTCTTCTATTTTCTTGGCATTATTGGTAGCAAAACAGATTTTCATAATTCAAAAATAGAAAATTATCTATGGGCTGACACGATTGAACTTGGGTATGCAGGATCAAAGCTCTAACTTCGAAAACAGATTTTAATAGTATGAAAAAAGTCACCATTTATTGCGGATCTAAAAAAGGAAATTCTTCTGTATTTGAATCTGCTGCAAGAGCTTTGGCTCATGAAATGATCAAAAGAGACCTTTCCTTAGTGTATGGAGCAGGAAGAGTGGGCTTGATGGGGGTAATAGCCGATGAGATGCTGGCAGGAAATAAAGAAGTCCTTGGGATAATTCCCCAAAAGCTCGTAGACCGGGAAGTCGCTCATACGGGCTGCACGGAGTTGATTGTGGTAGAAACGATGAGAGATAGGAAATGGCTGATGGCAGAAAGAGGAGATGGATTTATTGCCATGCCTGGCGGAATTGGAACCCTCGAAGAGCTTTTCGAAATCATGACGCTCAACCAGTTGCATTATATTCAAAAGCCCTTGGCCTTATACAATGTCAATGGTTATTATGACAAATTGATTGATTTCCTGAACCATGCGATGGATTCTGGATTCTTGTATCCCGAGCAGGAAGAGCTTCTGATAGTTTCTGATGACCCAGTGGATTTATTGGATCAAATGGCGGCATATCAAGCACGGAGACCCGCTGATTGGTAGTTTTTTCTTTTGCGGTGATTTTCAGACTAATATTTGTTTTTACACGTTAAAACTTCAAGCTTATTCCGAGACTTTCATCAGTTTTTTCTATTTTTGCTCAGTTATTCAAGGCTTTATGATCGAAAAACTCTTTCCGTTAGACAAAAACTATATCCTGAGACAGGCTCAGTTTGTGCTGGAGGAGGAACTTTTGGAGCAGATGATTTATGAGCTAAAACGCTCCTACACATACCTGTACAATCCATTGCAGCTAATGGATCAGACCTATGCTAGGATTCTTGACAGCTTTGAATTTCCGACAGATCGAATCCGAATGATTTACCGCCAGCTTTGTGGAATCTACCGATATAAGCATGGAGATAATCAATTGGAATTACTTTTTGACGGAAAGTCCCATTTCGAAAAATTTAAAGAGGATTGGGAAAATTCATTCATCAATTACGTGAAGGAGTTGGGTAATCACGAGCAATATGTCAAAACCATGCTTCGGATGACGGTCCTTTATGACACAGAATCCCGAGCCGAATGGGCTGAAAACAACTGCAAAGCTTTTATCAACCAGTATTTCGACCTAAAAATTGTCAAAAGACAGGGTGAGCTAAAGCTCAAGGTAGGATAAAAATTAACTATCTTCTTGGTAATTTCTTTTCCTTTCATTTTATTGAGTGGAAAATCTGTTTTTTTAATTGCCCATGAGAAAAATTGTCTATCTACTATTTTTTGTCTTTTCTATTACTGCTTGTGTTCAAGATAGTCTTAGTCCAGGCCTCAAGCAATTGCAGCCAGAAATCGTAGAAGCTAGAGAATGGTTACAGCAAAGTCAAGAAGCCTTGGATTTAGAGGCTTTGGACACCAAGTCAGACAGATTGGATCCCAAATTTCTGACCAGAGAATTTAATTGGGACAGGGCTTTGGTTTTGATTGACTCCAAAAACCGTACAGCCATTGAGGTTCCGGTACACTATCCAAATGGGATGATGTTTGGGGTCACTGGAAGTAGAAACCCTCCTAAATCTATTCGTACTTCTCTTGTTTTAGTAAAAAAACAAGAAAAATATTATACTACTATTTTTTTAAAGCTGTATTCCGATGACCCTGAGCATATTTTTTCAGCTAGTAATTTCCACCAGATAGGATACTTGAATATCCCCGATGATTTTTCTGGAGAGTTTAATTTTTACAGTTGGGATGAAAACTGGGTTGGGGCAACCGTATATAAAAACGGACAACCAGTCCGTTCTCGATTCCCAAAAGATCAAGCTATCGAATGAAAAAATTGATTGCTGTTTTCTTGTTTCATTTTGGTTTTTCGGGTATTCCAATTGGCTTTTCACAAGAATTCATACCTCGGGCTATAATTGGAAAATGGATAAGTGAGGAAGATCAAAAGCTCATTTGGGAGTTTTCTAACCCTTTCTTATTTCAAAGTGAATATGAGGGCCAAAACGAATCAAGTTCAGGGGTTTTTAACATTCTTGATTGGGAAAACACTTGTAGCGAATACAAGGAAACGGATTTGAAAGATCAGAAGTACCTCCAAATTAAAGATGAAGAGGGATTTGTTTTTTGTTATTATCTGGAAACATTAAACCATGAGCAATTAACTCTCATCTATATGCCTCGTGGAAATATTTTATCTTTTAGAAAATTGAAGCCTGATCAGAATTCTGCGATAATGTTTTAACCCGGATTATGCATTAGAATCTGTAGTGAGAGATCAAACCGCAATAAAATCAAGTATTTAGCGAATGAAGCATAGCACCGCTACGGTGATTAAGCTAAATACAGCAAAGCGATTGATTTTGAAGCGGTTTGGACTTGTAATAAGAAGTCTACTGCATATTTCGGGTTAACTTAAAATGTCAAAATACCCATCAGATTGGTGAAAATAGTGGATTTTATGCGCCCATAGAATCTGCGTTACCTTTTGGGAAATCTTTGAAAAACCTTGCTGTCACTTTTTTATTTTACGTACATAAAAGCATATTTTAACAGCATAAATAGGATAGAAAACAAAGCTTCATAATCGCTTTGCCTCTCTGCCACTTTGCGGGAGATATTTTCAAAGCGTCGCTGCGATCATTTTAAAACTTTAAACTCCTTCCTATCCCGCTCTTTCAGAGCTGCATTTCCTGTTTGGTTCAAATTGGCTTTCCTAAAATTTCTCGCTCCTTCTGAGCTATATAACAACCCTTAAAAATTTGCTCTAACTGTAAACTTTTTTTTTGCTTCTTAAATTCTTTGCGGGAGATAAATCTTTGAGCCTCTGAGAGATATTATTTCAGAAGTCGAAGCCGATTTTATTTCGAGGAGCGTATTCCCATTGTATTTCTTTATTTCAGAGACAAAACCTCCAAGTTCTTCCATACCTACGGCATGGTGATGATCTGTAAAGATACCCTTACTACCTAGCTCAAATCCCTATGGGATTTACTTTATTCACCAATAAATCTTTGCCTCTTTGCGGGAGACTAAGCCGCTGGGAGATATTTTTCACCACATAGGAACCACAATAGCCCACATAGCTTGAGTCAAAGTAGATCTTTAGTCCGAACGAAAACCAAACAACTAATAACCAATAACTATATCAATTCTGTCATGTTTTTCCACCATTAGAAGCTAGAAAACATAGCATCCAAATTTGCTTTGCCTTTTCTTCATTCCTTTGCGGGAGATCAAACGAGTAACCTAAGAAGATACCCTATTCAAATTTGAAAAAAATAACGAACATCGAACATCGAATAATAAATAATGAAGTGTCGACTATGCCAAACAGCGATATTCTTCAATTACTCGATTAATCAATTACACAATTACTCTTTACTTCTTCTATCCTTTGCGAGAGACATTATCACTGCGTCGCTGCGAGCATTTATTAAACCATCTCCAATAACCATTACCTTACTCCCCCCACTCGGTATGGAAAATTCCCTCTCTATCGATTCTTTCGTAGGTATGCGAGCCGAAATGATCTCGCTGAGCCTGGATCAAATTCAATGGTAACCTTCCTGAGGTGAATGCATCAAAATAGCTTAATGAAGAAAATAATCCCGGAATAGGGATTCCAAATTCAGCAGCATAAATCACTGTTTTTCTCACCGCTGGTAGACAGTCCTGCACCTGCTTGACAAAAGAAGGAGATAGCAACAAATTAGTAAGTTGAGGATCCGCCTCAAAGGCCTCAGCAATATCTGCCAACAAACCTGCACGAATAATGCACCCTGCTCTCCAAATTTTTGAAATCTGGGACAAATTCAGTTCATACCCGTATTCTCTGGATGCCTCTGCCAATTGATGTAAGCCTTGTGCATAAGAAACTATAAAAGAAAAATACAGTGCCTGCTCGGCCTGATGGATCAGTTGATCCTTATCCATTGCCACCAAAGCTGGTCTATGATATAGTTTATCTGCCTGGATTCGCTGATCTTTTAAAGCTGAGATCTCACGCATACTTACCGCCATATCAATGGTCGGAATAGGAATCCCCAAGTCCATCGCATTTTGAGAGGTCCACTTTCCTGTTCCCTTCTGTTTGGCTTTATCCAAAATCTGGTCTACCAATCTTCCATCAGAAAACTCATCTTTTTGAAGGAAGATTTCTGAAGTGATCTCAACCAAAAATGATTGTAGCCTGTGCTTATTCCAGGAGGAATAAACCTCATGAAGTTCGTCATTGGAAAGATTTCCAGCCTTTTTCAACAGGTCATAAATCTCAGAGGTTAGCTGCATAAGTGCATACTCTATTCCATTATGAACCATTTTCACATAATTGCCTGCGGACTTAGGGCCTAAATAGGCAACACAAGGTTCACCTTTGTATTTGGCAGCAACCGCTTCAAAAACAGGACGCACATGCTCATAGGCTTCCTTATTCCCGCCCGGCATAATGCTCGGCCCTTTTCTGGCACCTTCTGCCCCGCCGGAAACTCCCGACCCAAAAAAGTGAATCCCTTTCTCTTGCAAATAGGCATCTCTTCGATCCGTATCAGTGAAAAATGAATTACCTCCGTCAATGATAATATCTCCCTTGTCCAAATGAGGAATCAAATCCTCAATCACCTGGTCAACAATTTTTCCAGCAGGAACCAAGAGCATTATTTTACGTGGAGAAGAAAGCGAAGTAATAAATGTTTTCAAATCTGAGCTTGCGTTTACTCTTTCGGGATTACCGCCTTCTTCGATCAATGCTGAAACTTTCTCAGGATCCAAATCATAGCCAAAGGCTTTGAAATCATTGTCCGCCACGTTTAAAATAAAGTTTCGGCCCATCACGCCCAGGCCAATCAGTCCAAAATCAAATTGCTTTTGCTCCATCTTTTTTATGCTTTCTCGCTTTTTCCGGCTTAATCTTTTATTTGCTCGAAGTTTAAAATAAATAAGCCTTATTTTTACGATTCGAATTCAAAATTAACCTATCCGACGGAGCATGCCTGCTTTTTTTCAAAAAAGTATTGAGAAAGATTCAGGTTTTTGCTTCCTAAAACACACCCTAATCCCGCTGATTTGATGAAATCTAGCACGACGCAAGCGACACACACTGGCATGCCCCGATGTATCGGGGAACCTATGCGACCTGCCTGCCGCAGGCAGGGATTCCATCTGACCTCTAATAATCAAATTATAAACAGATGAAAAAAACCCTAAACCAAATGCTAATCATTTTTGGAGCTTCGGGTGATTTGACTGCCAGAAAATTAATTCCAGCCATTTACAACCTCTACAAAGGCCAGCATTTACCGGAAAACTTTGTGGTTTTAGGAGTGAGTAGAAGTAATATGGGTAGCGAGGAGTTTCGGTCCAAGGTCGTACTTGAAAGCGAATTTCTTCAGAAAAAAATAGCTAAGGAAGAAAAGGACTTTGTACAGAAGTTTGCCGATAAGCTTTACTATGAAGACCTAGGCACCGATTATGATGCTTCTTACGAAAAGTTAGCCAAAAGAATCAATCAGCTGGATGAGGAACATGGAACAGACGGAAATCTGATCTTTTATCTATCTACTCCTCCCAGCTTATATGAAACCATCGCCAAAAACCTTCATGATGCAGGATTGACCAAGGAAGAAAAAGGCTGGAGAAGATTGATCGTAGAAAAACCATTTGGATATGATCTGAAGTCTGCAAAAGCACTAAATGATGGGCTTCATTATTATTTTAACGAGGAGCAGGTATATAGAATTGATCATTATTTGGGAAAAGAGACGGTTCAGAATTTATTGGTGACCCGCTTTTCCAATTCCATATTTGAGCCACTTTGGAATAGACGCTACATCCATCATGTGGAAATCACCAATGCAGAAACGGTGGGGGTAGAGAAAAGGGGTGGATATTACGATAAGTCTGGGGCATTGAGAGACATGTTCCAAAGCCATTTGATGCAGATTGTATCTCTTATCGTAATGGAACCGCCCATCAGTTCTGATGCAGAAGAAATCCGTGATGAAAAGGTAAAAGCCCTAAAGTCATTGCGAATCATGAAAGATGAGGAGACAATTATTAAAAACACCCTAAGAGGCCAATATGTAGGATCCACAATTGGAGGAAAGAAAGTCAAAGGATACCGGGAAGAAGAAGGTGTAAATCCTGAATCTACTACAGAAACCTTTGCTGCCCTCAAGTTTTACGTGGATAACTGGCGATGGAAAGATGTGCCATTCTACGTTCGGACAGGGAAAGCCATGCCTACCAAGGTAACCGAAGTAGTAATTCACTTCAAGACCCCACATCACGAAGTTTTCAAAAGTCAGGATGTCTACAAAAAAGACAACAAAATGATCATCCGAATTCAGCCGGATGAAGGCATCTTATTAAAGTTTGGTGTAAAGGTTCCTGGTCTGGGATTTCATGTCGAGCAAGCCAACATGGACTTCTACTATTCAGATCTGGATTCAGCCCAGGTAATGGATGCGTATGAGCGTCTTTTGTTAGATGCCATGCAGGGAGACACCACTCTCTATGCAAGAGCAGATGAAGTAGAAGCAGCTTGGAGATTTGTAGATCCTATTCTGGAGTGCTGGGAAAACAATCCATCTGTCAATACTTATGGATATGCAGCTGGGACTTGGGGGCCTAAAAACTCAGATGAGTTGATAGAAGATAGCTTCGGTTGGAGAAACCCCGGCGACCTACTCACTGATGAGTCAGGCTTTTGTATTCTATGCTAATTTAAACCTTACAATAGAGCTATGGAAATTAAAATTCTCGAAAATAAAACAGCAGTAGCCCAATCTTTTTCGGCTTATTTTGCAGAATTGGTACAATCGCAAGACAAACTGTATGTGGCGCTGTCAGGAGGAAGTACTCCAAAAACTGTTTTCGATTATTTAGCTTCAGAATACGCAAATAAGATTGACTGGAACAAAGTTTTTTTCTTTTGGGGGGATGAAAGATGTGTTCCGCCTACTGATTCAGAAAGCAATTATAAAATGACCGTAGATCATCTGTTGTCTAAAATATCCATTCCAGAAGCCAATGTTTTTCGTGTTTTGGGAGAAAATGATCCTGAGGAAGAAGCCTTGAGATACGCGGAGCTTTTGGAGAACACGCTTCCTTTGGAAAAAGGAATCCCTCAATTTGATCTGGTCATTTTGGGCATGGGAGATGATGGGCATACTGCTTCCATTTTTCCAAACTCCATTTATCTCTGGGATTCATCCATAAATTGCAAAGTTGCTATTCATCCTGATTCAGGTCAAAAAAGAGTCACCATAACGGGTAGAGTGATCAATCAGGCCAAACATGTGGTTTTCTTGGTCACCGGTGCAAGCAAAAAAGAAAAAGTACGGGAGGTCATTCGTAGAGAGGGGGAATATAATAGTTACCCTGCCAGCATGGTCAATCCCAGCAGTGACTCTTTGGTCTGGTATCTGGACCAAGAAGCTGCTCAAGAAATAAAGTAATTGGAAAGAGGCTGTTTCATAAATAGCAGAGCATCAGCCTGAGTCTTAAATATTCTTCGAACATATAAAAAATGATATGACAGGGTCATCCAAAAT
>NZ_VLOG01000020.1 GCF_007655305.1 Algoriphagus algorifonticola
GCCCTATCAGTTCTGAAAATGGCTAAATAGGCCACTTTCTGGTTTTTCTCTTTCAGAAAAAAAGCCGATCATTTCTGACCGGCTTCGTAGTAGGGTGGAGCGGCATAAAGTCGAACCTTAATGAAGATTTAAAAGCTGTTCTGGATGCGAAGTATCTCATTGAAAAGTAGGCAAGGGGATGTAGCTATTTCCTATAGTTGCGATTTTCTTGATGGAAGCAGCAAGGTTTTAAAAGGTCGGCAGTATTCTAAGTGTAGAGATCAAAGCTTGATATATGATGCAGTTTCAACAGATTAGAAAACACCCCGCACGTTTCCATGCTGGGTGTTTCTTTTGAGGGTCACCCCTCATTTGCCCCTATGCGTAATTAAAAATAACGTTGTTTTTATGAAATGGTTGAAACGTATTACTGACATTTCCATTATAAACATTTCAGTGCCTATAATTTCAGTGCCTATAAATGGAATGAAAAACGCCGGCCCGGGAACGGACCAGCCTTAAACCAATATTGATATTCATGAAAACACCTTAGCGCTTATCCAAACCTACAAACTCCTGTTTTGGCAAATTGTTAAGATAATTTTAAAAAAACCCGCCTGAAAAGGCGGGGCTGTCATGGTGTTAAAAATGAACACCCTATTTTGTAATTACTATTCTACCCACATCAATAGACATATTACCGTTTTTCAACTCGTAGATATATACACCTGCCGGAATAGATTGTGTTTCCCACTCCACTTTATTGCTGAAATTGTCAAGTTTTATTTCCTTGACCTTCTGCCCGGTAGTGTTGGTAATATGCAATGTATTACCAGACTTCTCTTGCAGTTTATATTCAAACACCACGAAGTCTTTAGCGGGGTTAGGATACGCCTTTATCATATTATTCTTACCCGCTGCCATCTGTTTGTGGTACTTTTTCTTAGCTAGCTCCTGCTCATCAGTTCTTTTTCCCGGCTTGCTGCCAGGCTCCTCATACATAATAGTACATGGTAACCTGAATTGGGGCTGTGGCTCATCCAGGAGTACTGTTACAGTTGTACCGATTAATCTGGCAGTCGACAATGGATTGCTTCCGATGCTTTCCAGTTCGGCAATTTCACTCAGGTCCATCTGTGCTAGAAGCCTATTATCATCATAAACAGACTTCACTAAATCCCAAACATCCATATACAGCAGATGCTCATCGCTTTCTTCAGTATCAAGTTCAAATGTTTCCTGGATATTACCCAGTATTTCCTGGGCAGTAGTATAATCGCCTTCGGAAGTATAGAAGGCTGCCTTTAGATACATAGCGCGCACCGTGTTGATGTTGTCCAGCCATACAGGGATGCTATCCCTGTCATCTGAGGTCGTATCAAACAGATAGTGCATCAGTACCATGTTGCCATACCAATCCATGTGCATGGCATAGTCTCCTAGCTCAGCATGTGTTTCCGAACGTGCTGTGGTGGTTTCCGATGCTGTACGAAGTTGAGTTATCTGGGCACCGGAAAGTGGATTGGGTATATTGTACTCCAGGTGTTCGAGCAATTCTTCGTTCAGTAGCATTTCAGGATTGGCCTCTAGCACTTGTATCAGGTTTTCCTGGGGCAAGATGTTGACATCGGCTACTGCGGTAAGTGCTTCAGCGGTCAGATATGGCGAGTAGCTCAATAATGTGGTGCGCAACGCTGGAGTGTCCGCCTGTGTGCTGCTACTGATGTAGCTGAGTAGTGCGTCCGTATCACCCCCGTCCATCAACGAAGCTAATGTTCCTGCCAGTGTTTCTTTATTGTCTTTTGCGATACGAAAGCTTGCCTTGATGTCATTAAGGTGACTATTGCTCACCGGAAAATTATTTCCAACGCCGCCTTCAGTGGGAACAACACCGGTTGGGAAGCAGGAGTGTGCGTTGCTGGTGCTAATCGGTGCCCAGAAATTATATGGCCAATTAGGATTAGCGATGGGCACATAATTGCCGGTAGTTTGATAATAGCTGAATAACCCATTCCCGCTATTGATAAGGTGGTTTACCGAGATCCTGTCCAGGAACTCATTACCTGCCGATTGACCCGAAGACCCTTGGTTATATGCAATGCTCTGTACAGTAGTACTTGGGTGCATGCTCATTTTACTTACCGCAATATCAAATGCATTATTGTTAAATGTATTGCAGTAATAGCGTAACCCCGTGGGAATGTTGGCCCCGTATGTAAATGGGTCTCTGTTGACCCCCCTGGCGAAGCACGCCTTACCAAGATTAAGGAAAGTATTGCGGTATATTTGTTTGTTATATTCCTGACTATTGTCTGTAATTGTTCCGATATTTTCGTGCCACATATGCTGCCCGCCATGCGTAAAGCCCTCGAAATGGTTATCCTCTATATGGGGGTAATAGCTATGTTCCGTCCAGATACCTATGTTCTTGTGACAGTCGAAATCATCAAGGAAGGTTGTTTTGCCATAGCCCAGGCGGAAGCTATCACGTATAGCTGTCATCAAATGCTGGCCTTTAGAGTGAATGCCAACAGTACAGCTATCGAAATTGGACATGTCAACAGAAACGCCATACATGGCACGCATTTGGTCATGTTGCGTCCACACACCGGTACGCAGTCCCGTAAACTGGTTTCTTTTAAAGGAACTGCACGGGAATGTAAGACCCGTACAAACGCTAGTTAGCCTGAAGCCACTATTGCCGGCACGGATACCGTCTCCTTCATTACTATATAAAGTAGAAGTATTGCGGTTATAGAAGCCGCATGCGCTGAAACGGACGCCATCTACCTCGTTCATGGCGACATGCGTCAAAAACCTATCGGTGGTGCCTCCCTTGAAATCATCGTTGATGATAAAGTCACATTCCGAAAATGAAGCCTGGTAGTTTTTCAGTAGGGCTGACCAGCTATTCCAACTTTGATGCACATACCGTTGCAGGGACACTGCACAAGCATTATTGAGGAAAGTAGTTTTAGCAGCTACAATAATCCCTCCTGTATTGGTATTAGTTGCAGTGGTTGGGCCATAGTTGGCAACAGCTATCCGTGCATGTTCTATTATAGTTCCATTGAGCAACGACACTTTATCCTGGTTGGTTGTAGTTTGCATTTGATTAGTTTGGCCGACAATACGTATGCCGTTCCACATACAGTCTTCGCAGCCGTTGGTAAGACGAGCACCATTAACCACAAGCTGTGCACCGGGTTCTACAATGATGCTGGCGTTTTTAGGCATGAAAATAACGGTCTGGTCTTGTCCTGTATTTTGGATGGTGAGTGTTGCACCATTAGCTACCTTGATACCTGATTTTAGGTAGCGTGTGCTGACCCAGGTTGTGTTTGACGTTATAATGTTTGAAGGACTGGAAACATAACTATTATCAAATGCTGGTGTTTCCCAAACACCGCGCCCAAAAGTGGCAATACGGAGCTTGCCTGCGCAGTAGTTGAACTCCATGTCATTCACTACAACAGGCGGCAGGCCTGTATTAAAACAATACCAGGTGGAGTCTGTTTTATTCCAGCGGAATACACCAGCATCTGTGCCTGCGAACAAAATATCGTCTGAGCCCTCCAAATACAGAAGTTTATTAACTGGCACCGGGGGGAGCCCTCGTGATATATCAACCCATGAATTTGCATCGCCGTAATTACCGTTATACAGAACTCTATGTGCGGAGTTCGCAGGGCTATAAGAGGTAGTTCCGTAGTTTACATTCCCTAATGAAATCCATAAGCGTTTCATTGTACGAGGATCAGTAACTATACTAGTGATGCCACTCCATTGTACATGGGACGGTGTGATGTTCTGCCATGTGGGTACGCCATTTGGAGGAGCAAGATGAGCATCAACTGACCTGAATAATTTGCCTATGCTGTTACCATTGGGTGGGCTTGGATCACCATCAGCCCCATCTTCAAAAGCAATATATACAGTATCTTTATTAGGCTCGCTTATAGCAAAACTGCGGGTCTTATCGAGCCTTGGAAATGAAGCAAAAGCCTCACCCCATGTGCCGCTTCCCAATGGCTTTGTCCATACTTGCCGATATCCCGCAAACGCCTCATTGTCAGGATCGAAATATAACGGCCTTTGAACTGTATTCTGCGGACAATATTCGCAGGTTGGATTGCCAAAGTCCGTAGGATTCCCTTCGCCGATGCCACCTGAAGTTGAATTGGTGCCTGGATAAAATTCCACCCTATAGATATCATCGTAAGGATTACCTTCTGTATAAGCATGTGTTACGCTACCGTTGGCGAATTTGGTCATAAAGTTATCACCTCCAACGACACTTGCAGCCCAGGGAATAGCTCGGTCACGGATATAAGTAACAGCCCCATTGTCCTGTGCACCGCCAATAACCAACCCTTCGTGGGCTTCAGTATTGCTTAACCCATACAGTTGTGTGACAGCAAGACCTGAGCCGGTGATACTTCCAAAATTTGTATTGCCGGACCTTTTCATCACTACGCCTCCATCGCTGCCACCGAATATGATATCGTTAATTCCATTAGCTGCTGTATCAGCATGGTATATAAATATACATCGCCCATCAGCATGAGTAGCACCCCTGATACTGGTAAATGAGTTAAAAGTGCCACCAGTGACTGAACGATAAAAACTGTTGAAACCATCGTGGTTAGCTGCGTAAATAACATCGTCATTGGCCTCCGAGACCTCAATAAATTCAAAAGGAACTCGTGACGTGTCACCAGTGAAAGGGTTTACACTAATGAGATTAAACTCATTATTGATAATATTAAGATTGACCGTATTTATGGGAGTAGTTGCAAGCGCCATAACAAGGGTTTTATTTGTACTGCTCCTTCTTCGCTCTATATTTAAATAGGCTATATCTGTAGCTGAAATGGAGAGATCAACGATCATGTCCCCGTCTAATTGTACAGACGGTGCAGGCATAGTAATTTTCAATTCCTGCCATTGGGGGCTTTGGTCGGTGCTGTTTATGACCCAAAGGCTACATGTATCATCTTTCGCGTCGGTACTCACAATTATCTTTCCAGGAGATTGTTTAGAAAACTCTATATCCGTAAACAGACAACCTGATCTCAATCCTGAAGGCGTGATATCATACCAGCCCGAAATACCGGTGGGTTTGTGCAGTACCTTGTTGTTGGATATAGCAAATAGTTCCCCTGTACCGGGCATATATTTCACCTGTCGCACCCATTTTTCATAATAGGCTATATCTGATTGCTGGTTTGCGTTTAGAAAATTTGCGTCTACCTGCCACGTCTGGCCACCATCATGTGTGTACATCAGTCCCATAGCATAGCCACCGTGTTTCCTGAGCGTACCCATTATACCGAGGGAAATATATATTGTATCCCTCCCTAAAGGGTTGACGGCTATTCTGGTGGCTCCCATAGTACCTGGTATAACCGAATTATTCGTGGGTGAAGGATCGGTAATATTCACCCATGTATGACCGGTATCTGTACTCTTCCACAAGCCGCCCATATTACTGCCTGCCAGAATATACCCCATGTCATTGGGGTCCACCCATACTGCATCAATTCGCCCCTGACGCTCGAGTACACCATAATAATTGTTGTTTGGCCCAAGCAGTGACCAGTCGCCTGTATACATATTAGGGTCGCTATTACAATATGCATCCAAGTTATTCATATAGTAGAATAAAGCACTGCTTAATTCTTCCATGATATTCACATTCGCGGGGGCGTTCAGAGGAACACGATTTCGATAGAAACTTACCCACCTGTTAAAGGCTCTAAGATCGCCGCCTTCAGTTGTATCGTTGGGATTGGCCTCCAGCATCTGCGAAACTGTAAAGGTTGCCGCAGAGTCAAAGGAAATATTTGACGAACTGACGATGAGCGCCTCGCCCTGTGCATAAGTTATAATCGGTACTATCGACAATAACAGCAATAGTAGTTTCTTCATAAGCTAAAGTGTTTATTGAAAAAATTAATTAATGATGATTTTAGTTGAAAAAATTTCTTCGGTAGTTTTTGCCTCGACTGTATAAATTCCACTTGACCAATCTTTAACATCAATACTGTCAGGCATGGAGTTGCTTCTATAAATACGTTTACCTGAGATGTCGTAAATACTTACATTCCGCACCTTCGTGGTGCCATTCAACTGGATGTGTACAATTGTGTTGGTCGGGTTAGGGTAGACAAAGAGCTTGCCGTTAACGATTTGCCCTTCTTCATGTATGTGTGTAGTCCAAGGCGCAATACGAGCAAGAAATACATCTGTCGCCCCTCCGGCAAAAGTATCCGGTACCGTACCTCCGGCAGCCCAGTATGTTCCCCCCACTAATACTAATCCGTTATTCAACGGTTGCAGCATTGTTATTTCATCAGTATTTGGTCCTCCAAATACCTTAGCACTTAAAAAATTACCTATGCCGTCTGTATGCACCAGCCAACCGTCATAACCACCATAGTTTTTATCAACTTGACCTCCACTATTGCCAATGGATGTGCCACCCATCCAAAGACTACCGTCTGATGCCTTGCATATAGTTTGTGCATGCTCATCAGAATTTAGGCCGCCATAACAGACATTCATAAGAATATTGTTGCTGCTGTCAATATTTAGCAGCCAGAAATCCGCCTTCCCTAAGTGATCCGTAATATCACCATCAGCAGAATATGTTGTTGTTGCAATTAATACACCTCCCTTTCCATCAGGTACGCCCCACGCAGAGGGTATGCCTGTGCTTCTTGCACCGTCATCACCGGTGCCGCCAAAACATTTTGCCCAACTCTTATTACCGTTCTTGTCCAGACGTGCAACAAACACATCAGCATTACCATGATTGGTGATGCAATCATTATCATTTGATAATGTATAGGCTAGCACATAACATCCTCCGCCTGGTACAGGGACGATGCATGTAGGTCGTTCATCCTGGCTACCACCTAATACTGTACTCCATACCTTATCTCCATTGCTATCCACCTTCATTACCCAAATATCCATTGTAAATTGGTTACCATAGTGTGAGCCCACATCCCCATCGTTTGAATTGGTTTGAAATACCGCTATGTAGCCTCCGTCATCTGTAGATATGATATCCTTAAAAAGTTCTCCTGCGCTTCCCCCGTACTGTTTTGTCCAGATTGTACTTCCGTTTGCATCGTCTTTACGTAATTGGAAATCATTACCCATATTCCCGAATAAAATCTTCTCCCCATTTGGTAGGCGGTCAATTATCCCAAATCCGTCACTATAGCAGTCGGTCCATTCGATGGAATATCCATCTGCTTTATATTTGGTGTAAACCACCTTATTTTTTTGGCCCAGGCAAAAATTTTGAAAATCGCCTGTTTGGGATGCTGTTCCTATTCCTATAAAAAAATTACCATCAAAAGTTGGATATGCCCTGTTATGAATCTGTTCAGTTCCTTCCCCGTGTTTAGGTTCCATGTATAGGATTACGGGTTCAGGTATTTGTGCATAGATACCGTTCGCAATTAGTAATAGCAGAAAAACATAAATCTTTTTCATTCTTTAGTTTTATATTAAGAATCAAACAAATAATAATTGCTACGGAAGGGTTGTACAAGAATAAGGTTTAAAGCATACTAAAGATACTGAATATGCATATACGAAAAATGGGTGTTTTTCCCCTTTGGTTATTTAATAATAATTTGTAGGCTTTAGATTCTAGTATGGCTAGAAATAGTTAAAAGACCCCGCCTAAAAAGGCGGGGCTAACATGGTATTGCGATGAAAAACCTATTTGGCAATTACTATCCGTCCTACATCAATAGCAGTATTTCCACTATACAATTTGTATATATATACGCCGGGCGGGTTATCACCAGTCGTCCAACGAGTATACCCATTGTTGTTATTAGATAGTTTAATTGTTTGAATTTCCTGTCCTGCAATATTGGCTATGGACAATGTCAGGATAGTGCTATTTTCTGGTACGCTGTACTCGAATATAACATAATCCTTAGCGGGGTTAGGGTAAACTTTTACATACTTCTCTGAAGATTCCAAAATGGGGGTAGTAGCTGACTTGCCCGGCTTATTTTGTGAATCCGTCATAGTATCAATTGTTACCGAGAATATAATGCCGCCTAAAACTTCTTCAACTTCTTCAAAACCTTCGACATCATCATGAATAATTGTTTGTGTTTGCCTCATATAAATTTCAGCATTTTCAATTCTTTTCGGTACATCTATTCCGTCGCGTAATTTTAGCTCTACATCGATGGGTATCATTGCGTTGGTACCTAAAAACAGATTATCAAGCCGCAATGGTACAGAAGGGTCGTATAATACAGTCTTAGCCGAGGAGTCAAGGATAACTGCATTACCCATCGCACCTCCATCCATCCAGATGTCGTACAAAGAACCCAAATGAATAACTCCATACATATAGGCTGAAAGGTCGCCGGACAAGTGCCTGCTTACATCACGGTAGGTCATAAACTGCAAACTGAAAACACCGGCATCGGGCTGGGGGTTTGCTATGAAAGGCGTAAGAGTATGAGAACGAACAATATAATTATAATCCACTAGCATCATATTTCTTGTGGCGATGCTATTGTTCTGTAATATGTTGTATTTTAAATGGGATGCATCAGGGTGTGTTTTTTCATTCAACCCATGTGGAGGAGTGGCATTATCTAATATTCTTGCAAGTATGCATAGCGGAACCTGATTATCAGGATTTGTTGTATAGTCTGCTGGATTTGGAGGATTCCACGCTATTGTTAATACTGTGTCTTGGCCAACGTTCAATGAGGGTATGTAAATTGTGGATGTTGGTTGAATTTCCCGGCCTGTAGGTACACTGTCGATTGTTCCCATCATCATATTTGTAGTCCAGTCTCCGGGCCATTTTTCTCCGGTACTAGCTATCGTCCAGTAGGTTTTCAGTATGGCTGTATTAGCAGGTGAAAATTGACAACCGACATTCCTGATACGTATGCGCAGGTGGTTATCGTTTGTAGTTGAATAATCGGGATTCTCATGCTCCTGGCCAGTACTAAAGGTATTGTTCCAAATATCGGGGCTATTCCAGATATTCCAATCTCTGGTATCTAGGTCCGCCATATCATTGGGTTCATTATACTTATCGCCATACCCATCGCGTATAGCCAAGTCCCAACCGCTTGATTTTAATTTAACTCGTATTCTTTTCTTAGCGACGCGAGGTATGTCTGTGCCCTGTTCAGTCACTGTAAGCATATAGTACAACACAGAATCGCTTTGCACTGGTATGGTGGGATTGGCTACGTACTCATTACTTAATGAAACAGTATTGTTAGATATAGGTTTCCATCTGTATTTATAATTGCCGTTACCATTTATTATAACCGGGGTTAACGTAGCGGAATGGCTACTCCAGCATCGATGGTTGATCTTTATTTCTTCGATATACATAACTTCCGCGCCTTGTGGAGGGTTGTTACAATCAAAACTATTTTCCTGTGCATTTAAAACAGCTTTACCGGCATTTAATCTACCGGCCCCTAATTGTTTTGGATTAGCATACTTTAGATTATGTGAAATATTGTAAATAGTATCAACTGCGGTTGTTTTCAGTATCCATTCTACTTGAAATGGCGTCAAACATGGATTTTTTGCTAGTAATAATCCGATAGTGCCGGTAACCAATGGTGCGGCCAGGGAAGTGCCTGATAAATTGGCTTTGTAGAGGTTGGTATCGTTAGGTCTTGTGTGGTCGTAATCCAGCACATGTACTGTATAACCAGGTGCGCATATGTCTACACGGGTATTGTTGTTATGGGTATGAGGTTTGCCGTAGTCGCCGGGGTAAACCGTGCCTGATGTATCATAAATTACATGGTCATGCACATCTTTTATAGATCTATGATAGCCGGGGTTTTGTGGTGGCATGACTGTATCAACGTAGGTTGCATCCAAATCGCTGCCGACTGAAGTAACGGAAATATTATGGTCGTACGAAGCGGGAAATTTGAAACTAGTGTAGTTACAAGTGCCAGGATTTAAAACGCTATCTCCGCCATTGCCGGCCCCGAATACCATTGACATACCGCGCTCGTACATTTCATTATAAAACTCTTCATCTTTATATACAACGCTATGAAAGGTATTATGATCCTGATTGTCTGTTGCCAGCTTACACCAGGGATATGTCCAACTACAGTTTACAGCACGGTAGCCCTCTTTTGCAAAGAGCCTCAAATTGGGCTCCGCATGTTCTGCGGAATCGTGCGGGCGGATGCCCACCTGGCTATGATAACCTATACTTGCCAAACCAAGATTATTATCCGTTGCCCCTGCCAGTACACCGGTAATAGCCGTACCATGGTTTTCTTTACCAGGAAATACCCATTTGGATGAATTGTTACCGTACTCCCTGATTTTTGAACCCGGTTGTCCATACCGTTTTATTTCACGATGTTGAGTATGCACATACCAATCGCTGACACCTATCCGCACTGAGTCGCCGCTAATGCCCCAATTGTCAACAATGTCCCAGGCATCCCGCGCATTAATCAATTCCAGGTAATTATGATGCCTATTTTGTGTAGTGAACGTGGTCAGGTACTGTCCATTATACTCATTCGGAGTCAGCAACGGTTCTATATCCGGCTGCTGGCCGCCACTGGGGAAAACAGTACTGTTGTAAGAAATCAATTCATCGAGCAAGGCCATAGAATTGCATTTTATGTAATACACCTCCCGCATATCTTTAAAATATGATTCAGGATAAAACTGGCTGAAATCCGAAACAGTGTATTTATTGAATATGGCTTGTAATGCAGGCTGTTGAAACGAAAGTTGTAACTGGCCGGTAAAACTCATGGATAACATGGGTAAATAATCCTCGTCCGTGATGGACACCCTGAATTTTACAGGACGGTATTCTTCCGCTACGGCGAAAATGCCACCAGGGTAGTTTAATAAGTCCTGTATAAAATCAGCTGAATGTACGCTTACAAAATAGCGGTTGGCCTGTAGCGGGTCTGCCGAATTGGGAAACGCCTGGTGAAAGGCTGTAAAACTATAATCTGCCGCTATATCATTCAGGTCTGGCTGAGTAAATGTCACTGTTGACACATAGTTATTAACCTGAAAATCAGGTACAAAATTGGGATCTGTTATATCAATAAAGTATTTCACGAAACTTGCCTGATGCGCATTGGCAAAATAAGCTTCGCTGTAATCCATTAATTCATACATAAAATGTATTGAATTGACCTCAACAATAAACACATCCTGGAGGTTGGAGTTTTGCGTGTTGGGAAATGCTCTGTGAAATTGCCTAAATGTATAATTGTCAGCAACACCACCCAATGTTGCATCGCTGAAGGTAACCGTTACGCCGCTTCCACCATGTGCAGTTTGTACCGTAGGCTCGTAGCTGGGATCAGTAATAGTAACGAAAAATGTTGAGAAACTTGAGCCGCCCTGGGCAAAGCCGCATACGCTTAAGCAGAGGCAAGCGAAAAGCCCCGTAATCCATAATGAGATTTTGTACATGCTTAAATTTTTATAGTTTACAAAAACGGGCATAGGTTGTAGAACCGCTTTTGCGGTCAATTATTTGAATTATGTATACTCCTTTGGGAATATTTGTAATGTTTATTTGAGGGCTTAATAATACCCCTGCCTGCAGTACCTCTCCTGTACTGCTAAAAATGGTATATATATATCTATCCTCTACAAATCTGGCATCATCAAGATATAATACGTCGGTTGCAGGATTGGGAAAAATTTTAAAATCTTGTTTGTTGTTAGTCTCATTTACTGATAATGGAAAAGGCCAGAAACGAAGCATTCCAAAGTTTCCAGAGAAGTTGACCGAAACAGAACCTGCCATCAATATCTTGCCGTCCTGCTGTATAAGCATGGCATGCGTACGTTCTTGTTGTGGGCTTAACGAAGTAATTATACCGTAGTGGGCGTACGTGTTATCTATACTTCCATCGGCATTAAACCGCACCAGGTAGATTTCTTCATTTCCAGTGTCGATGTATCCCGCCGCATATATTTTCCCATCCTTATCTATCTCTACCTGTTCCGGACCGGGACGCCCTAAGGGATGGGTAATTAACACATGCCCGTTAGTGCCAAAACTATTATCAATGCTGCCATCGGCCATATAGCGTACCATATGCCCACCTGTGGCCACATCCCGGCCTACTATTACAATCTTTCCGTCCGGCTGCAAAGCAAAATCATGACCAAATCCAGTGTTGGGTGTAACAACAACCCCATTAGTACCAAAGGATGAATCTAATTGTCCATTGGGCAGTAACTGTATCAAGAGAAAATCAGTATTGTTATTGTTCGCATTGCCGCAGGCAATTATTTTACCGTCAGGTTTCACAATAACTTCATTTAACCTGCTTGACCAGATGCCATACTGACCATAGAAGATGCCCTGACCATTGTTAAAAGCCGAATCTACTGTTCCGTCAGGATTTAACCTTATTACAACAATTGCATTATTCGGCATAAGGCTCCTCTCACCACATAAAATAATCTTACCATCGGGCTGAAGCGCCATTCCGTAACAGTAGTCACTACTCGATATGTCAATGACGGCATCGCCTGTTCCATTAAAATCAAGGTCTGGTGTGCCATCCTGATCGAATCGGGCAATCGCGAAATTTTCATTACTACCCAGTGCTGTTCCTGAAACAATTATTTTGTTGTCAGGTTGTATTAATACATTATTGGCTCCACCAAAATGTCCATTAAACTGTTTGATTAACCTACCATTAGAAGCGAAACTGCTGTCAACTGTTCCATTAAGATGATAACGTATCATTGCAAAAGAACTTTTTGCACCGCCGGCTGCAATGATTTTTCCATCAGCTTGTTGAACAACACTTGTTATACCTCCCCCACTACTTTGGTCGAATGGCATAACAACAATACCATTTGTACCAAAACTGCTGTCGAGGACCTGGGCATGTAGAGACAGACTACTTACGGATGTTAAAAACACGACCAAATTCGCCAATATGGCATTCCTTTTACCGGTCATTAATTATCAATTTTTATAAACCTGGAAACGGTGATATCTCCTGAAATTTCAAGACAAAACATATATGTACCTGCATTCAAACATGAGATATCGATAGGTTTATTTTCAATGTCTTGCGACAATCGTCCCTTTTGGACTATTTTACCTAAGGTGTTAATGATGGTATATTGTAATGATTTATTGCTCGTGAGATTTCTGACTGCGATATAAAGTTTATCAGTAGCTGGGTTGGGGTAAATGTCAATAGCCTTTTGAGTGACTACACTTTTATTTATGTGTAGCGGCGATTGTAGGTATCGGAGCAAAATGAAGTTAGAAACAGATGAATTCACAAATAAAAATCCTGCTGCTATTAATTTTCCGTCAGGTTGAATAAGCATACTCCGTATTCGGAGTGTACCAATATCTGTTAAAATTCCTTTCGATGTATATACGTTATCAATTTGCCCATCGTTGGTATAACGCATTAGTATTACGCTGTTTACTTGATCGAAGTCCGTAGTCCATCCCGCTGCATATATTTTGCCTGAAGTATCTATTGTCATGGCTCCCAATTCTGTCCACAAGTTTTGTATTGTTGTATTGTTTTTTCCATTATAGTAGAAACTACTATCTATTGCACCATAAGCATGACAACGAGCGAAATATGGTGCAAATGTTGAATTTCCCCAATAAGACCCTCGACCAGCAACAATAATCTTCCCATCAGGTTGTAAATCTATTCCATTGATACTGCCAACATAATTACCAAAACCTGATTGCATTTTCCCATCTATCCCAAATGTTGAATCAGGTGTTCCATCCTTATTAAATTGCAACAATATTGTTTCTTTTGGAGATGTCTGTCGAAAGATGTATCCACTTGTGAGTATCTTATCATTTGGCGTTACCAACACATGAGTAAGCTCAGTCACATCTAATAAATTAGTAAATGCACTATTCTGCACTATAATCTTGCCGCTATCATTAAATGTGCTGTCAAAGCTACCATCGCTATTTAATCTTATGACAAATACACTCCCACTCTCAACAACTCCGCACAAGACAATTTTTCCATCATTTTGTAACGCTGCATTGTTACATTTAGCTCCGTGGCCTGCTGAAGTCTGAATATCAATTTTTAATTCACCGTTTCCGTTAAAAGTACTATCAGGATAACCATCTGCTGTAAACCGTGCAACTCCGAGTTGATTATATCGGTTTGTGGCATATAAATCAGACACAGTACCAACTGCAATTATTTTATCATCTGGTTGTATTAATATTTTCTTTAAATCATTCCAATTACAACTATCAAAATCCTTTGAAACCCTGCCGTTTATATAAAAACTGCTGTCAACAATCCCTGTTTCGTAATACCTAACAATGACGAATGAGCTTACATAATCGAAAGAATTACCGCCGGCAATGAGTTTGCCGTCAGATTGTTGTGCTATTGAAATAATCTCTGAATTGCCATCTCTGACATTTATATCGTATGGCATTAGAACTACGCCGTTTGTTCCAAAACTACTGTCGAGCACCTGGGCATATACCCCTTCATGAAAAAATATCAGCAATATTATATATAATAAATTCGACTTCATGGATTGCCAAATGTTAATAGCTTATAAATATTGACATCCCGGCAACCGGGATGGTTGGCTTTTATAACATTCCTCCATAATGTACTTTGCCTAAAGTACTGGAGAGATAGGAAGTATTGATAGTAGGTTTATGAGGTGTTGTTGGTTTGAATTGAATTATCCTCAAAAAATGGCATTATCAAAACGAAGATAGCATGTTAAATGTGAAAAAAGTACTATTTTCACTCATGTTTTATTACCAAACGATCATATTTTATGACTTTTCACATACATTTTAAGTTATGGCCGTTGCAAATAAACAGCATATAGGAAAGAAAATTGAACGCATTCGCATATTGAAAGGTATTAAGCAGGAAACGGTAGCTGCAGAACTCGGTGTTACCCAAGGTGCTATTTCAAGAATGGAACAAAGTGAAGATATTGACGATGAAAAGCTAAATCGTATCGCAGAGGTACTTGGTGTAAGTACAGAACTGATAAGAAACTTCAATGAAGAAGCTGCGGTCAATATAATATCCAACGCATTTCATGACAACTCTACATTGAATGGATTGTTGTTTAATCCTTCATTCAACCCAGTAGACAAATTGATAGAATTGTTTGAAGAAAACAAAAACCTCTATGAACGTATGCTGGAAACCGAGCGCAGCAAGATAAAATTGCTGGAAGACCAGTTGAAGTCTCTTAAAAAATAACAACCCGATTCGTTATAGTCCAATACACAAACACCTTATCAAAATTAATTTATAAAGCCCGACAATCAGCCGGGCTTTTATCATTTTTGTTTCTTCAATATCAGGTATTTCAGCTCCGGGTCATCAGCCATGCGCTCATATTCGGAACGCAGTATATCCTGTATATCCTGGCGTACCTGCATGTAATTCCTATTAACCATGGACTGGTCAATTTTCCTGATTACAGGTATGGACTGGTACTTGTCCTGCTCTGATTTCAGAGACTCATGGTCGTTGATAATTTCGCAATGAAACGCTTTCAGATCTATCTTACAATCGGGATTATCCGCTATCATCCCGACAAATTCTCCCGATGACAATGCCGATATTTTAGAAGGGGGTACGGCGGATTCCAATTGCCTGGATTTGCTAACGGAAGTGTCCCCGCTGTTGATTGACAGGCTTTGCCTGTCCTGCATGATTTTACCTATTCTGTCGGATAAAAGCCGTGCCGTTTCGCCTATTACCTGCCCTGAAACTATGTTGCCGACTATACCCATAATGACATCCGCCTGCTCTCTTCCGTAGTCTTTTCTTAGCTGGCTCAGGTCCTGAATACCCAATGTTGTTGCTACTTTGTTGCTCCTGGCTGTAGCAATTAAGCTGTCTATACCATTCAGGTATATGGTAGGGAATTCATCAAAAATCAAACTGCTTTTCAGCTTTCCTTTCTGGTTGACCAGCTTTACAAGACGGTTTACATACAGTGAAAGTACCGCCCCGTATATCTGTATCTTTTGGGGATTATTGCCCATACAGACAAGTTTGGGTTCATCAGGATTATTAATATCCAATGTAAAATCATTACCGGAAAGCACATAATACAACTGCGGGGAAGACAGCCTGGCCATGGATATTTTGGCTGAAGCTATCTGACCTTCCAACTGCTCCATGACATCATTGAGGTAAGCGTTGACAAATGGATTGATCAACACATCAATCTCTTTTTCCACTCTTAAAATGGTGAATAGGCTATCATAATCAGCCTGCATCAGCTCAATGACATGGGGTAGGGTGCAGTATTCCCCGTTCTTATACTTACGCAAAAACCAGATGATCGCCGTTAGGAAATTGATAGGCGATTCCACAAAAAAATCCCCCTGCCGCTTGATCCATTCCCTGTTCAAACCCATCAGGATAGTGCGTGCTGATTCCGCCGCATCGGTAATATCCGTCATAGACGAAGGTGCCAAAGGGTTGCATCTGTGGCTCCTGGTCAGGTCGTCAAAATTGATGACATAAAACTCCGGGACAACTTTGTAACGGTGCTTGTTTTGCAGCCATGTATTGTAAACTATTACCGACAGATCATCGAATTTGAAATCATATACAAACATGGAAAAGCCCTTTCGGATGTGTTGTGTAATGATGTGCCGGATGACGAAATAGCTCTTTCCCGCCCCTGGTGTACCTAACACCATCAGGGCACGGAAGGGGTTGATGATATTGATCCAGCTCTTTCTGAGCTTCCCTTTCAGGTTATACCGGGCGGGCAGGTTGATAGAATATTCATTCTCAAGGTGCCGTTCTTCCTGGGGAAATGTTTCATTTTCTTTATTGAAAATATCGCCAGCACCCAGGTTGTTTTTGATGATGCGTGAAAGCAAAGTGCCGCCTGAAAGCACCAATAAAAAGCCAATGGAAGTAACCGTCATATAGACCAATGCCACCAGCTTCCTATCCGCTTCTAAGAACAGGCAGAAGTAGCTAAAGAAGTATAATAACAGGCCTGTAATGGCATAAGCAAAGGCTGTCTTATAACCCAGTTTATCATCCTTCCTGCCCCTGGCACCCAACAGGGAAATGGCCAGCATACCCAATGCAATCAGCTTGGATGTATGGAAATCCCGGTACAGCCCCGTACCTGAAATATTAGCCAGTAACCCATCTGAAAAACCCGAAACTAATCCCCATTCGGCAAATGCCGCATAGCAGTAATAATAGAAATGTAAGGCCAGTACCACTATCCCCATCAGCCTGGTCATATCCAGTATCTTCCTTAAAGCCTGTTCGTTTTCTCCTGTCTGCATACCCGTCTCCTCCTTGTTTTATAGCTTATTTAGAAATCCTTTTACCCTTCTTTTTCTTCTTTTTGCGCCACTCGTATGGGACGTGGCTGTACGTTTCTTCAGGGGTAATTACCTCGTCAATCATGCCTTCAGTTGATGCCTGGGAGCCTCCCGTTCCCTTGTTGCTATCAGGGTTATCCTGCTCCAATTCCTTTGTAGCCTGCGACTTAAAGGACAATGGAGCTACTTGTTGTGCAGTGTCGTTTAGTGATGTCCCACACCGTTCCGTGATACCTTTGGCACTGTATTTTTTACCCACAACACTCCCGTTGAACACGCTCCTTGTCCGGTGGTCTATGTAGGTGATCCCGTATAACCTCCCTTCATTATTTCTGCGGATTATGGTGCTGATCCCCTGTTTTTCAATGGTTGCTACGAGTTCATCCAGTGTGATTCCGTGGCGCTTCAAAAGGGCAATATCAATGGCTGACCTGATGCCTGCCAGGTATTTTTGCCTGCCCAATTCATTCTTCACAAACTTCGATTCAACTGCCGGTAGAGTGGGTTTAAAATGAAAACTGCTGGCTTTTATAGGTACGCCTGTCTTATTCCCGGACTCGTCCAGGACACGGTAAACAAGGCCTTTATGCTTAAAGATCCGGGAACCTTCACCGCCCCTGTCCGCAGTTATATTGTAGAGTTTTAGGACCGCATTTAATTCCGGCAGGGAAGTGAATTTATAGTTGTTCAGTACATGCTGCAATACATTTCCAATGGCACGTTTAGTCTCTGTTTTACCATAATTCACCTTAGAAACCGAAACAGGCTTGGGCGTAAACAACTGCTTTTTATGGGCTTCCGCAGGGACTAAACCATACTTTTTTTCAATCGCTTTACGGGCTGGTTCAGACTTCAGTTTACCGATATTATGCAAAGGGATCCGCTTACCATCCAGCTCTATATTGGTGGTGACAATATGCAGGTGCGGGTGCCCGGCATCGTTATGTTTATAGACTAAGTAAGGCTGGTTTCCGAAGCCGATACCCTGCATATACTCCTTGGTAATCTCCTGTAACCTTACCTTTTCTATAGTTTCTCCGGGAGCGAAATTCAAAGAAATATGGACGGCATTCACTGTAGTGCGGGTATTGAGTTCCGCCATTTTCAGCAGCATTTTTAACCGCATTTCCTCGGTAATATTATCCTTTCCTATAGGGTAATTCTGAACCATCAGGCACTCCGCCAGCCCTTCTTTTACCTTGTTTTCATTGTAATGGAAAGGCCTCCTGAGCGCACCGCTTGTCTTTATGACCGCAACCATTTCTCGGTTATTTTATGGATGAGCGCATCAACAGACTGCAGTGTAACCAAGACTTTTTTATGCTCTTTTTCCAGTTGTGGCAAGTAAGAAGTTGCTTCCAGGTTCCCCAGTGCATTCAGTTTTTTCACCGCCTGGTTGTAGTTCACCGCCACGCCATGCAGGTCTTTTCTCAGTGCGGTCAGCCCTGCCAGTATGTCCTGCATGGTGGTATCCTTATAACCGGCAATCACAGGTTTTTTCAGCAACAGGCACCTGGCGTAGTCGCTTATTTTATCATAGATGGTAGTGGCAAATCCCTTTTGGATCTGCTCATATTCTTTACCGTTCAGGCGCAGGTGCAGCCACTTATTTCTATTGTTGTTCTTCTCCTTCATCACAGTTCATTTTCACAATTCAACAATCTCAACATTTTACAGCATCAAAGCCCACGACTTCGGAGTGCAGGGCTAAAGTCCCGGTTGTGATACAACCGTACATCTTGCCGATTTCAGAGGACACAGGAAATCCCCACTGTTTTAAGAATTCCAGGGAGGCATTTTAAAGTCACGGGAGCTTTCCCAATGTCCATGCAGGCATTTACAGGGGTGGCAATTGTTGGAAGTAAAGGGGGAAGTTTGAGCCTGTGTCACAAAAATAGGCAGGCAGGGTGTGATAAACCTATCCTGTATAAATTCTAAACAGGCTGCTGATAGGGGAACAAGATGACAGTTCTGTTCAGATTTTACCCAAAACAAAAATGAGGGAAGAGGTCGAAAACCACGTCAAAAGCATCTTCCGCCTGCACGGGGGAGCTGGCTTCCCACGACTCCAGTTTTTTCAGGAAAGTCTTCTTTTTATCCTTTTGGTGCAAAGTTTCCCATAATTCTGACTGCTTTAAAGCAGATTCGATCCTTGCCCAATATTTTGGATAATACTCGATGGCGTTATTGGCGAAAGCTACCCAGTTATCATCACCGAAATGAAATCCGGTAACCCGCCCGAGATGAATGGATTCAAAGATAAGAAGCAGTTTAAAATGTTTGCTAACATCATCTACCAGTAACCTGTTAGTGAGCCTGTTGCAAAACTCGTACGACATCAGTCCGTCAGAACCCTGAATACCCATTTTCGCCTTGTATATTTCCCTGTCAGCTTCAGTAAGGTTATATCCACGTTTAAACAAAAGCTTTACCACAGTATCTCTATACGTATTTAAAGTAGAAATCACTTTTGTAAACAAAGATTCTCCGGAGGAAGCTGAACCTTGTACATCCAATTCAATCTCAGCGCACCTTAAAATGAAGATCAAAAAAAATGGCCCGATGGAAGCAGCTTCATCAACCCAACTAAAAAGCGGTGGAACCTTGTATCTCTCAGGGTTATTAAAACCAAGGTAAACATTCAAAGCTTTGAGCTCATGTAGGTCCAGGCCTTCTATCTCATTTGTGACTTCGCTAAAATCAATAGCCCGGGCCTTTTTTAGTCTTTTAATTTCCTGGACTATGCCGGTAATCTTAACCTTGGTATTATTCTCACGCTGCTCCAATAACTTTTTCTCTCTTTCAAGCCGAGCTTCGTCTCTTTTGATTTTTTGTTGCTCTTCCAGTTCAGCTAACTGGCGGGAAAAATCGAAATAATAGGACTGCCAGGAAACCTCCTCAAACTTTAACTGGTGCAGGGATATAGATTTGTCCAGCCATTTGGATAACAGTTCATTGTCATCAGTCAGGAAAGAGAACTTATAATCGCATATCAACCTGAACTCCTGGACCGATTCATCCAGTTTGAAAAAATTCTGGTGGCTGGATAGGTATTTCAGGTCTTTTTCTTTCGTCCCCTGTTTCTTGACATCATAGGTATCCAATATCCAGATGAGATAGATACCATGTTTTCGATAAAAATTGTGCCTGCTTAGAATATACGCTAAAGAAAGTTCGGATAACTGGATTTCAAATACCAGTTCTTTTCCCTTAAACCGGCAATACACGTCAGGTTTACGACGACCGTCCTCCTTTACGATAAATTTGTTGTCAACTGCAACGGAACCCGATTCAACTCCGGGTACAGGCATTAACCGGTTTCCAATTTTCCATTTCAGTTCTTTGTGACGGTCACTTTCTTTTGCCGCCACAGCTCTTTCATATTCTTCCAGCTGATAATCTTCCAACTCATTGTCGGAGAGAAAACAGGGTTCATGATTAGCCTTATGCCTGAGGTAAACCCTGTCTAAACTGCTACGGGAAATATTCAGGTCCTGTCCACATTCAAGACATTCAAAACTTATTTCTTTCTCATGAAATAATTTCCGGTACCTGAAACCCTCCTTTGCTTCTTTGAAACATTCATCAGCAATTATTACTTCACCAGTCTCTTTAATTTTAGCTATGTTGATTGACCTGTTCAGCTTGACCATGACCTGGATTTAGGATTTAAAAACAGTCTGCTTTCTATCCCTGTGAACATCCTGTTTATTTTCTAAATAGGCTGTTTTTCACACCCTTCGTTACATTTGAAGATAAGATTCCTTGCTTAATAAAAAACATGTAATGATGAACAATTCGAATTTAAACACCATCTATGAAACCCTGCTCAGTGTACCGGGTATGAACGACAACGTGAAAATTGACTTGAGAATCCCCAGGAAGACTGTCTTGCTATTTACGGAAGTTTTACGTGAAGGCCTGAACCACCTGGGCAACAGCGACACTTATTGTCTGGCATCGGTACTAAAGGAAGAAGGAAATGAGGAAATCAAAACCATCATCACTGACAGCCTTGAAAAAGCAGGGCTAACTGCTCTGAGCGCAAAACTACTTGACTATTCCCGAAACGTACAGTCAAAATGATCCGGGGTATCAGCTTGTTGCTATTTCAATTTCACCATTGGTTGCAAGGTAAATGAGCGCAATTTCGGCTACAACTCCCACGTATAATTGAGCATAGGCGGACTCCAGTTTTTGAAAGTCCGCGGCTTTCCCATGTCCGGTACCATAAGCGTTTCTGAGTTCTGCCACGCCCTGGACTATAGTGGAGATACCGCCAAGTATTTGTTTTATTGATTTTTCGGCTCCTGCGGGGTCACTGGCTGCTTTGGGTTTAAAATCCAGTGCTGCTGTAGTTGCTTTTAAAAGCTGGGGTAATGTCCAGCATTTATCTATAGGAACAGACTTGTTTTGAAGTATAGACTTACAAATAGTTTCGAGTAACTCCTTACCGGTTCCCAATGCAAGATCAGTATCCGAATGAACAGCTTGATTCATTTGTTTGATTTTCCCGTTCACATATTCTGTGTCCAGGTACTTTTTTATAGCAATGGCTTTAGCGGCGAGATCAGATTGACCCTGTGTAACCAGTCTTGCTTCAAAGATGGGCACTCCCGACTTTTCATCAGCTTTATAAAACTCATAGCCATCCTTAGCCAGGTATTGATTATAAATGGCAACCATTTCTTCGGTTCTCCCATCCTGTGGCCTTACTGCCGGGTTGAGCGTTTCCCTTAGAAACCTGAGATAGGTCAAGTCATCGCAATGCATTAAATTAAATCGGTTATCCGTGAAGACCCAGTCCGGCTCCCAATCCGAATTTCTGTCTACATGTTGCTGAATATCTTTATAAGCATTATTGTATTCAGACCTATAATCAGTAGACGGCATTTTTGACAAATTATAAAGCCTGTTCAAAAAATCCGATTCCTTTAAACGGCCATGGTACCAAAGCTTGGTTGATGTTAATTCATCCGCAATATTTCGTCTGGTAATTGTGGTGATTTTATTCTTACTCATTCAATTGGTAGATTTTTATTTACTAAAGTGCAATTTATTTCGTTTTACTCAGTCATTGGTATTGATTAGTACTGTAAGCTTCAAAAAAATTGGAGAGTTAAGGGCGAATTACTAAAAAACGCAGCCTGTTGCTCAAAATGCCATTCGGGTTTCAGAAAGGATGGGAGCAGCATTTTGAGCAAGTGGCTGAACCGATGGTTTCCCACCTGCCTGTTCCTGCGGCACGCGGAAGGGGCAGGCGTTTCAAAATTTCTGGAATAATTATTTCATCTGGAGAAAACCAAACAATAAACTCCAGCCTCTTGCTGGAAATGCCTGGCAGCATCATGAATATTGATTTCATTTTCCCGCATGTGGCTGAACCGTTGAATGCGAGCAGCCTGTTCCGAAGGATGAGGAAGGGGCTGCTTTCCATTGCGAATTTCAGTTTCAACTTTGAGGTTGATTTGAATTATTATTTAAGCCAATTGTTAATCTGTGATTTAGAACAGAATAGAACTTATTTCATCAAATTCTATCTCTTCTTTACTAAGCCTGCCTTTTAGTTTTATAATGTTGATTTCAATCAGTTTATCACCATCAATCTTTAAGCAGTCTTTAAATTTTTTGAATATATAGTCTGCTGAGTGCCTTGATAAACCATAATTTTGCAATGCAATTACAATTGAGTTTTGAGTCCCATACTCTAAAAATGTTGCCCAGTTGACACCTGCATTTTCCTCTCCTAATATTTCGACAAGCATTGCATAGTAGTTATTGAAGTACTTTTCAAATAGGAATCTTAAAACACTTTCAATGTCATCAATGATGTTTCCTATCAGGACATTAATATGATGTTTACTATTGTCGAATACTTCATAAGACGGTTTGCCGTTTTTATAACCTACCATTAATTTGCTTCCTTTGCGATTGCAATAAGCGATAGATTCATTGATGATTTGGCTTAACGGAATGCCATTTATCCATTGGTTCATGAGAACAGCATAATAGTCAAGTTGGTGTTGAGATTTAAACTTCTTTTCCTCTGTTGCCCAATGGAACATTGTGTAGAATTTATGAAGCCACTCTTGGCATATTTCGTATGTCACCCGACTTGGCAATTTTATTGCTGCTGGATTCTTGGCCTGCTTTTTTAAAGCAATGAAAATCTCATTCTGTATTTTGAGTTTGATTGAATTGTTGGTATTTAGGACCGTTGAAGGAACTTCAATTTCTCCGTTTTTCTTTTTTGCTAATTCAATTATTGACTCCTTATTGTCGGCAATCAGCTTTTTTATAATTTCACTGTTGTAACTGGCTCGTTCAATTTCAAGTGTGTCAATGCTTATGATATTGGCTATGTATTCCAATATCTCTTTCATGGTTTCCGTTTCGCCTTTTATATCAGGGTTTTCATTCAGGATTTGCTCAATCTTCTTTAACTTATTGTCAATGTAGTTTTCAACGGAAGGATTGAGTTTTATTTCTGCATCACCTTCTAACAAGGCTTCATGTTTCTTCCAGTCTTTGTCTGTTTCTTTTAGGCAAATAATATTTCCCGAAAGTTCATGTTTAAGTCGCCCAGCACGCCCTGCAAGATTCCAAAAGTCTATTGGTTGAAAGGTATTTCTTCCGTTTTTATTGTTCAGAATGAATACATTCTTGGCTGGTAAATTCACGCCTTCCAACAGTGTTGATGTGCAAAAAACATAATTGATCTCTCTTTCCTTAAAAAGCCCTTCAACTTTGTTTCTGATAATTTGAGGTAAATTGCCAAAGTGATAGCCAATTCCTCTATCCAGAAATTCTCCCAAGTAGTAATCCTTGTGAATATAAGCTCTGATTTGTCGAATTACCTTTTTTACATTTTTGGAAACAGCAACCTGTTTATTCTGATTTTGCTCAAAAAGTTTGGCTGCTTTATCAACGGCATCAAATCTTGAACTGCAATACACAATGTTGCTTTCTTTCCAGCCAATTTCAACAAGTAAATCATAAATCGTTTCTGCCTTTGTTACTATTTTAGGTTCAAATAAATAGTTGCCATTATCTAAATAATGTGTGACCTTCTTTTCAACCAAGTCTACAAAGAACAGATTTTGAGAAACGGGTGTTTCAATCGTTCTGAAAAACATCTTTTCATCTTTCTTGAAAAGTTTAAGGAAAACTTCAGGATTTGAAACATTAGGAGATGAAAAGTATAAATTCAAGTTAGGGTTTCTCCTTAATGCTTTAGAAATGGCTGAATAAGCTGTTACTGCCCGAGCGTCCTTTTCTGCTGCAAGTTTATGGGCTTCATCTACAAATAAATAGGCAATAGAAGGATTTTTCTTTTGCGACAAATAGCTCAAAAGCCGTTCAGGTGTAAGCACAAAAATGTAGTGCTGTTGTGTTGAAGGTAATTCTGAGACATTGGAATTGGTAATTACGGAGTATTGGTAATGTTCCAATACATCTTTCAATTCTTTGTTCAAGTCTATTGAAAACTGATTAATCAATGCCCTGGTCGGAACCATGATGACAATATTTTCAGGTGGTTTATTACCAACTACCTTTCTAATAAACGACTTAATGATGAACGATTTACCCATTGAGGTAGGGCCTGAAAAGCTAAAATGCTTCGAACCGCTTATCTTCTTGTAAAGCTCAAATTGAGAGTCAGTAAAAATTAAATCCTCAGTATCGGGAACAGCTTGAATAAATTCCTTCACTTTCTTTTCAAGTTCTCTGTCAAAGGGTAATTCAGAACTATTGTTTTCATTTCTTAAAAAATCAATTCCGGGAAAGTTGCCCAATTTTGCTAATACCGAATGAGAAAATGTCTGAAAGTAAGGATTTGTATTATAATCTTCATTCAGCAGTGTAATCAGTTGGTAGGCTTTATTTCTCGCTTTTGGATTTTTGGAATTAGAAAGTATATCGGCAAAGCGCAAAGTGTCATTTAGTTCTTTTTCAGTCAACTTTATGCTTCTTCCGTTTTCTGAAAACAAGTTATTGGCCAATAATTTAGCAGCTTTATTATTGAGTGAAATAAAGTATTCATCCTGTAAAACTTCATTGGCTAAACGTTCTATCATTCTTCTGCTCGTGTAATTTTCTTGATGATTTCTTTTCGTGTTTCATCCAATTTCATAAAGGGAAAAACATAAACATAAAACGTGTAGCTGTATAGCTCGTACTCTTCAATCTTCTTTTTAATGTGTTTCATTTTGCCTTCTACTTCTGCTTTTATTTGGGATCTGAGCAGAGCCAAAAACTCCTGGTTGTTCAATCGCTTTACTTCATCCGTTGGGTCAATCTCAAATCCTGCGAAAATGGCAAAGGCGTTGTTCTTAATAACAGGGTCTGTATCGTTTGCCTTTGGCATTATAACCGATTTCAAGAATTGGTACAGGTCTTCGTCAAACGCTTCTTTGCACAACTGCGAATTAATTAAGCCGATTTCATCTTGAAGGTTATTCTTTTTCCTCGTCAAAAAATCGTGTATTGATTTAAAAGCATGGGAAATAGATGTAGTTAAATTTTGTTCCAGTTTGGATTCGCCAAAAATTAGTTGGTAGTTTTTAGGTGCTAATTCAAGCAGGTGTATTCCGTCTGAACCTTTGGCATAATCGTTTGATGAAAGCTTGATTTCTAATTTAGTTAGGATTTTAGGTGCTTTCAGATGCGATTCAAGGAAGCAAAATAAAAGTAATTCGCCTGCCTCACCATCATTCTGACTATAATCTCTGAACTTTGACGCTGCTTTGGCATATAACTCACCATATCTTTTATCCTTTTCGAAATCGCAAATCTCCTTTCTTGATAAAGAAAATGAAATAAAATGATTTCGTAAATTATTAACTAACTCGGGATAACAAAACTGGTTGTTCTCTATTTTAAGAATATGCAAATTGAGTTTAGAATGAGTATCTGGGATTTCACATTCAATCTCCTGGTAAAAAAGTTCTAAGAATTTTTCGTTAATGCTCGGTTTAAAATCCACAATGATGAATTTGCTATTTAGACCATGTCAAGATATAAAAAAATATTGTCTTGTTAACAGTCGAAGTTTCAAGCCTTTCATGAGCAATAGCGTTTCCCTTCTCCCAAACGAGAGATTTATCCTGAAATTTCTACGCCTTCCTGTTCCTATTGAAGAGGAAAGCGCAGGCGGTTAAAAACTCTAAAGGAACATACATTATCAAAGGAAAACTTGACTATCAACTCCAGCCTCTTGCTGGAAAATGCCTGGCAGCATCATGAATATTGATTTCATTTTCCCGCATGTGGCTGAACCGCTGAATGCGAGCAGCCTGTTCCGAAGAATGAGGAAGGGGCTGCGAGCCGCCGATTTTATCGGCTGTCCCCAGTTTGTTCTATGGGTACTTTGTCCCTGTTTCTTTCTACCAGTTTCTTATCGGTCCAAAGCATGAGTAAAATCACCAGCCCTGAGACCAGCATCAGGATGCTGATCCATTTACCTGCTTTTTCAAGGCTTCCCGTTACTACTGCCTTTTCAAAGCTATTGTAATGCTGCAATCCACCCACACCCCTGCGGTTAAACCTTCTCCTGGCTATAAAGTACTGGATGACCAAAGCTGCGACTATCAGTATCCAGGCATAAAGCTTCATTCTTTCCATAGTTCAAAAATTAATTAAGCTAGGTTATCTTAAGCGGTTGCGACCTGAAGTCCTTTAAATTTAGGAAAAATCCTCTGTTGAAAATCATCCCTTCACGGAATAGTTGCCACAGCAGTGAAGCCCCCATCTGCGCCAATGTAGAGTTGATAAACAAATCCTGCTTCGCCAACGCCTCTGCCATAGAACAGCTTGGCATATCATCGCCATCGGCTTCGTCCAGTAATTGCTTAAATTCCTCTGTAACCAACGGCAGTTCACTAACGGGACTGTACTTTTTGGAGGGAGGCTGTTCCACTTTACCGATAGTGGATAGTATTACCTGCCCTGTATATTGCCGGTTCCCGAAATCCATCCAGTATATGGGCTGGTGAACCTGCCTGTTCTCACCTGTCGTCCTTGACTTCAATACTTCCGCAACCTTGTATCTGGTTTCCACACTATCCACACAACTCAGGGTAATAGAGGAGTCACAGTGCGTGTCCCTTCCATACCGTGACGATATGGCTTTCCAGTCTGTCCCGAAAAAACGGTTAATGCGGTTTACCAGTACGACGGCTTTGTTCCTGCCGATTTCCGCATCAGCAAACAACTGCCTCCCCTTGTTGGCTTCTGTCACGGTATCATCATCGAATACGTTTACCTGTAGCCCCGTATGACCGAGCGCCAGCAGGGAAACGTGCATACGTGCGAGGCATGTCAATACCTGTGAGCCTGTCCCCCCGCAGCCTATGAGGTTCAATGTTACTGGATTGGTGGGGTTCAGCAGGTATGGGTGCGTGAAATGCGCCGCCTGTTTTACCGTCTTTGTCATGCTATGCTTCATCCTAAAATGTCTTTGATGGTTTTACTCTGTTTGATTAACACGTCAGTCGGAAACGGCTTGTCCGTTCCTACCAGCCCTTGCCACAACTGCACGATATTGCAGTTTACAGGAGAGATGTCCCCGTTGAGGTGGCTGAAGTAGCTGTTCCAGAACGCCTGTTCCCATAGCTGTATGAATTGCTCCACGTTTTCCGCTTCGGAAAAATCCGTTTCCACCGTACCCATACACACCCCGCCATTATCATATACATTGAAAAATGGTGCATGGTATAATGCAGTTTCCAATTTCGGTTTGCCTTTGCTTTTCAATGCAAATAGTGACAGACTGCCCCTGTCTGCTTTCCACAACAATGCGGGTACGGATGCTATCCCGCAGGGGACGGTCAGACCTTCGGTGAACAGTAGGTTCACCAGTTGTGGAGGCGTGTACCAAACCGCATAGCCCCGATAGTGGTTGACGTGCAACAGCTTGTCGGGGAACAGCCCCGCACATCCGAGGTAGTCCGTCCGTACTTCCCTCGCGCTGTTCAGGCAATCAGCAAGGGCTATCGTTTCCCTGACACTCAATGGGTGGGCGTTAATGGGGCACCCCCGCCTGTCCATGTCCCAGGCTTCCACGTACACCTCTTCCCGTTCTGTTTGGGACTGGTAAATCACCAATGCCTTTTTCGGCAAGTAAACAGCATCCAGTTTGTCCGTTATATTCTTCATAGCATCATTCTTAAAACGTCCGATAATTCATGTAGCAGGTCATATAGCCTTGTTTCAAAATCAAGGTCGTGCGTCGCCTCGCTTTGAGGTGTATCGAAATACTGTATGGCCATAGGTTCATCCGCTGCACAGCATTCATTCAGTTCGCTACAGACCATTTCCATCAGGTTTTGACCAAGCCAGCCCCGTTCATCCCAAATGAAGGAAAAGACCTGCTCCATTGTCATGCGGTATTCCTCGTTGGGGCGCAGCAGTTCAGGATGGATGTTATCCGCAAGGCTTCTTGTCGGATAATCCCGGTACAGCTTATACAGTTGTTCCGCTATATCATGGATGGCTAAAGATTGTTCACAACTTATAGGAAGTTGTTCTAATCTTTCCTCCCACGCATGGAGGTGGTAAGGGTGCTTAACTATTTTGTGCAGCCTGTCCCCAAAATAAATGGCAGCCTTTACCGAAGAGAGGCAAGCCGCATGTTCTTCATAATCCGTCCAGCCGTCATCCTCGGCCAGCCATTCCAGCATAGTTTGATAACGGCTGCCCGTGTAAGTCCACCCATTGAAAAATGGTATGCCCACTACGTTGTGCAGGTAAGTGAAGACGGACAGCAGGAGGTTAATCTCCTGTTTGCGCCTCTTCCCGTGCATCCATTTCCACAACGGATAGACGGGCAGGAAGAACAGGGTGCTGCCCGTGGATGCTGACTTGGTGGTCGCCAGCCTTATCCGTCCCCTGTCTTCAACCAATAGCAGTTCCACCCACTTGTCCTTTTGAGCAAGTATTCCCGCTGCCTGTCGGTATAGGGCAGAGAGGTTCAGCGGGAATACCTCCCCCGATACGTCTATTGGCTCATAACCATACAGCGTTGCAAGATTTTGAAACGAGGACAGCAGGAAGGCTTCGCCCTCCTTGCTGTAAGGCAAAGAGTTCTCGCCCCGAAGCGGCTGAAAGCGGTGGCTTAAAAAACCATGTCCACCATATTCAGGGGTGCGGACTTTTGCCTGTCCTTTCTTAGCTGTGCCGCATCGGGCAGCCTGTCCAGTTCCTTTGCGAATTGCCCTATGTACTGGTGTATATGCCATTGCTTTGAATAGTTTTCCGTTTCCCTGATTCGCCTCGCCCCTTTCGGGGTTGGGCGTTTTTGTTTCCCTGCCATGACTATCCCTTTGTGCCGATGGTGGTTTTAAATTCAAACCATACCGCATCGTCCTGTATGGTGGGCCCCGCTATGGTGGCCGTTGTCAGCAGGGGGTATGAATTGCTGTAAAAATTCAGCACCGCTTCGGGGCTTAACCCGCCATCGGGGTCGGTAAGTATGATTTCCTGCCCTTTGTCCTCCATCCTGAATTTCCGTTCTAATTGTGTCGCCAGTAACATTTTCTAAAGTTTTTTAAGGTGAGTAATTATCATTGTGCCGTCTGGGTGTCGGGTGCATCCGCCCTGAACAGGTCGGGTGCGAACTGCGCCGAAAGTTCCGACTTGCGCTTGCGAATGGTTTCTTCGTGTTCGGGATACTCCGATACATCGGGGACTTTCATCCACGCTTCACGGTGCTTTCCCTCCTTTTCGAGTTCTTCCGCTTTCTTCATCGCGTCGGCATATTTCTTCTCCTTCGCCTCCTTTTCTTTTTTCTCTTTATCGGCTTTTTCCTTTTCCATAGCCGATTGCTTTTTCGCTTCCTCCTGCGCCTGGAGGTAGGCTTCCATGTTCAGCATGAGTTCGGAGGTCTGTTGCAGGGGTGGGGTAATGCTGCTGAAAAAACCGTTGTCCAGTTCTTCTGCATTGCCTTTCAATACCAATGGCGGAATTACCTGTTTGGCGTTGTCCCCGCAACCTTTGTTATTGAGCAGTACCGATACAATCCAGTTACCGTCCGCCCCTGTCCTGATGGTAATTTGCAAATCACCCGCTATGCCCATTTGGGCTACCTGTTTGAAAAAATTAGTTTCCATTGTCTTATGAATTTGATTAGTCATTGAATTTTATCCGTTTTGAACAGTACCCCTACCATATCTGTGAATGTTTGGTTATCGTGCTTCCGAACACCTGTATATAATTTGAGGCAATACTGCATCAATAAGGCGTTCTGCCCGTCAAACAACTGGTCTGCGAACAACCTTGCCCAAGTGTGCAGTTGCTCCCCGTAGCGGTCAATCCTGCGCTCGGTGTTGTTCACCATTTGCAACCAGAAGTCAAACCCGATTATCCCATGTTCTCCCTTTGCCCGTTCTTCCGCTTCGTTCTCTTTTATGGTCAGGCATACCCGTTTTACATAGTCCGTGAATGCAGGTATTTCTTCGGGGAACAGCCCGTGCAGCAATTCCGCCTTGTCCCTGTTGGTCATTTTATCTATGGGTTTCATGTCTTTGTGTTTTGATGATTTTAAATGGGCAGCCCTGCCCGTAACAGGGCTACCCGTTGTTTATCCTAATTCCAGTTGAGTACAACCGCTCCTGATTTGGCGAAATCGGTGCAAAGGTTAAATGCAGCTTGTGTGCGGATTTGCGCCGTGCCTCCCAATAGGATGGATTTCAGCTTGGCTTCATCGTTTTTGTAATTGCGCACATTTTGGAAATAGCCCGTTACCGAATTATATGCGCCAAACAACGTCCCTTTGGTGGTGTCCAGTTGCTGTGTGGGGTTGGACATGCCGTATTCATATACCTTGTCCACCATGTTGTTATATACCGTGGATAGTTCCTCGTCCCTGCCTGATTTCAGTTTGTCCAGCACCTCTTTATTGGGTATCATGGCAAGCTGTACCAGTTTCTTCACCTCGCTGTCCGTGATGCGTACTTTGGTCCATTGGTTAAAGATGCCTTCCATCTGCATGGACAATGTATTGCTCATGCCCATCAGCTTATGGGCTTCCTCCAACCGTTCCTTTGCGCCTGATGTATGGCGGATTTTAACCGTATTGCTTTTGCGGTGCATGGCTGCATTGAGCGTGTTGGCGCAAACGATACGTATCGGTGTGAATGCTGCGGTGATGCTCCCGCTGCCATCATGCGAAGTGGTCAGGAACAGGTATTGTTCGATGAGGTCGTCACTACCCACACGGATATAGCCCGGCAGTTTGGCAGTGATGAAAATCCGTTCACCGTTGCCCAACGCCCCTGCGGTTTCGTACATGATGCCGTCCCCACCGACAATGCTGTCAAAAAAGGAAAAGGCGTCACGGTTCTGTACCACATGGTAGTCCCTGCCTACTACACCGAGTACCGTATTGGTATCAGTGCGCATGGTGGCGTAGTAGTTAGGTACGGCCAGTTCCGCAACGCCCGTTACCAATCCATCGTTATCGGCTAAGAGCGTTTGCCCTTTCGTGAACAAGGGGGATTTGACCACCTCGTAGTCCAGTCCTGCATGTTGTATCGCTTCGGCGCTGGTGGGGTAGTCCTGTACGATTTGCCCCAACCCATGCCACGCTTTTTCCTTCACGCTGAAAAAGCTGTGCTTGCCTGTCGTTTCGTCTAAATGAATGTCATGTGCCATGATATATTGATTTTTGAATGTTTAAGAATAGATTTTGAAAATGTTGATTAGAAAGGGAGGTCGTCCTTCTCATCCCCGTTACCGTTACTGCACTGGGTTACAACTTCTGTTTCCTCCACTGCACCTCCATTTCGCCTGGGCGTAGCCAGCAGCTTAATATTATTGGTGTGAAAGTTCAGCCGTCCGACTGCATTGCCATCGGTGTTGACATACGCATCCACCCCGATGCGCCCGTATAGTTCCACCAATGCGCCTTTTTTCAGCCATTGGACTACAGTTGTGTTGAGCCAATAGGCACAACTGACATAGTTGGTCACTTCCTTTTGCTCCCCCGCTTTGGTTTTGTAGCGGTCATTGATAGCGATAGAAAAGTTTACTACTTTCCTGTCGTCCTTGAGTTCTGCGACATTTGCGTCTGCCGTCAATCTTCCTGTGATTACCATAACAAATCGTTTTAGAATGAATAAATGGTTCTTTATGCTTCCTTTTTTCACCCCGTCAGCTCCCGAAAAGCAAATGTTTTTCAAAAGAAAAAACGGAAAAAAAGAAAGCACAGGAAGTGTGTCCGCTAAAGGCCAAAAGGAAACGGAATAAGTCCCGCAGGGTGGATAAGGCGGCGGCACAGAGCCTTATCCATTATGCCGTAGTCTTTTGGCAACCTTCAAAAAATCATGAGTAATGCGGACACAAACTTCGCTGCCCTTTTTGTCCGTTTCGATTGAAAAACTGGAAATCTGTAAAATTGCCTATCGCCCAGTTAATCGGAATAGGTTTAATTTAGCGAATCGCAGGCTCATTGTAACAGATCTTGGAGTACTGGTATGGTCTGCAACCTATAAAAAAACACATTGCCATTTGACAATATGTGATAAAGGAGTAGTTTTAGTAATTTCTGACATATATCAGGATTTGGCATTATGAAAGAAAGACAAAATACAGAATTTTTAAAGAGACAATGAATAAATACACGGCAAACTATTCATATAGCAATCACAACTTTGTCATTCAAAATCTTACAGGACGGAGAATTAACAATGAATATTTGCCTGCAATTTGTATTGTCAAGAACATTTTACAAAGAGGTCGACCAACATTGCTTTCTAAGTTCCTTCAAGAAAAAATAGGGGCCATTCACAAAACAGACGAGTTCGAAAAATCTTATCCGTTAATCGACAATGAAACTCCAAACTGGGAGAGAATCATCAGAGGTGATGTTAAGGGCAATTATTTTCCGGCCAAAAAATTCTTTGATGACCTGATTCCAAAATATCTATCGGATTATTTATTTATTCAACAACTTCTAATTCCGGAAATTCCTGTAAATGAAATTACCCAAGTTGAGGTTGACGAGTTTGCAAATCAACAAGTAGATTTCTACTTACCACAAGCATACCTCATTATTGAAATTGATGGTTCACAACATGACAGGAATGTCAATCAAGACAGACTGAGAGACCAGCACACAGCTAAGTACGGTATCCAGACAATACGAATTAAAACCACCGACCTTGAAGCTGAAAACGAATCCTTCAAGAAAGCCATAACAGCTATTAAAGAGCGAATCGATAAAGTTATTCCCCGACAAGAAAAAAGACGGAAAAACGACTCCGTTTTCATTTCAATCAATGACTATAAGTCAGCTTTCGAAAATGGTGCTGACTTAACAAGCCCGTATTACAAGGCAACGGCAGTAATGAGATTTCAGATACTCGTACTCGAATTGCTTGAAAGAGGATTGCTTGATTTCAATAAAGAATGGAAATTTGAATTACATACCTCAGACATCAACGATTTTGCTGATTTAGCCATTCAGGATTTATTACAATGGTTTAAGCCGATTTTTGAACTCCAAAAAATTAAATGGAACAAACCGAATTATTCAATCAAGCCTGTTAATTCGCTACAAGAATTCAGCAATTCTTCCGATACGGTTAAAGTGGATTTTAGTCTATCAAAGAGGTACACGGACGAATTCCAGACCCATCTCAATATTCTTTTCTTGAGAACCGACTATTTGGATGAATACCTCTATTTCAAAAAGGGAGATTCAAGGGGTAATTTGAAGTTTAGTTCGTTCGAACCTTATGATTATTTCAAGGTTTCAGCCACTAAACCAGTAAAATACAAGTTGCAATTTGGCGGAACGGATTCAGACGAAAAACCCTTGCTCTTTCTCCTTCAAAATATTTTCCTTCAAGATGTTCCAAACTTGACGTTTAATGAAGGACAGTTACCAATCATTGCAAATATCCTCTCACGAAATGATACAATCGGACTTCTGCCCACAGGTAGCGGGAAATCTGTTTGCTATCAACTTGCGGCAATCCTGCAGCCAGCCATAAGTTTTGTGGTTTGCCCTATAAAATCCTTGATGTACGACCAAAAGGCAGATTTGGATTTATGCCGTTTTACGAGAGTAAATCACATCACAAGTGATGATGATGGAGAGGATAAAGAAAAAATCCAAAATGAATTTGGCAATGGTAAGTACTTATTCATCTTCATTTCGCCAGAACGTTTTCAAATAAGGACTTTCAGACAATATTTCAGTGCGGTAAATAAGAAATTCAATATCGCCTATGCGGTAATAGATGAAGTTCATTGCCTATCAGAGTGGGGCCATGATTTCAGGACAGCTTATCTCAATCTTTCCAACACAATCCAAAAACTGTGCAGCGATTTCAATTTTTTAGGGCTTACGGCCACAGCTTCAATAAACGTTCTTAAGGATATTCAGGTGGAGTTCGGCATAAAACAAGATAATGTAAAAACACCAGTAGACTATACCAGAAAGGAACTGGACTTTGAAGTAGTTGACGATGGAAATGATAAAATAGGCACAATTAAGCAGCTACTTGGCGAACTGGATGAAACAGAGGAAATACTGGCTACAAAAGGAAACGATTCAAGATGCGGAATAATATTTACGCCAACAGTAAACGGCAAAAAAGGATGTTATCCTCTTTCACTTGTCCTAAGTGAGCATTTTCAAACTGAAATCAAGTACTATTCTGGATCCGTTCCCAAAACAGACGGCAGGCCGATAATGGGAGATAAAGAATATGATGAGTATAAGAAACAAGTTCAGCAAGAGTATAGAGCGAATGAGTTTACTCTCTTAACTGCCACAAAAGCATTTGGGATGGGCGTCAACAAGCCGAACATTCATTTTACCATACATTATGGAATTCCCGGTTCTATGGAAGCCCTTTATCAAGAAGGTGGCCGAGCCGGTAGAGATAAAGTGAAATTCAATGAACAACAAGCTAAGTGTTTAGTGCTACTCTCCAAGTCTACAAAACCCAAACAGTTTGTTGACCAGTTCTGGATTCGTGAAACTCAGCTATCTAAGCTAAATGAGTTAAGAACGCAGATTGAGGGAGACCTGTACACTAACTTTTTTCTTTTCTCATTGGGGCTGGATGTTATCAAGGATGAATTTGAAACGATAAAAAAATTGCACGAGCGATATTCTGTTTCCAACGAAAAGAATGTACGAGTTGAGGGGAATGAAATTGGTGTCAATAAAGCGAAAGCGGAAAAAGCTATCTATCGACTTAGTCAGCTTAGAATAATTGAGGACTGGACAATCAATAATTTTTTCGGTGGTGGTGAATTTGAAGTTGATTACTCCGAATTTGATGCTGCTTCTATCAAAAATGCACTTCTCAAAACAGTTAACAAGTACGACCCTGATTTCTCTTTTGACAGCATTAATTCAGAATCGAAATATTCTACGTATCGAAAAATACTCAATGCACCCGAGGGATATTCCGACTTTGATAAGAACATACTCATACTTCTTCAGTGGTCATACGACAATTTTGCCTATAACAGAAGGCAATCGCTGAAGAACATCTATGAAAACTGCTGTGAGTTTTCAGAAGGAAATATCACGAAACAAGAATTCAAAGCCCGTTTGGAGAATTACTTCAAATTCAATCAATCCAGCTACGTACTTCAACATATTGCAGAAAACCCGAAGGACATTGAAAGATGGTTTGAGGTATTTTATCAGGTAGATAAGAATATTGTTACGGACAAGTTACTCACGGGTAGACAAAGAGAAGCTCTGCGAGATAACCTAAGCCGCTTTCTTGAAAGCTACATGTACAATCCTGGCCTTGATTTGATTAGCGGACTATTACGTTTGTGGTTAGACGACTATGAAAATATTGATGGAAGAAAACGACTTGAAAGCTCTTTAGACGAAATACAGCATTTTGAGGAAAGACAGATTGCCTTTATAGTTACTCAAATACTTAAAATTGGAAAGGAACTAACAAGCAAGAACAAGAATTTTTTGGCTGAATCACTTTACAAGTTCTTCAATGATGAATCGTTCCTTTATCGAATTCAAAAAGAACTTGGGGATACCTTTTCAATGGCAGTAATAATTGAGGATGCGAATAAAAAACTAAAGACAATTAACAAAAGAATATATGGCGGACTTAGAAAAGTTGGATAATGCTATCAAAGAACTTGAAAAGCAGTCAAACGACTTGAAAGACTTCAATTCAGTTTACGCTGAAATCGCCCAGCTAAAACAGGACTTATTGGAAAATCTGAAGTTACTACAGGAGAACAACAAGGGGTTGTCGGATATTTCAAAGGAGGTAGAAAAGCGGCTTGAAGAATCCCAGAAGAAGATTGATGAAATCTATAAAGACAACAAGGCATTTCAGAAAGAACTGGACTCGTCTATAGCTTCCCGCCTTGACAAGCACAAATCAGACATTCAGGTTGAGATTCGAAATGAGGGCACTCAGATACAACGAGCCTTCGAAACGACATTAAATTCTAGTTTCAATCAATTGGAACTCAAGGTGAAGGAAGCTTTTGAACGACAGACAAAACAGCTAAATACGTTGAGAATATTGACTTTTATCCTGATTGCTATTTCAATTGGGTTGGCAGTCGGATTCTTTGTAATAAAATAACCAGCCCAAGCAGTCACATATTGGCTTGGAGAGCTCAAGCCAAAAACTTGGCAGGGTGTATGAGAGAAGATTAGCCCACTCTGTAATTGTGATATGAGCCAATGAAAGTTCAGGGCCTGTAAACTTAATATAGTTTGAATAAAGTAAAATCATTTCGAAATTGAGGAAAAATAAAATTTTACCAGCTACTAAACCCGTTAGGGATTGAAACGAAAATCCTCTGAAGGAGATTGAAGTGAAAAGCCCGGCCACAGGAACGGCCAATCTGATTTCATGTTTTTATCATTTGATTTTCAATTACGATATAAAATGCCTTGACAATCATCCCAATTACTTGTTAAATTATTTATTATCAACACTTTACTCGTAATCACCTAAGCTCATCTACCCCAAACAAGATTAATTTTTAGAATCCAATATTTACCAGTTTTTGAGATTACTGGCATTTATTTGATTTCTAATATTCACCACATTTTCTTAACTTTGGTAAAAATTGGATAAAATGCCTAAAATCATAGAGAATAAGCTTATAGAAGAGTTTAAGAACAAAGAGTCCTTCAGCCGCGAGGAACTTTTCGATTTCTACCGCTCATTCGAACCTGACCTGAAGGAAGGAACACTAGGTTGGCGAATCTATGACCTGAAAAACAAAAACATTATCAAGCCACTTAAAAGAGGATTGTATGTAATTTCATATAAGCCTCCTTATAAACCTGAACTTTCCCGTGATCTATTAAAAATTGCACATCGAATCAACGATGTGTTTAAGGAGATTAGATATTGTATTTGGGAAACAGGATGGCTCAATGAATTTTCCCAACACCAATCAGGCAAACGAATGATCCTGGTTGAAATAGAGAAGGACTTTACGGAATCACTCTATTTCGAGTTGAAAACCTCCTCAAAACGGGAGATATTTTTAAACCCTGACAGCAATACTATTGACTTTTATATTGCTGAAAGTAATTATCCGGTTGTCATAAAGAAGCTTACCAGCCGCTCTCCTATTACCACCAGGACAAAGGAAAAAGTAAAACTTTACACCCCCCTCCTTGAAAAAATCCTGGTGGACTTGTTTGCTGACGATAAAATCTTTTACCATCTCCAGGGAGCTGAACTAACGCATATTTATGAGCATGCAATAAACCACTACACCATCAATTTCACAAAACTCTTCAGTTATGCCAAGCGAAGGGACAAAGAACCAGAAATAAAGCAGTTTATGATTAACCACATGTCTCACCTTGTAAATGAAATCATAGAATGATCAAGGACCACTGTTTCACAGAAGAATGGCTTGAGGCCTTTCGGAAGCAAAAAAATCACAGCCGCATTGACAAAATCATTCTTGAAAAAATGATTTATGCGCTCCACCTGCTGGAGGAACTTCGGGCCCATGGGCTTGAATTCGTTTTTAAGGGAGGCACCAGCCTGGTCCTGTTATTGGAACAGGACAATCGTTTTTCTATTGACATTGATATCATCTGCACAGCAGGCAGGGAAGAATTGGAATCCATATTCGGAAAAATTGTAGAGGTATCCAGGTTTACCGGCTTTGAAATAGATACACACCGAAGTTACTTACCCGGTGTACCCAAAGCACATTATAAATTTTCATTTGAAACTAATCAACAGGGTTCAGGCACAATTCTATTAGACATCCTCTTTGAAAAACAACTCTATCCGGAACTTATTGAAAAACCTATAAACACAAAATGGATAGAAGTAGAAGATGAACATTCTGTCGCACTGCCATCGGTTGACTCTATAACAGGCGATAAACTCACTGCTTTTGCGCCAAATACAATTGGCATTCCCTATTTTAAAGGCAGGGACCGCCAGCCATTTTCCATGGAAATATGCAAACAGCTCTTTGACTTGAGTAGATTATTTGAGCAAATCCGGAACATGGAGACGGTGGCTGCAAGTTTCAAAGCTTTTTCGGAACAGGAAATAGCCTATCGAAAAAATGGCCAGGAACAATTTGACTTGACTCCGGAAGACGTATTACAAGACACTCTGGATACCTGCCTGATCCTGGCAAAGCGTGGAACAGGTTCAACTGGGGAGCAGGAAAAATTTGTTGAATTACAAAGAGGTATCCGGGCCTTTGGCACAGGATTCTTAATGTCAGGAACATTCCGTATTGACGATGCCATTCCCGCATCGGCAAGGATTGCTTACCTCGCTGCTAAACTAAAGGTTAGTGACCTGACCCCAATTGATTATTACAACGGGCAGGATGTAAGTAAACTGACTATTGAAGACCCGGATTGGAATTTCTTAAATCGTCTTAAACGTCAGCCTGACAAATCCTCTTTCTATTACTGGTACCATACAATCAGGCTGCTTACAGGCTCAAAAAACAATCCTTAAGTGGAGTAGACACAATAGAGATGAATAAGCATAGTGTAACTATTTTGACATGCAAAAATTGAAATTCTTTGACTCAAATAAAGCTTAATGGGAGACACTGACTTATTGACCTACGAGCAAGTCATTACCTCGCTCAGGAAAAAAAAACGGAAGAAACATTTATTGCTGGGCAACGGCTTTAGCATGTCCTATGATTCCGGGATATTTTCGTATAATGCCCTAAGTAAGTTTTTGGAGAATTTAGAGAACGATACTCTTCAAAAGCTTTTCGGGATAATTAAGACAAGTAATTTTGAGTTGCTGATGGAGCAGCTCGAAAATGTTGCTAAAATCGCCGAGGTTTTTGGCGCCGAAAAAGGAGTAGTCGACAAGATTCACCAGGCTACCACAACATTAAAAGAAAGCTTGATTGAAGCCATCAAAGAGCTCCATCCTGAACATGTCTTTTCCATTTCAGAAGAGAAAAGCCAGGCTTGCGCGGATTTTCTTAATGAGTATCTTTCTCAAGAGGGCAATATTTTTACTACCAATTATGATTTGCTGCTCTATTGGGTTTTAATGAGAAACCAGTTTGATCGGATTGGAGACGGTTTTGGAAGAGAAACCGACGAGACAGGCGAATTCATAGCTCCTGAAGACAGAATGTGGTCTGAACTCCGGTGGGGCAAAAACAAGGATACACAATCAATTTTTTACGTTCACGGAGCACTCCATATTTTCGATGCCGGGATAGATATCGTTAAAGAGGAATACAGCAATGAACATGTTTTATTGGAAAATGTCAAAGCCAGAATGGCAAGAAAGGAATACCCAATCTTTGTAACGGCCGGGAACGGAGAAGAAAAACTAAGTCATATCCGGCATAACAGGTACCTGTCTTTCTGCTACGACACGCTCTCAAATCTTGAAGGCTCCCTGATTTGCTTTGGCTTTGGTTTTGGCCTCTATGATGAACACATCATCGCCGCTATCAATAAAGCGGCAAAGAAAAAGAAAGACGGTGATGGTAAATGGCATATGTTGAATAGCATATACATCGGAGTTTATTCCGATTCAGACTTGAAACGCCTGAAAACTATTGAAAATAAGTTTAAGTGTTATGTCCGGTATTTCGACGCTAAAACGGTAAAAGTTTGGGGTTAGGCTTTATACTCGACTGCAGTAATTGCCAAAAAAACAAAACATGGCTCAACAGCTTGAATTTATCATCAGGGAATTGATCAGCAAAAACAGGGAAGGGAGTTTCTGGGACTTTAAATCTGAACCGCACGACAATAATGCTTCCCTCCTCCATGACATCCTTTGCCTGGCTAATTCGCTCCATAAAGGAGACAAATACCTTATCATCGGTATAGAGGAAAGTCAAGAAGGAACCTTGGTAAAAGGATTGGCCCAAAATCAGCCCAACAGGAAAAAGCAATCCAACTACATTGATTTCCTTAGAAGCAAAAGTTTTTCGGGAGGCATACGGCCTGAGATTGAACTACAGACACTCAAAATTGAAGGCAGCGAAATAGATGTACTGATAATTCTTGACCGGCCATTTAAGCCCTATACACTGACTGAGGATTACAAGGACAGAGGAATAACAGTCAAAGCCCATCATATCTATACCAGAATAAATGATACTAATACCCCGCTTAACGCCTCCGCAGACCTATGGATTGTGGAGAAAATGTGGCGGGAAAAGTTCGGAATTGATCTTAACTCGCTTGACAGGTTGAAGGCCTTGCTCAGGGAGCCTGGAAACTGGTCTATGGATATTGGCAATAGTAATCATTTTTACCACCTGATATATCCTGAATACTCCATCATCCTGAGCGAACCGGAAAGGTTTTATGAGCCCTATAGCTACTTCTACACCAATGAATCCTCATTTCTGGGAACAGCCAAATTCATGTACCATACCACACCTATTGCGGAATTGGAGTATATGTATTGCGATGAAATGCGGATCATGCTTCCTGTGCCAAAAACCGGCTACCTTGATTTAGAGATGGGAGACCAATGGTACTATCACTACATATTGGATTCCTTGAATGGGCAGTTTTTATATCTTTTGACGAAGGGTGAGCTTTCCCTGGAGTCGAGAGGAATGTCCGCACCCTTTATCATTTTCAAGGATGAGGCAGAAAAGCAGCATTTCGAAGTTTTTTTAACTGACAACCAACCCCTTCTAGAACAAACTGTTGTTGGATTTGCCGGAGAATTTGCCTCAAAAAACATCAAGAGGGTAGGGAAAGAATTTGGTGTTGACCCAGCTTTCGCGGATAAAGCATACCAGGTATTTATTAGGTGGAAAACAAAGCTAATGTAGGCACAAAAGTACTGGGAGAATGGGCAAAATTCTTATTTGCCATCGTTATGAAATTGATGGATAAGGTTAAACCTATAACTACCTGTTTTGACAATCAAGGCTCCCTTAAATTGAATTCAATTATTTTTGATCACAAATTTGAGTTATGATTTATATAATACCGACAAAAAGAGGCGTAGGCTGTGAGTTATGGGGCACTTATGAAGACCTGTTTAATTTATACGAAGTAATTGGTAAATTTTGGAACGATCAAAACCAGGCGAACATAAAAGGCCTGGAAAACAGGGATCAATTAATTAGTGGGTTCTCCTATGAGATCAGAAAAGCAAAAGATGGAAGTCGTTTAACCAGAACCCATAGCCATTTCTTCCATGAGTCTATTCCCTATTTTGGGGTTCAGATTTCCTGGGTTCATTTTCTCTTTTCGCTTACCGCCATTAAGTTCAATATGAGAATTTATGAAACCAATAAATTTGATGTATCCACCATTCTTCAATTAGAGTTTTGGCTTGAACGTGCCATGGTGAGCTTTGACCAAACAGGTGGAGAAAAACTTGCCGGTTATATTTCAGACGGAATTTATGCTGGCAATCCATATCTGTACCAGTTCATGAGAAGTATCAACCTGGATTTTTTCAAGCTTGGAGGAGGGAAAATCGCCTTCAGAAAACTCCCGCAATTGATGCAGAGAAGTGTATATCTGACTGAGGAGTATAATGAGTACCTCTCTTTTCTAACCGGAGAAGCCAAAAGATTGAATTGTAAAATTGATGACCTTGAATTAAGTGACGAGGAGTTTGACTATGAAGGTATTAAATGGTAAAAAACATAAGTCTGTCATTCGGTTGTTCCCCAAATCGTCTGTAAAGTTTGTGTAAAAAGCAATACGATACGCGTGATTCGTGAAAAATCAAATTAAGAAAACTAAAGATTATGGGCATTCATTACAAGCAAGCGAATATTCACTGGAATTACTTTTTAGCCATTGAAAAGGACTTTGAAACACTTAGTCGTTACATTGAATTTACAGAATCAAACAATCAAGTATTCTCGATTGAATTGGCAAGACTCCTGATGTCAGCTACCCAAGAAACTGACGTAGTGCTGAAACAAATATGTCAATTGGTAAACCCTAAGGGGAAAGCTGAAACCATAAATGACTACAAAGAAGTTATCATTAATCATATTCCAGAATTCATCGGAGAATCAATTCACATCCATAGGTTCGGCATGAGCAGTATGCCGTGGGAAAATTGGGGTGGTAAAAGTAATCCGGATTGGTGGCAAGCAAATAATAAAATCAAGCATCAACGGGTAACACACTTTGAACTTGCTAACCTGAAGAATACGTTCAATTCTATTGGTGGCCTTTTAATTTCTATTCTGTACTATTATAACCAAATTCTCCGCAATGACAGGGGGGAAAGATTATCATGGAAAGAAACAACTAACGTGCTCAAGCCAAGCACCGCTCTATTCAGACTTCAAAATGATTATTATCAAGAACCCGGAGAATGGACTTCAATAGAATGGTGATCGACACTTTAACCCTCCGCCCATTCCCTAAATCCTTTTGCCCGCTTTTGGCTGATGATAATCCTGTCAGCGTATCCGGGCTGCACTATCAATTGTAGTTTGCCATTTTCTATGGGTTCAAAATATTCACAAGCATGCCGGTTCACAATTACTTGTCGGTTTGCCCGAAAAAATTTCTTAGCCGGTAACAGGCTTTGTACCTGGTCCAGTGATTGGGCAACCAGGAATTGCTCTCCTTCCAAGGTTCTGACATAGTTGTCTCCTTCATGGTGGAAAAAGTAGGCGATGGATCCAATGGGAAGTAAAATATTCTTTCCCGCTTTATGAACCAAAAAATCTGATTTCTCAACGGTTTCCAGCCTACCAGATGTTTTTGATCTCTGGTACATGTAATGCATGATGTAAAGTAGATTGACTAATCCTAGTAAAATAACCACCACAGGAAAATCATACTGAAGATAAACTGTATCCAGGATAAAGATCCCGTGAATGCCAAAATAGACTGCCGCCAGCAAATAAGCGATGATGGAGGGTATTACCAGGCCAAAAAGGAATTGTAATAAGCTACGCCTGTAGAGGTTTTCCAACCAATCATAGTTGGCATCCAGTTTCCCATTGATATAATGAACAATGCTGAGCAGGATGAATGCAATTAAAAAACTCCCAGCCAAAGAGGTGTAGTATTCCGGGTCCAGTAGCAATTCAAAAATATGATACTGTTCTCCAAATGAAACCAGGAAATGAGCACCCACAAGGGAGGCAGCCATCCGAACAAGGAGAATTCTAGATGGGAACTGATATGTAACAACACGTTCGGAATCCATTGACGCGCACTTTTCAGGGTGTTATGTCTTTCGGTTTAACCTATCGGCAGATATTATCGTACAACTAACTTACGAATTTTCAATTCTAACTCCAACTACCCGTACTATGACGCAAGAACCTTTCACTTCCGCAGGTGTACAACAGAAAATTTCCGACCTGTATGCTTTGCCCGATAACCAATTAAACGATGAAGCAGCCTTGGTAAGAGCTGATTTCCCAACATGGCTCAAGGATAATTTTATCCTGAGCAATGCACAGGAAACTTACCTTGACAATATTGATGCCCAATTTATTGGGTCAGCCGCTTGTGATACTGCTACTGCAATGGAATTCAGGTTACCGATCACGCTGACAGAAACCGGCAGTACCTCAATAACTACCGCAAGGGCAAGTAAACTCATAAAAAAGAGAAAAAACATTACCATGGAATATTCAGAAACGGGAGGTGTGAGTGCCACCGGTTCATTGGATTTCGAAATAATTTACGCCAGTTGATTTGCGGCTTAGGCTGATTTTGTTTTAATTGACTCCCCTAATGACTGGAAGCCAGGCTGATAACGACACTTGGCGCCTTATCCTTGAGGGAAATGAAGACGCCTTTACTGAACTCTACCTGGAATTCAGCCCGGTTATCAAGCGTCTATTGGTTTCTTATCTCAAGTCCGAACCTCTTGCAGAAGATCTGAGCCAGGAGGTATTTCTGCAATTATGGGAAGAGCGGAACAAGCTCGGGCCTATTATCACGCCCAAAGCATGGCTGGTAACCTGCGCCCGTCATAAGGCATTTAATTTCCTGAAAAGATGCGCGGTGGACCAGGCTGCCAAATCCGAAATTCTCCGAAGCTATCCTGTCAGCCACACGAGGCCCGATGAGGATTTAACTTTAAAGGATTACTTCTTATACATTGAGGCAACTTTTCAGCGCATGCCTGAACAAACGAGGCGAATCTTTAAAAAATGCAGAGAGGAATATAAAACCTACGATGAGGTAGCTGCTGAATTGAACATAACCAGGGATGCGGTCAAAAAACACATGGTGAGGTCGATGAAAATACTGCGTGAAACTTTAGAAAGAGACCTGGGAATTACCTTGACCATTTACTGGGTGGTCGCAGTTTATTCCCCAACTATGCATTTCTAAGACTGTTTATGGTGAATTCCAATCGCCTGATCAGGTCATCATAGGTAAGAATATCGATCAGGTTTTTGTATTTCCTCCTGACGACCTCGAAATCAAGTTTTTGTTCAACATTGAGATCGTTGTCCCTTCCCATTATAATCATACCTGCCGGATTAGTGATTTTCAAAGAAAACCCTACCGGAAGTTCTTTTTTATATTTTTCTGTCAGTTCCTTTTCCCCCTTGTATGCCCAACGGTTTAAATGGTAGAGATATTTTTCTACCTGCATGATCGTCCCGGAAAGTTCCTTCTGCGGGATATAATTATTTCGGTATTCTCTATTAGATAGTATGGGAATATCATGAGGTTTCTTGATCTCAAGAATATCAATATTTCCGCCTGCGTCAACAAGCAGGAAATCAACCCTCCTATTCACGTCCGTCCGGATCGGTCCTTCAGTAAATGAAAAAATATACTTTGGGAAGAGCAAAAGGATAATCTGCAGAATTTCTTTTTGCCACTGGTTTTCTGAGTAACCCCTTTCCGAAGCCAGCATTTGTTTTATCTTATCCAATATAGTTTGATACTTTTGGAGTTCCTGTTTTTTAAACATTTTTTGGAGATCGGAACCTTTCCCGGAAATCTTTTTATTCAGGTACCGCTCATACTTTTTTGTTGCGTCTTCGACATTCTCAAAATATTGCCGGAGTATAGATGTCAACCTGGACCTTGCGTACAACTTCTTCTCCCAGGTATTCGGGAAATTCCGGATGAGCAATAAAAAATCCTTCAAAGGCAAAGCATTGGGATGAAACCCTCCTATATACAGGTCCTCGGATAAGAATTTAAATATGGTATCGAATACTGAGATATTGTTATCCGCAACGAAGTACTTAACATCTAATTCCAATTCAGTTGAAATGAAAATGCTAAATTCTTCAACAAGTACCCCTTTTGTAATTTCGTAGTAATTACATCTATCTTCACCCAAAGAATATTCGACAACTGTTCCCAATACGAACTCAATCGTACCCTCATTCTCATTGAAAAGATCATCCTCGATGAATTCATCTTCGTCAGATTTACTATAAACATCTTCAGGCTTGAATTTAAAAGTGCGTTTAAGCAAAACATCTTCACCTTCTTCAATGCGTTCAATGGCCCATCTTTCGTTACCAGCACGATCTGGCGTATATGACAGGATCAATTTTGAATCAAGTGAATAGAATTTGATCATTTTCAGAAATTCATTAGAGTAGGTGAAAGTAAAGTGCCTGTTTAAAACTTAACACCTTTTTTTTAAAAAATTTCAGTCTCAGGGGTACCCTGTATGGTAGTCATAATTGTCTTCCAATAGAATCCCTGGGACATGAAAGACCGAATCAACAAAGACCTGCTGGTCAAAAGGTACATCGAAAACAAAGCCACTGAAGAAGAATTGGCCGTTTTCTTCCATATCCTGGAAAAAGGAGAACTGGATGAACAATTATCCGAACAAGTTCTTCTCAATGAAAGAGTTGCCCATCACCCCAAGCAGGTATCCGGTAAAACCGGCACCCGAAGGATGTACGGCCGGATATCTGCGGCAGCTTCCCTAGTACTTATTTTAGCACTTGGCTACCTATTCAGAACTGAATTGACAGAATTTGTTAATCCAGCCGATACTTTAACCCTACACACCTCACCAGGAGAGCGGAAACATATCCTGCTTGTGGATGGAACGGAAGTCTGGCTCAGTCCCGGAAGTACCCTGAGCTATCCTGATAGATTCCAGGGAAATTATCGCTCTGTAAATTTAACAGGCGAAGCCTTTTTTGATGTAAAATCAGATAAGGAGCATCCCTTTATTATTCTTTCCGATAATGTTGTGACGAAGGTACTCGGTACGGCCTTTAACATTACCGCATTCCCGGACGAAGAAAATATTACCGTGACACTGCTGGAAGGTTCCGTGGCATTGGAAGTGGGGGATAGCGGGAAAACAATTCCCTTAACGCCCAATCAAAAAGGCGTGTACTCAAAAGCGGCACAAACTTTACAAACACTTCCGGACCCCGAAGCACAAAAATTTCTCGACCGGAGGAAAGGTATATTTCAGTATGAGGGTGCCTTACTTTCGGAAATCAGCCATGACCTCATTCGTCAATATGGAGTACAGATATTTATTGATAAGCAGGTAGCGGACGTACGATTCAGAGGGAGATTGGACAGCAACCAGGAAATTGAAATTTTCCTGGACAAACTTGCCATGGTAACCAATACCAAATGGGAACAAAGTGGCAACCAATACATTATCAAACCCAATTAAGCACATGAATAAACCCAAATAGAACCTTCTTCATATGGTTAAATAGACTGTTTAGTTGATATCAGTCAACAGCTCATTAACTGTCAGGATACTGTCCTGGCAGTTTCTAAGGTGGGAAACAAGCAAGGATTTTCCCCCAGAAAAAGAAACTCCCTTACCACGGGCATGGCAAGGGAGTGACATTAAGCAGTATTTACCGTGGCGGTATTTCCAACCTAGAAATCAGCGATACCTCCACATCACTTAACGCAATAAAAGTATGAAAAAAAATCTACTCCCCCATGCAATAGGTGCATGGACCGGGACCGGGCATATCCCCAATGCGGGGCTACCCGAAGTACCCGGAAAGTATGAGCAACACACTTCGCTACAGCGAATAATGCAGTCGCTCATTTGGTTAATCCTCAGGTTTATGAGATGGTCAACCGTCATACTCGGAATTATCTGCTGTTCAGCAGCCACGTTGATGGCCATACCTTCCAACGGACAATCCCCCCTTGATAAAAAGGTAACGCTTTCCCTGGCAAAAGCCCCATTGGCCACAGCACTAAAGGAGCTTGAAACAAGCAGCGGAATTCCCCTGGTGTACGGAGGCGAGGTGTATTCAGGAAATTATGTCCTTAGTATATCAGCCCGGGATTGGCCTGTAAGAAAAGTACTTGATCATTTCTTTAAAGAATTACCCTTTAATTATAAAGAGTCTGACGGGGAGATCCTGGTCACTTATAGTCCTCAGCAGAAAATCCCGCTTGCTAAGCCAATACCTGAAGCCCCTGATATCAATGACTTTCAAACAGAGGTTTCAGGAACCGTGACAGACAGTCTTGGGCAGGCGTTAATTGGAGTTACTGTTCAAGTGAAAGGTAGTAGCTCAGGGACAGTTACAGATGCAGATGGTTATTTTATTCTGCGGGAAATCCCTGATAATTCAATACTTGTTTTTCGGATGGTAGGGTACCAAACCCAGGAGGTAGAAGTAGGAAATAGTACTCAATTGAAAATCACACTTAAGGAAAGCATCTCACAATTGCAGGGTGTAACTGTAAGTACCGGCTACGAGACAATTCCATTGGAAAGAGCGACAGGTTCATTCTCAATTGTAGATCAGGAATTGTTCAACAGGCGGGTTTCTCCTGATGTCCTCAGCAGGATTGAAGGGGTGACAAATGGTGTGCTGTTTAATCGAAGCAGTACAGGAGCCCCCAGCATTTCCATCAGGGGGAACAGTACTATTTATGGTAACGCATCACCGTTGATCATCCTGGACGGGTTTCCTTTTGACGGGAGGTTGGAAGATATTAATCCCAATGACATTGATCAGGTCACAGTATTAAAAGATGCCGCCGCCGCATCGCTTTGGGGAACAAGGTCAGGTAACGGCGTCATCGTCATCAATACCAGGAAAGGCAAACTACACCAACCTTTAAGAATTGAGATTAATAGTAATGTCACAGTTGGGGCGCGTCCGGATTTAAATTATAAACCCATGGTATCCTCATCAGCTTTTATCGAAATGGAGCGGGAGTTATTTCAAAGCAGTTTCTATCGTGGTGAAGAAACAAATACGTTCACCCGGCCGCCGCTTTCTCCTGTTGTAGAATTATTAATTGCTCAAAGAGATGGGCTAATAAGCGAGAGTGAGGTGAATACACAATTGAGCCAGTTCCAGGAAATTGATGTCCGGGAAGAGTTCGACAGGTACTTCCAGAGAAACAGTTTATCACAGCAATATGCTTTTAATGCGTCGGGGGGCAGTGCTGCCGTGCGTTACTACTTTTCAGCGGGATACGACCGGAACCTGTCAAACCTTGTTGGCAATCATTCGGAAAGGTTGACACTCAGCTCCCAAAATACCTTTTCCTTATTCAAGGGATTATCCCTGCAAACAGGACTGATGTATATTCAGAACAAAGGGGCGATTAATAACCCTGGTTACGGAATGCTCAATTCTTCTACCGGGACAAAGGGTTTATATCCATATGCGAGATTAGCCGATAATGACGGCCAGGCATTGCCTGTGGCATGGGGATACAGAACCCCTTTTACCGAAGAAGCGGAAAGCGCGGGTTTACTCGACTGGTCCTATTATCCTCTAGGTGATTTACAACAATCCAATAATAGGCAGAAAGCTGATTACATCAGGGTTAATACCGGGCTCAATTACCAGATTCTTCCCGGGCTGAAAATTATGGCCAGTTACCAAATGGAGAGTAGTGTTGACCGTAATACTGATCTCAGGAACCAACAGATGTATGAAACCAGGAACCTGATCAACAGGTTTACCCAAACCAATGAAGATGGCACATTGTCCAGGCCTGTTCCGGAAGGGGAAATATTGTCCACTTTTACAAACACCTTGATGGGACATACAAGCCGGGTTCAATTGGATTTTTATAAAAACATCAATCAGCGCCATGAAATAACGGCGTTAGGAGGTTTTGAAGTTAAGGAAACTCAAAGAAACGGAGATACATTCACTCTTTACGGTTACAATCCTTCCAGGCTGACCAGCCAGGCTGTTAACCATAATACTCTTTATAAGTTATACAATTCAACCATTTTTACCGACAATATTCCCAGTCTACGGACGATTACTGATCTCACTGACAGGTTCAGGTCTTATTACAGTAATGCTTCTTACACCTACCTTGGAAAATACACTTTCTCCGCCAGTGCCAGAATGGATGAATCCAATTTATTCGGGGTTGCAGCCAACCAGAGAAGGGTTCCGCTCTGGTCTTCGGGATTTAAATGGCTTATCACAGGAGAACCATTTCTGAATTCAGATGTAATAGATCAATTAGTATTGCGAAGCACCTACGGGATCAACGGCAATATTGACAAATCAGTAACCGCATATACAACAGCCAACAGCTCTATTGATTTTAGTACCTTATTGCCCACTTCCGATATCATTAATCCACCCAACCCCGATCTCAAATGGGAACGGATAGCGATCTTCAACATAGGAACTGATTTTAGTATTTTTAATGGTAGGATTTCAGGCAGCCTGGAATGGTACCAAAAAAAGGGTAGTGACCTGCTCGGGTTTATTGAAGCGGACCCAACCACCGGTGTATTGCGGTATAAGGGAAATGTGGCTTCAATCAAAGGAAATGGATGGGACGTCCAGGTGCAAACGGTGAACATCAATAAAAGCGTGCAATGGAATACCAGGCTCCTATTCAGTTACGTAAAAGACGAGGTAACGGATATCAATCTCGGCAGCATCCTCAGAGGCAATACTATCACACAGCAACAGGCGGCATTTGCCGGTTCTCCAATTAATATTATTCCTGTCCAGGGACGACCCGTGTACGGGATGTATAGTTATCAATTCGCGGGGCTTGACGCCGAAAACGGCAACCCGCTTGGCTACCTGGATGGTATGATAACGGATAATTACAGTGCACTCAGGAGCACAACGGACCTTTCCAACCTTATTTTCCACGGCAGCGCCAGGCCCACCTATTTCGGCTCTATCATGAATGATGTCAGTTGGAAACAATTCAGTCTATCTATGAATGTAATTTATAAGCTGGGATATTTCTTCCGAAAGGGTACAGTTGATTTCACAGCAATCAGCAGAAACTGGAATGGACATGTAGATTTTGAGCGTCGTTGGCTTCAACCCGGCGATGAAACGACCACTAATATACCTTCCCTTCCCATGTTGGCTAACACTGCCAGGAATGATTTTTACCAGTACACAGACATTACAGTTCTTAATGCCTCTCACGCCAGGTTACAAGACATTCGCATTAGCTATCGCTTCCCGTCTGGTTTAACCGCCGGAACCGGGCAAATGCCTGTGGAATTATACCTCTATATGAACAATGTCGGTATTATATGGAGGGCGAACCGGGAAAAGATTGACCCGGACTATGTGCCTGTAAACAATGCTACAGCATTACCATTACCACGCACTATCGCAGCAGGCTTTAGAATAGCTTTCTGATCAACTTAAACCTAATATCATGAAAACTCACAGAATCCTAATATACATGACGGTTATCATTCTGTTCTCCTGTTCCGGGGAATGGCTGGAGGAACGCCCCAACAAGGCATTGGTGGTACCTGAGGATATAGCAGATTATGAATTACTGCTAAACAATCCGAACAACTTTAATTTATTTCCTTCCTTCGGACAAATATCTTCTGACGATTATTACATACCGGACGAGGCTTTTTCTTCAGTGAGTAACCAATTTGAAAGAAATCTATATCTCTGGGTAAAAGAAGATGTATATGCCGGCAGGCCTTCAAATGACTGGTACGTGCTGTACAGAACGGTTTTTGTCGCCAATACAATTATTGGAGGTGTGGAAGAAAATTTCACAGAATCCGAGGCCGAAAACTGGAACCAGATAAAAGGTGCGGCCCATTTTCATAGGGCAAGGGCCTTTCTACAGGCCGCTGATTTATTTGCACCTCCATATAAGTCATCCGAAGCAGCAATTACTCCCGGCATTCCGCTCAGGCTTAATCCGGAAGTTAGCGAGGTTTCAAGCCGGGCAACTATGGAAAGGACATACGATCAGATTGGTGAAGACCTGGAAATTGCCATTGCTCTGCTACCAACAAGTGTTTCTATTAAAACCAGGCCTTCAAAAGCCGCAGCCTATGGATTGGCGGCCAGGTATTACCTGGTATTAGGGGATTATCATTCAGCCTTGGAAGCAGCGAACAATGCCCTGGAAGTTAATAGCACCTTACTGGATTACAACCTGATCAACAGTGGGGGAAACGCTCCTTTCACGAGATTTAATGATGAAGTCTATTTTGATGCTGCACTGGCCAACTATTCTATTTTATCCAGCTCATTTAGCCTGGTGGATACATCACTGTATCAATCTTATGAAGATGGCGATATCAGGAAAGAGGCTTTTTTCAGATTGGGCCCGATGGGCATGATGTTTAAAGGGACTTATAATGGCAATAGAGGGCCCGGAAGCTTGTTTGGTGGCATCACCACCGCTGAAATGTACCTGGTAAAAGCCGAATGTGAGATAAGGACCGGAAACCTTGAATCCGGAATAGCTGTACTAAACGCTTTGGTTGTCAACCGTTACCGGTATGAAGAATTCAAGCCTTTAAAAGCAGAAACCGTCAAAGATGCCATTCTGATGGTCATAGATCAAAGAAGAAAAGAGCTGGCGTTCCGAGGCCTTCGTTTCTCCGATTTACGCAGGTTCAACCAGGAGCCTGATTTTGCAGTATCCATTTTCAGGTATTTTGAAGATCAGGTATATGAATTACCCCCCAATGACTTCCGGTACACCTTACCTATCCCCGATGAAGTTATTTCAGCAACAGATATGGTTCAAAATCCAAGATAATCGTACTTATGAAAAAATACCTTTTATTACTTTGCCTGCCTTTGGTTATGGCAGGTATATTCAGAGATGATGTAAATGAGCGGGAGTATTTAAAACTTGCTAAAGAGCCTCAATTCGATTGTGTGGGGCGTATTGTAAGCTCAACAGGAAAAAGAGGTGGTTCCTGTACCCTGATAAAAGAAGATTATGTCTTGACAGCGGGGCATATTGCACTTTTCAAGGATGAAAAGGTCAGAAGCGGTGAAACCGAAATTTTCATAGAATTTAATGAAGAGAAATACGCCGTAGCTGAAATTTTTATACACCCTTACTTTCATATAGACTCCATCAGGACGGATTTAGCGGTACTCAGGCTTTGCCACCCCGTGAAAGGCATCGCCATTCCAAAATTAAATCAAAGTTTACAAGAAGTAGGAAACATCGGTTACGGGGTCGGGTTCGGAGCGTCCGGCCCTGCTAAACCAAGAGGGCTGGTTGAGTTTTATGATAAGAAAATCGCCGGAATGAACATGATTGATACCCTTAGCGAAAACAGGGACCCTGATACAGGAGCCTTTCTGGCATTCTGGACAGATTTTGACAGTCCCCATGATCCGGATTCTTGTAATATTATGGGAGACAAAGAGCCCTTACCTCTCGAATACACACCTACCGGAGGGGACAGCGGCGGAGGCATGTTTATTATTAAAAATGATGAGTACCTACTGGCGGGTGTTTGTAGTTCTTCAGGATATGACAAGCTCAGGGCTGAAGACAGGTACGGTACATCTGCGGGCTGGATGAGGGTATCCGTCTATTACGACTGGATACAAAGTATCATTAACCCGGGCGCTTAATGTACAAGTCTATACATGATGATCTTTGTTCTGGTGCAGGCCAGGAGCAGGTCGGAGTGGATCAATATTTTCCTGATCCTTTCACCTTTATCCTGCTTCAGATAAAAGCTACCTTTGTATTGACCTGTAGTCAGGGCATAGGTGTCAATTGGGAGCATTCCTGAACCGGATGCCAGGCTGTCGTTAGAAGCATAAATATTGGAACCGATATATAGTGTCCCTTTAAAAGCTGTAGTCATGGAAGTTACTCTTTCCGGCACTCCTTCATAGGTATATGCGCTTCCTGTTTTAGTGACCCGGGCGCCTATACCTTCCCTTTGGTCAATTGTCTTGGCTGCATATTTTAATTTCAGGTTAGTATCCAGGGAAAGAAACCCATTTTGATAAAGAAAGGCATAAGTTATGGTCGAGGTATAAGGGTCATAGGAAAATACGCCATCCTGTAATAAGCCGGCATCCTGGTAATCATCGTGAAAACTGTATTCCTGAAGGGCGGCTCCGTCCTTCAGGTTAATTTTCTGTAGTGTTTGGGTTTTACCCGCCCCGCTGATCCCCCGGGCAATCAAAATGTCATTTTTGAGTAACAGGGTACGAGAAATGGCATTAGGTAAAGTTACCTCATGGCAAATTGGCTCATTGTTAATAAGGACATGGTTAAAGTCGTTATGGGCCTTAGTCGCGATGAAGAACATTTCACCCTCGAGGTAATGTGAATGGAATTTATTGGTACTGAAATATGGATTCACTGTTGCGCAATCAATTATCTCTATCGAATCTCCTTGAAAGGGAGCTTTTATGAATTTACCCGGTTTCGATGTCCTGAGGTATATCCCCGTGCTGTCACACCCAGAAATATCAAAAATATCCTCAGTTACATCATGTTGAAACAACAACTCAGGGTAGGCCTTTGCAGGATACCTGGTAAAAGCTTCAACGGGCTCAGCACTCAATTTCATTTTCAGCAGGAAATAAAAGATGAGAAAGAACAACAGGCAACCTATTGTAGCAATTGCAAATAATTTTGTGGATCTGGTCATAAAAAAATAATAGCGGTGCTTCGGATTTCCGAAGCACCGCAGTGAAAAAAATAATTAAGGACGCAGGTCCCCTTGTTGGTAGTCCACAACCTGTCCACCTACTATAACCGCACAGCAGATTTCGTCAGGATTGAAGTCGCATAATGTTTGACTGGTACAAGGATCTGTAGGTCCTGCAACCACAGGGCTGGTTGCCACAGCAGTTCCGATACCCATTAGCAATGCGAATACCATCAAAGAAAAACGGGATTTTAAAGCAGTCTTTTTCATACTTAAAAGTTTAGAATGTTTGAAAATAAATACTACCCTTGGTTTCTATTTTAAAACTTCAGAGCGGTTAAACCATGCCTGCTTATATTTTCAGTCAGAAGATGGCAGGAAGTTCATCAGTGACTGGTTTTCATCTTTTAGAAGGATCGCGTAGTTACTGGGCAGCACCCGCCCTGGGTTACTCTTCCATTAAGATGAAATATGTTTTTATAGTGCTAAGCACTTCTATTCCTTTTTCCTGTTTAAAAAAAATTCTTTGTTAATAAGTGTCATTCGGATACCCCAAACGGACAAGCCTATAAAGAAGAGGTTAAATATTATATGGCTGTCCCAGGATAACCCTTCCAGTATCCCTCCACAACTACAAGGAACATAACTGCTATGCCGGGTGATTACAAATAAGTATATAGTGAAAGCAGACATCAGGAGAAATGAGCCGATTAAACCCATCAACCTGAATACCGGAACCGTGAGTAAAACAGCCAGGATAATTTCCACGCCAGGAACCAAAACTGCAAGTAAAGCTGCATTGTCTCCAAGTACAGGGGATTTTGTCAACTGGACGCTGAAAACCTCGAAGTCGAGTAATTTGCTCACAGCGGCATAGATCCAAAGAAGGATATACAAGGCTACGATTACTTCAATTATTCTATTACGGACAGGCATACAATTTTTTTAAGTTGCTATTGCAAATCTAAATCCAGCCTTTTCCAGCCCGTATTGCCATTCCTCTCAAAATCAGATGGCCATTCCTGTATTTTTCATGTGTCCATTTTTAGCAATTAAACGACTTCCTGAATTCAGTTGGTGTTGAACCAGTATGCTTTTTGAAGACCTTTAAAAAACCGGATAAGTCCTCAAACCCCAATGCCAAGGCTATAGTGCCAATCCTGGAATTTGATTTCAACAAATACTCCTTTGCTATTTCCACCCGCTTATGCTGAATAAATTGATAAGGGCTCATACCCAATTGCTGTTTAAATAGGCGGTGTACTTCACTTTTACTTTTATGACAGTACCTCGCCAGTAATTCAATGTTCAACGGCTGGTCAATATGGCTTACTATGAACTTTACAAGTATGGAAATATCGTCTTTGATTTCATGATGTTTCCGAAGGTATCTTAACAGAAGCCTTCCGGCAATATGGCTGAAGTGCCTTTGAGAAGCCGCTGTATCTTTTTCAGACCAAAGTAATTCCATCAGGTCCGCCCGGTCATCCTGTGTTATTTGGCCTGCTATGTAAAGTGATATTTGAGATTTTTTTGGAACAATACTAGCCAGCAATTGCTTTAATCTCAGTTTGTTCCCGATGATTGTTTTGAGGTAGTCAGGATCAAAGTTAAGGTGTATGTTATGATAGGTTCCGGGGATAAATGAAACCGGATGTCTCAACCGGGAAATATAAAAAAGCCTGTAATTCCCTTCTTCCACAGGATCTCCACGAAACCCCGGGATTTTGCCGGATGGGTTGCCTTTAATCATAAAATTCAGTAGGATAGTTGGTCGTAAATTTTCCAATATCAGATTGCAGGCTTCATGGATAAAAAAATGATGCTGCCATACCACGATATCCTTTTCCCCGATATACTGGGACAGTATCCACCCAAACTTCCCTTTAGTTATATAGGCCTTGGCCGAAGGCAGTAGCAGGTACCTGCTTTCCTGGGGCAGGTCCATATGCTTCGCCTCAAACACTTCACCAGGTGAACCAATATAAAATAGCATAGTGTGGATGTTTACGTCATTGGACTTTTCAGTTTTTTAGTGGGTTGTATATTCAATTCCCGGGTATTGAATAAGATTTCGCACCCCTCACCCATATGGGTAATTATCTGAAGTTCGCCTTTCAGGGAATTGGCCCTGCTCATCATATTTTTAAGCCCGTTTCGCTCCAAGGCTAAAGCTTCATTGAGTTCAAACCCTTTTCCATTATCTCGAATGATTAATGTAAACTCCACTAACGACACATGAAGACTGATATCAATCCGTTTGGCTGAAGCATGTTTTAATATATTATGCACTGCTTCCTGGGCAATCCGGTATACGACTAATTCCTTATTGGGGTCCGCAGGCTTGCCGCTTCCCGTAATATCCAGGTTCACTTCGATCTCTCCCGAGTTCCGAATATGCTCGATATCCTCCTGGATCTTAAAGTATAAGCCATGCCTCTTGATATACTCACTGTTCAGGGAGTTACTGATATTATGGGTATAGAACAGGACTTTTTCAGAAAGCTGGCCTGCGGAGAAGAGCAGTTGTTCCCGTTCTACTTCATTGGTTACTTTCCTGGCCCTTTGAATCGTCATATTCAACAGGTAAGTCAATTGACCGATATTATCATGGACTTCTTTTGCAATCTGGCTCATAGTACGTTCTCCTTCCTCCAGGTTGGCCGCTAATAATTGCTCTCGCTCCAGGTAATAGTTGTTTAGCCTTTTTCGGGCAGCAACAACAATTCCTATAGCCATCATGACGAATGCCGTAAAGAGGATACTTAAACCTACGGCAAGTGCTAATATTCCTTTACTTTCCATAAGTTGGGTTTAACCGGTTATAAAAAATAAATACCAATGTGAAGCCGAGGTTGGCCAGCACCCCACATATCCATATATATACCGCCAGCAAATACACGCTTCCGCTTAATAGGTCTGCTAAAAAATCATAAAGGGAAAAATTGACTAAAGTCAGGCTGTTAAACAGTACCAGGATCAGCACCAGCCAGAAATGTACTGATCTGTAGGTGTTGACGTAGCCTTCTTTCAGCAATAGCTCTGTGTATAGGAGAATACCTAACAATAACACCAGCACTGCCTGGTAAGTAAGATAGAAGGTGTTGGTTTTCCCCAGTGGTTCGAAATAAAGTGCATTCACTATGCCGAGTATGATGCTGGCTACTGCCAGGTAAATACCCAGGTGTATTTTCCTGAAGCAGTAAATACTAAAATTAAAGTACAGGCAAATCAAGGCCATTTGCAGCCAACCTGATACATTGTAAATAGCCAGATTGTTTTGATAGCGAATGGCCGAAAAAGTTGCCACGCATTCCACAGCAAACACAAACCCCAGCAGAACAGAAAATATTCTGCTGGGTAAATCCAGAGTCTTCCACCTGAGAAGGCTTATCCCAAAAGGCAACAATGAAAACAACAAGACAAAAACGATACCTGCATAATACATAAAAGCTTCAGTTGGTCTAATTAGTTGGAAAAGTAGGTGAACCCGCAGCACCCGGCGGGCAAATCGGGGGACAAAAAGTGGCCTTATTTAAAGCAGTGCTACCTGGATAAAGAATGTAATCCCCATCCTCATCATACCCAGCTATGATGATGGTCAATGCACCGGTCTGATACCCGGCATTTACCCCCTGGTTTCCACTATTGATAAAATCCAATGAATGCGCGAACATCAGTTTAACATGGGTGATATCCCCGCTACTTGCCATATCATTGAGGTAGTACCGCAATGGTTCGGCATCAAAAATCAGGGATTGGATCTTGGTTGTATCGGTGCTGGCATTGATGCTTGTGAGGTAACTGTTGATCATTTTATTCGCCGAATCCAATGGGATGGCTGACTCTGTCGGAAATGCAGATTGTAAATTACCTGACGCATTGCTCCCGGTAGAGGAATCACTTTGAGCAGGTTCGCAAGCCATCAGAAAAATGGTAACACCTAAAAAAATCTTGTACTTGTTCATATATACTTCAGTTTTTGGTTTTAATGATTGGTACAAAGTCGTCCCGGTCTATATGAATATCCAGGCAATAGATGCCTGTTTGAACGGCATACATGACCAGGCCGGGCCTGCTTTTTAAGTTGAGTTTATTACATACCCGTTCACGGTAGCTTTCTACTGTTTTATAGGTGGTTTCCATTTGCTCTGCTATTTCGTTATAGCTTAGTTCGGAACAACAAAGGCGGATAAATTCCAATTCTCTTGGGGATAGGTTTTGTGATTTCAGCGATTTGGAATGTGCAAGGTGAAATACCGCACTGTCCGCCCATTCTGAATAGTAATAGCCGTCCTGGTAAATGGCATACAATGCGGTTTTGATCTCCTCGATTTCACAGGTTTTCTTCAAAAACCCATTGGCTCCTGCCAGGATCATCCGGATAATATAATTAGTGTAGTTGTAGGTACTAAGAGCCAGCACTTTGATTTCAGGCCACTTTCGTTTCAATTGCCCGGTCAGGGTAAACCCATCCATAGAAGGCATTGCGATATCGACAATACAGATATCCGCTTGCTGCTCCGCTTTCGCTAATTCTTCTAAGAGTTCTTTCCCATCCCCGGCTGAGGTCACCACCTTAAATCCACCCAGGCTTTCTAAAAGTGAAATAGTTCCTCTCCTCGTAACCGCATGATCATCGGCTAAAGCAATTTTTATTACTTGAGTTTCTGTCATTGTGTAAAAGTAAATCACCCGAACTAAGCAAAGTAGGGGTAAATCACCCACAAAAATTTGTGGGTGATTTACCCCTACTTTTTTTGAAAAAATTTACAGGTCAGGGATTTGGCAAAAAATCAACCCGAAAAAAAGCAGGATGACATTAATAGTAATATTTTTACTATAGCATCCTTCCTATCCCGGAGGTGTTCCTGGTAATTCGCTGCCGCTATACACTACCTCAAGTTGAGTTTTTATACTTCACCCTGAAAAATCCATACCCTGTCGTTTCCTGCTGGCTGGCATAAGGTAAGTTCTACTATGCGCTGATAAATTTGACCATGCCAAACATCAGGCATTTACTCACCAAAACCATGTGTGATGAAAGAGTTTGCGGAAAGGTTACTAGATGAAATGCACAGGGAGTTAAGCCAGTTAGCGCTTAACACCACTCATGAGCTTCAAAGGACTGAACAGTCCTTCCAGATTGCCGAATCAGCGATGCAGCAATTGAAAGCTTACATGAAAGACTTTGAATTTCAGAGCGTCCAGGAGGAAATCCTGTTCTTCAAGGAAATCAAACCACAGTTTCAGCGGGAATTGATTTACTACTGCGAGCTGATGTATATAGATGCCAACAAGCCGGTTGGCTCCAAAAAATGCATGATCAAATACTATCACCAGGTAATGGAGCAGATCCAGGCTTTCTTCGGAAGAAACCACTTGTTGTATACTTACTACCGCATGGGACGTTCGGACCAGGACGAACTTTTATATGTCCGGGAAACAGACTGTGTCCCTTTGATCCCGGATTATTCCCTGGATTTTGACAGCAGCTTCACTACTATCAACAGCAGTAAACTTGGTAAGATTATGGCCTTTGAACGGGTATGCGAATACCTAACCCAAACTATCCAGGCACTTGAATACGGAGTCCCTGTCATTCCAGAACAAAAATCTAAGCACCTTTGGACGGAATCCAAGGCCGCCCTGATTGAACTCGCCTATGCTTTACATTCCAGGGGAGCAGTAAATAATGGTAAATGTGACGTGAAAGCGATTATCAATTCACTGGAGCAGCTGTTCAATGTCGAAGTCGGGAATTTCTACCGTACCTTCCAGAGTATGCGTATCCGCAAAAAGAACAGGACCTCTTTTTTGGACAATCTGAAGTTAAGCCTGGAAAAACGTATGGATGAGACGGATTTGGAGTATTGAAACAGGGAGATTGCTTATCTTTAGTTGATGAAATACTTCATACTTACATATACCACTGTTGAGGATTACATAGAACGAAGAATGCCTTTCAGGGATGTTCACCTGGGTCTTGCTGCTGAATTTCAGCAAATGGGGGTGTTGATCATGGCCGGGGCTCTTAACCCTGCGGATAAAGCGGTTTTGGTTTTCCAATGTGACGATGAGTCGCTGGTAGAAGAATTTGTTTCAAGAGACCCCTATGTTAAAAACGGGTTGATTACCACTTGGGAAATCAGGGAGTAGAAGGTGGTTGTGGGAGGATAAAAAAGTATTTTATACAATATTGAACAAATTTTAATTATCCGATACATTCACTTCTCTCTTGCTTAATCTTATCAAATGTTGATTGAACAGCGAAGGTGTTACCGTTTGGTGAGTTTTATTCACAAGTCAAACCGAAGTTGGGAAAGATTTTTTCTTAAATGGGCTCTTTTTCAAATAATCCCCATGTTTTCCATAATGCTCCATAAGCGCACACTTGAGGATCGTTCCACCTTTTCCATGGTGCGGAATTACACCTTTGATCCACATTGACATTGGTCATGCAATAATGCTTCAAATCACACTTCTTTGTTCCGTATTCAAACAGGTTGAATATTTCCATAATTGCAGCAAGCCTGTCAGGTTGAATGTTTTCTTGAGCAATAGTTTGTGGAGGGTGAAACCAAGCATCACCATTGATATTCATCATTAAGGGTGTACCTAATTTGCTGAATACCTCAATGAACTTGGCTGAAGGCATAGTGGCTTGGCGAAACATCTCTAAAAACAAACCAGAGCTCTTCAGCCTTATTGATTCACCTTGTGATAAAATCTCATCTACCCAATTTTTTTCCGCCAAGTACGCATCAGTAGTAAAGTAGCCACCTAATAGTTCTTTTGCTTTTTTAGTCTGAGACTTAAAAATCTCAAACAGTGACTTTGAATCAGCCGATACATTGCGTAGAACAAAATCATATACATCATTGGCATTTTCAGGCAAGTATTTTTGTGTCTTCATGATTTCGAGTATTGAAACAAAAGTTTCTCCGGAATGCATTGACATTAGAGATGCTTCACATAAAGCCAGTACGTTTTCCAAATTAGAGGCAAACTGAGGGTGAATGTGTGAAGCAACATATTCTGCTGCTTTATATGGCCATGATGGGTGATTGGTTACTCCAAAAAACTTTTCTTGCAAAATGTGAGCAATATTCTCCAAGATGCAAATCCCACCAAATTGGAAGGTTTCGTTTGAACCGTTTAAGGTAAGATTTACTCTAATTTCCTTAGCATACTTCGAGAATGGGTCGGGAAGAAAAATATTAGAATCATGAATGGCCACAGAAAGAATATTAAAGTCCTTAACGCCAACTCTCAAATTCCCAGTTCCAAGGTATAGATTCTGTAGTTCGGCATTCAACTTTGAGTTAGCTCCACTTTGATCGATCAAAGGGATTTTTACGTTGATAAATTGATCTGTGGAAGTTCTAAATTGCTCATTATAGTACCTAAGGCGATTGGCAATAATCGAAGCATTTGTAACACCGAAGGTGGTGGTTAAATCCTGGAGAAAATGAATGTATTCATGGAAAAACGTAGATAAATGAGCCTTGCTAAGCCTATTGAGATCAGACAAATCACAATCAGCGTTCACTGTCAGTTTTAAAAAAGAGGGATTGTAGTAGCCTCTTGTCGTTTCGAGCTTATTATCCATCTCTTAATATAATGAATTGATTGTGTTATTTCTCATCAGCTTCATCCATTCTACGGATAAGGCTTTCATGAAGTGAATCGAGGAATTTTGTCCTTCCTGTCCTGACTTGTCCACCTTAGTGCGGAATGCTCAGGTTTTGTAAAATTGCAGTTGTGGTTTTCGTAAGTTTCCCTTTAATAATAATTTCTTTTTGAGTTAAGGAATTGATCATTCTTGCATCCGTAACCCGTTTAGATTCCGTGACAAATTTCTTAATTGATATTCCGGTTTTAAGTTCAATATGTTTTGATATCACTAGAGCCATAAAGCATATGAGCAAATGAAGCCTTATTGGTTCATCTTTGAAGTGGAATATTGGTCTAGTTTCTAAATCAGATTTGGCAATCCTAAAAGCCTGTTCTATTTTATAAAGATCATGGTATCTTTTGATTACTTCGTTTGTGGAAAGGGTAGCTTCATCAAGGTCTGTGTAGTAGCCCTTTAAGCCTAATAGTTTTGATGTTTTTGTGATTAACTCCGCATTGAGCGTTAATTGTTCCTGGTGTGTTTTTACAAACTTGGCTTTCTTATTTTTTGCTGGTTGGTCAACGATAGCTTTTGCTTTCAATAGTTGCTTTTCCATTTCATAGTTATCTTTCCGATACCTAACCGTAGAAAAACCGCAGATTAAGTACCCTTTATCGGTGTTTATTCTCACAGTTTTTCCATCTTCTCGGATAATCTTAGAATCCAACAACTCGAAGCTTTCTTTACCCAGATTTCCCAGTCTAGCGCCAACGATATAGTGAATATTCTCTTTGCGTAACTGTTCAATATTATCGGTACTTATCATCGCTGCATCAGCAACAACAGTTAGGTTTTTTACCTCATGAAGTTTCATAAAAGATTTAATTGTGGGGATAATCGTGTGCCCCTCAAAGGTGTTTCCCGGGTAAATATCGAAAGCAATGGGAAAACCATCTTTGTTTACCATCAGCCCCACCAATATCTGTGGCTGCTGTGCTTTGTTGTCTTTTGAAAATCCAGTCTTTCGCAATTCATCCCCTTCAAAAGTTTCAAAGTACAAGGTCGTTACATCATAAAACATAAGGGTAGAATCTAAACTATATACCTTTTGGGCAAAGGATAATACTGTGCGCTGCACCTGCTCCTTTAATTCAAGCCACTTTGGGGCTTCATTGTAGTAATTTTGCCGTCTGTGATTAATGCCAAAATAGGACTTTAAAAGCTCAATAGAGCGGAGTTTTGAAGCTGGCTCTAATATCCTTATCGTTACTAAATCTTGCAACAAACTATTGCACACTTTACTAAAGCCAATTTGTTCTATCAACGTTTGAATGGTCGTGTAAAAAAAACCATAATAGAAGCCAATACATTCGGTATGCTCTATAAATAGCAGCATGTTCGGATTATCGCTTGGGAAAACAGAGAGTTGCTGCGTGTAGTCCTTAATAAATTGGTTAGCCTGTAACTTTAACAGCTGTATCTCTGCATCATCTTTCCCAGAACCGATATGCTTGAGCACCTTTCGTTTGTAGTCCTTGTATAAAATGACTTGAACAGCTCTCTTACCTGAGGAAGTCTTTACTTTCCTAATTTTTAGCATAAAAAAATCTTAGTGCGGAATATTCGGCACTAAGATAGACTTATTTGATTGATATAGAACACTTTATGGTTTTCAAAAAAAATAGGTGGACAAGTCAGGAAAAAGAGGGATTGTAGTAGCCTCTTGTCGTTTCGAGCTTATTATCCATCTCTTAATATAATG
>NZ_VLOG01000021.1:0-16688 GCF_007655305.1 Algoriphagus algorifonticola
CGGAAGCTTCGCCTGCCAGTATTCTAAGGTTTAAGCAAGAAGATTTTCAGTTTTTTTTCATGCGGCATATTTTAATATGTCTACATAGCTGGAATTTCGGTTGACAACAGCAAAAGCCCTTGCAATAAGTTTATTTCTGATAATATTAAGTGTGCTCATTTTGCTTTTCCCTTCACCGGTTCTTCTCTTGTAATAGGTCTTCATCTCAGTGCTGTATTGGATGGCTGTGCCTGCACATAATGTCAGCAGTGTTTTAATTCTCTTATTCGCCAGCGGACTGGTTTTGGTTCTCCCTCGATAGGATGTACCTGACTGGTTGGGAAACGGTGCTGTTCCTGCATAACTGGCAAACTTTCTCCAGCTATCGAATAGGGTAAACCCTTCTGTTAAGACGATAAGTGCAACAGCTGTCTGTGGGCCTATGCCCTTGATAGAGTTAATCAGCTTATATTGGTTCATTAACAGTTCATCTTTGCGTAAAAGTTTGTCTATTTCTTTCTCTACGGTTTCGATCTGTTTATCTAAACAAGCGATTACTTCGGTATTGGATTTTTGATAGACTTTTAATTTGTTTTCTGAAACTACAGCTTCATATTCTTTGATACGGGTGATGTAAGCTGCTCTGTCTTTTACAAGTCGCTCTCTGTAATTAAACAGCTTTTTGAGATCCTGGATGACCTTTTTGGGAGGAACAGTGGGGATAATCTTCTCCTGCTTTTCATAAAGATATTCAGCTATGTCTTTAGAGTCTGCCTTGTCTGACTTACCTCTTCTTATTCCCAAGGATCGCTTTAATTCAAGTCCTGAGATGATATAAAATGGTAGGGAGTGCTTTTCAAGAAACAAAGCAAGTTCTGAAGAATAAATCCCAGTGGATTCAAATCCGAAAAGCAGTTCTTCTGCGAGTATTAACCCAGAGTTTTCCATTACCCATTCCACCAGCTCCTGGTAACCTTTCTCATTATTTTCAAAGACTGCGTGGCATTGGTTGATCTTCAGATAAGCATCAAGTGTAGATTTACTTACATCGACTCCAATAATTGATTTGAATTTCATAATTTAGACATTGAAGTTTAACAAATGAGAGTTGCGGAAACTAAAACCTTTAACAGGCCTAAAGCCTAAAATTCTAACTGGTTACTGGCAACTCAACTAAGAATGGGGACTGATACTGGCAAGAGGTCGCTAGCCTAGCCGTGGCGAAAGTTCACCCCATTCTTTTTCAATTTATTCAATATCTGAGTCACTTAATAATCGTAAAGATATTAGCTCTGATTTTCTCAAATAATTCTACTTTGCAAACCTAAAGGCCGTGGCTGGGTCATCGGTCATCAGTCTTCCAGCCAGTTAAGCAAAGAAAATAAGGCAACTGGCATGATTGCGGATAATCAGAAAATATAAATAATGATGTCAAAAAGTCTCGCAGGCGCAATTGTAGAAGCCAAATGTCCACGTTGCAGGAAAGGAAATATCTTTTCTGTTTCAATCTTTAGTTTCAATAAATTGACTGATATTAAGCATTCCTGCGAAGTATGTAATGCCAGTTTTCAGCCAGAACCGAGATTTTACGACGGAGCCATGTACATCAGTTATGCCTTCTCCGTGGCATTGGTGATAGCAGTTTTTGTGGCGATTAATGTGTTGGTAGACGTTCCCAAGCTATGGATGTATTTGACAACCATAGTAGTGATCAACTTGGTTTTGCTCCCGGCTATGCTCCGATATTCTAAAGTTTTGTACTTATATGCAGTCGGAAAACTTAAATATAAGGAAGGCTATTAAAGATATTTTTTCGGGGAGAAACTGACCAAAGCTAAACCTACACTTACCAAACTTAAAAAGAAAAGTGCCGGAAGACCACCGATCACTGAAAGGATTCTGACTCCGTCAATTCCTGAAAAGTTGATCATTATCCAGGCTGTTGCACCTATTAAAATTCCCCAAAAGATTTTTATCGAACTGGGAACATGAAAATCATCTTCTGCTCCGCCTCTCATACTTAAACTGGCCAAGGCTTCGGTGCTGGAGTCAGCAGCAGTGACATAGGAAATAAACATGGCAATCAAAAATATTCCTGCAAAAAGGGGATAGTATCCAATTTCTTCAAAAACTAAGTAGATGATGGATTCAGGCCCCCTTTCTACAAAAGAATCTAGAAATTTATCGGGAGATATTAAAGCCAAATCGAGGGTACTTCCTCCAAAAATCCCCATCCAAATCAAACAAAATAGTGCTGGGAAAAACCAGGAAACTAAGAGGAATTCCCGCACTGTTCTTCCCACTGCAATTTTCCCTAAGAATAATGCTGTAATAGGTGCCCAAGCCATCCATATGGCAAAATTGAAGGTAGACCAATCATAAGTCCATTGCTTGTTTTTTCCAGAGATTTGAAGGCTGAGATCCAGAAAATTTGAGAAATATTGCTGGAAACCCAACATAATATTCTTTAGAAATCCCCCATTAGTTAAGATCAAAAAGAGGCTTATAAAAATCAGGAAAAACCCCAAGTTGAAGAGAGATAAGTTTTTTATACCTTTTTCTATGCCTGATTTGGCAGAAATCACAAATGTGAAGACTATTAGCACAGTAACTATAGATGAGGATAAAGAGAAACTTACATTGGGGAAAATATTTTGAACCCCACCTGAAAGACTCAAAATCCCTGCTCCCAGAGATGCAGCCATCCCAGCCACCAAAGCAAAGAGACTGATCATATCTACTAATGATTCTGAAAGTTTTGATTTTTTTGTTCCCAAAGTAGGCTTAAGCATCAGCCCCAATCGAAACTTATTCTTCTTTTGATGAAACATCAATCCAAAAAGCAAAGCAGGAACTGCGTAGATAGCATAAGGAGTGAAGCCCCAGTGAAAAAAAAGAGCACCCAAAGCAAATGATTTGGCAGCCTCTGATTGTTGTTCGATTGGAATGAACTCAGGAGGGAAGAGAAAATGAGAAAGTGGTTCTGCACTTCCCCAAAATAGAATTCCCACTGCAATAGTGGTACAAAGGACAATTGCAAACCAAGAAACAGTATGTAATCGAGGTTTAGCATTTTCTCCTCCTATTCGGTATTTTCCCAAAGGTGAAAAAAATACCCATACAATTAATAGGGTCATCAGGAAAGAAAGCCAACTAAATCCCAGTGAAAAATTGATAAGTATCCAGTTTTGAATCTCCCGCATCTTCAAGTCAAAAACTCCAGGGTATAAAATGGAGAGAACTACTGCAAAAATGAGCAGAATTACGGGTGGCCAAAAAACCGATTTTCTTACTGGAAGCTCGGGAGGAAACTGCATTCAAATGATCAATTAAAAAGATTTCAAATCAATTTATAGGATTGTAAGTTATGAATATACATTTAACTGATTATCCGCATTCATGCCAGTTTCCTGATTTTCTTTGATTGGCTGGTTGGAAGACCGATGACCGAAGACCGAAGCTTCCGGATTCTGATCCTTTTAGCAGACAATAAGGCGTATTTTGTTGTTGCTTGTAGGAAAGCGGATATCCATATACTTTTAATCCCAATCGCACTACTATGATACAAGTCTTGAAGCGTTATTCCCTTTTTGTCCTATCGGGCTTTTACATATTTGCAGGCATCAATCATTTCCTAAATCCTGAATTTTACCTCCCATTAATCCCGGATTATTTTTCAAAGGCTGATATCATCAATGTTTTGGCAGGCATAGCTGAAATTATTCTTGGGATAGGTCTCCTGATCAAAAAGGTAAGGAGGTTAGCTATTGTAGGAATTGTTTTAATGCTATTGGCCTTTATTCCATCCCATGTTTATTTTATTCAAAAGGGATCTTGCATTGATGGAGGTCTTTGTGTTTCAAACTGGATTGGATGGGTAAGACTGGTGATCATTCACCCCATTCTAATCGCCTGGCCAATGTGTTACTGGAAACAATCCTAATTTTTTGTTATTATTACTAACAAAAATCGAAGCGATACTAAACCTTTTTCAAAACTGTCCGTTTTATGGGTTTAAATCAGACCAATTATGGAGGCTATTCTCAGTAAAATCAAAGTAGAAGTCAATCCTAATTTGTATCAAAAAGAGCCATTTAGCTCGGATTTGGGCACATCCATTGTTAAGGAAGGCTCTAAACTGATACAGGAATTGGGGATGGAAAATTTTACTTTTAAAAAACTATCCATACAAATCGGAAGTACAGAAGCAGCGATTTATCGGTATTTTGACAATAAACATAAACTTCTGCTTTACCTTACAGCCTGGTATTGGGGTTGGATGGAGCATAATTTAGTGTATAGCACGGCGAATCTAAAGGATCCGGCAGAGAGACTATCAATGGCTATTCGTTTGCTTTCAGAAGGTCCTGTCTTTACCAAAAATGAATATTTGAATCCCTCGATTCTAAGAGATATTGTAGTAAATGAGTCTTTGAAGGGTTTTTTAACAAAAGAAGTAGACGTAGAAAATGAAATTGGAATCTTTGCCCAGGTTTACAAGTTTGGTGAAAGAATAGCCAATATTATTCAGGAAATTAACCCTTCCTATAAATACCCAAAAACCTTGGCTTACACTGTTTTAGAGTCAAGTTTATTGCAGTCTTTTAATTCCCAGCATCTCCCGGGAATGACAGAAAATGGTTTGGGAGCTGCTTCACGTTTTCAATTCTTTCATCAACTGGTCGTAAATACGATTCAAAATGGCAACTAATAGCGATATAACACCCATTAAGCGCTTTTTCAGATTACTGAAAGAAGAAAAAAGTCAGGTTTATTCGATTTACTTCTATGCCGTATTAAATGGTTTAATTACACTTACCTTACCTCTTGGTATTCAGGCGATTTTGAACTTTATTCTAGGAGGTAGAATATCAACATCCTGGATTATTTTGGTTCTGATTGTGGCAGCAGGTGTTGCATTTGGTGGATTTCTTCAGATTTCTCAGCTCCAAATTATGGAGAAATTGCAACAGAGAATCTTCACAAAATCGGGATTGAGCATTGCCTATAGATTGCCAAGGGTAAAGGCAGAAATTCTTCATGGACAATATGGACCTGAATTGGTTAATAGATTTTTTGATACAGTCAACTTGCAAAAAGGGCTTTCAAAAATTCTGATTGATTTCTCTACTGCTTTGCTTCAGGTGATTTTCGGTTTGTTGTTATTGTCAGTTTATCACCCAACTTTCATTCTTTTTGGTATTGCCTTGTTCGTGATTTTGGGTTTGATTTTCTACATCACTGGCCCTAGAGGTATGGAAACTGCCATGAAAGAGTCTTCTTATAAATACGAAACAGCTTATTGGCTGGAAGAAATAGGAAGAACCATGAATACCTTCAAATTGGTGGGGAATACTCGTTTGCCAATTTTAAGGGCTGATAAACTCCTGCAGTTTTATGTGGATTTCAGATCCAAGCACTTTGCCGTTTTGATCTTCCAATACAAGATCATGATTGCATTTAAGGTGTTGATCGTATCTAGTTTATTGGTTGCAGGAAGCTTGCTTTTAATTAACGATCAAATCAGTATTGGTCAGTTTGTAGCTGCTGAGGTAATCATTGTATTGGTGGTCAACTCTGTAGAAAAGTTGATTCTTTCTCTTGAAACTGTGTATGACACATTGGTGGCTACAGAAAAGCTAGGCCATATAATGGATTTGGAACTGGAGAACACGAGAGGCACAGAAAAAGTAATCGTATCTAATCCAAAAGGATTAAAGTTTGGAATGGAAAACGTGGTGTTTCATCCCCAGGATTCGGACCATCCTATTCTTAAAGGAATTTCTTTGACCATAGAACCCGGAAAAAAAGTTGCCGTAACTGGAAAGAGTGGCAGTGGAAAAAGTGCCTTTTTGGCTTTACTTTCTGGATTGTATGAAGAATACGAAGGTAAAGTCATGGTCAATGATTTATCCATTGATATGATTCAATTGGAAAAATACAGATCCATGGTTGGTGATGTTTTAGAAATGGAGCAGATTTTCCACGGGACTATTCGGGAAAACATTATCGTTGGAAGAGAATATGATGATAAGCAACTGGAATCTGTATTAGAATTGGTGGATTTGAAAGAGTATATCTATCAATTACCTAATGATTTGGAAACGAAGTTGCAACCCGAAGGAAAGGGTCTTTCAAAGCGTATAATTCAAAGTATTTTGGTGGCTAGAGCATTGATTGGCAAGCCAAAAGCGATCATCATGGAGAACGCACTTCTTCACTTATATGAGGATGTAAAAAATCGAATCTTAGATTATTTGATCAAAGGAGATTGGACCTTGATTTTGGTAACCAAAGACGAGGAAGCCATTAAGCGGGTAGATGAGATTATTGTTATGGATCAAGGTAAAAATGTCTTCCAGGGAAATCATGAGGGCTATTTATCATTCACTTCAAATTCTAATTAAGTCATGCTGAATATTTCAAATATTAGAATCAAGGAATCTATTCCTTTCAGTGGGGCCAAAAGTTTGGTGATGACTTTGCCTGTCAAAGAGAGTCAGAAGAGAGTCAGGATTTTGACAGTGATCATGTTAGTTTTCTTTGGGATGCTATTCCTTCCCTGGACTCAAAATATCCGTTCAAAGGGTTATGTGACGGCTTTAAGGCCTGATCAAAGGCCTCAAACCATTCATTCTGTCATTGCTGGTAGAATCGAAAAATGGTATGTGAGTGAAGGGGCTTTTGTGGCAAAAGGGGATACTATCTTGAGGATTTCTGAAGTAAAAGATGAATATTTTGATTCATTATTATTGCCAAGAACTCAGCAACAAGTCAATGCTAAAACTTTCGCGGCCAGATCCTACGGGGAAAAAGTGGAAGCTTTGAAGGCTCAGATTCAGGCTTTGGAGAGGAATAATATCTTGAAAATTCAACAGGCTGAGAATAAACTCAGAATGGCGGAATTAAAAGTAGAATCTGACAGCATCAAATTTTATCAGGCCTCGGTAAACTTTGACATTGGAAAGCAGCAGCTTGCACGTTATGAGACCTTGTATCTTGAGGGCTTGCAGTCACTGACTGAATTGGAATCAAGAAGATTGAAGTTTCAGGATGTAAATGCCAAATTAATTGCAGCTGAAAACGATTATTTATCCAGTCAAAACGAGCTTCTTTCCGCTCAGATTGAATTGGGCGCCATTGACAATGAGTTTAAGGATAAATTAGCCAAGGCAAGGTCTGAAATGTATACGGCCATGTCCTCTCAGTTTGATACGGAAGCTACAGTTTCCAAACTGGAAAACACCTATTCGAATTATGAAGCTAGGACTGGCTTTAGATATATTCTGGCACCTCAGGATGGATACCTAGCGAGAGCGATTCAGGTTGGTCTAGGCGAGACTATCAAAGAAGGTGATCCTATTCTCAACATCGTACCGGCTGAGGCTGCTTTGGCAGTAGAAATGTATGTGCAGCCGGTTGATCTTCCTTTGATAAAAGTGGGTAATAAAGTTCGCTTTATCTTCGATGGATGGCCGGCAATTGTATTCTCCGGATGGCCCCAAATATCCAATGGTACATTTGGAGGAGTTGTAGTCGCAATTGATCAGTTTGCAGGAAATAATAATCAATATCGTGTTTTGGTAATAGAAGATCCGGAAGAAGAAGCTTGGCCTGAAATGCTAAGAATAGGATCTGGAGCTGACGGAATCGCTCTTCTTAACGACGTACCTGTGTGGTATGAAATCTGGCGTCAGTTGAATGGATTCCCGGCTGATTATTACACACAGGAACAAAAAGATGCATTAGCCAAGGAAAAGAAATGAGATATTTCTTCATCGTTTTAGGTCTTTTTCTATCCTCTTTGACTTATGGTCAGGCAGCTGATACCTTGAGAGCGGAAACCTTCATTTCTTGGCTTCAGGCATATCATCCTATGGCTAGGCAGGCGGAAATCCAGCTGGAATTCGGGGATATGGAATTGAGAACAGCTAGGGGAGCATTTGATCCATTGGTATATGGAGACCTTGACAGCAAACAGTACAAAGAGACCAATTATTATGACAAGCGGGAAGCAGGAGTAATTATTCCCACTTGGGCTGGAATTGAGTTGAACGGTACATTTGAACAGAATAATGGACAGTTTCTGAATGAGGAAAGAACTGTTCCTTCCGGAGGGCTATTTGCCGCAGGTGCTGCGGTTAATTTGGGCCAAGGATTGATTTTGGATGAAAGAAGGGCAAGTTTGAGACAGGCTCAAATTTATCAACAATCTACAGAGGTTGAGCGGGCAAGAATGCTTAATGAGCTCTATTTGAGAGGATATGAGGCATATTGGAACTGGGCATTAACTTATGCAAATCAGGAAGCATTAGTGGAAGCTGTAAGGCTAACTCAATTCCGATTTGAAGGCATTGTTAGTTCTTTTAGGCAGGGTGACGTAGCCGCTATTGATACGGTTGAAGCCTATTCTCAATTGTTAAACAGGCAGTATAGACTACAAAATGCCAGAAATGAGTATTTCGCAGCTACTCAATTCTTAAGCGCATTTCTTTGGAGTGAGGATGGATTTCCCATGGTTTTGGATGAGCAGACAATTCCTGAAAATCTGGAAATCGATTTGTCTTTAGTCCTAAACCCTGAGGAATTAAGAACTCTGATTACGAATCATCCGGAAATTCAGTTGGTGGATTATGAGTTGGCAGGGTTAGAGATTGACAGAAAGCTCAAAGCTCAATCACTTCTACCTGTAGTGAAACTCAAATACAATTTCTTAGTCGAAACTTTCGATGGATTTCAGGATGCACCTTTTTTTGAGAACAATTACAAATTTGGGCTGTCAGTATATACTCCATTGCTTTGGAGAAAAGCACGAGGCTCATTAGGATTGGCTAAAGCTAAAATTGATTTCAAGCAGAACTCCAGAGACATCAAAGCACTGGAACTTAGAACCAAACTAGAAGCAGAGATTAATAATTTTTCAGCCCTGAGTACGCAGGTTCAGGTCTTCTCTGAAAATGTATTCAGTCTACAAAGATTATTGGATGCTGAAATCAGGAAATTTGACATGGGAGAGAGTAGTTTGTTCTTGGTCAACGCCCGGGAAGTATCTGTCTTTGACTCGAGATTGACTTTGAACCAATTAATTGCAAAAAGGAAAGTTGCTGTAGCCAAAGCAAGATTTGCTGCGGGTATTGGGTTTGAATAATTAAAAAGATTATGCCAGCATATATTATAGTTGAAGTTGACATCACAAATCAGGTATTGTATGAGGAGTACAAAAAATTAACTCCGGCTACTATAGAAAAATATGGTGGAAAATTTGTGCTACGCGGACAACCTGTGGAAGCCCTTGAAGGAGCCTGGACTCATGATAGATTGGTAATGCTGCAGTTCCCAGATGGGAAAAGTGCAAAAGCCTGGTACAATTCCAAGGAATATCAAAAAGCAAAGGAAATTCGATTAAAAGCTGGCTCAGCCAAATTTTTTCTTATCGAATCTGAATAATTGGCATTTTTATTGGTATGTAATACAAATAAATGGATTTGAGATATCTAATCGTTCCAAATTCGTTGAAAATATTTGTTTCACATAACCATAAAGTTCAATCATCTTTAAAAATTATTCAAATGAAAAAGAATTACTTCTTTGCTAAGAGTTTCCTAATTCTGGCATCAGCATTCATCGTAACATCCTGTATTTCAGATACAGAAGGTCCTTTAGAAGAGACTGCTTCACTAGAAAAATCTCTTGAAGTTAAGGATTCAGAAGGAGGGGAGAACCTAAAAAAGGGGGGATTGGTAGAGTATAAAGACTCGTTTGCAAATCAAATTATTGCACTTGGAGAGGTTGAGGGTCAATTTGTACCTGTAGATCCAATGACTTTTGACGGGGTAGTTTATCTTCCAGGTAATGGAAAAGGCAAAGCCCGGACTATGGGGAATGTTTACTCATTTATCAACCAAGTTATTACTGGACCAGCTACCTCCGAAGGTGCACCAGTGACTCAATTTTTCGCTCAAGACTTGGCCGATCTTGGAATTACAGGTATACCTGACAATGTACATTCCGTGACTGTAAATGAGGCTGGGCATGCTCTATTTTTTGAAAGTAAAACTAATGTAGCATCTCCAATGGCACCGGATAGAGTGGAGTTTGAAGCCGATTTAATTGTGGTGGGAGGAACAAAAAAATATGAAAACGCAACAGGTACAGGAAAAGTAATTGGTTATTATAACCCTATGAATGGAGAAGGAGAGTCTACCGTGACAGCGTTAATTAAAATCAATTGATTGATTTTCAGAATTGGGTAAATGAGGCGACTTTGGTCGCCTTTTTTTATGACCTGAAATGGATTCCGCTATTTTTTACATAAAGGAAGGGGGACTTTCACCCGCTATTTTCTAATTTGGAACTCATACCAACCAACCTTCTTTTTCATGAATAAAATTATCACTCTAGGAGAAGTGATGCTGCGGTTATCTCCGGCAGATAATAGAAGATTTGCTCAGGCCAATTCTTTTCAAATTGAATTTGGTGGCTCAGAAGCAAATGTAGGGGCAGCATTGGCCTATTGGGGAGAACATGTTTCCCATGTAACAGCCTTTCCAGATGATGAATTAGGTAAAAGGGCTGTATCCGAATTGAGGAAAAGTGGTATGGACACCAGTTTAATTAGCTTTTTGCCTGGTAGATTGGGCTTGTATTTTTTAGAAAATGGAAGTTTACAAAGAAGCTCCAAAATCATTTATGATCGATTCGGTTCCAGTTTTTCGAAATATGATGGAAGCGAAAAGGACTGGGAGAAAGAATTAGAAGGAGTTTCCTGGGTTCATTGGTCAGGTATAAGTCCTGCTATTTCGCAAGAAGCTGCGGACTTAACTTACAGAATTCTGAAAATCGCCAGAAACAAAAATATTGAAGTATCAGGGGATATTAATTATAGAAGTAATCTCTGGCAATATGGAAAAATGGCGCATGAAGTAATGCCCAATTTAATTGAACTTTCTTCGGTATTGATAGCAGGAACCAGAGATTTCAATCAATGCTTAAACAAGAACTTTAATGACTTTAATGAGGCCAAGGCTTATGCTTTTGAAAAGTATCCTCAGTTGAAGTTCATCGCCAAAACCAATAGAAAAACTCATTCAGCCAGCCACAATTCCTTAGATGCAGAACTTCATAGCAAAGTGCAGGTTTGGAATTCGAAAAATTATGAGGTGAAGCCCATTTTGGATCGAGTAGGTACGGGGGATGCATTTGCTGCAGGATTAATTTTTGGCCTCAGAAAAAATGATCCCAAATGGGCGATAGAATTTGGAATGGCTGCAGGAGTCCTGAAACATGCGGTGCATGGAGACTTATTGTTATCTTCCATAGAAGAAGTTCAGGAGGTCGCCGACGGCACATCAGGAAAAATCAAAAGATGATATGAGAAACACCGAAAGCCCATTTATCAAACAAATGAACCTGGCAGGACTGATGCCTATTTTTTACCATTCCAGTGAGGAGGTTTGCCTGAATATTTTGCAGGTTGCTTACGATTCAGGAATCAGGGTCATTGAACTAGTTAATAGGGGTTCGGAAGCAACAAAAATATTTCCCAGCCTTAGAAAATTGGCAGACCAATTACCGGGACTTAGTCTGGGGGTAGGGACAATTTATCATCCATACGAAGCTGAGGAATTTTTGGAAATGGGTGCAGAATTCATTGTTGCACCAGTGATGAACCCAAGACTTGGAGAATACTGTAGCCGAAACGATGTGCCTTGGGTTCCCGGATGTGGAACGGTTACTGAGATTTGGGAAGCCCAGGAACTTGGAGCTGAGTTGGTGAAAATCTATCCAGCAAACTTGCTTACTCCTGAATTTGTACCGGCTGTGCATGCCGTGCTGCCAAAAATAGAAATAATTGCTACAGGAGGAATCGAACCCACCTTAGAAAGTATTAAGCCTTGGTTTGACGCGGGTGTGCTTTGTGTTGGCTTGGGTTCTCAGTTGATCAAAAAAGACTGGATTCAATCCGGCAATTTAGAGCAGTTAGGTATTGCTTTTAATCAGGCTGTGAAATTGGTTGAACAGATCAAGCGATAAATCATTAACTGAATACACGTAGAAAGATGTTTGTAAAAGCTTCTGATTGTCCAATCTTTTTTTTAAGAACTACCCATCCGCCGATATCCATTTTTGATTCATCATGCTCAAAGTGCCTTATATACTTATTTTGAAAGTATTGGACTAGTTTCATATCTGCATGAGCAATTTTGAGCTTAACTTTAATCAGAAAAATCATCCTGTCAAGAAGTCGATATAATCCTTTCCTGGCGATAACTTCGTATTTTATTTCTTAATTTGGATTTTCTAAGGTTTTATCACCCTCAGAAAATTTTATTTAACCTTTGTTTTCCTTGAGTTTAAAACTTTTTAAAGTTTCTAAACTTAAGGAAATGTGTTTTATCCCTAACGAGTAAATCAATAGAACTGCAATGAGTCTTTACAATTCAGCTATTATCATATTTCAAAAAAATGCACAAAAAGGAAGAGTAAAAACTCGACTTGCGGCTACCATCGGAGATGAAGAAGCGCTAAAAGTATACCGACTTCTCACAGAATATACCCATCAGGTATGCCTTGAATTAGATTGCCCTAAGTTTCTTTATTTTTCGGATTTTATCACAGATTCAGAAAGCAGGGATCATTACGAACTGAGAGTACAAGAAGGTAAAGATCTAGGAGAAAGGATGAAAAATGCCTTTGAGGAATTATTTGAAGCTGGTTATGAAAAAATATTAATATTAGGTACTGATTGTGCCGAATTGGATGCCGGCGTTTTAAAGAAAGCATTTAAAGACCTTAAAAATGAAGAGGTCGTAATCGGACCGGCAAGAGATGGAGGGTACTATCTTTTAGGAATGTCAAAATTTGTCCCTGAACTTTTTGAAGATATGCCTTGGAGTACCAAAGATGTAGCTCCGGAAACCATGAAAAGGTTAAATGAGCTTTCTATTCCTTTTACAACGCTTCCCACACTATCTGATGTGGACAACGAAGCTGATTGGGATCTTGTCAAGGGAAAGTTTGTTTTTCATGGGTAAGAGATCATGAACATGTGCATCAATCGTTTAGCTGTAAAAATGAGGGCAATTCTCTTCATTTTATTTTTCCAAATATTTCTTTTTACCAATTCCTACAGTCAAACTGTCCAGGAAAAGCGTCAGTTTGATATCAAAGTGGCAGGAATCAAAATCGGTGATTTGGAAGCTCAACAAGTCAAAGAAAATTTAAACACGAATTATAGCCTTAAGAGTAGTGTGAGCTTTTGGTTTTTCGGGAAGTTATTCGTGGACTTTTTAATCAATGCAAAATATGGAGAAGACAGATTGTTGAATTCAATTGCAGACCTTAAGTCTAATAGGGGTGAGTTTTTATCTACAATTATCTGGAAAAAGAATTTCTATGAAGTAGATGCAAATACTTATAAATTCGAAAACACAGATCCTGTCAAGGAATCAATTGACCTTTCTGTCAGCAAGCTCTATTTCAAAAAACCCAAGCACAATCAATTATTAATATCTGAAACATATGGCTTGGTTAGTCTAGTCAAAGAAGTTGAACCGAATGTGTTCGAAATAGAAATTGATGGCAACAGAAATCAATTTCATTACAAGGGTGATGAATTGGATAAAGTAATTATCCAAAACCCCATAAAAAACTATGTAATCCAGAGAGTGTATTGAGCGAAGAGAATTCTTGTATGTTTTTATCCATCATCATCCCAATTTACAACGAAGAAAAAAATCTAAAGGAACTGCTTCCTTTGTTGATTCAAAATTCTCCCAAATTGGATAGAGAAATCCTGGTAGTAGATGCAGCAAGTACCGATCAAAGTAAAGAGGTATGTCATCAACTGGGAGTAAAATATATTCTGGCTTCAGAAGCCTCTAGAGCAGCTCAAATGAACAAAGGGGCTGCTGAAGCTAAGGGTTCGGTATTGTATTTTGTGCATGCGGATTCTAGACCAAAAGAAAGTTTTTTTGAGGATATTTCTTTAGCTATTTCCGGTGGAAAAAAAGCGGGTTGTTATCGCTATAAGTTTGATTCAGATAGTTGGATGCTAAAAATCAATGGTTGGTTTACCCGATTCAATGGCCTGTTTGCAGGGGGTGGGGATCAAACCTTATTTATAGAGAAAAGCTTCTTTGAAGAATTGAAAGGTTTTGATGAAGAATATTGCATTATGGAAGATTTCGATTTGGTCAAGAGAATCAAGGCAGTTTCAGATTTTCATATTATTCCCAAATCAATTATGGTTTCAGCCAGGAAATACGACGAAAACAGCTGGTTAAGAGTTCAAATAGCCAACTTGGTTGCATTTGCATACTTCATGCTAAATTTTCCACCGGCTAAAATTAAATCTGCTTATTTCCAATTATTAAAACATCGATAGGAGCTCTTATGACAGGTTATTCAATCAATGGAATTCAGCAAGTAGGTATTGGCGTAGAAAATGCAACCGAGGCCTGGAAATGGTACAGAAAAGCATTTGGCATGAACGTGCCTATCTTTGAGGATAAGGCAGAAGCCAAGTTGATGACTCGCTATACTAGTGGGAAGGTGCATAGTAGACATGCCATTTTAGCCATGAATATGCAAGGGGGAGGCGGTTTCGAAATTTGGCAATACGAATCCAAAAAACCACAAAAAGCAGACTTTGATCTTGATTTTAGAAACCTTGGAATTTTGGCTATTAAAATTCGATGTAGACAAATTGAAGGCTGCTTTAATCATCTGAAGAAAATAGGAGCTCAAATATTGACTGAGCCTTGTAAAGATCCGCTGGGAGTTTCACACTTTTTTGTCAAAGATCCATTCGGGAACACATTCGAGCTAAGAGAAAATTCTTCCTGGTTTAGTCAGTCGGAAGCCTTAACTGGAGGTGTTTGTGGCGTAACTATTGGCACCAGCTCCATTGATCAGTCACTTTCATTGTACCAAAACCTTTTACAGCATCCTCATCAACTTTTGGATCAAACTGAAAAATGGGAAGACCTACCAACCCAGAAGTTAGATTCTGCTTCATTCAGAAGGGTTTTTCTTCAGAATAATCAAAGTCCTACTGGAGCATTTGGCAAACTTCTCTGTCAAAATCAGATTGAATTGCTCGAATATCAAGGGGATAAAGGAGTTCCAGTATTTGAAAATCGAGATTGGGGAGACCTGGGCTTTATCCATGTTTGCTTTGATGTGAATCAAATGGATGAACTCAAATCCAAAAGTCAGGATATGAATTTGGCCTTTACAGTGGATAGCCAGAATAATTTTGACATGGGAGAGGCCGCAGGAAGGTTTTCATACTTAGAAGACCTCGACGGTACTTTGATTGAATTTGTGGAGACTTACCGTGTACCTATTTTTAAAAAACTGGGACTTTATTTCAAACTCAAGGAAAATCAAAAGCCTTTACCAAATATTATGGTAAAGGCCTTAGGATTGAATAGGGTCAAAGATTAGTGAATATTCACTGAAATTCTTTTGGCGAGTTCAACTAGCCTATTGGCATAACCTGCTTCGTTGTCATACCAGCCTACTATCTTCACCAAGTTGCCTTTAGAAGAAGTAAGTGCTGCATCTAAAATGCAGGAGTATGGATTGCCAATAATATCCATGGAGACGATGGGATCCTTCTCCACCTGAATGATTCCTTTTAAGTTACCTTGGGCAGCCTTCTCAAATGCAGAATTAATCTCTTCAACGGATGCCTCTTTTTCCAAAGAAATTATCAAATCCGTCAAAGAACCGTCAGGAACTGGAACTCTCATGGCAGATGCTTCGATTTTTCCGTCCAAAGCAGGCATGACACGGTCCAAAGCCTTTCCTGCATTGGTGGTGGTAGGAATGATGCTATATGCAGCAGCACGGGCTCTCCTGAGGTCTCTATGAGGAGCATCATGGAGATTTTGATCATTGGTATAGGAATGAACAGTGGATGCATAGCCTTTTACTATTCCAAAGTTCTCTTCCAAGACCTGGACCATAGGAGCAAGGCAATTTGTGGTACAAGATGCGTTGGAAATGATCTTCTCTTCTCCTGTAAGAATAGAATCATTCACACCCAGTACCACCATTTTAATACTTGGATCCTGAGAAGGTGCTGAAATAATGACTTTCTTAGCACCTGCATGAAGATGCTTTTCAGCATTTTCTCTGTCAGTAAACCTACCTGTGCTTTCTATAACCACATCAATATCCAATTCCTTCCAGGGAAGTTTGTCGGGAGATGATTGGCTGAGTAATTTGATTTTTTGATCACCAACATTCAGGATGGATTGATTGACCGATATCTCTCGATCCAACTTTCCATGTATGGAGTCATATTTCAGCAAATGAGCGATGGCTTTATCATCTGCCAAGTCATTGATCGCTATTAATTCAAAGTCGGGATTTTCTATTAAAAGTTTTGCAGTATACCTTCCTATTCTTCCAAAGCCATTGATGGCAATTCTCGTCTTGGGTTTATATGGCATGAGTCTATTTATTGAATCGTAAAATTAGAAAAAGGATTACAGGGATTGAAATGAAATTTTAATTGCTTTGGTTCAGGTTTTTAGGTGAAATACAGAAGAAATTTTTGTGGGCACTTTGCTATTCTAAAACCAAGCCTCTATATTTGCACAACATTTCAGGAAAGGACGTTTTCTGAATCTTTTAATGGTCCGTTCGTCTAGGGGTTAGGACGCATCCCTTTCACGGATGAAACACGGGTTCGATTC
>NZ_VLOG01000021.1:16738-51674 GCF_007655305.1 Algoriphagus algorifonticola
TCTAGGGGTTAGGACGCATCCCTTTCACGGATGAAACACGGGTTCGATTCCCGTACGGACTACCAAAGTAACTCGTTTACTGAGTTTAAAAGCATTTTTGTTTTATGGTTGTTAGTGGTTAAAGTGAACAAAATCCCGACTTCTGGTCGGGATTTTTGTTTTACAGCATTTTTGATCAACGGAAAATACTCCCTTAATCATTTTGATTATTTTGCATTTGTCAAACCTATTATTTGTCAATATGCATCAATCCCAAAACCTATTTTCCAATTTGACAGCTTTGCTTCTAATTGGAACTGTCACCTTATCCTCCTGTAAAAAAGAAGAGCCGGTTGATTTAAGGATCAAAACTTTTACCCTAGAGCAACTCAGTCCTCAAGCTGAAGCGGCAAGAGCTCAAATTAATCCTGTTCTCAAAGATGGTCTCAAGCTCTCTATTTGGGGAGTTGATTCCTTGGTATATGACCCAATTTCAATTCATATCAATGATCAGGGGGAATTATTTTATTCCAGAACAAACCGACAGAAAAATTCTGAATTTGATATTAGAGGTCATCAGGATTGGGAAATCAGATCCATTGCCTTGCAGAATATTGAAGACAAAAGAGCATTTCTAAGAGCTGAATTATCTCCAGAAAGAAGTGAGTTCAACACTTGGTTAGAAGATTTGAATGGTGACGGTTCCCATGATTGGAGAGACATGACTGTGGAAAAGGAGCATATCTATAAATTAAAAGATACTGATGGAGATGGGCTTGCAGATTTTTCACAATTGATCTTAGAGGATTTCAACGATGAGGTGACTGATGTAGCCGGAGCTGTGATGATGGGCGAAGATGCGCTCTATGTTGGTGTGGGACCTGATATGTGGAGATTGGTTGACAAAAATGGAGATGGTATCATGGACGATAAAACCTCCATTTCACATGGCTATGGGATTCATATTGGATTTGGAGCTCATGGGATGTCAGGATTGGAAATGGGGCCTGATGGCCGTGTTTACTGGGGAATTGGAGACATTGGTTTTAATGGAAAAGGACCAGATGGCCAGGAATGGAAATATCCGAATAGAGGAGTGATAGCTAGGGCTAATCCAGATGGCTCTGATTTTGAAATTTTTGCCATGGGTGTCAGAAATACCCATGAATTTGTTTTCGATGCGCATAATAATTTGATTTCCGTTGACAACGATGGAGATCATCCTGGAGAAAAAGAAAGATTGGTCTACCTAACTAATGGCTCCGATACTGGCTGGAGAATCAACTGGCAATTCGGAAAGTACCGGGATCCTGATAACAATGGCTATAAGGTGTGGATGGACGAGCGCTATTTTGTACCACGTTGGGAATCTCAGGCGGCCTTTATTACTCCACCTATTGCCAATTATGTATCCGGGCCAACAGGTATGGTTTTCAACCCAGGTTCTGGTTTAGGCCCCAAATGGAAGGATCATTTCTTTGTAGTTGAATTTGTAGGAAATGCTGCCAATTCTGGTATTCATGCGTTCACTTTGGAACCTAAGGGAGCGAGTTTTGAACTGAAGTCAACGGAAAGAATTTTGTCTGGAGTATTACCTACTGGGATGGATTTTGGTCCTGAAGGAGCATTGTATTTTGCTGATTGGGTTGATGGCTGGGGCACCAAAAACTACGGAAGAATCTGGAAATTGGAGGATGAAGAGGCTATTAACTGGGAGCTACAAAAAGATACTGAAAAGGAGCTTAAGGCCGATTTCAAGAAGTTAAAGGAATCTGAATTACAAAGCAGACTGTTTCACCAAGATTTGAGAGTTCGAAGAAAGTCTCAATTCGAATTAGCCAAAAGAGGAGAGAAGGGTGCAAAGGTTTTTAAGACAGTTTTGAAAGATCAATCGAACCAATATGCCAGAATCCACGCGATAGTAGGCTTGAGTCAATTAGCAAGAATGGAGTCAATGGACTATGCGAATGCGATTGTTCCATTTTTAAAAGACAAAGATCCTGAAATCAAAGCCCAATCAGCTAAATGGTTAGGAGATATTCGCTATAAAAAAGCAAGCAAGGAATTAATTGCCAACCTAAAGGATTCTAATGCAAGAGCTCAGTTTTTTGCGGCAGAGGCATTGGGAAGAGCCGCCGAAAAAAGTGCTACTGAACCATTAATTCATCTTTTGGAACAAAATAATGATGAAGATGCCTACCTCAGACATGCTGCAAGTTTGGCATTAGCCAGAATAGGTGAAGAAGCTAAAATCACTGCCTTATCCAATCATCCCTCGGCAGCTGTTAGAATGGGAGCTGTTTTGGCTTTAAGAAGATTGGAAAGTCCCGGTTTGGTTAATTTCCTACAAGACTCGGAGGAGTTAATCGTAACTGAAGCTGCGAGGGCGATTCACGATGATTTTTCAGTAACGGAAGCTATGCCAGCTTTAGCAGCACTTTTGAATCAAACTCCATTTACGAACGAGCCATTGGTTAGAAGAATTATCAGTGCAAATCAGCGAATTGGCGGAGAAGAACAATTAAATCATGTACTGGCTTATATTTCCAGGAGCAATGTGCCAGAACCCCTCAAATTGGAGGCTATAGCTGCAATTGGAACTTGGGTTAAACCATCTCTTGTAGATAGAGTGGATGGAAGATTCCGTGGAGAGGTTAAAAGAGAAGGTTCTTTATTTCGTGAAAAAAGTAAGGATGTATTGATCGCTGGCTTATCAAGTTCTCAGATGGAAGTTAGGAAGGAAGCTGCCAAAGCCATTGGTAAGTTAGGAATTCAAGAGGCATCGGAAGCCCTCTTAGCCAAATTAAAAACTGACCCTTCTGAATCGGTGAAAATAGAGGCACTCACAGCCTTAGAAAGAATGAAGGCTACTGAATTAGCTCAGGCTATTACTTTGGCCATGAAAGACAGTAATCAAGGGGTCAGAGTTGCAGGCTTGGGCTTACTTTCCCAAACGTCAATTCCAGCTGAGCAAAAGGTTAGCCTCTTGATGGATATTATTGATAAAAGAACAAGTCCGGAAAAGCAAAGGGCTTTATTAACTCTAGGAAGCATGGAAAACAGCGCTTCGTTTAAGGAATGGAATTCCATTTTGGCTTCCTTCTCTAAAGGTGATTTACCAAGTAGCACTTGGATTGAATTAGAAGAAGCTATCGATGCAACTTTATCCAATGAATTGAAATCTCAGTTTACCAAAATGCTGGAGCAAAAGACCGGAGGAGAGTCATGGAAACTCTTTGCTGGAGCATTGGCAGAAGGAAATGTACGGGCCGGGAGATCTATTTTCTTTCAAAACCAGACTGCGCAATGTATCCGTTGCCATGCGTATGATGACATGGGTGGAAACGCTGGACCTAAGTTAAATGGAGTGGCCAATAAATTAAGTCGAGAGGAATTATTGATTGCGCTCGTAGAGCCTAATAAAAGAATAGCGCCTGGTTTTGGTTTTATTACATTGGAATTAAAAAATGGGGAAAGCATAACTGGCACTTATTTGGGAGAGAGTCAAGCTGGAGTAACTATTAAAGTTGGATCCAACCCTGAAAAAACCTATTCGGAAGCAGAGATTCAAAGCAAAAAATTAGCACCGTCAAGTATGCCAAATCAAGGAGAACTTCTCAGCAAGAGAGAAATCAGGGATTTGGTGAGTTTCTTGAGTACTTTGAATAGGGAAGAAGAGTAGGGGTGGAATTCTAAAAGCTAAAGTCTGAAAGCTGAAAAGAAAGTCTGAAAGCTAAAGTCAGAAAGCTGAAGTATAAAGTGTGAAAGCTGAAGTATGAAAGCTGAAATAAAAAGGCTGAAAATGAAAGTCTCAAAGATGAAGTCAGAAGGCTGAAAGTTGGTAAAAAATTAAGGGTAAAGCGAAGATTTGAACTGCTCGTTTGACTTAACTAAAATCTAAAGGAGGAAAGTTATTGGAGGTGAAAGGAGTCGGGGAATAAGAAAATCTAGCTTTCTACTCCTGTGTGTTTTGCTTCAGTTTGAATTATAGATAAATCTAGAAAAATAAGAAAAGCCACTCTTTTGAAGTGGCTTTTCGATTTTAGGTTGGTGGTTGATTGTATTTTCTTTGCTTAGTTCAAGAATTCGTCGAAGGTAATACTGATGTAGTATAAAGCGCCGACTGTTGGGTTACCCCAGTTAGACTGATAGCTTTCATTCAGGATATTTGTTCCTCCGATTTTTAAGATAGACTTAAGGTTTTTCAGCTTGTAGTTGACTTGTGCATCCAAAGTTCCGAAAGCAGGCATAATACTCTGCTCAGTAACTCTTACTGCTGGTCCTACAAAAGAAGATTGCCACAAGTAGCTATCTTGATATCTATACACCAAATTGAATCCAAATGGTTTTCTAGAGTCTCTATAACCGAATGATACGTTATATCTATATTCCGGTGTATTGAATGCAATTTGCTCATTAGATAAATCACCAGCATCATTTAGCGTGTTGTAAGAAATGTTACCTCCCAAATTGAAGCTTCTGGCAATTTTATAATCAAGTCCTAAAGCCCATCCGAATGCATTGATGTTTTGATCAAGGTTGGTTGGCAAGGAATATACCTCTCTAGAAGCTGGGCCAGTTGGTTTTACAATAACTTGACCTGCAATAAAGTTGATATAGGTAGTAGAATAAATAGAAGCATCAAGAAGCAATCTTTGAGCGATTAAGCTTTTGTAACCAAACTCATAAACTTTTGCTCTCTCTGGCTTAAACTCTTTAAATGTGTAAGGCTGTGGATTACCTGCCAATACTGATTGAAGAGTGAATGTTGTTCCTACTAGACCATATTTCTCTCTGAATAATGGCAATCCACCAATCAATCGAGCTTGAGGAGTCAACAAATCAATGTATTGATCTTGAGTGGTAGGAATTCTAAAGCCTGTCTGATAAGACGCTCTGAAATTATGATTTCCTGCAGAGTAAACTCCGGATAATCTTGGAGACCACTGTCCTTTGAAGTTTTCATTTTTGTCATATCTGATGGAACCTGATAATTTCAGTTTGTCATCGATAAGGCTTTTTGCAGCTTGAACATAACCTCCAAATTCTCTGATATTAAATTCCTCACCGCTTTCGCTTAGAGCAAATAGAGTACCTTCAGAATTTAGATCATATACTCTGTAGTTACCACCCACTATAACTTCTGCAAAATCAATCTCATTTTTGAAATTGTACATCCCTTCATAGTGGTAAAGATTTGTCTTGTCTACAAATTTTGCACCTTGTGGAATAGGTCCTTGTTTCACTTGCTCTACAATTGAATTGAAAGCTGGAGTTCCTGGCTGAACATCAGCTCTTCCTAAACCAATAGGGCTTCCTACACTTGAGTCTGCGGTATTTCTAGCAGCTGTGTGAAGCGCTCCAACACTTGAGCCTACAGCTGCATTTGCTGCTGCCTGAGCTTGTTGAGGATTAGCACCCTGCTGTAATGCAGTCAAATATGCAGTTGCATATACTTGATACGATCCGCCTCCAAAAGTTTGGAAGTATTGAGGATACCAAGTAGTTGATGGCTTCCAAGCCTCATTAACCAAAGCAGCTAAAGTTCCGATAGCATATGCATCGCCAGATCTTTCCTGAGTTGTGTAGGCTCTTACAAAGAAGTTATCCGCTTTTAATTCAGCTTTGATTTGGTACAAAGCAAAGTTTTGTAGTGAATATCTGTCAGCACCGGTATAAACACTTGTCCCAGTTCCATAATTACCTTGCAAAATACCTTCGATTCTATCGTTGAATCTATAGTGTAAGGCAAGATTGCCTTTGAAACTTTTTGTTCCATAATCTGCCAAATCCCTTTCTCTATAACCAATTCTTGAAACATTGGTCATAGATGCAGAAGGAACCATTTGGTTAAACAATTGCTGAGGGCTTAATCCAGTAATTTGAGGAAGTGTAGCATTTCCAGCTGCTGGGATTCTATTAGTAGCAATAAAGCCTAAGAATGGGGAAGTTCCACCTTGACCAGTACCTGGCTGACCATTGGCAAACAAGCTGTTATATAAGTTTACGTTGGTTTCATCTCCGTAAGTATTTACACCATTGTAACCAATATTGGTTTCATGAGAACCAAGACCTAATCCATTTCCATTCAACAAACTCTGGTCTCTAAAATCATTTGCCTGCCAATCATCTGCTCTTAAATAACTTAGGTTGACTTTGTAAGCGAATTTATTTCCAACCGCTTTTGCATAACGAATACCAACATCATACATGCCTGTGGTGGGTTGAGCTTGACCACTTCTATCAACTCTACTGGATTCATTCATAATTCCAGTCTTTGCATAAGCACTTAGACCTTGATATTGGAACGGGCTCTTGCTATTCATCAATAACAATCCTGTTAAAGCATTCGGTCCATATAAAGCAGAAGCAGCTCCAGGGATTAGCTCAACACTTTCCAAGTCCAATTCTGAAATACCTACGATATTTCCTACGGAGAAATTCAAACCAGGAGCCTGATTATCCATTCCATCGATAAGCTGAACCATTCTTACGTTACCGTTAGAACCAAAGCCTCTCGTATTAACACTTCTGAATGTCAAACTTTGAGTCATCATGTCAACGCCTTTCAGGTTGTTGATGGCATCATAAAATGATGCTGAAGGAGTATCTCTGATTGCAATGATATCCATCTTCTCTACAGAAACCGGAGACTTCATTACACTTTCTTCTACTCTAGAAGCAGAAATTACTACTTCCTGACCCATAACTGTAGATTCAGAAAGTTTTACATTGATTGTGGACATACCTCCTGTAACTTCAATTTCTTGAGAGGTATAGCCAACCATGGAGAATATTAAGGTAAAAGGTGGATCCTGGTTGACATTCAGGGAAAATTTTCCTGATAGATCAGTGATGGTTCCGATTACCTTTCCTTTAACTAGGATGTTTACACCTACCAAAGTTTCATTAGTATCTGCATCAGTTACAGTACCCGAAATTGTGGTTTGTGCAAACACTGTCCCTAGGCCTAGGGAAACTAATAAAGCCAAGGTTGCAAAGGCTCCGTAGATTTTGCGTGTAAAATTGCTCATAGGCTATTTTGGTGTTTAAGTGAATAGTATACGCAGAGATGGGTGAGTCTGCATATTTTGTCGAAAATTAAGGTAAAAACTGAATAAACAATGGTTTCAATTAAAAAATCATTTTCCCCCTTAAATGGAAAATATATACCTCCCATGGAAACTGATACTCTATTTATGAAAATCCTGAAAAATAAGATTCTTTAAATTATTAAAATTTAAGTCAAAGTATATAAATATTAAAAAATCCTAAAAAAAAATATAGGACATGTGGTAGTAAAAAAAATAGCCCGATCAAATCAGGCTATCATTTTTTTCAACTGCTTTTGGCATTTTCTTCATTCACATGCTTTACCAGTCTATCGCATAAATCTTTCATTTCTTCAGACATATATTCGTCTCCTGTACTGGTCAGAATGGTTTGGGCCATTCCTCCAATGATATCAATATAAAATCGCTTCATCTCAGCTACGGACATTTCCTCCGTCCAAAGATCAATTCGAAGTGTGCTGTGATTCAAATTATCCCAAACATTCAAACTGATACTCTTGGTGGACTCTGCACCTTCTCCTTCTTTATCAGAAGCATCCCAGATTATATCTTTTGGAATGTTAGAATCGTCTAAATTGATTTGAAATTTAATATCTGACTTTTTCATTTTTTAATATTTTGAAGGAAACCACAGCTATCGAACTCAGGTTCCCAGAACTTCATATTTTTAGAAAACCATTTCAGGTATTTCGCCTTCCACAATCAATTTACCTTCGGTTTTTCCTTGAATTTCTTCTACACTCACGCCAGGTGCTCTTTCTTTAAGAACAAAGCCTCCCTTTGGACTAACTTCTAATACAGCTAAATCTGTGACAATTTTTTTCACGCACTTGATACCTGTGATTGGAAGAGAACACTCTTTCAATAATTTAGAAGCGCCATCTCTGGAGCAGTGCTGCATTGCTACAATAATGTTTTCAGCAGAAGCAACCAAATCCATTGCGCCCCCCATTCCTTTAACCATTTTTCCAGGAATTTTCCAATTGGCGATATCTCCGTTTTCTGAAACTTCCATAGCTCCCAATATTGTCAAATGCACATGACCACCTCTTATCATCGCAAAAGATTCTGCAGAATTGAAAAGTACAGATCCTTTTACCATAGTAATGGTTTGCTTACCGGCGTTAATTAAATCTGGGTCAATTTTATCTTCAGTAGGGAAGGGGCCTATTCCTAAAAGACCATTTTCGGATTGCAGCACAACTTCCAATTCATCAGGGATATAATTTGCCACTAGGGTTGGAATGCCTATACCTAAATTGATATACTGTCCGTTTTTTACCTCTTTGGCTATTCTTTGGGCTATTTGTTCTTTGCTTAGCATGATTTCAATGGGTTTATATCAAGATTTGGCCTGAGATACTGTGCGTTGCTCTATTCTTTTCTCATAGTTCTTTCCTTCAAAAATCCGCTGCACATAAATCCCTGGTGTATGGATTTCGTTTGGATTCAATTCACCTGCCGGAACCAATTCTTCTACCTCTGCAATACAGATTTTTCCTGCCGCTGCCATCATAGGGTTGAAATTTCTGGCTGTCCCTTTGAAAATCAAATTACCGGAAGTATCTCCTTTCCAAGCTTTTACCAAAGAAAAATCAGCCCGAAGCCATCTCTCCATTAAATATAATTTCCCATCAAATTCTCTGATTTCTTTTCCTTCGGCTACCTCTGTTCCAACTCCTGCCGGAGTAAAAAAGGCGGGAATGCCAGCTCCACCAGCACGAACTCTTTCTGCTAGGGTACCTTGAGGAATCAAATCTACTTCCAGCTCTCCACTCAATAATTGTCGCTCAAACTCTGCATTTTCACCCACATAACTGGAAATCATCTTCTTGACCATTTTCTTCTTCAAAAGAAGTCCTATACCAAAGTCATCCACTCCGGCATTATTAGAAACTATCGTCAAATCCTTGATGTCTCTTTCTAATAAGGCTGAAATGCAATTTTCAGGTATTCCACTTAATCCAAAGCCTCCCATCATCAGGAAAGCTCCGCTCGGAATATCAGCTACAGCCTCTTTAGCGTCTTTTACGGTTTTATTGATCATTATATTGGGTTTATAGTATTGATTTTGCCCGCTGCTGATCTTTGAGCAGCTGCTCTTTTAATGCCTCTAAGTTCTCAAATTTTTGCTCCTCTCTCAAATAAGCCTTTAGATAGATGGTCAGCTGTTTATCATACAGGTCTCCCTGAAAATCAAAAAGGTGAGCCTCAACCGTTTTTTTGTTTCCATCCACTGTTGGTCTATTACCGATGTTCAGCATAGATTTATAAATACTACCGTTGACAGAAGTCTCTACTGCATAAACGCCATCTTTTGGAATGAGTTTATAATCATTAGGGATATGAATATTGGCGGTGGGGAATCCGATGGATCTACCAATTTGCTGTCCTTTGATCACCAAACCATTTAATTCATAGGGTCGGCCCAAATAGGAATTGGAGGTTTCTATGTCTCCTGACTCTAGTGCCTTTCTTATTTTGGTGCTGGAAACTCCAATTTCATCCACATCTTGCCTGGAGATCTCTTCCAGCTCGAAGCCAAATTCAGCACTGTTTTGTTTCAAATACTCAAAAGAGCCCTCTCTATTTTTACCAAATCTGTGATCATAGCCAATTACCAGTTTTCTGGTTTGAATTTTTTCTACCAGTACTTGATCAATAAATTCCCTGGAACTCAGCTGGGAAAACTCTTTGGTAAAAGGTATAGTCACCAAATGGTCTATACCAAATTGTCTTAGAAGTTTAGCCTTTTCTTCAAAAGTACTCAGTAGTCTCAGCTTGTGCTCCTGAGGATAAAGTACTAATCTAGGATGCGGCCAAAAAGTAATCAGCACTGTTTCCCCATTGATAGAACGGGCAATTTCCCGTATTCTTTGTAATATTTTCTGATGCCCTAAATGCACCCCGTCAAAAGTACCACTGGTCACAACCGGATTAGTAACCGGCAAAAATTCATTTAGACCTTCATAAATTTTCATTCGCTTTTCGGGCTTTGATTTCTTCTATTAAAGGTAAAAGCTCTTTAGCTTCTGAAAGTTTGAAATCACCAATGCGGGTTCTGCAAAGTGAACTCATATAAGCACCTACTTTCAGAATCTCGCCAAGATCTCTGGCTAAACTTCGGATATAGGTTCCTTTTGAGCAAGAAATTCTAAACTTAACTTCCCGATCCTGATAGCTTAAAATTTCAAATTCCCGAACTTCCACGGGTCTAGGTTCCATTTTAACCTCCAAACCTTTTCGGGCCGATTCATACACCCGTTTTCCATCAACTTTGATAGCTGAATGCATAGGAGGGACTTGGAGTATATTACCTGTCAACTCAGCTGCGGCTCTTTTTACGTCTTCCAATTTTATTTCAGAAGCATCAGCCACAAATTCTATAGGCTTTTCCAGATCAAAGGATTCTGTGGTTTCCCCTAATACAAAGGTGCCTTCGTATTCTTTTTCCTGCCCCATAAAGCTTTCTATTTGCTTGGTCATTTTACCAGCACAAACAATCAATAAGCCTGTGGCTAGGGGGTCTAATGTTCCGGCATGTCCCACTTTCTTGATTTTCAGTGCATTTCGCACTTTTTTCACCACATCAAAGGAGGTCCATTCGAGCGGCTTATTGATTAAGAAAACTTCGCCGTAGGGTACTTCTTGCATAAGTTATACTGAATATAAATTCAGCTGTTTTTCTCGGTTTTGGCCAAAATGGCATAAAATTGAAAAATAAAACCAGCTAAGGTAATGATTGGCCCAATGGTTAACCCCAAAACTCCATTTCCATGAGGTTCGGGATCCAAACCGATTAAAATAAAACCCAAAGCGATCATCCCGATCCCAATGAACATCAGTTTGTAATTCTTTTTCGAAAAAGGAAAAGATGCTTTGCTCATATCAATATAATTCGTCTAAAGTCATATTTAAATACTTATTAACTGCCCGCAAGGTACTTAATACAGAAAGAATTCCGCCTACTACTATCAATATTCCAAATAGGATCAACATCAATTCTTGATTTTGTAGCAAAGCAAAACCCTCAATGGCTGATTTAGCATAGGTGATTAAGCCAAATAGGATCAAGGATGCAAAAGCACCTGCAAGCATTCCAAATATCCATGATCTTAGCAGGAAAGGTTTTCTAATAAACCCTCTAGTAGCTCCAACCAACTGCATAGATCGAATCAAAAATCGCTGTGAGAAAAGTGCCAACCTGATCGTATTATTAATCAACATAATTACGGTGATCACCAAAATCAGGATAAAGGCTCCCATCACGATACTAACTTTCAAGAGGTTTTTATTGATAGAATCCACCAAGTCAGTCATATAGGAAACTTCGAAGACACCTGAAACGCCCTCTAACTCTTTGCTGATTTCATTGATTTGTTCGGTGGTCTGAAACTCTTCAGCTATGGAAAGCACAAAACTATCTCTCAATGGATTATCCTCGAGAAATTTGGTAAAATCTTCACCGGTACTTTCAATAAAAGCTGCTGCCGCCTCTTCATCAGAAATAAACCTCAAACCAAGAGTATCTGCCTTTCTCAAAATAAAAGGCCTGCTGGACAGATTTTTTCGAATAGCTGAAATTTCATCATCATTCAGATTTTTATCCAAAAAGACCTGAATCTCCACATTTTCGCGGATCATGCTGGAAAGAGATTTGGCCTGGATCAGGATCACGCCAAATAAACCAACTATAAATAAGGAAAGGGTAGTGCTAAAAAGTACACTTCCAAATTTAAAATGCCCTAAGGTTTTTTTCTTTCTTGGATAATTTCCCATGGAGTTTTTATAATTCACATCAAAGCTAACCATCCCCAAGGATTTTGCCAATTTGTTTTAGGAAAGCAATGGAATCACTTTTTCTGATGTAATACCATAAACTTTAGCCTCTTTTCCCGGCTTGATCAAAGCCAATCCTGTGAAACTTCCAAAAGCAGGCAAAATCAACTGATTGTTTTCCAAATAAAAGCAGGACAATCTGAGGGATTGCCTACCCATTCCTCGGAGCCTAATCCCGGGATGAATATGCCCACAAAGATTCAAATATCCTTCGGAAAAATCCTCTAAAGGTTCATGACTTAAAATTAAATTTTCTAAAAACACAGGTTGCTTGTGAATGGCTATGGGACAATTTTTATAAAAAGAGGGAGGAAGAATATCATGATTCCCCTGTACCAAATGAAAGTTGATCGCCGGATAGGTTTCCAAAAAGTCCATTAATATGTCCCATTGGCCATTCCAGTCGCTGTGAAATAAATCACCCAAAAAATAGACTGAAATAGGGGAAAACTCATCAAATAGAAGACTGAGAGTTTCTAAATCAACCTTGTGTATAGGCTCAGGGATAGGAATACCTGACTTTCTGAAATGAGCGGCTTTTCCAAAATGGACATCAGAAATAAAAAAAGTTCTTGTATTTTGATGGTATACAACCTTTTCTTTCATCAAAAATAATGTCGTACCATTATGATCTAATCTTACCTGTCTCAAATCCTTTTCTCCTATTTTCAATTAACAGTTCAAATCTAAATCGATTAAAATTTTAAAAACAGAGTTTTTATGAAATCACGACAATTAGCTTCCTTATTATTCACTTTTTTTCTAATTGCTGCCTTTTCTTCATTCGGACAAAGTAGAGATGAAATCCTGGGCACTTGGTATAATACTGAGAAAACAGCCCAAGTAGATATCATGGAAAAAGATGGTGCATTTTTAGGAAAAATATCCTGGCTAAAAGAGCCTATTAAAAATGGTGAGCCTGCAAAGGATGTGGAAAATGATGATAAAAAACTCCAGCAAAGGCCTTTGATGGGCTTAACTATCTTGGAAGGTTTATTCTACAAAGACGGAATTTGGAAGGGAGGAAAGATTTATGATCCAAAATCAGGGAATACCTATTCTTGCGAAATCAGACTGAAATCAAAGGATGTTTTAGAGGTAAAAGGATACATGGGCTTTTCCTGGATTGGAAGAACCGTGGAGTGGACCAGAGTAAATAAATAATTCAAATAGAAATACGGTAGGAATAAAAGAAATACGCCTTCAGTGAAATCATTAAAAGACACCTAAAAGATATTTTTTAAGATATGCCTTCGGCAAGATACGGATCAATTCCCCCTTTGGAAGTGTAAACTTAGTTTAGGAAAACTTCCTTTAGCAAAGGGGGCAGGGGGATTTTTGAGAAATACAATAGAAATAAAAGAAATACGCCTTCGGCTTGAAAAAGAGTAATTGTGTAATTGGTTAATTGAGTAATTGAAGCTCAAAGCTTTTGGATATTATTGATGGGATTATTAGTTCAATTGTTCATGGTTCAATGTTCACTTTCCTCAGTTTTGGCCACTATAACAGAAGCCTGAAGGGCTTAAACCCCTCAATAGCCTCAGGTGCAACCCGAGGTAAAGAAGATAAATTATCCTCCAGCGCTGGCGCAAAATCTCCAATAAAAAACGATACCAACGTGCCAGCAAGATATCCGAAAAACATTGTGGGAATACCCAATCCCGAAGGGATTTTAGCTCGGTAGCAAAATGAGCACAAACCCATCTCCATGCCGTAGGTATGGAACTTTAGAGAAATACAGTAGAAATAAAAGAAATACGCCTTCGGCGAAATAATTAAAAGACACCTAAAAGATAATTTTTAAGATTTGCCTTCGGCAAGATATAAATGGAAATACAGTGGAAATAAATAGAAATATGCCTGTGGCGAAATATTGGAAAAGTAACAAAAAGATAATTTCAAGATAGAATCAAGAAATGCCTTCGGCAGATATACCTTGATTCGGATCCGCAGTAAAAGCTCCAAAGGAGCGGACAATTAAATAGCCGTGGGTTTTAACCCACGGATCATGGTACACCGATCCACCCCCAGCGCTGGCGCACAATCTCCGTTTGGAAACGAAATCATTGTGCCAGTAAGACATTCGAGAAACACAATGGAAATAGATTAAAATACGCCTTCGGCGAAATAATTAAAAGATACCTAAAAGATAATTTTTAAGATATGCCTTCGGCAACATAAACCTCTATTCGGACCCCTAGAAATACCTCCCTAGGAGGATCAAATACAATAGCCCCGCCACGGCCGGAAGGGTTTTAACCCCTGAACCTAAATGAAGGCCCTTTCCCAGCGCTGGCCTATAATCTCCGTCTGGCAACGAAATCAAAGAGTAGAGTCGAGGATCCCTCGACTCCACTTTCAAATGGCGTAATTAATGACCTGCTAAGCGGAGTCGAAGCCCCACCAAGCTATATTCCTGAAAATTATCCTTTGGACTAGCTATCGATGACAGATTCTGATTCCTTTCAGGCTGAGCGAAATCGAAGCCTAATTTTTCTCCAAATAGAAAGACTGAAGCAAATAACTCAATTGATCAAACTCAATCAAAAAAGCATCATGGCCGGCTGTTGATTGAATTTCCTTATAGGTCCCGCGTTTAACATGTTTGGAGATAAACTGGGATTCTTCCGGTAAAAACAGTAAATCACTATTTACTCCAACAGTCAAAACCCTTGCTTCGATTTGTTGCAAAGCGGATTCCAAACCTCCTCTGCCTCTCCCCAAGTCTTGGCTATCCATACTCTTGGAAAGAACCCAATAGGACAAAGCGTTAAATCTTTTGGCTAGTTTTTGACCTTGATAGCGGAGGTAAGAAGAGGCTTTAAAGTGATCCAGTCTGTGATCATTATCCAATTGCTTTTTCTGCAAATCAGAGGGATGCCTATAACTCAGCATTGCAATCGCACGAGCCGTTTCCAGCCCTTTGAGACCTGCAAATTCACTTTTTTCTCCCCAGGTGCAATCTGATTCTATAGCCATTCTTTGAGTTTCATTAAATCCGATCACCCAAGGAGAAGATTTGGCTGTAGAAGCCAAGACTACTAAGTTTTCAAGCTTATTCCCTAAAGAATAAGCCCATTCCAAAGCTACCTGTCCTCCCAAGGAACCACCGATTAAGGTGTGAATTTTTTCAAGCTTGAGATGACTTCTAAGCCTTTCAAGAGAATTAGCCAAATCTCTTGGAGTAATGTGAGGAAACTCATAATAATAAGGCTCCCTAGTCCCAGGGTTAATACTCAAGGGATTGGTTGAACCGTAATTTGAACCCAATAAGTTGGCGCAGATTATGAAATGGTCTGAAGGATCAAAGAATTTATCTTCCCCGATAAGCCCACTCCACCAATCAGTCACATTGGAGTCTCCTGTTAATGCATGAACCACCCAGACTACATTAGATTTGTCTGAATTCAAATTGCCGTAGGTTGTGTAAGCAAGCTCAAACTCCGAAAGATATTCCCCTGACTCTAAAGCCAGGGGTTTGGTAGACTGAAATAATTCCAAAGACATGGTAATCGATGCGTATTGACTAGTAAGGTTCATTTTTTAATTAAATCGAATCAAAGGCTTGTTGAAGGTCCGACTTGATATCTTCGATGTGCTCTATTCCCAATGAGATTCTCAACAGGGTAGGAGTAACTCCCGCAGCTTTTTGTTCCTCCTCAGAAAGTTGCTGATGCGTAGTGGCTGAAGGTTGGATTATTAAGGTCTTTGCATCACCTACATTCGCTAGGTGAGAGATCAATTTCAGAGAATTGATTACAGCAGATGTCTGCTCTTTATTTCCTTTAATTTCAAAGCTCAAAACACCTCCATAGCCATTTTTCAGATATTTCTTTGCTAGCTGATGATAGGGAGAAGATTCAAGACCGGGGTAATTTACTTTCTGAACTTTTGGGTGAGATTCAAGCCATTTTGCCAATGCTAGAGCATTATCTACAGTTCTTTGTACTCTCAGGGAAAGTGTCTCCAAACCTTGTAATAACAAGAATGAATTAAATGGGCTTAATGCCGGTCCGAAATCCCGGAGGCCTTCTACTCTTGCCCTAATGGCAAATGCTATATTGGGAAGTCCCAGTGGATTATTTTCTCCAAATACTTCCCAGAAATTCAATCCATGATAACCTTCTGATGGCTCGGAGAATTGAGGAAACTTGCCATTCCCCCAGTTATAGTTGCCAGCATCCACAATGATTCCTCCAATGGAGGTTCCATGCCCACCAATCCATTTGGTAGCAGAGGAAGTAACCACATTGGCGCCGTGAGCAATTGGATTAAATAAATAACCTCCAGCTCCGAAAGTATTATCTACTATTAGAGGGATATCATGTTTTTTGGCAACTGCCGCGATTGCATCAAAATCAGGAATATTAAATTCAGGATTACCAATTGTTTCCAAGTAAATTGCCTTGGTCTTTTGATCTATTAGTTTTTCAAAAGCCTCAGGGTTATCTCCTTTTGCAAATCTTGCTTCTATCCCAATTCTTTTGAAAGCAACTTTAAATTGATTGTAAGTTCCACCATATAAGAAAGAAGTCGAAACGAAGTTTTCACCTGCCTGCAGAATATTATTCAATGCAAGAAATTGTGCTGCCTGGCCTGATGCAGAAGCTACAGCTGCAACACCACCTTCCAGAGCTGCCAATCTTTTTTCAAAAACATCGGTGGTAGGATTCATAATCCTGGTGTAGATGTTTCCAAATTCTTTCAACCCAAATAGATTGGCTCCATGCTCTGCGGAATTGAAAGTGTATGAAGTAGTTTGATAAATAGGGACGGCCCTTGCATTCGTTGAAGGGTCAGGTTCTTGTCCAGCATGAAGCTGAAGGGTCTCAAATCTGTAAGTAGACATAAGTAATAGGGTTTAAAGGGTTTTAAATAAAAACTGTAATCCAGGATTAGGCAAAGCAGAATCCTTAAAGCATAAATGCTCTGAAAGAAAAAAGGGAAGTAACCTGAAATAGGGGGGAATATCCTTTAATCATATTGCAGAGAATTTATAGTTCCAATTGAGACCTTCTCAATCGGCAGGAATTGGCACCTTTCCGACGTTACGGAAGGTTGCCAGAGGGTCATAGAGCCTGTCTCTTACCTCTTCTTTATAAATCCTAGCACCTTAAAAAGTGAAAGGATGATGCAAATAAAAATGAAGAATCTCAGAATTCAAAGAGATTCCTCAATTCGAATCAAATTAATGTAAGTGTTTCAATTGATCTTGATTGTAACGGAAAATAGGATTAATGTTTTCAAAATCAGGTTTAATATTGATTAACTCCTTCACCAATCCATCCTTTAACCCATAGGCCCAACCATGAATCTCAGGTGCCTTCCTTTCCATCCATGCTCTTTGTACGATGGAGGTTTTAATCAAATCTTGGCATTGTTCGATTACATTGTATTCAACCAACTTATTTACTTTTTCACTATGGTCCTCAATGGAATCAAGTTCTTCTTGATTATTGAAATAGACTTCCTTTATATTTCTCAACCACTTATTGATCAATCCAAGGTGAAAATTTGAAATTGCCGCTTCCACACCTCCGCATCCATAATGTCCGCATACAATGATGTGTTCCACCTGAAGGACCTCAACGGCATATTGAAGAACTGAAAGCAAATTTAGATCAGTGTGCACTACCATATTGGCAATATTTCTATGCACGAAAATTTCTCCAGGGTCTGTTCCCGTGATTTCATTGGCAGGAACTCGGCTGTCAGAGCATCCAATCCATAGGAACTTGGGCCTTTGCTGAGTAGCATTTCTTGAAAAGTATTCATGATCCAACTCTGTCTTTTCTTCGGACCAAGCTTTATTTTGTAATAAGAGTTTCTCGTACTGGTTCATGATTCTTTCAATTTATAATTAAATCCTTCAATGGTAATGGTGATATTTTTATCAGTAGAAGTCTCAATGAAATCATTTAAAACCTCCTGTATATCATGATCTATAAATCTGGCCCTTGTAGCATTTAAGACGACATCACTTCCATTTGGAATTTCAGCCAAATGCCTCATCAAAGGGGCTTTATTCAGAAATGAAACGTCCTTTTGCAGCTTAACCAAATACATTCCATCCAATTCAGTCACTGAAACTGACTTTTGATAATTGGTTCGAATAACGAAAAAGATTCCAAATATCATCCCAATCCCGATGCCTATTAGCAAATCGGTAAAGAGGATGGCACTGATGGTGACCATAAATGGAATAAACTGATTCATGCCTTTTTCATACTCGTGAACAAAGACTGATGGCTTTGCCAGTTTATATCCAACAAAGAAAAGTACAGCAGCCAAACAGCTTAAGGGTATCAAATTAAGTAATTCGGCGATACCAATGACTAATACTAGCAAAAGTATCCCATGGCAAATGGCAGAAAGCTTTGTTTTAGCCCCTGAGGTAATATTGGCAGTAGTACGTACAATCACAGCTGTCACAGGAAGACCACCTATTAATCCTGAAAGGGTATTACCTGCACCTTGTGCAACAAGCTCTCGGGAAGAAGGGGAAAGCCTTTTTTGTGGGTCCATTTTATCACCTGCCTCCAAGCTTAAAAGAGTTTCTATACTAGCGATCACAGCTACTGTTACTGCTATAAGCCAGAAATCAAGTGAGCCTATCATTCCAAAATCAGGAAAGGTGACCAAACTACTCAAATCTGAAAGTTGATCTACATCCGGTATAGATACTAAGTGCTCTTCATCTAATTTCCATGATGGCCTAATTATTCCATATAACTGATTGATTAAAATCCCTGCTATTACAGCCCACAAGGCTCCAGGTACTAAACCGAAAATTTTATGGTTTTTGATCTTAGGCTTCTCAAAAAAGATAATTAGTCCCAAAGCAACTAGAACAATTGGAATCGCTCCGGGACTGAAATATTGTATGGCATACCAGATTTCTGAAAATGTATTTTGCTCATCCATTTGACGAAAAGCAAGATCTCCCATTAAATCTTTGTCCCAGCCTAATGCATGTGGAATTTGCTTTAGGATCAAAATTAAGCCAATAGCGGTTAGCATTCCTTTGATTACTGAGTGGGGAAAATAATATCCTAAAACTCCAGCCTTTAAAAATCCCAAAATCAGCTGGATTACCCCTGCCATTACTACTGCTGCAAGAAAAAGTTCGAAGGTACCCAATGATGAAATTGCATCTAAAACGATCACGGTTAAACCTGCAGCAGGACCACTGACACTTACATGAGATCCAGACAATGAACCTACCACAATACCTCCAATAATTCCGGCAATCAAACCAGACATAGGGGGGGCTCCACTGGCTACAGCTATACCTAAACATAAGGGTAATGCAACCAGAAAGACGACCAAACTGGCTTTTATATCAGCGGAAAGGGTGGAACCAAAATAATTGGTTTTCATGGTGATGGGTTTGTCTAAAGTTTATAAATTTTCTTTATAACAAAAATAAATTTTACTAAAAAAAGAAAAACCCTAACAAATATTCTGTCACACTACGACAAAAGTTTCTTGTATGCTTCGTCTATTTTTTCAAAGTTAAATTGTGCTACTGCTTTTTCATTTTTCTCTTGAATCTCGGTCAGATTCAAATTCCCGATACTCCCTTCATGAACATGATTTAGTGAGTTTTGATCAGGGCTAAAATCTCCTTTTTCTATATCCAAGCCTACTTTTTTATAAGCATCTCTGAAAGGCATTCCTTTCAACACTAAATCATTGACTACCTCTACAGAAAACAAATGCTTATAGAATTCATCTTTCAAAATTCCTGATTGAACTTTAATGGACTTCAGCATGAAGGTAGTCATTTCCAGACAGGATTGAAGTGAAGCTATTGCAGGAAAAATCTCCTCTTTTAATAGCTGTAAATCCCGATGATAACCGGTGGTAGAGTTGGTCAGTAGGAGGGAAACAGTATTGGGAACGGCCTGAATTTGATTGGTTTTAGCGCGAATGAGTTCAAAAACATCCGGGTTCTTTTTATGGGGCATGATACTGGATCCTGTTGTCAAATCATCCGGAAAGGAAATAAAACCAAAATGCTGATTCATAAAAATACACACATCATCAGCCATGCGGTTTAAAGTTCCTGCCATACCTGCCATAGCAAAGGCTAAGGTTCTTTCAGTTTTTCCGCGACTGTTTTGAGCATTGATCACATTGTGATGAAGGTCCGCAAATCCCAATAGCTCTGAAGTCATAGTTCGGTCTAAGGGAAAACTCGAACCATAACCTGCTGCAGAGCCTAAAGGGTTTTTATTGCACAGATCAAATGCTGCTTTCATCAAACTCAAGTCCTCACTGATACCTTCAGCAAATGAACTAAACCATAAACCAAAGCTGGAAGGCATAGCCAGTTGCGTATGAGTGTAGCCAGGCATTAAATCGGATTGATGCTTTTTAGAAAGGGAAAGTAAAAGCTCAGATAATTCAGCGCTCGCCTCGACCAAATCCCGGATAGCAGCCCTATAGTATAGTTTCAAATCCACCAAAACCTGATCGTTTCGGCTTCTCCCTGAATGTAGCTTTTTTCCTACATCACCATAGCGCTCAGTCAATAAAAATTCTACCTGAGAATGAACATCTTCAACTCCGGCTTCAATTTTGAATTTACCTTTCTCGATCTCAAAATATATTTCTTTAAGTCCCTGCTGAAGCGTGGTATTTTCTTCCTCAGTCAAAAGTCCAATTTTCTGGAGCATAGCAGCGTGTGCCATAGATCCCAAAACATCAAAAGGAGCGAGGATACTATCAAATTCAGGATCTCTTCCAATGGTAAAGGATTCTACTTCTTTTTTGCTTCCAGTGGCTTTTTGCCAAATTTTCATGTGCTTATGGTTTGATGTATTTGTCAATCAATTTTAAATAAATTTCCAATTATGCCCATACGATTAAGGATTGGAAAGATGTTTCAATGATTAGTTCAGTTTGACAAATTGGATGTTTTTAATTCTGCGTATTTTTCTAAAATCAGGATATAATCCAAGATTCCCTTTTCAATCTCTTGTATGTAAATAAATTCATCAGCGGTGTGAGATCTAGCAGAATCCCCAGGTCCAATTTTGATGGAAGGATAGGGGATTAAGGCCTGATCTGAAAGCGTTGGGCTGCCGTAGGTGTCCATACCTAGTTTGATTCCAACTGTCAGTATGGGATGTTTTTGAGGAACCTTAGAGCTTTGAAGTCGGAGAGATCTAGGCTTGAGTTCTGCATTGAGATTCTCCTTTAATTCTTCCAATGCCTCTTCTAAAGTATAAGCATCAGTAACTCTCACATCGAGTGTATATTCGCAAGTATCGGGGACAACATTATGCTGTGTACCGGAATGAATGATAGTTGCTGAGACTTTAGACTTACCAAGAAATTTGGAAGTTCTTTTGAACCTGAAGTCCCTGATTTTCTGCAAATCATTGACCGCTAAATAAATAGCATTGATACCTTCTTCTCTTGCTGCATGCCCTGCCTTACCTTTCACAGTGGCATCGATCACCATCAAACCTTTTTCAGCAATAGCCATTTTCATCAGAGTGGGTTCACCGACTATAGCCAATTCAGCTTCTGGTAAGATAGGGACTAGAGATTCTATTCCATTTTTACCTGAAATCTCTTCTTCTGCAGATGCTATCAATAGAATATTAAATGGCATCTCTTTTCCCACAAAATGAAGAAAGCAGGCAATTATGCTTACTAAAGGCCCTCCCGCATCATTTGATCCTAAGCCAAAAAGTTTACCATCTTCAATAATGGGAGAAAATGGATCCTTGGTATATCCTGCGTTTGGTCTAACAGTATCATGGTGGGAATTAAGCCAAATAGTGGGTTTATCAGGATCAACCCCATTGGCATAAGCCATTATGTTATTATACTTTCTTTCAAATTCAATTTCCTTTTTGATAAGAAAGCGGCTAAGCAATGTAGCAGTATCTTCCTCTTGCTTGCTGTAGGAAGGTGTAGCTATTAAATCTTTTAGCAACTGAATGCAATCCTGAACGATGCTATCCTGAATTTCCATTAAAAAAGATCGTATTTATGGCTTTCTATAATTGTTCCTGAAAGTTTGCCTTTAGTGGAAAGCAATAAATTCTCCGCCTTTCCAATCCAAACATGATGTACTCCTTTATGAAGCGCTGCAAAGGCATTGTCCAATTTAGGTATCATTCCTGAATGGATGACATTTTCCTGCTTGAGTTCAGCATAAATGTCTTCATTGATTCTGGGGATAATTGAAGATTCATTCTTCTCGTCGATCAAAACGCCGCTTTTGTTAAAGCAAAAATAAAGCTTGACCTCATGGTCTTTTGCAAGACTGGTTGCCAATGCAGAAGCAATGCTATCAGCATTGGTATTAAGCAATTGTCCTTTCCGATCATGGGTAATAGCATTCAGCACAGGAACTAGACCTCCAATCAATAAGTGCTTTATCAAATCTGTATCAACTTCTTCAATATCACCTACATATCCGTAATCAATTCCTTTGACAGGTCTCTTTTTGGAACGGATAATATTACCATCTGCTCCACTCATTCCAATGCCATTGACATGTCGAGCCTGAAGTTTTGCTACGATATTTTTATTGATGAGTCCAGCATAAACCATAGTGACCACATCGAGAGTATCCTTGTCTGTAATCCTTCTTCCATCCACCATTTCAGGCATCACTCCCAGAGATTCACCAAACCTCGAAGCCATAATACCTCCACCATGAACCAGGATTTTATGACCAGGAAACTTGGCAAATTGCCCCAAAAACTCATCGAGTTTTTCCGGAAAATCGATCACATTTCCGCCGATTTTAATTACACTGATTTTCATAGGCTTGAGTATATACTATCCTAATATATGGCTTATCACGGATTGAGCAGCATAAATTCTGTTTTCTGCCTGCCTCTGAACCAAAGATCTTGAGCCATCCAAAATCTCATCAGAAAGTTCCAAGTTCCGTCTTACTGGCAAACAATGCATCACCTTGGCATCAGGTGCATTTTTCAAATGCCTTTCAGTCAGCATCCATTTAGGATCCGTGGAAAGGATTTTCCCATAATCGTTGAAGGAAGACCAGTTTTTAACGTACACAAAGTCTGCATCTTCCAATGCTCTTGACTGATCATGCTCGATTTTCGCACCTTGAGTGAACATAGGGTCAAGTTCGTATCCCTCAGGATGGGTGATCGTTAAATCATGGCCCATACCCAAAGTCCATTCAGCAAAACTATTTGCAACCGCATGAGGAATAGCTTTAATATGGGGCGCCCAGGTTAATACAACCTTTGGCTTTTTTATATTTTCTAAATTTTCCTGAATAGTAATCTGATCTGCTAAACTCTGTAAAGGATGCCTAATCGCTGACTCCAGACTGATAACAGGCTTACCGGAATATTTCACAAACTGCCCAAAGGCAAAATCATTGATATCTTCTTCTCTATTGGTTAACGTCGGAAAAGCCCTGATTGCCAACATATCAAAATAGGAACCCAAGACTCCTGCTGCATCTTTGATATGCTCGACAGTACCTTTATTCATGATAGCACCTTCCTTCATTTCCAATGCCCAACCTTCCTTATCCATATTTAGGACTATGGGTTCCATTCCGAGGTTTTGGGCTGCCAGTTGGGTAGAAACTCGAGTTCTTAAAGAAGGATTTAAAAAAATACATCCGATCCTTTTTCCAGTTCCTTTAGAAATATCTTTTCTGGGATCAGCTTTGTAGGATAAGGCTGATTCAATCAGTTTGGATCCCAGTTCTTTAGATTCAAATTTGGTGAAGTGATTTAATTCAGAATTCATTGAAAAAGGTTAATTACTTAGGATTTCTTTTATTGCGACTATAAACGAATTTAACTGATTCCATTCAATGGACAAGGGTGGTAGAAGACGAATAGTCTGTTTATTTGCAGCAGAACCAGTAAAAATTTTGTATTTAGATACTAATTCAGAACGAACAGGTCCTGCATCCCTATCTAAATCAATTCCAATCATCAAGCCTTTTCCCCTGACTTCCTGAATCTGTGGGATGGCTTTTAGCTCTTCTATCAATTTGTCACCTAGCTCCAAGGCTTTGTTTTGCAATCCCTCTTTTTCAATAACTTCCAAAACAGCTAATCCAGCAGCACAGGCTAAATGATTCCCTCCAAAAGTGGTTCCTAGCAAGCCATAACTTGATTTGAATTCAGGGGAAATAAGCAGACCCCCAATAGGAAATCCATTTCCCATTCCCTTAGCCATGGTAATCAAATCAGGCATCAATCCCTCTACCCACTGATGAGCGAAAAAACGGCCAGTTCGACTAAACCCAGATTGTACTTCATCCAAAATCAGCTTAGCCCCATAAGCTTTGCAAAGCTTATCCAATCCCTTCAAAAAGGATGAAGAAGGTACTTGAATTCCACCAACGCCCTGAATGCCTTCGATGATTATTCCAGCGATGGATTCTGATTTTAAAAGCTCCTCAGTAGCATCCAAATCCCCAAAAGGAAGAATATGGAAATCGGATCTTTCATTGCAGGGAGCAACAATTTTTGGATTATCTGTCAAAGCCACCGCTCCGGAGGTTCTACCATGAAATGAACCAGAATAAGCAATAAAACCTGATTTTCCAGTTGCGAAGGAGGCCATTTTGATCGCATTTTCATTCGCTTCAGCTCCTGAGTTGCACAAGAATAATTGGTACTGGTGCAAGCAAGACAATTCTCCCAACTTAGCTGCATAGGCTTTTTGGATTGGGATCTGAATAGAGTTTGAATAAAATGCAATTTGATTCAATTGATCCTGAATCCTCTTCACATAATGCGGATGTGTATGCCCGATAGAAATTACTGCATGACCACCATACAAATCCAAATATTGATTTCCTTCATCATCCCAAAGTTTTGACCCCTCTGCCTTAGCGATAGTCACTGGAATTAGGGGATATACATCAAATAAATTCATTCTGTTTTTGATTGATTAAAAGCTTCGAGTAATCAAAGCTTTGTTGGGTCTTTACTTTTAGAAGGCAATAGATTTTAAATTCAGTCCGGTTTTTTCATCCAATCCAAAAGCCAGATTGAAATTTTGAACTGCCTGGCCGGATGCTCCTTTCAACAAATTATCAATGGCGGAATAGATTACCAATTGCCCTTCTTGCTTTTGAACATGAAGAATACATTTATTAGTATTTACGGCCTGCTTCAAATCAATATCTTGCTCCGAAACGAAAGTAAAAGCTGCATCCTGATAAAATTCCTGATAGGCCTTTAATGCCTCATCCTGAGTTCCCTCAAATGGAAAGTAAGCCGTAATCCAGATTCCTCTGGAAAAATTCCCCCGATAAGGCACAAACAGTATCTCCGAATCATAAAAGGAATTAATCTGACTGAAGGTCTGCTTGATTTCTTTCAAATGCTGATGATTGAAGAGCTTATAGACAGACATATTGCCTGTTCTATAACTGAAATGAGATGTTTCTGCTAGCTTTTTGCCCGCCCCGGTACTTCCAGTAATTCCTGATACATGCAAGGTTTCTTTTACCCAACCTTTTGAAATAGCCGGAAGTAAAGCCAATTGAATGCCTGTGGCAAAACAACCAGGATTAGCAATTCTTTTTGAGGATTGAATTCGATTTTTGTTTATTTCAGGAAGTCCATAAATAAACCCATTAGACTCATCTCTAAAGTCAGTGGATAAGTCTATGATTACTGTTTGATCAGAAAAGGAATGATTTTCTAAAAAGCCCTTTGTTTCACCATGCGGAAGCCCTAGGAATACAGCTTCTATTCCTTCTGTTTGAACTTGATCTGTAAATACCAAATCACAATCTCCAATTAGATCAGGATGAACAGAAGTTACTGGCAGACCTTTTTGACTATTAGAATGCACATAGACCAATTCACACTGAGGATGATTAACCAGTAATCTCAGGAGCTCTCCACCAGTATATCCTGCTGCACCAATTATGGCTGTTTTGATTTTAGTCATTTCCGGAATTTACTTGATGAAAAATAGCTGTTTGATTTCCTAGTATTCTGGTAAAGCCTTTTACATCCTCACCAGTATAGCCTTTGTTCATTTCTCCGTAGCTACCGAACTTATTGGACATCAAGTCGTGAGCAGACTGTATCCCTAATAGCGTAAAACGGTAAGGCTGCAACAATACTCTGACATCACCACTCACAAACTCTTGAGTACTTTGCATAAATGCTTCCAGGTTTCTCATGACAGGATCTAAATAATGCCCTTCATGCAAGTGGTTTCCATAAAACTCAGCCTGCTGATTTTTCCAGAAAAGCTGCCACTTAGTTAAGGTGTGTTTCTCCAAAAGTTGATGAGCCTTAATAATGATCAAAGGCGCTGCTGCTTCAAAGCCAACCCTTCCTTTAATCCCAATAATCGTGTCACCAACGTGAATATCACGTCCAATTCCAAATGGGGCTGCCAAGGCCTGAACCTTCTGAATAGCGTCTACGGGATTATCAAATTGCTCACCATTGACTCCCTTAAGCTCACCTTGAACGAAAGTCAATTTTATTTCTTTTGCTTCTTTTTCAGTCGCTTGTGTAGGCCAAGCTTCTTCCGGTAAATATTCGGATGAAGTCAATGTCTCTTTTCCACCTACAGAAGTTCCCCAAATACCCTTATTGATAGAATAAGCAGCTTTTTCAAAGTTCATAGAAACTCCGTGCTTCTTCAGGTATTCAATTTCTTCCTGGCGCGAAAGTTTCAGATCACGAATAGGGGTGATGATTTCAATATCAGGAACAATCGTCTGAAAAATCATGTCAAATCTTACCTGATCATTTCCGGCACCTGTGGATCCATGTGCAACAGCTTTAGCTCCGATAGATTTGGCATATTCAGCCAATGATTTTGCCTGCAAAATTCTCTCAGCAGAAACAGATAGGGGATAGGTCTGGTTTTTTAATACATTCCCAAATACCAGATACTTGATAACCTCTTGGTAATAAGTATCAACTACTTCCAATATTTTAAATGAAGCGATTCCCAGACTTTTTGCCCTGCTTTCAATTGCCTGAAGCTCTTCAGGAGAAAAGCCTCCGGTATTTACCAAAACCGAATGAACTTCATAGCCTAAATCCTTGGATAGATGTAAGGCACAGAATGTGGTATCAAGGCCTCCGCTATAAGCTAAAACAACTTTTTTCATAAGATAAGGGGTTCCAAATAGGTTTGAGATGATTAAAGGAAAATGCTTGTTGCTGCGTTTTTGGTTTTATTCAGCTTGAGCATCACATATTTTTTTAATCTGACCCAGCGGTCAAATAATTTGATTTTCTTTTTAAAATCTTGTCTTAAAGCCAATTCTGCCATTTGATTTTTCTTGGCATGTGGATCATAAAGCAAGGCTGTACAAAGACAGTTTTGTCTGTTTTTAGCCATCAAAATCTCATAATTGATACAGCTCTGACACCCCTTCCAGAATTCATTATCATCTGTCAGGTCAGAATAAGAAACAGGGATATAGCCCAACTCAGAATTGATTTTCATTACAGCAGCTCCTGTAGTCAATCCGAAAATTTTGGAATCGGGATATTTCAAACGGCTTAATTTGAAAATCTCCTGCTTGATTTTTCTAGCAAGCCCATATTTTCTGAATTCAGGAGAAACTATAAGCCCTGAATTGGCCACATACTTTCCATGTCCCCAAGCTTCAATATAACAAAAGCCCGCCCAAACTCCGTCTGAAGTTAGAGCAATGATTGCTTTCCCTTCATCCATCTTGGTTTCTATATAGGCTGGACTTCTTTTTGCTATTCCTGTTCCACGAGCTTTGGCTGAATTAGCCATCTCGTCAGTGATCACCTCAGAATAGATTTTGTGAGAAGGGTCTGCAACAAGGATTTTAAATGAAATTTCTTCCATGGCTTTAGGCATGAATTGAAAATCCGATAGGCCGGATTGGTTTTAATAAATGATTAAGAGGGAAAATTTGCCGGGGTAGTTTTCCGCGTAGGAAAACCAGAAATACTACAGGGTCAAACCCTGAAAAAGAACCTGTGCCTCCTAGATGGAGAAAAAAGTAAATTCGCAGCAAGACACACCGTTAGTGGTAACGTGTTATTGGTTCTTGGCGCTATTTTTACAGTGTTAATCATTTGAATAAGGTCGCAAAGTTGAATGCTTTGAAAAGGAATTGCAAGAAAATTTTTCAAAAATTTAAAATTTCTTGAACTTCTTTAAAAATGACATAGGCAAACAAGCCTTTCTTCCCTCTTATCCTAAATTACCAAATATTATTTGGCATTTATTCTAAGTATTTCCTGATAAAGTTCTGATAGCCAGTACAAATTGATCCAACTCTTTTTCGGAAGTATACACATTCGGAGAAATTCTGCATCCTTTTACTCCGGCACCATCTATTGCAACTGTAAATATTTGAAAATCCTCAATCAGACGTTTGGCCAAATCAGCAGGCTTCATGCTTTCAATTCCTACATTAGCGATAGCACAGGACCTTTGGATTGCTTGAGGTGTATTGACTTGAACATTGGGGAGATCTCTGACTTGATCCGACCAATAGCGCTGAATATATCTCAAGCGATCCTCTTTCCTTTTACTACCTATTTTATTGTGGAATTCAATCGCATTAATCACAGCCAAGTCAGTTGCTACTGGATGGGTTCCTGTATGGTTTAAATTGAGAATTCCTTCTCTATCCAATTCATAAGGTGCCAATAAAGGCTTTATTTTACTGGATTTCCCCTTTTTGACATAAAGAAGTCCAGCACCTAGAGGTACACTTAGCCATTTATGAAGGCTACTTCCGTAGTAGTCACATCCCAGCTCATTCATATTAAACTGGAAATGCCCAACAGCATGAGCCCCATCCACCATTACTTCCACGCCATGCGAATGAGCCATATCACATATTTTTTTAATAGGAAGAATATGGCCGGTAATATTCACAATATGAGGAACCATCATCAATTTGGTGGAAGGAGTAATGGCTTGCTCATACACTGCTACGACCTCTTCATCTGTCTCTGGGTGCATGGGTATATCTATTTTTTTGACCTTGACACCGTGTCTCCTAGATGCTAATTCAAACATATTCAGCATACTCCCATAATCCTGATTGGACATGATGGCTTCATCTCCAGAATTCCATGGAAAACCAGAAATAATCAAGTCAAGGGATTCGGTAGTGTTTCTGGTAATTACAACTTCCTCAGGAGATGCACCTACCAATTCGGCCAGCATGGCTGCACTTTTGGCTTTATTTTCCCATTGAACAGTCCTCATATAGTGGGAGCCTTGGTAATTTACTTCCCGGATATGAGCTATATACTTTTCCAAAGTTTCCTCCGGTAAAAAACAATAGTACCCATTTTCCAAATTGATATAATCTGGTTTGAGTTTATATCCAGCTCTGATCTGTTCCCACAAAGAGGCAGACTCAAAGTCAATCTCAGTTAATCCCTTTTTTTGAGCTTTAACAGAAAATATAGATCCGGAAGAAATCCCTAAAAAGGCTAAGGATTTTAGAAATGCGCGTTTGTTCATAGGGTATTTCTTAAAGGATATAGCTGATAATCCAGATAAAAAGAAGGAGTAGGGCAACCCAGGTGATCCAAGGAGATCTTTTTGGAAATTCAAACTGACAGATGGGACAAACTTTTGCTTTCTCATCTATTTCCATGGCACATGAGGGACATTCTTTCTTTTTCAAAATGGCTAGCGAACTCTTTTGATTCAAATTTGATTTCTACCAGTAATTAAGTCAAAATCTATGAAAATTGAAATCTGGTCGGACATCGTTTGTCCTTTCTGCTATATCGGTAAAAGAAAATTGGAAAGAGCTTTAAGCAAATTTCCCCATCAAAACTCCATTGAAATAGAATGGAAAAGCTTCCAATTGAATCCTGATGAGAAAACTAACCCTTCCATCTCCACTATTGAGAATTTGGCGAAAAACAAAGGTTGGTCAATGACTCAAGCTAATGAAGCTGTTTCTTATGTTAAAAACATGGCCGCTCAAGAGGGTTTGGTCTTTAATTATGACAAGACAGTGGTTGCCAATACGAAGAATGGGCATCGTTTGATTCACTTAGCTCAGCAGCAGGAAAAAGGAGACCAAATGAAGGAGCGATTACTGCAAGCTTACTTCACTGACGGTCTCAATATAGACGATGCGAATACCTTGGCTGCTTTGGGAAAAGAAGTAGGACTCGATGAAAAAGCTATTCTGGAAATGCTATCTAGCGATCAACTGTTTGAAGATGTAGAAAAAGACATCTATGAATCTAGATTGATAGGAGTAAGCGGGGTTCCTTTCTTTGTTTTTGACAGGAAGTTTGGAATCTCCGGTGCGCAGCCTGATGAGGTATTTGATCAAACTTTAGAAAAGGCATGGACTGAATACTCCAAAGAAAACAATCCTATTATCATGAATTCAGCTGATTCAGGAGATTGCTGCGATATTGAAGGTAATTGTTAAAAAATTAGCCGTTTCATCAATCGTGAAATAGTATTGATGAAACGGCTTTGTTATCTCTACCAAACTCCCTGGGTTTTCATACGAAGGGTGTAAACAGCATCCATGGCAGTAATAAACAGCGTTTTTCTGTCCAATGAGCCAAAAACTACATTCGCGGTCCATTTTGCAGGTACGGGGATATGAGCGATTTTTTCTCCTTTTCTGTCAAAAACAGTTACCCCATCGCCAGTTAGGTATAAATTTCCTCGGCTATCTATAGTCATTCCATCAGAACCCATTTCGCAGAAAAGTTCTTTATTGGTTAAATAACCGTCTTCCCGAATCTCATATTTATAGGTTTTTTTATCCCCAATATCTGCTACATAGAGATATTTGCCATCTGGAGAACCCACGATCCCGTTTGGTTTCACCAGGTCCTCTGCAACCCGAAATAACTCCGCTCTATCTTCGGATAAGAAATAAACATGCTCTCCATCTTGTTCCATTTCTTTTCCTCTAATGCCTTCCCAATAGGGTCTTACGTACAAAGGGTCAGTGAAGAACAAACCTCCTTTTGGTCTAACCCAAAGGTCATTGGGTCCATTCAATTTTTTTCCTTTAAAAGCCGAGATTAAAATCTGCACATCTCCATCAGAGTCAATAGACCAAAGTTGATTGTCTTCATCAGCACAAGTCAGAAGGTTTCCATCAAGCATGAAATACATTCCATTTGATCTACCCGCTTCATCTTTAAAAAGTGAAACTTCATTCGAAATTGCATTCCATTTGTAGATTTTATTATTGGGCTGATCAGTGAAGAATACGTCTCCAAAGCGATTAACTGCAGGGCCTTCCGTAAATGAAAAACCGTCTTGTACTTTCACCAACTCGGCCCCTTTTTCTACGATTCCTCTTTTATCTTCTATTTGAGCTTGCACATGGATGATACTTAGAGAGTAGGCTAAAGCTGAGCCCAACAGCATTTTTTTGGTCAAATTCATAATTGAATATTATTTTCTTTCCATGGCCACGACAATGACGTCTAAATCTTTGCTGTAAGCCAGTCTTGAAATATTTTGATGTGTTTCGGTTTGAATGGTACCCAGAAGAGACCAATTCTTTTCATTCCACTTGCGAATGTAAAGAGAATTTCCTCTTCCCATCAACAAGGTTTTTTTATCCAGCCAAATGAAATCCTGAGATCCTGCAAGGCTTAATCCTAAATCACCTTTTTCTTGGGATTCCAAATCCATATACTTTAACTCAAAGGCCTCTCCATCAGGTTGCTTAGCAGAAATATCTCTAGACAAATAGGTGATTTGAGAGGTTTTTGGCCTTTTTTTAATGGATCTTCCTACATTTTCATCTATTTCTAACAAATCATTTCGGCCCTTGGCATAGATCAATTGATTGGGATTTCCCAATACAAACATGGCAGCCTTATTATCATACCAATCGTAATAGCCTACCGGTTCAATATCATCATAAAGCAATTCCGGTTCTCCAAAATTGGTTGGATACAACCATATTCTTTGCTTTTTATCTGGCTCAGTTACCACCGCTGCTATATATTGACCACAATCTGTGATCGAGGGTGAAAATTCACTTCTATCAGCAGTCTTGGTCAGGTTGGTAAATTTTCCATTTTCAAAATTATAAACGATAATATCATGATTTCCTTTATCGTCAGCTGCTGAAAAAACCAATTGATACTCATTGATAAAAGAGGGTTGATTATCGTATTCTTTTCGGTCAGTTATTGCCTTTTCAGATCCACTGATTAGCTGAATCTTATTTCCTTTCCCTTTGGTGCTGATTTGCCACAAGTCGAAAGAGGTTTGGGCAAATAGGGAAGAACAGGTGATTAGGAGAATTAATGCGGTAGGGTAAATTTTTTTATTCATTGATTTTACTTTCTCAGCCAACCAAATTACAAAATGAAGGTTAGAATGCTGTGGATAAATTAAAGCTTTATACAAATTCAAATTTTCAGGCGCTGAGAGGTCAAGGGGACCCATTAGCAGATGAAGCAGTGAAAAGTCTTGTATCCAGACCTGAGGGGATTGAAATTATTAATTCATGGGAAGAAATTCCTGAAGAAATTCCAGAGATTTTCGACGCTGCTGTTCAAAAATATTTCAATTTCTTCAATTCCTCAACGGAGCACTACGATCTAGAAGTATTAAAAAAAGGCCAATTATTTTTTGAGAAAAAAGGGGATAGTTATTTAGGAATGCTTGGTTTTTATTCCTTGCCCTATTGTTATGCTTTTGCAGATGGAGCCGAAGTGCTGGTAAGATCTAACCGGATTGTCAATCAGATAGGAGAGAGGTTGGGCGAAACTGCTGTTTTCCTTATGGATATCTTCGCCCCGGGGGCGTTTTATGAGGATAAGAAGGCGATTTTAACTTGTGCTAAGGTCAGATTGATTCATGCATTTAGCAGATATTTTGTAGAAGCTTATGCAAAAGACTGGGATCCAAAATTTGGGAAGCCAGTTAATCAGGAAGATATGCTGGGTACAAATTTAGCCTTCTCCTATATTGTCTTGAGAGGTTTGATCAAAATGGGCAGAAGAATAGACAGGGAAGAAAGTGAAGCCATACTAGCCTACTGGAAGTGGATTGGTTATTTAATCGGCCTAGAGACTAAAAATTGGCCAAATTCCGCAAGGGAGGCAATTGAAGTAGATCGACTGATAAGAAAAAGACAATTGAGGGCTTCTAATGCAGGCAAGCAGTTAATTCAGGCTTTAATTTCCTATTACAAGAAATCTATTCCAGAACCATTATTAACAGAAAGAGTCGAAGATATTTTGTATTTCTTTTTGGGAAAAGAAGCCTCAGATGCCTTGGGGATAGTACCAAAAAATCAATTGGAAGGAGGGATTTTGGGCTTAATTTTCCAATATTCCGGATGGAAATCCTATGGAGGAAAAAAGAGCTATGCTTCCATTCGAAGAATGATGGAGCAACAACAGAAAGAACAGTTTGGAAAGGTGATGAAAATCCAATTACCTGTGCGAAACCGTTCATAAACGAACACTTTTTTGTACGAATATCAGGCAAGAAAAGAGAGTAATAGCCCTTTAAAGGCTTTTTGAACAGGATTTGTCTACTGGCACCTTTTTCGTACTTTACTGATCATGAAAGAAATCAGCAAACGGTTCAGCAGACTACCTCTTGAGCTTTTCTTTTGGATAGGAAGTATCATCGCAATTTTGATGATAGATCCCTCATCGGCTAATCACTTCAGCCTATGTCCTTTAGAAAATTTAGGAATCACCTGGTGTCCCGGATGTGGTCTAGGAAGAGCAATGAATCTTCTCGCGCGGGGAGAGTTTGAAGCCTCCTGGTCCATGCATCCACTAGCCATGTTGGCTTATGTGGTGATTCTTTCTAGAATTTGGAATTTGATTAAAAACCTAAAAACAACACACAATTATGGCTAATGTATTGAGACATCTTCCTGAATTGGAAGGGATGGAACTTGGATATATCCAGGGCTTGATGAAGAATATGGATGAAGATCAGGCTTCTCTATTTGCACAAGTTTACAGAGCAAGAAGAAAAGACTCCCAAATGATTCTAATCCTTACGCTTCTTGGATTCTTTGGATTTGCCGGATTACACCGTTTTATATTGGGTCAAATTGGATTGGGTATACTCTATATCTTGACAGTAGGACTTTGTTTCATCGGTACTATTGTGGATTTGGTAAACTATAAAAGTTTGGCTTATGAGTATAATGTAAAAATGGCTCATGAAACTTTGGCCATGCTATCCAATTCTTATCCGAATATCATAGAGGATAAATAATTAAACTTGATTACCACTTAACACCAACCTGAGAGCCTTGACGAAAGTCAGGGCTTTTTTTTACCAATTTTCATCAGAATTCATTTCCTCATCAACGGAATTCAGCTCCCAAGAAATGCTGGAATTCGGATTTTTAAGCAGGTGAAAGGCTGACAAAATTTTTCCAGCCTCTTGTAATTCCTCGAAAGAGGCCTGCTGAAAATGAATGGGAATTTGATATAAATTACCGTCTTTGGCTTCAAAAGGTGGGGCAACATCAGAATTAAAAAAATAAGGCCAAAGCGTCTTAGCACAGGAAATTCCCCACCGATCAATAGCAAATTCAGCCTGGTAAGAATTTAATCGCTCATTGATTTCTTCAAAAAAGCGATTGGTTTCACCTAATCTGATTCTGGAACCAGCTCTAGATTTACCTTTGGTTTTCAAATACTTGATTTGAGACTTTCCCTGTTTTTGTCGAACCATGTAAGCTCTAAAAACCTTATGATCAATCAATTCTCCCTGATGAAAAAGTCCAGTCACCGCTTGTCCCGCCCGAATTGCTACCAGAGCAGCCCGAAAATCATCATATTGCTTTAAGCGGGCTCCATCCCATTTCTGATCCCAAGGCAGAAAAACTTTAGCTTCCCAAGAATCCTCTCCTTCAAGGATAAGTTGGTGTTTTTCTGAATTATAAGATTTTTGCCAACTTTTAGCCTCTGCCAATCCCAACAGCTTTTCAAACTGGGAAAAAGTAAGTATTTCGGAATTGGGTATTTTCATCTGTTTATAAATTGTTTTTCAGTGGTCAGATGGAATCCCTGCCTGCGGCAGGCAGGTCGCACCGGTTCCCCGAT
>NZ_VLOG01000021.1:51724-96697 GCF_007655305.1 Algoriphagus algorifonticola
ATAATCATCCCCTTGTGTGAGATTTTTCCTCATGGGCATTTCATCTGTTTATAATTTGTTTTTTAGAGGTCAGATAGCTTGTCCCGAACTTGATTCGGGAGAATCTCTGTTATTGGTGATTCAGGAGTTTTAGATTGAGCGATACAGTGGTCTAATCCTTACGTAAAAATAAATGGAATAAACCAATTGACTTCTCCTGATTAAATCATGTGATCCCCTTGGCAATTCGAGTATATTTGCAAATTAAAAGAAAAAGAATGGATCAGGATATAGAAAGACTTTTTGAAAAAATGTGTGACCCCAATGAGTCTGAAGCATATCTATTTGCAGACAAATTGGGACTGAAAGCAGACGAAGAAGCCAAAAATAGGCTGATAGAAATGATTAAAGGTGATAATTGGGAAATTGCCTATCTAGCCTGCAGAGCATTATCTAAAACCCACTGGCAAGAAGAAGCATTGGACGCCATTTTCGAAGTGATTTTTGATAAAAAGAATAAAAACCTTCAGGGTGCTTTTGTACAAATTTTAGAAGAATACAACCTAACCGAACGATTTGTAGATGTTTTTAGAGTTTATCTTTTTGGCAACTTCAAAGCATCTACTTTAGCCAAGGACCTTTTGGATCAGGTTGAGTTTGAAATTACTCCCCGAACGATACGTAAAGCTGAAAAACACTGGAACCACTACTTACATAATCCTGAGGATGAGGGAAGTGTGGCAATTAAAAAATCAGAAGTAGAGCCTATGTTGCTGGAAATGAAGGAATTATTTTCCTGAAAATATGCAACATTTCTAATTTTTCGGAGTTCTTTACTATATGCTGAATATAGATATTAGAGAAAGGCATCAGGAATTTTTTCTAGATTTTGGGTTTGAATTCAATCCATATTATTCAACCTATGAGAAGTCATTTCCTCAGGGTAAGCAGGCTATTTTTGTCCATTTTACAGAGTATCCAGAAACCAATTATTTAGAATACAATTTAGGGGTGAGAATTGATGCTGTTGAAGAATTGATCCACCGATTTTTACCTAGTCTCAGTGATTATTCATCAAGGTCCTTAACACTTATCCAAACTCCCAACAAAATTGATCCAAGTATCCCAAATCGGTTTGCTATTATCAGTGATTTCGAAATGGAAGAAGCTTTAATCAAAGCGGAGAAGTTTTTTATCAGAAACGGTTTCAAATGGCTGGATAAAATGAGCGATCCTTTGACTTTAGAAAAAGCTTTTGTAGCCAAAGAAAATTATACCTTTAAGAGTCAGAACTTTATCTATAATGCATTCAGAGCTACGGCTTTGGCGAAATTATACAAACCTGAGGATTATCTGATTGTGAGAGAAAACTTTTTAAATCTGGTAGAAAAGCAACAAGTTACACCTTTCACTATTGCTTCTTATCTACAGTTTCTCAGTCATCTGGATGAAGATGTTTAGAACTTCCGTTTCACGCCTCTAACAGCCTCTGCTTTGATCGGATCTTCTGGCCATTCATGCTTGGGATATCTTCTTTTCAATTCCTTTTTCACTTCGAAATATCCATTGCTCCAGAAGCTTTTTAAATCCTGGGTAAGCTGAACAGGTTTATATCCCGGCGATAATAACTCAATCAATAAAGGAATTTTACCCTGATTAATTTTTGGTGTATCCAGCATTCCAAAAATTTCCTGAAGCCTGACTGAAAGGAGAGGAGCCTCATCAGGTGATCTGTATTGAATTTGAATTTTACTACCAGATGGAACTTCCAACTTTTCGGGAGCTAACTTTTCCAATTCTCCCTGCAGTTCGTAGTCTAAACTATGAATCAACAATTGTTTGAGATTGATTTTTTTCAAATCCTCATTTTTTTGAATGTCATTCAAATATGGGCTTATCCATTCCTCAGCTGATTCACAAAGGCCGTCTACTGTCCAATTGGGCCATTTTTCATCTTGATTCCATATCTTCAAAGCATTCACTCTTTGGATCAGTTGCAACGTTTCCTCATCAAAATTCAAAAGTAAATCACCCTCTTCACGAATAGCTTCTAAAATTGCTTCTTTGACTTTTGAACGATCATAATTTTTTAATGGTCTGGAGCCTAAAATAATTGCTCCAATTCTATGTTCTGTCTGAGCTATCAAACCACCGTTTTTTCTATCCCAGCGCAAAACTTCCTTGGTTTTTACCAAAGGCACCAAGTCACGTGGATTTAATGGAGCTGCAAGCCATATTTTCCCCATACCTTCTCTTGCATCTATATCTGCCACAGCTATCCAAGACTCATGGGCTAAATCATCTCTATGGCCTATTTGAGCTATTTTTCCATTGGCTAATTGAAACTGCGCATTATTCCCCGGTCTTGCTGATGCTATTCGCTCAGGATAAGCGAAGGCCAAAAGAATTCCTGTTTGCCAAGGATCTACGGCACCATTTTCCGCTTCAACCTGAAACATCCTTCTGTATTGAGTTGCTACCTTCTCTATTTTCTTGATCCTCGGTATACTATGACCTCTACTTCTAAACCTTCTTAGGGCCTCAATTCTTAAATTCAAATCAACTCCAGCCTCTGGTCCCAATGGATCCCGCTCTTCCAAAACTGCAGCTATGTCTGTTCCCAAACCCAACAAGTTCTGTTTTTCTGCATAGAGCAATAAATGCGCGATTCTAGGATGGCATGGCAGCTGATGAATTTCTTTTCCATGAGAGGTGAGTTGACCATGGTCTAATGCTTCCAGAGATTCCAAAGTCTTCTCTGCCAAGTTTAGATTTCCGGCCGGAGGACGTGTAAGCCAGGTCATATCCCTGATTTCATCCTTTCCCCAAACTTTCATATCCAGAACTAAACCTGTCAAATCCGCCTCCATCAGTTCAGGAGTTCTAAATTCCTGTAATTGATTTTGCGTCGCTATAGACCAAAGCCTATAGGCCGTTCCTGCTGTTAACCTTCCAGCACGTCCGCTTCTCTGATCCGCAGAATCAGCACTAATTCTGTGTAAGACCAATTTAGAAAGGCCCGAACGAGGATCAAATCTATTGGATTTAGCATACCCAGAATCCACAACCACCTTGGCACCCTCTATGGTTAGAGATGTTTCTGCAATATCTGTAGATAGGACAATTTTCCTTTTACCGCCCGCATGAGGCTGAATAGCTCTATTTTGCTCTGTAGGACTTAGCTGCCCATAGAGTGGCAAAATAAGGTCCTGCGGCAAGGCTTTTCTTAAAAGTGATTCTGCTTTTTTGATATCCCCCTGACCGGGTAAAAACACCAAAAAATCTCCCTCATGCTTCTTGGTCAATGGGATGATAGCTCTCGCTGTATCTTCCCCAATTGCATATTCATCAACGGGATTTAAATAATGAATATCTACTGGATATTGCCTTCCAGAACTTTGGATTACTTTCGAATTCAACAAAGAAGAAAGCTCTTCCGAGTTGATGGTAGCCGACATCAATAGGATTTTTAAATCAGGTCTCAGTACTTCCTGAACTTCTCGGCATAAAGCCAAAGCGACCTCAGAATGCAGATTTCTTTCATGAAATTCATCAAAAATCACCAGTCCAACATCTTTCAATTCATTATCAGAATGCATCATTCTAGTTAGAATGCCTTCTGTAATCACCTCTAATTTAGTCCGATCACTTACCTGAGATTCAAAGCGAATTCTATAGCCTATTGTCTTTCCCACCTCTTCACCAAGCATGGAGGCCATTCTCGTCGCGATACTTTTAGTAGCCAATCTTCTGGGCTCCAGCATCACTATTTTTTTTCCTTTGAGCCAGTCCTCCTGAAGTAATGCCAAAGGTAAGAGTGTACTTTTACCTGCCCCTGGAGGAGCTTGAACGATCAAGGAATTATTGGATTGAAAATGGCTTTTTACATTGGGGATAATATCCGCAACTGGAAGCTGAAAGGAATAAGGATCAAAATCTGACATGAGTTTACAAAAATAAAAAGGCCATCAAGATAATTCCTGATGGCCTCCAAAAACTTTAAAATCTAATTACATGCTAGGAGCAAGCTTTGCTTCAGCTTTTCCATATTCCCACATAATGCTTAGCTTATTATCGGCTACCTCGTATTTCAAACGCTCTTGAAGAGAGGAAGATTGCTGAGAGGCTACTTTCACTCTCAACTGATCTTCGGAAGAATCGTAATCGAACGCACCCCATTGCTTGGCAACTTTATTGAAGATGAAAGTGGATTCATATTCTCCAGGAATGATGAAGAAACTATAGGTTCCAGCTGGTAACTTTTGACCTTCTACCATAATATCCTTGGTAGTGGTAATCGTAGTAGCTTCATTAGCACCAGCACGCCATACTTGACCCAAAGGCACTAAATCACCCCAGATCATTCTGCCTTTGACAGCAGGAGAGGAGTAATTCACAGTAATTTTAGCATCACCTACAGAGCCTTCGGCGGTCATAGCTGGGCTGGCTTTTTCTTGGGCTTGAGCGGCAAAGGCAAATCCAGCCAATACTGCCAAAGCAAAAATCTTTCTCTTTAAATTCATGGTTTTCAGTTTTTTTGAATTGGATAATTTACAGAAAATTCAGAAATATTTCAGATCCTATTTTCCCAACTCTGTTAAAGCATGCTAAATTTTTACCCAAGCTTGCTTTTTATTACTCTCTATGATTCTTTCTCCGATAATCAATTCCCTTAAACCATCCGCAAATGTTGGAAAGCTTGGGTTATCAGGCTGTTTTCCAGTTCTTACAGCTGCATAAACTTCTTTAAACATCTGCTTTGAAGTATCTGGGAACCCTTCATTATGTCCGCCTGGGAAACTAATCAATCCGGCAGCTTCGGGAGTAAATAAGGCTGGATCTTTCATCAAATGCTGATTAGCACTTTCTCTTTTTCCAATCCACAATTCATTCGGTCTTTCTGAATTGAATTCAAAATTCGACTTAGAACCTGCGATTTCAATATTCAACCTGTTTTTTCTGCCTGCATTGACTTGAGATACAGTAATTGACCCTTTGCTTCCATTGTCAAAACGAAGCATTACAGTGGCATGGTCTTCTGTATTGATAGGAACCTCTTCGTAATCATCCATACTCAGCATTTTACCCGAGTATGTTTCGATCGCTTTGAGAGGCTTCAAACGGGTTTTGTGAACAGTAGAAAAATCTGCCATAACCTCCTTGATTTTCAATCCGGTCACATATTCTGTGATATCCAATAAGTGAGACCCAATATCAGCAATAGCTCTTGAATCACCGGATTTATCAGGTTCTAATCTCCAATTATAATCTGTTTGTAAAAAGAGCCAATCCTGAAGGTAGGAGCCCATAACTGCATAAACCTCACCCAACTCACCACTTTCTCTCATGGTTTTCATTTGTCTTACCACAGGATAATAGCGGAGATTGAAATGCACTGCGTTAACCAATCCTTTGCTTTTAGCCAAAGAAACTAACTCCTCTGCTTCATCTATTTTTACTGCTAAAGGCTTTTCGCAGATGACATGCTTTCCTGCCTCTAAAACTGCTTTTGCTTGCGCATAATGCAGGAAGTTTGGAGTACAAATATGAACAACATCGATTTCAGATAATTTAAGCATGTCCTCGAAGGTGTAAGCATTAGGTATACCTAAAAGTCTGGCTTTTTCTTCAGCCAATTCTTGATTGACTTCTACTAAGCCAGTGACCATTACATTAGGAATTCTTCGAAGTGCTTCCAGGTGAGCCGGTCCAATAAATCCGGTACCAACGATGGCTGCTTTAATCGTTTGAGACATAGGTTATGTAGGTTTTATATGTTTGAATAAAGTTTCAAATTAGGAAAAATGAATCAATTTCACTCATGACTTTTGATCACAAATTCAGGTCTTAAGAAAGCCCTAAAAGACTATGATCAAGAATGTATTAAAAAATACTGGCCTTTCTTTCCTGAAAATCAGAGAGATCTACCAAGTCAGGATTGATCCACCAAGGATAAAGTTCGGGTTGACTTTCTTCTTTAATTTCTATCATAGAACCGATTTTAGGCACTCTGATTTTCAATCCTAATTCCTGAGATTTGGCCAAAACACGCTCCACGGGGTCTGTCCAAGAATGCATAGCTAAGCTAAACGCTCCCCAGTGAATGGGCATAAACTCTTTTGCTTTAAGATCCAGAGCAGCCAATGCCGTTTCTTCAGGCATCATATGGATTTCTTTCCAATTTTCATTGTATTGCCCGCATTCCAACATAGCAAAATCAAATGGCCCAAAACGATTTCCAATCTCCTGAAAATGTGGACCATACCCACCATCTCCACTGAAAAATAGTTTTTCTTCTTCGCCAATAATAACCCAAGATCCCCAAAGTGTGCTAAAGCGATTATTCAATCCACGGCCCGAAAAATGCCTGCTGGGTGTAAAAATCAAAGATATATCCTGAACCTTGAAGTCTTCCCACCAATCCAACTCTGTTATCCTAGCTTTCTCAATTCCCCAGGCTTCCAAATGAGCTCCCACGCCCAATGGTACCACAAACTGCTTGGTTTTTCCAGCTAATTTCTTGACTGACTCATAATCTAAATGATCATAATGATCATGAGAGAACAGTATCATATCGATCACCGGCAACTCTTCAATTTCTATAGGAAGCTCTTCGAAAAACCTAGGGTTTCCTAACCAAGGGTGGGGAGAGGGAACTTTCCCAAACATGGGATCTAACAAGATATTTTTACCGTCTATTTGAAGTAAAAATGCAGAATGGCCAAACCAAAATAGCTTTGTGGATGAACTATTTAGCAGTTCAAGAGAATCAATTTTTACTATCGGGATATCAAAGTCAGGTTTTCTGGCAGGATCATTTTTGAAGAACTCAGGAAGTAGCTTGATGGCTTTCGCTAAATCCATTCCCATTTCAGTTGCTTGAAGGTTATGAAACTTGCCATCTGAATAATGATCCAATTTTTCAAATTCGAGAAGTTGCTCCGGTGAAGACTTACCTCCAAACTGAGGGCTAAAACTGATAAAAAGAAAACCGAAAAGGAGAGGTGCCAAAAAGAGGATAAGCACGAAGAGCAATATTTTTTTTAGCACAGGAAAATGGATTTTAGGTTTTGTTTAAGCCAGAACTTGAAAATTATTTTATTAACCAAAAAAGGAGAAAAAAGGTCCGAGTGCTTTGATTTTTTTATCATTTATTTCAATCAGGCCTCATTATTTGCCTATCAGACAATTAGGAAGTCAGATTTCCATAAATGGCATTTATCAAGGGATGATTTTTTGTAACTTATGAGCAAATAAAAGAACCATGGCAACTTTCAACTTAAAAGTAAACGGTAAAAATCATCAAGTGGATGTGGAAGATGATACCCCTTTATTGTGGGTTTTGCGAGATCACCTGGGATTAGTCGGAACCAAATTTTCTTGTGGTGTAGCTCAATGTGGGGCATGTACTGTTCACATTAATGGCAATTCCACTTTTTCCTGTGTAACACCTATCTCAAGTGTAGGAAACTCAGAAGTTATTACCATCGAAGGTCTTTCGGAAGATGGAGATCATCCTGTTCAAAAAGCATGGGAAGAAGTCGATGTAGCCCAATGTGGCTATTGTCAGGCTGGACAGATTATGCAAGCTGCAGCATTTCTGAAAAGCAACCCTAATCCAAGTATGGATGAAATTGACAATGCGATGAATAGAAACATCTGTCGCTGTGGTACCTATCACAAAATTAGAGAAGCAGTAGCATTAGCCGCTAAAACTAAATAATCATGAGCACAGTAACAAGAGCGAGCAGAAGAGATTTTCTGAAAATTGCCGGAACCACGGCAGGTGGATTATTTATTGGTTTCAACTGGTTCAGTTGTGATTCCCCGAAAGTAGAGGTTTTGAGTACTGAGGAAATATTATCTCAGGCTAAAAACTTTAGTAGTTATTTATCCATCTCTCCAACTGGTGATGTGGTGATCTATTCACCTAATCCTGAATTGGGCCAAAACATAAAGACTTCTTTTCCAATGGTCGTAGCCGAAGAATTGGATGCTGATTGGGAAAAAGTCAGAGTAGTTCAGGCCAATTTGGATACAGAAAAATATGACCGTCAGCTGACCGGTGGGTCAGGAGCTATGCCACACAGCTGGGAAAGATTACGTACAGCTGGCGCAACAGCCAAATATGTATTAGTAGCTGCTGCTGCGAAAACATGGAATGTTCCAGCAGAAGAAATTACGGTAGAAAAAGGGATCATTTCGCACAAGGGAAGTGGGAAAAGTGGTCACTTTGGAGAGTTCGTAGCCTCAGCTGCCACCATGACTGCTCCTGAGCAATTGACTTTTAAAGACAAAAAAGACTTTAAAATCATCGGGACTCCGGTGAAAAATGTGGATGCCAAGGAGATGTATACCGGGCAGCCATTATACGGATTGGATTTTTACAGAGAAGGAATGCTTCATGCCATGATTCAAAGAGCACCTTTTGGAATGAAAATCAAATCTGTCGACGATGCTGCAGCGAGAGCAGTGACTGGAGTTCAGGAGGTGGTAACTTTTGGAAATTCAGTGGCTGTGGTAGGTTCATCAACTTGGCCATTGATGAAAGCTAAAAAGCTTCTTCGAATTGAATATGAGCCAGAAGGTAAGGTAGAAAGCTCAGCGGACCACGATAGAATTTTCAAAGAATTATTGGCTTCAGGAAAAGCGGAAGTTCGAAGAAAAGACGGTAACGTAGACGCAGCTTTCAAAAATGCCGCTAAAGTAGTGAGTGCTGAATATCAGTGTCCTTTCTTGGCGCATTCTCCTATGGAACCAGAAAACTTCTTTGCACATGTAAAGGGAGATAAATGCGAATTAATTGGTCCTACTCAAACTCCAGATAGAGCCAGACAGTCTGCTGCTCAAATCTTGGGAATTCCAGCTGAAAATATCACAGTGGAAATCACACGTCTGGGTGGAGGATTTGGAAGAAGACTTCGTGCCGATTATGTAGAAGAAGCGGTGGAAGTATCCAGAGCTATGAATGCACCTGTCAAAGTAACTTGGAGTAGAGAAGACGAACTTACAGGAGGCGCTTATAGACCGGCTGTTAGATACAAGTTTGAAGCGGCCTTGGACGAATCCGGAAATATGACTGCCTACAAACTCCGTGGAGTTGGGATGAATGCGGGTAATACAACCCGTGAGCATAATTTTCCTTCAGGAGCAGTGGACAATGTCTTGATCGAATCAGTGAATTATGAATCAAGTATCACTACCAATGCCTGGAGAGCTCCAATTACAAACTTCCTGGCCTATGCTGAGCAGAGCTTTTTGGATGAAGTAGCATTGGAAGCTGGAAAAGATCCTGTTCAGTTTAGATTGGATTTGCTTCAAAGGGCTAAAACCAATCCGGTAGGAGAGCTAGGCTATGACGTAGATCGAATGATTGGAGTAGTTCAAGCCGCCAAGGAAAAATCCAATTGGGGTAAAAATCCAAACGTGAAGCAGGGATTCTCTGTCTACTTCTCTCATAGATCTTATGTGGCTCAGGTAGCAGATATCGCTATGGAAGGAGGTACTCCTACACTCAAGAAAATAACTGCAGTTACAGATTGTGGAATGGTCATCAATCCAATTGGAGCAAACCATCAGGTAAGAGGTGGCATTGTGGATGGAATGGGCCATGCAATGTATGGAAATCTAACTTTCGAAAATGGTGTGCCGAAGCAGAAAAACTATGACACCTATCGCTTAATCCGAATGAAGGAAGTTCCTGAAATTGAAACCCATTTTCTAACAACTGACTTTGATCCTACTGGCCTGGGAGAACCTGCATTACCTCCGACAGGTGGTTCTATTGCAAACGCAATTTTTGCTGCGACAGGTAGAAGGTTGAGAAGTCAACCATTTATTGAGCAGAAAGAATTTTCAGATATCAAATTAGATATCCGAAGAGCTTAAGGTAATAAGGTGTTAAATTAAAAAGCCGCCAATTTGAATTGGCGGCTTTTTTTGAAATAATTACCGAATTATTGAATAGCTGCTGCTTCAGCTTTCAGCATTTCATGATCATCATTCAGACCAGCATTAATAAATTCCTGAGCTGCTTCTGTTTTTTCCTGGCCATTTTTTAGTAAAACGCCCAAGACTAACATGACACCAATTCGAGTACCCACTTTTTTAGCAGCAGTATTGAATAAAGGTTCAATTTCCTCATAGCTTACTTCTTCAGCTAGTTTGAGTATGGATGCTTTAGCATTCGCCAACTTTTCTTCAGGAAGATTGGTTAGCTTTTTACTCAATTGTTGAATCTCGTTCAAAGGACTTCTTTTACCTTGATTCTGCTGAACATCAGGCTGTTTTGGTTGCTGCGCTGCTGTATTTTGCTTAGCCCAGGAGTCTTTTAAGCCTACTGTTTTATTAAAAATCAACTTCTCCTCCTTGGAATCTGTATCCAAAGTGAAGTAACCCAATCGCTGAAACTGGTATTTATCATCCAAAGTAGCTTGAGCTAAATAGGGCTCCAGATAAGCCTTTTTGATGATATTCAAAGAGTCCGGATTGATAAACTCCATGAAGTTTTTGTCCTCATGCGCATCAGGAGCCTCATCAAGGAATAACCTATCATACTCCCTTACTTCAGCAGTGATTGCATGGGCTATTGAAACCCAATGAAGCGTGCCTTTTACTTTTCGTAAACTTGCTTCAGTACCGCTTCCGGATTTGGAGTTCAAATCCACTGTACAATGAATTTCTGTAATATTTCCCGCTTCATCTTTTATCACAGAATCTGCTTTGATGATATAGGCACTTTTCAATCGAACCTCATTCCCCAAAGAAAGTCTGAAGAATTTCTTATTTGCTTCCTCTTTGAAATCCTCTCTTTCAATGTAAAGTTCTTTGGAAAATGGTACTTCATGAGTTCCTGAGTTAGGATCTTCAGGATTATTTTCCATGGAAAGCATTTCTACCTTATCCTCAGGATAATTGGTCAAAACCACTTTCACAGGGTCCAAAACCGCCATTACTCTGGTAGCAGTTTTATTTAAATCTTCCCGGATACAATATTCCAATAAGGATACGTCAGTTACATTATCCCGCTTAGATATTCCGGATAGATCAGAGAATTTTCGGATAGATTCAGGAGTATATCCTCTTCTTCTCAAACCGGAAATAGTTGGCATTCGAGGATCATTCCAACCGGCAACCACCTTCTTCTGTACCAATTCCAATAATTTTCGCTTACTCATCACTGTGTAGCTCAGGTTTCTTCGAGCGAATTCGCGCTGCTTAGGTCGAAGTAGGGAAGGATCATAGATTTGATCGAGGTACCAGTCATAAAGCTCTCTGTGTAGCTTAAACTCCAATGTACACAGTGAATGAGATACCTGCTCAATGTAATCCGATTCACCATGAGCCCAATCATACATTGGATAAATACACCAATCACTTCCTGTACGATGATGCGGAGCATTAATAATTCTGTATAGAATAGGATCACGCATATGCATATTTGGAGAGGCCATGTCAATTTTGGCTCGAAGGAGATAAGATCCGGCAGGAAACTCCCCATTCTTCATCTTTTCGAAAAGCTCCAGACTTTCAGCCACAGGTCGATCTCTGAAAGGGCTTGGTTTTCCGGGAGTAGTAGGGGTGCCTTTTTGCTCTGCAATCTGTTCGGATGACTGTTGATCTACATAAGCTTTGCCTTCTTTGATCAATTGAACAGCCCAATCATACAGCTGCTGAAAATAATCAGAAGAATAGCATTCATTAGCCCATTTGAAGCCAAGCCATGCAATGTCTCTTTTGATTGCATCAACATACTCCTGCTCTTCTTTGGCAGGGTTGGTGTCATCAAAACGAAGGTTGACAGGAGCATTGTACTTTTCTCCCAATCCAAAATTCAAACAGATGGAAGCGGCATGGCCAATATGAAGATAACCATTCGGCTCCGGAGGAAAGCGAAAACGGAGTTTTTCCTTCGGAAGACCTTTGGCTAAGTCCTCTTCTATAATTTGTTCAATAAAATTGAGTGTCTCTGTTGATTCTTTCATAATTGAAAAACTGAATGCCAAAATTACTTCAAATGAAAGGAATTGCAACCTTTCATTTAAAATGAGGCAGATGAATTTGAGATTAATTCAGATTATGCTGAAAGATGAAAAATCAGATCTCATCCATTTCTCTGCTAGGCCAATAAGGCCCGATCAGTTTTAATTTGGAAGATTTTGAATCGAATTCAAAATCAATTTTTAGAGATTCTCTCACTTGTTCATGAATAGCTAAGCATGCATTAAAATGAACCAAAGAAAAATCTACCTCAAAACTGCCTGAATTAGAATCAGAAAATTTAGGCTCGGTTTTTAAGTTGACATCCTCGGCTACTGCACCTTCTTTTTTGTAGTAATAGGAAAGAAAAATGCCCAAATCTTTCTTTTTGGCTTTCAAGAAAGAACTCAATGAATCGTCTTTTATTTGAGATTTGGGATAGTCAAATGTCCAAGTTTCTTGCATAATTTTTTCTTGATAGAAAATCTAAATTTAATCAACTTAGGCTGAAAGTCTTAATTCATTTAAATTTAAGGTATGAAATGCCCATGAGGAAAAATCTCACACAACTTGTCCCGTCCGCCGCGGCGGATCGGGAGGGGGATGCCCCGATAAATCGGGGTAGGGCATTCCATCTGACATCTAAAAAACAAATTATAAACGGATGAAATACCCCATTTACTTAGACTATAATGCCACTACTCCTTGCACTAAAGAAGTAATGGAATCCATGCTTCCATTTTTTTCGGATCACTTTGGAAATGCGGCAAGTAAGAGTCATCCCTTTGGCTGGGTTGCTGAGAATGCGGTAGAAGAAGCCCGGGAAAAAATTGCGCAGTTGATTGGCGCTAAGTCTAAGGAGATAATCTTTACATCAGGAGCTACAGAAGCCTTAAATTTGGCTATAAAAGGTACTTTTGAAGCTTTTTTACCTGAAAAACAGCATTTTATCACCTGTCAAACCGAGCATAAAGCCGTTTTGGATTGCTTTGAGGAAATTGAAAAAAGGGGAGGAGAGGTGACCTATTTACCCGTTGATGAAATGGGTAAAATAAGCATAGATCAACTCGTAAAAGCCATTCTCCCGACTACCAAAGCGGTTTGTCTGATGTGGGCAAATAATGAAACAGGAATTATTCATCCAATTGAAGAAATCGCAAATTTATGTGAGGTTAGAAATCTGATTTTAATTACGGATGCAGTACAGGCGGCTGGCAAGATCCCGGTTTCTACCCAAGGAATTCACCTGATAGCTATTTCTGCCCATAAATTATACGGTCCTAAAGGTATAGGTGCATTGTACGTGCGACACAACCATGAATTACCCAAACCACAGGCTCAAATCCATGGAGGAGGACATGAAAAGGGGATGAGAAGCGGAACATTGAATGTTCCCGCTATAGTAGGTTTTGGAAAAGCCGCTGAATTGAGGATAGAAGAAATGCATGCAGAGGCTAATCGATTGCAAAAGCTTAGAAATCAGTTGCAAGAAGGATTACTAAAAATCTCTGGTACACAATTGAACGGGAGTCAAGATAATCGTTTGCCCCATGTTTGCAACATCGCATTTTCGGATGTAGAAGGTGAGGAACTATTGAAAAGAGTGAATCAAAAAGTTGCGGTGAGTTCGGGTTCTGCCTGCACATCCATTTCCCCAAAACCTAGTCATGTATTAAAAGCCATGGGATTGGATTCAGATTTAGGAAGAGCTTCAATTCGATTTTCTTTGGGAAGAAAAACTACCGAAGAAGAAATTCTACAAACTATAGATTGGGTGGAAAAAGTAGTAAAGGAATTAAGAGGATAGACTTTATTTGAGATTTTTGATCTTTTTCAAATCCTCTTCAGTATCCAAATCAATCGCACCCTCGGGGAAATCAAGCGCCAAAACATCTTCAGAATGATTGAAAATTACCTTTTTGGCACCCTCTGAACCCTTTAGGCTCAGTAATTCATCGAAATATGATCGATTAAAAAGTACAGGCACGCCCAATGTTCCAGAATAGGAACAAGCAACAATTCCTTTTCCAGAAATTTCTTTCCCTTCAATCAATCGATTCAAAAGAACCGCACCAACAAATGGCTGATCGCAGAGCATCAAAATCACTTGATCAGTTTGGCCATTTGCTAGTAAAAATTTGAGCCCTGTTTGCATACTGGAAGCCATTCCTTCCTCCCAGTTTTCATTGATGACTACAGGTACATTTTTGCTTTCAAAACCAGTTTGGATCAAGTCAGGATTCCAACCCAAAACAACCACCATAGAATCTGCTTGACATTTATTAGCTTCTTCTATAGCATTTTGAATCAGTGTTTTACCTCCCAGCTCCACCAATTGCTTGGGTCTACCTAATCTGGAAGATGAACCTGCGGCCAAAAGAATTATGCCTGTTTTCATAGCCCAGACTCGTGAATGGGACCTTTTTTGTCCCGAAGGAAAATGGGACTCTTTTGATTTAGAACTGCTTTAATTTCTGCCATAATAGAAAGCGCAATTTCTTCAGATGTCTCTGCACCGATTTCAAGACCTACAGGGGCATAAATATTCTCCATATTAACTTGCAAACCTTTGGATTCCAATCGCTGTACCAGTTTTTCTGTCTTTTTCTTAGGCCCAAGAATTCCGATGTAGGGTAGGTTTGATTCCAAAAGCTTTTCCAGGATAATTACTTCATATTCAAAATTATGAGTCATCAATAATGCAACAGTATTGGAATCGGTGCTTATGCTAGGCAACACCTCTTCTGCTGAACCTACGATAATATTTTGAGCTGAAGGAAATCGGGCTGAAGTGGCCTGATTTTTTCTTCCATCGAAAAGAAATAGCTCCATTCCCAATAATTCAGCCATTTGGGCTACAGGCCTTGTGTCATTTCCCGCACCAAAAAGTAATACCCTCGTTACAGGATGTATTTTTTCGAAGAATATAGAAATCTTATCCAACTCTTCGAATTCCCTGATTTGACTTTGATTTTCTTGAAAGCCATTGATTTCGTGTTTTATCCTGAGCCATTGTTGAGGATTCAATTTTCCTGAATTGCCGAATTCCTGATTTCCTCTTTTCAAAAAGATGGTACCTATCTGCTCTGATTTAGATCTAGGAATAGAAAATACAGTAAGTAGAAGACTGGATTCACGCTCTTGGATAGCTTCCTTGATTAATTCAACGGGGTTGCTTGGGTTAGAAAAATCCAGTGGTTCTATCAAAACATGAATAATTCCATTGCAACCTAATCCCACACCGAATTTTTGATCGTCCTCATCTGTAGTGTCATAGGTGACTAGCATAGATTTTTGCTGAAAAATCACTGTTTGAGCCTTTCGCAAGGCATCTCCCTCCAAACAGCCCCCACTGATCGCACCTGTTAGTTGTCCATCTTGGGTTACGAGCATTCTCGCACCTGGTCTTCTATAGGCAGATCCATCTACTTTTACCACAGTAGCTAATGCGGCTGGAATGGATTCTTCCTTGCAAACTTCGTAAGCCTGAATAATCTGCTTGAACTCTTTCATGTGACTAAGTTAACTCAATTGGCTAACTGCATCCTTTCATTTTTCAAACAAAACCATACAGAAAGCAAACAGGATGAAAATAAATAGACTATGAAAAAAGTCAAGGCTCCGTGGAAAATTTGATTGATCCCAAACCAATCACCTGAAGTAAAAATGAAGTAAAAGGCATAAATCACTTTCAAAACTTCCCAAACCCAAGCATTGGGATTTCTATCCATTAATTCGGTGTAGGAGTAAACTGTCAAAAAGACAAAGGCTCCGTAATAAAAGATATCAGGTACTCCGATACTAGCTAGATTTCCAAACAAATAGCTTAGAAGGAGCAAAAGCATAATTAACTGGGCAAAACTCCAAACCAACATTCCTTTGCTGAGAAATGGGTTGTATTTCTCGAAGTGATAAACATCTTCGATTTTAAAGACTGGGTATTTTTCGGCCACATCTTTGGGTCTCCAACCCAATGGCATAAACCAAATTTTTAGCTTGTCTTTCCAATCTTGGGCTCTCCAGGCATCCTTGATCAGAAGCCAAAGGTGCATAAAATTGATTTTAATCGGATTCCAGGTTCGAACTGGTCTTGTCACCCCATAAACTGCTGGGATATCTGCCTGTTCCTCCTGATAAGTTCCAAATAGCTTGTCCCAAATGATAAAAATTTGCCCATAATTCTTATCCAAATATTCCGGATTGATGGCATGGTGAACCCGGTGATGGGAAGGAGTAACGATGATTTTTTCTAAGAAACCCATTTTGCCGATATGTCTGGTGTGATACCAGAACTGAGCAAAGAGATGTAAGGGAGCAACAATGGCAATTACTTGGGCTGGAACCCCCAATAGAGCAGCCGGAAGCAAGAAAATCCCGAATATTTTGACGATTGAGGAGATGCTTTGTCTTAAGGCACAAGCTAAATTAAATTCCTCTGAGCTATGGTGAATGATATGGTTGTTCCAAAATAGATTATACTCATGAGAAATTCTGTGCACCCAATAGCCCGCAAAATCCAAAGCAATAAAAGCGATTACATATGTCAACCAAGACGCATCTATTTGAAACAATCCAAATTTTCCGGCCATCCATTCATAGGAGATAACTACGATGCTTAAACCCAAGACATCTTTGGTCACATTGGTTATGCCTGAACTGAGACTGGCAATCATATCATTGACAGGAACCGTATCATTTCCTTTCCATACGCCCCAAAACTTCTCAAACAACACCAGCACAAAAAAGGCGGGCATAGCAATTAATAAGATTTTACCGTAGGTTTCCATTTGAGTTTATATTCCAATACTAAACTTAGGAATTATGCTGATTCCATTCAAATTCCATGGATTTGAGCAGCTTTTTTTGATACATATCAACCAAAGAATATCTTTTAAAAAGATACCAGAAAAATATTTCTATTTTTCTACTCTCTAAATCCAAGGCATGAATCGATTATACCTACTAATAACCTTATTTTCTTTGGTCTGGTTTCCAACTTATGCTCAAATAGATCAAGTTGAGATACAGCGCCTTTCCAAAGAAAGTTTGCTTCCATCTTTAAACAAGTTTTATGAATTCCTGAAAATCCCGAATAACGGACGTTATTCAGATCAAATTCAAGCAAATCTCAATTGGTGTCAAAAAGAATTGAACAAACTTGGATTTGAAACGCAAGTACTCAGTGCAGGGGGAGTTCCTCATTTATTTGCAAAAGGAAAAATTGACCCCGCAAAAAAAACTATTCTGGTTTACATGCAGATTGATGGGCAAGCAGTGGATACCTCAGCTTGGAACCAAAAAAGTCCATTTGTCCCTGCCTTGAAAAAAGAAGTCGATGGGAAATTGGAAGAAATAAATTGGAGTTCATTGAATGACAGGATCGATTTGGATTGGAAAATTTTTGCCCGATCGGCTTCAGACTCCAAAGGTCCAGCCATGAGCTTTTTTACGGCTATGGAAATTTTTCAGCAAAACCAACTTGAGCCGGAAGTGAACCTGAAGCTAATTCTCGACTTTCAAGAAGAACTCTCATCTCCAGAATTAGCTGGAATAGTGCAGGCTAATCAAGCATTATTTGCAGCCGATGGAATATTGATCATGGACGGTACCCGTCACTTATCCAACCTCCCCAATCTAGCATTTGGTGCAAGAGGAATAGCTACCGTCACTATCAAAGTATTTGGAGCAAAAGAAAATCTGCATTCCGGGCAATATGGGAATTTCTCTCCGAATCCGGTTTTTGGCTTATCCAGACTGCTGGCAGCAATGAAAGATGAGTCTGGGAAAGTAGTAATCCCGGGCTTTTATGAAGGAGTCAATTTGAGTGAATTGGACATACAAGCAATGGCCGAAGTGCCGGAATCTGTGGAAGAAATACTGGATGAACTTGGATTAGCCGAAGCAGATCAAGTGGGAGGGAGCTATCAGGAAGCCATGCAGTATCCATCATTAAATATTCGGGGAATCAATGCAGGTTGGGTAGGAAAGGAGGTAAGGACCTTGATACCTTCTGTGGCCATAGCAGAAATTGACATCCGGACAGTCAAAGAGACTCCTGGAGAGAGGCAAATAGCACTTTTGCGAAAATTTATCACCGATCAAGGCTATCATATAATAGCTGGTGAGGAGCCAAGCTTGGAAGAGCGAAAGGTTTACTCGAAACTTGCCTCTTTTGATTTTCGCATCGGTTCCCAGCCTTTCAGAACCTCCATGGATTCTGATTTTGCGCTATGGTTGGAAGCAGGAATGAGACATGTTTTCGGATCAGATTATGTCAAAACCAGACAAACGGGTGGCTCCCAACCAATGGCACCTTTCATCAATATTTTAAATGCTCCGGCAGTTTCCGTACGGATTCCAAATCCAGATAACAACATTCACGGACCTAATGAGAATATCAGAATTGGTAACTATCTGGAAGGAATCCAAACTTGTTTAAGTATTCTTTCCCAACCTTTTCAATGAATTCATTTGATGAAATCATATCTCTAGTAATTGTTTTATTAACAGTTACTTTTGTATTGAAAATCAATATTTTAAATAATAAAATAATTGAAGGAATTCTCAACTGGTTTCCTGCAATTTTATTTGCTTATGTGATTCCGGCAGGATTTACGCACCTCTTTGGATGGGATCTATCCAGTGTTTATTTACATAGCCTAAGCAGAAACTGGATTATCCCAATCACCCTTTTGGCAGTGATGTCCGCATTACCTTTCAAGCAGTTGGCAGTAGTGGGATTAAGACCTTTGGCTTTATTTTTTGGAGGAAGTCTCTTTATAGCAACATTACCCGTATTACTGGTTTCAGGAGTGCTTTTAATCGAACCAGGCAATGATGTTATCTTTTTCGAACAGGAATATTGGAAAGGACTCGTCCCCATTGTTGGAGGCTGGATTGGTGGAAGTACCTCTCAGTTGATTTTAAAAGAGCTCGCCCAAACCCCTGAAAATATCTTTCTCTCAGTTTTGGTATTGGATAATATTTTGGTCAACATCTGGACAATCTTGATGTTTCAGTTTATCAAAAAAGGAGAAGTTCTCAACAAACTGATAGGGATCAAAGATCCTCTTCCAAGCACCTTAGCAGACCCCAAAATCAATTCTGGAAGGAAAATCAAACCCTTGGTGATCATTCTAATTTTTGCTCTGATCACAGGTATCAGTTACTTTTTAAATCTATCATTCCTCATGCTGGTTATAAGTTTATCAATTTTGGGAATGCTTTTGGGTAACTTGATTACACATTGGAATACCTCATTTTCCCTAAAAATGGGAGGAGTCTGTATTGTTTTGATCATGGCCATTCTTGGTTTGCGATTAGATTTCAGCAACCTAACCTTACCTTGGAGCTTTGTAAGTTTGGTTTTGGTTTGGTTGATTTTGCACTTTATTCTGATGTTAGTCCTATCCAAAGTATTGAGGCTTAATCTGATCTGGGTTCCTATCGCATCCATGGCAAATTTGGGCGGAATTTCTACTGCTCCGGCCGTTACAGCTGCATATAGGAAAGATTTAATGCCTCATGCGGTGCTATTAGCCATTTTGAGTATGGTTACCGGAACAGGGTGGGGGATGCTCACTATTTATTTATTCCAACAATTCTGAAGCAAGCAGCTTATAATTCTGATTAAATTCTAAAAAAGTATATGGACATTCCCAGTTTAGCCACCTTGAAAAAAGACCTTGGCTATATTTCTGAACAGGAAATTAAGGATCTTTTGATCGAATTAATAAAGTTTAGCAGGGACAATAAGGCCTATTTATTTTTTAAACTCTATGAAAGGGATCAGCCAGGATTATTTGTGGAAATGGTTAAAGAAGACTTATTAGTTGAATTTGAAAAGGCTAGGGTAGAGCATGGTTATTATGCGAAAAAATCAGCTCAAAGTATTCGTAGAAAAATGAATAAGCTTTTAAAATTATCAAAGTCCAAATCCGATCAGGCTGAGGTCATTCTTTTCTTTTGTGAAAAAATAAAGGAAATGGGATTTTTAAAGCACCGGAACTCTGTGATCAAAAATCTGTATGAGATCCAGAAAGGAAAAGTTGAAAAGTTAGTAAGTGGATTACACGAAGATTTACAGTACGATTTCCAGTTTCGACTGGAGGAACTATAAAAAAAAAGTCCGGGCAAAATACCCGGACTTTTTAAAACCAACCATCTACTATTAATTTACATTCACCCCAATATTTCCTTGGGCAACAACTGTCGCAAGTTCTGCCATGGAGAGGTGTACATTGATATATCCGTTAAATTCCAATAGTTGCTCATAAGTAATTGCTGTTTCATCATCTAATGCAACAATATTGGTCATGCTTATTCCTGTGGTGCCATCAACTGGCGTAAAGGTAAATGCAATGCTTCCGCCCATTTCGGCTGTATTATTGTGAATATGAGCTGGATGAGAAGAGCCTGCTATCGTGTTTTCTACATCTAAAATTGCTAGGGTAGTACCATTAGCTCTTTTTCTAAAAGTCGCAGTACCATTGATTCCTACTACATCTTTTTCACCTAATACATAGGTGGTTGACTCTCCGGTCAATTCATTGGACCCGATATCACCTTGAGCAACGATGGTTCCCAATTCACTTGCAGAAAGGTGCACATTGATATATCCATTGAATTCTAAAATATCATCATAACCAATCATGGAATCGTCGTCTAGCGTAGCTACGTTGGTCACACTTACACCAGTTGCACCATTGACTGGAGTAAATGTGAAGGCAATTCCACCACCTTCTAATGCTGTATTAAAGTGAATGTGTGCTGGATGCATTCCGTCTTCAGGAGTATTCATCAGCTCGATCATAGCTAAAGCTTCACCGTTCACACGCTTCTTGAAAGTAGCTGTACCGCTAATTCCATCCACATCTTTTTCTCCTAACTCATAAACTTTTTCTTCTCCAGTAAGCTCATTTTGACCTATATCTCCTTGTGCCACTAATGTACCTAGATCTTCTGCAGACAAGTGAATATTCACATATCCATCAAAATCCAATAATTGAGTATAGGTAATAGGAGTACCGTCATCTAGAGTTGAAATATTGGTTGCACTCATACCAGTAGCACCTACAACAGGATTAAAAGTAAATGCAATTCCTCCGCCTTCAGCGGCAGTGTTGAAATGTATATGTCCAGGGTGCATCCCGTCTTCTGGCGTTCCCATCAGCATAATTTCCGCCAATGTTTCACCATTAACTCTTTGACTGAAAGTAGCAGAACCGCTAATCCCATCTACATCTACAGAACCTAGGGCATAAGTCTTAGATTCACCAGTTAAGGCATTCTCACCGATATCACCCTGAGCAATCAAAGTTGCCAAATCGGAACTTGACAAATGCACATTGATATAACCATCAAAATTGATTAGCTGCTCATAAGTAATAGCACTACCATCATCTAAGGTGTTGACAGTTACGCTACTCATCCCAGTTGTACCATCCACTGTTCCCAAGGTTAATGCAATATCACCACCTTCAGCTGCAGTATTAAAATGAATATGAGCTGGATGCATTCCACCGGAAGGTGTACTTGACAGACGAAGATTGATGGTGGTTGTGTTATCGTCATTTTCAACAAATTCAGCTGTTCCAGAAATCGATGGATCAGATACTGAGCTTAATTGAAAAGTTGCTGTTTGCCCCGTAGGCATTGGCATGGGGTCAATTGGATCGATGTTTTGGTCGCAACTGACCAAAACTGCGGAGAATAATAAGAGTAATCCTCCCAAAATTTGTCTTGTGTAGTACATAATTTTTGAGGTTAGTTAAAATTTTAAATAGCAGGATTGGTTTCCTGTACTTTGATCTACCTTTTTAGCTACGAAGTGCTTTTAGGGTATGGATTGACTAAAATCAAAATTTTCAGTATTTTCTTTCTCTGCGGATGCTTGTTCGAAATTGAGATATTTATTATTTGTTACATAATTTACATTATGTTAAGTAATAAATTTTGATACCCCGATTCCATTATAATTTTTTAACTTCAGCCAAATTTATCCCTACCCCAGAATTCACTGAATGAAGATCAATCTGTCTACCCTCGGTTTATTTGCAGGACCGCTTTCTTATTTTCTAATTTTATCTTTTGTCCAGTCTCCGGATTTAAACCCTCAAGCTTTAGCTATGCTGGCCTTAGCATCCTGGATGGCTATCTGGTGGATCACTGAAGCTTTGCCAATTGCAGCTACGGCTTTTCTTCCTTTAATATTTATGCCCACTTTGGATATTCTGCCAATTGCTGAGGTTTCTTCCAATTACATGCATCCTACGGTTATGTTATATATGGGTGGATTTCTAATGGCTACAGGGATAGAAAAATGGAATCTACACCGCAGGATCGCCCTATCCATAATTAATTTAATTGGCACTGATCTTAGAACTATTGTTTTGGGATTCATTTTAGCCACTGGATTTCTATCCATGTGGATTTCAAATTCAGCCACTTCCTTGATGATGCTTCCCATTGGATTAGCTGTAGTAAAGCAGTTTGAGGATTCATTTGGCTCCGAAAATTTAAGCCTCTCTCAGAGATTGGGGAAAAATATCATGTTGGGAATTGCCTACAGCGCTTCTATCGGAGGTGTCGCAACCCTTATCGGAACTCCTACCAACACGATTTTAGCTGCCGTGGTCTCAGACCTTTATGATTATCAAATCGGATTTAATGAATGGATGCTTTTTGGCTTTCCTTTATCCATTACACTTATTTTTATATGTTGGTGGTATTTAGTGACTTTTGCCAATCCTCTCCCAAAAAGGTTTAAGCTAAACGATGCTAAAACCATTGTGTCTGAGCAGCTCCAAAAACTAGGAAAAATCTCCTATGAGGAAATAAATGTATTGGTCGTTTTTTCCTTAGTATGCTTTGCATGGATATCCAGAAGCTTCCTGTTAGATCAGCTTATACCCGGTATTGACGACACCATAATTGTACTGACCGGAGTTTTGATTTTATTTCTCCTCCCCGATTCAACTAAAACTAAAAGAATTCTAGACTGGAAAACAGCAGAGCAAATTCCTTGGGGAATTTTGATTCTATTTGGAGGTGGATTGGCTTTGGCTGAAGGATTTAAAGAAACAGGATTAGCCGAGTGGATCGGTCAAAGATTCACCCTAATTGAAGGTGTGGGATTTTTCTTCCTGCTTTTGGTGATTATAGCATCTGTTAACTTTTTAACAGAGGTTACCTCCAATGTGGCAACTGCTTCCATGCTTCTCCCGATTCTCGCTTCTGTAGCGATCAAATTAGACTTACATCCTTTCGGTTTGATGGTTGGAGCTACTCTTGCCGCCAGTTGTGCATTTATGCTTCCTGTTGCTACCCCTCCCAACGCAGTCGTTTTCGGTTCCGGTTTTCTACAAATGAAAGATATGGTCAAGGCTGGGTTTTGGCTTAATATTTTATCAATTCTGCTGGTAACGCTTATGGTCTATTTCCTTCTTCCTTTGTTCTGGGATATTAATTTGCTTCAGAACCCATTTGATTAATTAAATAGCCTTTCCATCCCATAAACTAACCTATTCATCCCAACAAATTGACGCTGATTAGCCAACATGGTATTCTTGTATCCATGAAAGCAAGGGAAACAAAAAATTCAATTAGGCAGAAAAACGGGAAATCAGGTTTCTATTTTCTGATGATTGTGGCCTTGCTTTATCACATTTATTCCATTTTGACCCAATTCTAAAACCTATGAAGGTAAAAAGCTTTGATTTTAGGCAAATTGAATGGTGGCTGGTGAGCAGCGCTACTCTTACAGCATTCCTTTTCATTCTTTTTGGTTACAGACCGCAGTTTTATAATGACTCCGGTCCAGCAATTTTTAAATTTATTAGCAGGCTTATCATTTTGGGAACAATCTATACTGCTTTCCATTTAGTGCAAATGATTTTGATTCCCAAGTTTCAAAATGATAGCAACAAATGGCCATCAATATTGCTGATGGCTTTAACCGGCGTTTTGACTTTTGTCATTTGCGCTATTTTCAGCTATCAATCAGGTTTAGTCAAAGCGGGCTTTCCTACTTTTTTGGTGGGAATTTTAGTCCTATTCATCTGCTATCTTCTTGCAGGAAGTCTCCTAAATCAGGCCTTAACTCCACCTAGGGTCAGAGATTATCAATTGTATAATTATGCTCGTCTGATTATAGCTTTCTTATTTACCTTTTTCTTCCTAATTCAGCTGGATCCCATTACGGGATTTGGTCCCTCCATCATTTTTGGCGTATTTATCCCAATTATTTTCATTGCAGGCTTATTTAATTTCTTTTTGGTATATGGAAAAAGAAGAGAAGGCAAAATCAAAGCATCAAGATGGTATAATTGGGGTTTGTCTTCTATCATACTTTTAATATTTCTTGTCATCTCTTTAGAAGAAAATCAGGAGGAGATTTTTGTGATTGGCGGATTGGGAACTGTTGCTTTTATTCAGTTGATCTTCTTTCCTCTCACAACTTTTCTTTTCAAAAAGTATGATAATTATATAGGCCAGATTACTTCCCTTAACACTAAAATTGATCAGGGGCAGGCAAATATTGATTTTTTAAGATCACAGATTAATCCACATTTTCTTTTCAATGCTTTGAATACGCTTTATGCGAGTTCATTGATAGAAAATGCTGAAAAAACCTCTGATGGAATTCAGAAGCTTGGGGATATGATGCGCTTCATGCTACATGAAAATCAAATGCCTCAAATTCCATTATCAAGAGAAATTACCTATCTCAGAAATTACCTGGATCTACAAATGCTCCGTTTTGGGGCTCAGAAAAATCTTGAAACTGATATTCAAATCAATGAGAATCAATGTTCCGGAGAGATTGCCCCTATGTTGATTATTCCATTTGTAGAAAATGCTTTCAAGCATGGAATAAGCGCCAAAGAAAAATCCTGGATAAAAATTAACCTCAGATGTATTTCAGGTTCTTTGCACCTGGATGTGGTCAATAGCGTTCATCCTAAGAGTTTAACTAAAGAATCAAAACAGGAGGAATCAGGTATAGGACTAGAAAATGTTAAAAAGCGATTGGAGTTACTTTATCCCCATCAACATCAATTGAATATCGTTTCCAATGATAATGATTTCTTTGTACATTTTTCCATCCAATTAAAATAAGCCTATGCTGCAAGCAGTTGCAATAGACGATGAATCCTATGCGCTGGAAGTAATCAAAGCACATGCTTCCAAAGTGCCTTTTTTGAAAGTCAATGCATATTTCACTAATGCTATTGAAGGATTGGAATACATTAAATCCAATCCTGTACAGGTAGTATTTCTGGACATCAATATGCCGGATTTATCGGGAATTGATTTGGCGGAACTCCTACCTACTGATGTGCAGGTGATTTTCACCACTGCCTATTCGGATTTTGCAGTCAAAGGTTTTGAGTTGAACGCCATGGATTACTTATTGAAGCCATTCTCTTTCCCTCGATTTCTAAAAGCTTGTCAAAAGGCTCAGGAATGGATCTCGCTGCATGAATCGGATAAAGATTCCCATCTATTCATCAAGACCTCTGAGGGTATCGCCAGAGTGGATTTCGACGAACTTCTGTACTGCGAGTCTCAGGGGAATTATGTCAACTTTCAGCTGGAAAATCATAAAATTGTAAGTCGAATGACTCTTTCTCAAGTAGAGAAAGAACTTCCCTCCTATTTTTTTCGAACTCACCGTTCATTTCTAGCCAATCGAAATCTCGTAAATAGAATAGAAAAGCATCAACTTCACCTCAAAGGGCATACTGTGCCTATTAGTTCCAGCTATGCTGATGAAGTGAACGAAATTTTCAAAAACAATCTTTAAAAACTGGTAACAAACTCCATTCTATATTCTAAAGGAGTTTTTCCTATTTTTTCACGAAACTGCTTATTGAAGTTGGAAAGGGTGAAAAACCCACTTTCATAGCAAATTTGACTAATGTTCAACTGCTCATTTTGCAAAAGCTTACAGGCGTGATTAATGCGGATAGAAGACAAGAAATCACTAAAGGACTGATTTGCTCTACTTTTAAAATAGCGACTAAAAGCACTTTCCGATAGATTACAGATATCCGCAACTTCCTTTAAAGCTATTTTTTCATTGAACCGATGCATGACAAACTCATAAACTAATCCCATTCTGTCTTTTTCAGATTCCTTGAAGGTATTAGTGTAGGCTGCATCAGCGATGATTTGGTACTCTTCTGATTGAGCGATTTTTTCCAGTATGGTCAAAAGCTGAATGAGTGATTGGACTCCTTCCATTTTAAGAAGCTCCTTCATCATTTGAGTAATCTCTCGATTGGTTTTTCCTTGTACTTCCAATCCTCTCGAGGACTTATAAAGCATGTTTGCAATAGATGAGAATTCATTCAGTTCAAATACTGCATTCTGGAGGAAGTGATCCGGAAAATAGATGACAATCCCATGAGTCTCCAACTTACTATCTACCTGAAAATATTCCTGGTCATTTCTCCATAGATGAGGCAAATTCGGACCAGTCAAAACCATATCTCCTTCTTTAAATGAGCTCATATGGTTACCTATAAAGCGTGTTCCTTTCCCTTTAAGGACTACAAAAAGCTGGTATTCGGAGTGAAAATGCCAATTGACATCGAAAAATGGGGCTTTTAATTCACGGATTAGAAAAGATTTGTCTTCGGGAATTCTTGACTTTTGAACAGGCTTTTTCACTACTTTTTGCTATTTATTGAAGGTAAATTAAGAAAACATATCAAAATTCAGTCAGAATTTAAAAGTAAACAGTAAGATTTCCTGCCTAAAAATATGGAATATAGTATCCTGCAATTAAGGTAAACCCAAATCATGAATCAATCACCTAATTACTTTCTCAAGAGTCTATATTTCCTAGGATTTATTCTTCTTTTGACTGCTTGCAATAAACCTAAAAGTTTTCTCTCTATGACCGAGCCCAGAAGGGTTGAAATATTGGTTTTGGGGCATGAAAGTGAACATCACAATTCGGAGCAGCTGATGCTATACCTGGGAACACCCCTCTTTCAAAAAGGTATCAATTTGACCTATACCACAAATCCTGAGGATTTGAATGATGATGTGCTTTATAATTATGATGGACTGATGATTTATGCTAATCATGATTCAATCAGTGCCACTCAGGAAAAAGCTTTAAAGAAATACGTTCAGAGTGGAAAAGCATTAATTCCAGTTCATAGTGCCTCCTGGTCTTTTAGAAATTCTGACTGGTATGTCAAGGCAGTTGGTGGGCAATTCAAATCCCATGGGGCTGAAAGATTCAAGGCTGAAATCGTGGATGCAGCACACCCAATCATGCAGGGAATTTCTGAGTTTGATACTTGGGATGAAACCTATGTGCATTCTCAATTGAATGCTGACATGCATGTTTTGATGGAACGAGTGGAAGGTGATCATAGAGAACCTTATGCTTGGACATTGGAGGAAGGAAAAGGAAGGGTATTCTACACTGCATATGGTCACAATGAAGAAACCTGGCAAAAGACCGAGTTCCAAAATCTAATCGCCAATGGTATACTATGGGCGGTAGGCGATAAAGTAAATGAGCTTTTACAGGCTTATGAAATTCCAACTCCTGAATTTCGGGATGCTGAGATTCCCAATTATGAAAGAAGAGATCCAGCCCCAAAATATCAGCTACCGCTTTCTCCTGAGCAAAGCATGAAATTGGTACAGCTACCTGTTGGTTTTGAAATGGAATTATTTGCTAGCGAACCTATGATCATTAATCCTATGGCAATGACCTGGGATGAAAGAGGAAGGCTTTTCGTCATCGAAACCGTGGATTATCCGAATGAGGTTAGAACTGAAGGTGGAAACGACAAAATCAAGATTTTGGAAGATACAGATGGAGATGGAAAGGCAGACAAAGTCACTGTTTTCGCGGATAATTTGAATATTCCCACTTCAATTATGGCGGTCAATGGAGGCATCTTAATTTCTATGGCTCCTGATTTTCTCTTCTTAAAAGATACAGATGGAGATGATGTGGCGGATGTGAGGGAAGTATTGATGACTGGCTGGGGCAAAAGTGATACCCATGCAGGACCTTCCAACCTGAGATATGGATTTGACAATAAAATCTGGGGAGTCTTAGGCTACGCAGGATTCAATGGAGAAGTAAGTGGCAAAAGACATTCTTTCGGACAAGGAGTGTACAGATTTGAGCCATCGGGTGATAATCTGGAATATTTAGGAAACACCTCCAATAATACCTGGGGACTGGGTTTCACAGAAGATTTTGAGACATTTATTTCCACTGCCAATGGACAGCATAGCGTATATTTTTCCATGGCAAACAACTATGTCAAAAGGCCTATTTTCCAAGGTTCTGCTAATACGGTTCATGGAATCGACAGCCATTATGATATGCCTCATTTAACACCATTTTTAAGGCAAGTAGATTGGCATGGTGGCTACACTGCTGCTGCTGGACATAATTTCTATACAGCCAGAAGTTTTCCGGAAGAATACTGGAATAAGATCGCCTTTGTAGCAGAACCAACTGGAAGAGTACTTCACCGAGCAAAAATTCAGGCTGATGGCTCTGGATATAAAGAAAAGAATGACTTCAATATCTTGGCGAGCTCTGATGAATGGTTTTCACCAGTTCATGCAGAAGTTGGTCCTGATGGAGCTTTATGGGTTGCTGATTGGTACAACTTTATTATTCAGCATAATCCTACCCCTAGAGGTTTCGAAAATGGAGCTGGAAATGCTTACATCAATCCGCTTAGAGACAGTCAACATGGTAGAATCTATAGAATCAGTTATAAAGGAGGAAAAGACTCCGAATCTTTTGATCTCAAAAATGCTAGCGGAAAAGAACTGATTGAGGCTTTAAAAAGTGATAACATGTTTTGGAGATTAACAGCGCAGCGCTTGATCGTGGAGAAGCAGGACAAATCTGTTATTTCTGATTTATATAAGATTATTTCTAACGAAAAAGTAGATCAAGTTGGTTTAAATGCACCTGCTGTCAATGCATTATGGGCTTTACACGGTCTGGGAGAACTGGATGGAGAAAATGAAGAGGCCTTTAAAACTGTCACTGAAGCCCTCTCCCATCCTTCTGCCGCGGTTAGAAAAAATGCACTTCGCGTTTTACCAAATACTCCGGCGTCTTTGGATGCGATTATGAATTCCGGAATTACTCAAGACCCGGATTTAGCTACCAGAAAGCACGCGTTTTTAGCCTTATCAGATATGCCTTTTTCTGAAAAAGCGGCTACTATGTTAATTCAAGCTGCAGAAAGAGAAGAGAACGGGAAGGACAGCTTTTTACCTCAAGCGATTTTTGCCGCCGTTTTGGCGCACCCAACTGAATTTGCAAAAAGAGATAATTCCACAGCTTTAAGAGCTTCTGGAGATAGTGAACTTTCTTTGGCAGATAGAATTAGTCGTTCACTAGTGGCAGAGCAATACCCACTTGATCAGAGGAACAGTATCTTATTCCCTCCGGACGTTGCTGGAAAAGAAATAGCACTTCGAGTTATAGTGTCTAAAGGGCAAAACCCATTGGAAGGTGTTTTGGTGGCTCAAGGAAATAATACCAATGGATATAGCCTGTATTTTTATCAAGATGCCCTTCATTTTGCAGTTGCGCAAAATGAAAAACTCAATATTCTCAGCTCTAAGAAAACCCTTCCGGAAACTCAGTTTACCATCGATGCGAGTTTGAAAGAGGACGGCAGTATGACATTAAAAATCGATGGAGAAGAAATAGCCAAAGGAAAGACCAATGGATTATTTAAGGAGTCTTTATCTCCCAACCGAGTGAGAGTTGGTCAGAATGATAGTAGAAATGTGGTTGGAAAATACGAAGGCACTTGGTGGTTTGGGGGTAGACTCAGCAATAAATCTACTCTATCATTGAATAAGCCAGGAACGTCCTTGATGGAAGAGGAAAGTTTTGTAGTCAGCCAACAGGCAAATGGAACTTCTATCATTAAACTGGGGGTCATTCCTCATGAAATGAAATTTGACAAAGCTACATTCACTGTAAAGGCTGGTTCCCAAGTGACTATAGACTTTGAGAACCCTGATTTTATGCAGCATAATCTGGTAATAGGCCAGAAAGGATCTATGGAACAGATCGGAAAGGCTGCGGATGAATTGGCTAGGGATCCAAAAGGAGCTGAACAGAATTATGTTCCTAAAATCCCTCAGGTGATAGCTGCCACGCGTTTGGTCGATCCTGAAGGAAGGGAGTCTTTGGTTTTTATCGCTCCTACAGAGCCGGGTGAATATCCATTTATATGCACCGTACCGGGACATTGGAGAATTATGAATGGAATTATGAAAGTAGAATAGTATGGCCTTAAATGTAAAATTCGGTGTAAGTACTTGGCTATGGACATCTCCTTTCAACAAGGAAACAGTTTCTCTTTTTCCTAAAATCAAGAATTATGGATACGATGCAGTAGAAATTCCTGTGGAAGATCCTGAATTGGTAGATTTAGCTGTGGTTAAAAAGGCCTTAGAGGATAATGGTTTAAGCGCCATCATCTGTGGAGCTTTTGGACCCAGCAGAGACTTCACCCATGATGATCCTGCCTTCCATGATACTTGTTTTAAGTACATGGATCAATGCTTTGAAATTGCCAGTGAATTGGGAGCAAAGTTTGTGGCCGGTCCTATGTATTCCGCGGTCGGTAAAGCTAGGCTTGTGTCTCCTGAGCAAAAGAAAATCGAATGGGACAGAGCGGTTCAAAACCTCGGAAAAGTATGTGGTAAAGCTAGAAATCATGGTTTAGATATCGCGATTGAAACCTTGAATCGCTTTGAAACTGATTTGATTAATACTGCTGAGGAATTGGCTCAATTAATTCAAGATATCAATGAAAAAGAAGCCAAAGCCTTGTTGGATGGATTTCATATAAGCATTGAGGAGCCGGATATTGAGAAAGCTATACAAAAGGTTGGGGATAAGCTAATCCATGTGCAGGTATCTGAAAATTACCGAGGCACACCGGGTACTGGACAAACAAATTGGGTCGCCTGGAAAAGAGGTCTGGAGTCTATTAATTACCAAGGAACAATTTCCATTGAAAGCTTTACTCCAAAAGTGAAGGAATTGGCTGGAGCTGTTTGTATTTGGAAGCCTTTGGTTCCTAGCCAAGATGGATTTGCAAAAGAGGGTCTGGAGTTCCTTAAAAAATGGGCTTCTGAGTAGAAAAAAGAAATATTTAATTAGGACTCTAACACTTGAAAACTGAAATAAGAATTTTTAAAAAATAAACCCATGAGTAAAAAACCTATTAACATAGCCATCATAGGACTTGGATTTGGAGCTGAGTTTATACCCATCTATCAGCAACACCCTATGGCGAATATGTATGCTATATGTCAAAGGAATCAGGAAAAAGCTGAGGCTATTGGAAAAGCCTTTGGTATTGAAAAGGTCTATACCGATTATGATGAACTGCTAAAGGATCCAGACATTGATGCAGTACATATCAACACTCCTATTCAAAACCACGCAGAGCAGTCAATCAAAGCTCTCAAAGCAGGAAAACATGTGGCTTGTACTGTTCCCATGGCGACTACAGTAGAAGAGTGTAGGCAGATTGTTGAACTGTCGGAATCTACTGGTTTAACCTATATGATGATGGAAACAGTGGTATACAGCCGTGAATTTCTATTTGTCAAAGAGTTGTATCAAAAGGGTGAGTTGGGAAAAATTCAGTTTTTAAGAGCCTCTCATCAGCAGGAAATGGCAGGATGGCCAGGATATTGGGAAGGCCTCCCTCCTATGCATTATGCAACTCACTGTGTGGGACCGGTATTGGCTTTACCACAAGCTCAGGCTGAGTATGTTTCTTGCCTGGGTTCCGGTAGAATCGATGAAAACCTGATCCCAAAATACGGATCTCCATTTGCCATTGAAACCTGCCATATCAAGTTAAAAAATACTGATCTCGCTGCCGAGGTTACTCGATCACTATTCAATACGGCTAGACAGTATAGAGAAAGTTTCGATGTATATGGTTCAAAAAAGTCCTTTGAATGGACATTGATAGAGCATGAGGATTCTGTAATTCATACGGGAGAGGTTCCTGAAAAAGTTAAGATTCCTGATTACGCACATTTATTACCGGAAGGCATTCAAAAGTTTACCACACACGGGGTTTATGATTCTGATGAAAACCAGCACTTATCTTTCACTCAAGGATCCGGTCATGGAGGCTCGCATCCACATTTGGTTCATGAGTTTCTAAGTGCACTTCAAGAAGATAGAGCGCCTTATCCCGATGCAAGAGAATCAGCCAATATTACCTGTGTGGGAATTTTGGCACATGAATCTGCGATGGAGGGAGGAAAAATCAAATATTTACCTGAGTTTACACTCAAAAAGACCTAAACCTAAATAACCTATTGTAGAAAAGCTGATCTTTTTAAGGTCAGCTTTTTTTGTGTTTAGGTATGATAGATCCGAATTCTTCCTCTTCAGACTTTCCAATATCTATGGATAAAATTTTAGACTCCCCAAATATTCAGACTGATCCCTGATCCATATTCAGACTGATCCAAACTCAATCAAAAACAATGTCAATATAAAACAAAAAACCACTCATTTCTGAGTGGTTTTTGAGCCCCTTGCCGGGATCGAACCAGCGACCTACTGATTACAAGTCAGTTGCTCTACCAGCTGAGCTAAAGAGGCGTTCCTTAATTGTGATGCAAATATAGCCTGATCATCTTTTCACTCCAAACACTCAGGAATTAAAATTTAGCTATATTCTCTATCTCACTTATTCTGAGTGAGATTAATTTAAAACTCCCTTAAAATAGAAAGCTTCTTCTTCAGTTTTTCGATTTCCTCTTCTGCTTTCTGAATCTTCACATCAAACTGATCTTTCAATTTGTCTGCAGTTTTTGAAGCAGCGAAAAACTCCAAGTTGTTTTTCCACAAGGTGATATTATTTTCCAAATCGGAAATCTGCTTTCTGATACCATGCTCTTTCTTGTTCAAAGTCTTCACAGCATTTGGATCAGATTGAATTCTATTCAAATTCAATCGGAACAAGAAATCTTCACGATCAAAGTCATCATCCAGTTTCTCCAAATAAGCATCTACAGCAGCCTTGAACTGTGCCTGAATATCTTTCATGTTCTTTCTAGGCACAAAACCAATCTCGTTGAATTTCCCGACAAACTCAGTCAGTTCCTCTTCGCTTGGATTTCCTTTGGAAGCTTTGATGATTTCGTCACAAACTGCCTGCTTAGCCTTATAATTAGCTTCGTACTCTTGATTTGCCTGCTTATTAGAATTCCTTCTATTGTCGAAGAACGTATCGCAAGCAGTCTTAAATTTCTTATATAGGCTATCTCTACTTTTCTCCGGAGTCGGACCTAACTTCTTCCATTCTTGCTGCAAGGCAATCATGGCATTGGCTGTATTTTGCCAATCCGTAGAATCTTTTAATTCCTCAGCTTTTTGAATTAACTCTTCTGCTTTTGCTTGATTCGTGGCACGAATTTCATCCAGTTCCTTAAAGAATAAGTTTTTGTTATGGAAAAACTTCTTGAACGCAGTCCAGAAGGCTTTATTGATTTCTCTTCCTGACTCTCTTGGGACAGGACCGATTTTCTCCCAATTTTTTTGAATATCAAGAATCTCCTTGGTTTTAGTATTCCACTCCTTGATTCTATCAGCTTTGAAATCAGAGAAAGCATTTAACTTTTCAATCAAAGCTTCTTTCTCATTCTGATTCTTTTTGAAAACCTCTTTTTGGCTTTCGTAGAACTCTTTTCTTCTGTCGTAAACAGCATCAGATGCAGCTTTGAATCGCTTCCAAAGTTCTTCCTGCTCTTCTCTCGGAACAGGTCCTATATGTTTAAACTCTTCGTGTAACTCATTAAGTGCCTTGATAGCCTCTTTTAAATCCGGCATATCTTTCAAGGCTTCTGCCTTCTCGCATAGTTCCAATTTGCTTTCCAGATTTTTCTTCCTGTCCAGCTCTTTCAGCTCGAAATAGATACTTCTATTATCATAGAACCTATCCATTAAAGCATTGTAGCTCGCCCAAAGGCTTCTATTTTGCGCAGCAGGAACAGGTCCTATAGACTTCCATTCCTCCTGAATTGATTTGATTGCATTGATGCTTAGGGTTGTCTCTTCCCCATCGACCAATTCACGAAGTTTATTGAGAATTTCGGTCTTGGCGTCTAGGTTTTTCTCCTTCTGCTTTTCAGCATCTTTTCGAATAGAAGAAACCTGTTTTTTAAATTCGTAATAGTAGGTATTGAAATCTCTCTCTTCGTCTGAAGGTCTAAAATCAAAATCGTCTTCAGTTCCTCCCTCAGCCTTAAATTTTTCTAAAGCCTCATCACGCTCCTTATGGGTATACTCGTCGAAAGCAGCTTTGATAGTATTCACCATCTTTTCAAGCTTTAGTGGACTTGAACTTTCTTTGGTCTTTTCCTTAAGAAGTTTCACTAATTCCGCTTTGGATAAATTTTCAATATCCAAATCTTCGTCATGATGATCCTCTTCTTCCTCCTCAGTTTCTTCCAATTCCGAAGTGGCAGCTAAATCTTCTTCTTTTGTTTCGACTTGTTCAGGCTCAGAAGCTTTTTCTTCTCCACTTGGTTCTGGAGTTACTTCTTTACTTTCCACATCTGAACTCTCCTTTTCAGACGAGTTTGCTACTTCTTTCTCATTACCCTTGGCTTCCGGAGATTCGGAGGCAGAGGTCACCTTGTCCTTGTCGGACAAATCATTACTTTTCTCAGTCATAAAAACACTACTATTTCAAGGCAATATGGGCAAAAGTAGGGATTTTGCCTAATTTAATCTCGGGTCAGTGGGATAATTTGCCATCAATTTGAACTCACCTCCCATATTTTTTAAAAGGCTTTTCCAAAGCTCCTCCGGAGAATAATTGAATGCTGTAATATTTAGCTCTTCTTTACAGACAATCCAGGTGTTTTCTGTAAGCTCATCTGTCAGTTGACCAGGTGCCCAACCGGAATATCCCAAAAAGAATCGAATTGATTCTAAATCGAAGGTTCCTGTTTTCAATCTGGACTTCAACTCCTCAAAATCACCTCCCCACCAGAGCTTTTCTCCAATTTGGATACTCTCGCTTAACTGTTTATCACCACAGTAAACAAAATGTAATGTGTTCTGTTCAACAGGACCTCCTACATATACTTCCAAGTCCAGAAAATCAAATCCCTCTACAATTTCATTCAACCGAAGAATGGACGGTTTATTGAACACCAATCCAAAGCTCCCTTCAGAATTATGCTCGCATAACAATACTACCGAACGAGAAAAATTCTCGTCCTGCAAAAAAGGCTCAGAGATTAACAAATCTCCCGCTTGAGGTGTTGGAAGGTTGGATTCACTCATTTCCGCAAAAAGATTATTTCAGAAAAAATATATGCCTAAATTTTATAAATGCAATGCTCATTGTACTTTTATTCTGTTAAAATTTATACCAGTCCCCTACTATGGATATTTCATCAATACGTAAAGATTACACCCTAAAGTCTCTGGATATCAGCGATATAAATAAAGATCCTTTTAAGCAATTTAAGACTTGGTTAGAAGAAGCTGTTGAATCTCAGGTACTTGAAGTAAATGCCATGACCTTATCTACAGTAGGTTTGGATGGATATCCAAATGGCCGAGTGGTCCTGCTCAAGGATTTAGATTATGGCTTTGTTTTTTTCACTAATTACTCGAGTGAGAAAGGGCAAGAGTTGGCCAATAACCCTAAAGCATCTCTGACATTTTTTTGGGCAGAGCTTGAAAGGCAGGTTAGAGTGACCGGAAAAGTGGAAAAAATCAGCGAAGCTGAATCAGACGAGTATTTCTTTAGCAGGCCCCAGGGATCTCAAATTGGAGCTTGGACATCACCTCAGAGTAAGAAAATTAGCTCCAGAGAGGTTTTGGATGAAAACCAAGAGGCGGTTGAGGAAAGATTTAAATCAGAAAAAATGATCCGTCCACCACACTGGGGAGGATACAGAGTTATACCATCCAGAATTGAATTTTGGCAGGGAAGACCTAGCAGATTACATGACAGAATCTTATTCGAAAGAACTGAAAGTGGAAGTTGGATAATTTCCAGACTTGCTCCCTGATTATTTTAAATCAAACAAATCAGTAGCTCCAATCATTCGTTCTACAGTAAACCCTTCTCCATAAGTGGTCATGATCCTGTGTCCCATTTCTCTAGCTCGAGCTTCAACAAATGGCAAAAAATCAGGATTTGAAATAAAACTTTCAGGTTCCTGACTGTTAGGATCATGAAACTGAGATTGAAAAGCTAAAATGCTTTCCACTTTGGTGTCCCAGTAATCTGTGATATCCACCACAAAGTCAGGCTCTATGTAATTATTTTGAATATAATGGTAGACGAACTTGGGTCTCCAAGCTTGCTGCGGCTTTCCATCCAATTCAGTTTCAATCCTTCTCAATCCACTCATGAAACAGGAATTTTTGGCTAGATCAGAGCCTTTACCGTGATCAGGATGCCTATCGGTAAAAGCGTTAGCTAAAACTATATCTGGTTGATATTTACGGATGATCTTGATAAGCTCTAATTGATGCTCCTGATTATCCTGAAAAAAAATGTCTTTAAAGCCCATATTTTCCCGAGCTGATAATCCTAATATTTCAGCAGCCCGGTTGGCCTCTTTAATTCTCAATTCCGGAGTACCTCTGGTCCCCATCTCTCCTGCTGTCAGATCAACGACACCTACTTTGTATCCTTTTGCAATATGAGCAGCAATTGTGCCTGAGCAACCTAATTCCGCATCATCCGGATGCGCCGCTATTACTAAAATATCCAGCTTCATCTTATTTATCGCACTCTTAGATTTTGTCCAATTCTTAATATTGACCTAGAAGTGATCCCATTCAATTTAGTCAATGTACTAACTGAAACGCCATACCTTCTAGCAATAGACCCTAAAGTGTCTCCACTTTTCACCCTGTGATAAGCTCTTGCTCTAGCCTGAGCTATATGAGAAAATGTATCGGAAGTCAACAAAAATTCCTGATTAAGAATTCGATATTCCTTGAAATCATATACATTTTCAGGGTCAAAAGGCTGACCTCTATATCTTAATTCATAGTGTAAGTGAGAGCCTGTACTTCTTCCGGTATTTCCTCCCTTGGCAATTAATTCACCGGCTTTAACTTCTTGACCGACTTCTACCAAATACTTTGATAAATGTCCATAAAGGGTCTCAAGTCCATTTTTATGCCTAATCACCAAATAATAACCATAGCCATAGCGATCATAGGATCGAACTCTAACAATGCCATCGAAAGTACTATATACAGGATCGCCCGTATTTAGGTCTAGGTCAGTTCCGTAATGCCATCTTCTCCATCTATAACCAAAGGGTGAAGTAATGGGTGTTTGATCCAAAGGCATACTCCAATTGTATCCAAAAAATGGATCGTATAATCGAATTTTAACTGAATCCTGAAAGCTTTTGATATCAAAGTCGTAGATATCGATTTTTTTAGAGTCCCAAGCAGAAAAATATTCATAAGCCGTCACCCAAATACTGTCTATTTGAATTTGTTCAGACACCTTGACTAATCGGTTGGTCGGTGCCCAGATCATCACATTTTGATCTTCAGCTATGATTGATCGAACCTTTCCCAGGTTCACATTATTTTCAAAAATCATGGAATCCGTCACTGTAGAAAGCGTTCTCAGATAAGATTCCTGGTCAAATCCTCTCAACTCAATGTTTTTCCTTTCTTGAGGAACAACAGGAGTTGTATTGGAATTTCTCTTGATAATCTTAGGAAAAATTTGAGCATTAGACTGAGAAAGTCCAATGCTCAAAAATATTCCGCAAATAAGTATCAGTCTAAGATACCTCATGAATTCATTTAATGATTTTCAGTTTCGGCCAAATACCGCTCTGCATCCAAAGCTGCCATACAGCCTGTTCCCGCTGCTGTGACTGCCTGCCTGTAGATATTATCTTGGGCATCTCCGCATGCGAAAACACCTTCCACATTAGTCCTGGTACTTCCAGGAATGGTCTTGATATATCCAGCTTCATCCATATGGATGAATTTTTTGAATACCTCGGTGTTGGGTTGATGACCAATAGCAACAAAGAAGCCAGAAATTTTAATTTCTCTTTTTTCTCCTGTTATATTATCTAAAATTCTTACTCCGGTCACTTCATCCTCACCCAAAATCTCATCTGTTTCAGTATTCCAGAGAATTTCAATTTTAGGATTATTCATTACACGTTTTTGCATGATTTGAGATGCTCTCATCTCTCCTCTTCTTACCAACATGTAAACTTTGCTACAAATATTAGCCAAATAAGAAGCCTCCTCACAAGCTGTATCTCCTGCTCCTACTATGGCTACTTCTTGGCCTCTGAAGAAAAATCCATCACAGACGGCACAGGCAGAAACTCCTTTTCCGTTTAATCTATTCTCACTTTCCAAGCCTAACCACTTTGCGGAGGCGCCGGTGGAAATAATCACAGTATCTGCTAAAACTTTTACTTGGTCGTCCACCGTCACCACATGGGGCTTGACAGAAAAGTCCACATCTGTCACCATACCATATCGAACTTTAGTTCCAAATCGCTCGGCTTGTTTTCTAAAGTCTTCCATCATTTCAGGACCCATAATCCCGTCCGGATACCCTGGATAGTTTTCTACATCAGTAGTGATGGTTAATTGTCCACCTGGTTGACCTCCGGTGTACAAAATCGGACTTAAACCTGCTCTGGAAGCATAAATGGCTGCTGTATAGCCTGCCGGTCCTGATCCAATAATCAGAACTTTGACTCTTTCAATTTCTTGACTCATCAACGAATTGTGTTAAATCGGGTAAATTTTGATATTTCTAGTTTGCCAACAAAACCGGGATAAGTTAAAATTCCCAAAAGTGATTTTATATCATTGGTAATCACTTCAATTTATTTTGAAGTACAAACATCTAAAAATAAAAAAAGGGGCTTGAAACCCCTTTTTATTTTATCCCAGATAAGGCTTCAAGGTCTTACTTCTGGATGTATGTCTCAGTCTTCGAATGGCCTTTTCTTTAATTTGCCTTACACGCTCTCGGGTCAGATTGAATTTTTCACCAATCTCTTCCAAAGTCATTGCATGCTCTCCGTTCAAACCAAAGTACAAGGTAATCACATCAGCTTCTCTTTGAGTAAGCGTAGAGAGTGCTCTCTGAACCTCTTTTCTTAAAGAGTCATTCATCAAACCATCGTCAGGCTTCTCATCTCCGTCATTTTCCAAAACGTCCAAAAGGCTGTTTTCTTCACCCTGCACGAAAGGAGCATCCATTGAAACGTGTCTGCCTGAAATTTTCATGGTATCCACAACTTCAGATGCAGTCACTTCCAATACTTCAGCAAGTTCTTCAGGAGAAGGCTCTCTTTCGAATTTCTGCTCCAATTCACTGAAAGTTTTGGAAATTTTATTCAAGGAACCTACCCTGTTCAAAGGAAGTCTTACGATACGGGATTGCTCTGCCAATGCCTGAAGGATAGATTGTCTAATCCACCAAACAGCATAAGAGATAAATTTAAATCCACGTGTTTCATCAAATCTTTGGGCAGCCTTAATCAAACCTAAGTTCCCCTCATTGATCAAATCTCCCAAAGAAAGCCCTTGGTTCTGATATTGCTTGGCTACAGAAACTACGAATCGAAGGTTGGCTTTAGTCAATTTTTCCAGAGCAAGCTGATCGCCTTCCCGGATTCTTTTTGCTAAAACTACCTCTTCGTCTGCTGTTAACAGATCTACCTTACCAATCTCCTGTAGATACTTATCTAAGGATTGGCTTTCTCTGTTGGTAATCTGTTTGCTAATTTTTAGCTGCCTCATTCAGAAATATTATTGGTGTAATTGAATTTAAGATAATGAATTTAATAAATAGAAGCTTAGGGCTGAGCTTTTGGTTCCTGTTTTTCAGGTTTTGGTAATAAAACCTTTCTAGAAAGCTTGAACTTACCTGTCTTTTTGTCGACATCGATCAACTTCACTACGATCTCCTCTCCTGGTTCAAGCACCCCATCCATACTTTCAAGACGCTCCCATTTAATTTCGGATATATGAAGTAAACCATCTTTACCCGGCATAAATTCCACAAATGCTCCAAATGGTTGAATATTCTTTACTTTTCCAGTATAAGTCTCCCCTATTTCTGGCTGAGCAACGATTGCCTTGATTCTGCTCAATGCTGCATTCAAGTTATCTTGGTTAGCAGAGAATACATTAATCTTACCTTGATTATCGATCTCTTCGATCACAATGGTAGTATTTGTATCCTTTTGCATTTCCTGGATTACCTTTCCTCCAGGCCCTATCACTGCACCAATCAATTCTTTTGGAATCATCATGGTATAGGATCTTGGAGTATGAGGCTTCAACTCAGCTTTAGGTGAAGCCAAGGTCTTAGAAATTTCTTCTAGAATATGTAGCCTTCCTTCTTTTGCTTGATAAAGAGCTTCTTTCAATACACTATAATCCAAACCTTCTACTTTCAAGTCCATTTGGCAGGCGGTAATTCCTTTCTCTGTACCGGTAACTTTGAAATCCATATCACCCAAATGATCTTCATCTCCTAGAATATCGGATAGAATAGAGTAATTTCCAGTTTTGGCATCAGAGATCATTCCCATTGCTATACCTGTTACTGGAGCTTTAATTTGAATACCTGCATCCATCAAGGCAAGCGAACCTGCACAAACTGTAGCCATGGAAGATGATCCATTTGACTCAAGAATGTCTGAAACGATTCTAATGGTGTAAGGGTTCTCATTTTCAGGAGGTAACACTTTTTTCAAGGCTCTCATAGCCAAATTGCCATGACCTACTTCACGTCTTCCTGGACCTCTGTTTGGTTTTACCTCTCCGGTAGAGAAGCCAGGGAAGTTGTAATGCAAAAAGAATTTATTAAAACCTGAATGAACAGCTCCATCCACCATTTGCTCGTCCATTTTAGTGCCGAGCGTACAGGTAGTTACTGATTGAGTTTCTCCTCTGGTAAATACTGCTGAACCATGAGCAGATGGTAAATAATCAACGACTGACCAGATAGGTCTGATCTCGTTGAGTTTTCTTCCATCCAACCTTTTCTTTTCATTCAAAGTAAGATTTCTCGCTGCTTCCTTATGGATTTTATGGAAATACGGTCCGATCAAAGAGGCTTCAAACTCATGCTCTTCACCTAAACTTTCTATGAACTCGTCTTTAATAGCTTTGATCAATTCAGATCTCTCTGATTTGTTAGCAATTTGCTTGCTTACAGAATCGTATAATTTATCATACAATTCAGCTTTCATTTTATCATACAAAGCAGGATCAGATTTCTCATGAGAGTACTCACGCTTCTCTTCTTTTCCTACCAGTTTGGTAAGCTCCATTTGAGCTTCACAATGTCTTTTGATTTCTTCATGGGCAAATTGCATAGCCTCTACCATCTCGTCTTCTGAGATTTCGTTTGCTTCGCCTTCCACCATCAAGATGTAGTCCAAAGATCCAGCTACAATAAACTCCAAGCTAGCTTTCTCTAATTCAACCGGCTTAGGGTTGATGATCAATTTTCCATCAACTTTGGCAACTCTTACCTCAGAAATAGGTCCATTGAAAGGGATATCTGAAACAGCTAAAGCTGCAGAAGCAGCTAAACCTGCCAATGCATCTGGCAATACTTCTTCGTCAGAGGACATCAAAGTAATAGCTACTTGAGTATCTGCATGATAATCGTCTGGAAAAATTGGTCTGATAGCTCTATCGACAATTCTTGAGATCAATATCTCATAGTCAGAAAGTCTACCCTCTCTTTTCAAAAATCCTCCCGGGATTTTTCCGGAAGCAGCAAATTTTTCTTGGTAATCCACAGAAAGCGGTAAAAAGTCTACACCTTCTAAAGCCTCTTTTTTGGAAACAACTGTAGCCAATAACATGGCTTTTCCCATCCGCACAACAACAGAACCGTCTGCCTGCTTGGCAAGAGCTCCTGTTTCAATAGTAATTTCTCTACCATCCTGAAGGGTGATGGTCTTAGTGATTAAGTTTGGTAACATAAATTATGATTAGTAATACTTCTTTCGTTTTAAAAATAAACGCATCCAGCTAAAAAAGAAAAAAGTAAGGTTCTCAGTATAGAGAACCTTACTAAAGGGTTATTTTCTGATTCCTAACTCGGCGATGATTGCTCTGTATCGCTCGATGTCTTTTTTCATGAGGTAGTCAAGTAAGCTTCTTCTCTTACCTACCAACTTCAACAAACCTAATCTTGAGGAGTGATCCTTCTTATTTGACTTCAAATGCTCAGTCAAATGCTTGATTCTGTGAGTGAAGAGGGCAATCTGTGATTCAGGAGATCCTGTATCAGTAGCAGATTTTAACCTTCCATGATTCTTAAACAACTCTTGTTTTGTCTCTGATGTTAAATACATGTTTAGCTAAATTAATTAAAACAGCTACAAAGGTAAGGCTATTATTCTAAAAATAAAACATCAAGAATGAACAGTTCTCTTTTCTTTGAAGCGTTTTCTTACTCCTTTCCACCATTCTATGTAAAAGTCCGGTTCAAATAATCTGGCATCTTTTCTTGCCTGCTTCAAAAAGAACAATCCGAAAGGAAGTAGCATCAGACAGGAAAACCATGTTCCTAGGAAAGGATCAGTAACACCTTCCTTCGCCCATTTTTCTCCCGTGATGGTCAGCATGTAATAGACTATAAAGAAAATGATTGAAACCAGGACCGGCATCCCTAGGCCACCTTTTTTGATAATGGCACCCAGCGGAGCACCTATCAAAAACATCACAAAACACGCAAAAGCTTGAGTATATTTTTGATACCAAGCTATCTCATATCTCCTAAACTCCTTCTGATGATTTTCAATCTGAATTTTTTTGATGTTAAAATTATTTTTTAAACTCCTGGCATTATTTAAAGCCATCGTAAGTGCATTGGACTGATAGCCTTTTTTGAAAACTACAGAGTCGATTTTAGCCTTTTCTTCTTCTGTCAAAGGGTCCGTTCTTCTTATTTTTATTGGTTGCTCTTGGATGTCTTCCTGAGGGTTCTCAACCAATTCCTCAGCATCTAACTCGATATTTTCTAGATTTCTCCTCTGAATTTTTCTGTTGGAAACTTTCGCCTGAAAAAGTGAATCTGATTTGGATACAGAGCTTGAGTTTCTAACTGAAAGAGTTTTTGAGCTATCCGGTTTGAACTCTAACCTAGACTCAGGTTTGGTAGCCAGAATAGTACTAGTATCAGGTTTATTTTTAAGGTTTTCTAAGGAATCAGCCAATTTTCTGTTTTTTCTTGCCTTCTGAACCCTCAGTGAATCATCCTCCGCTTTTCTTTCCATGATGTTATCCAGTGGATCTAAATTACGATCTCGGGTAAAGAATGGATATATGCTAGAAGCTGTTCTGTAGTTTTGAAATTGCTCGTCGTTAACCAAGGTGGAGATGGAATCTAATCCCACCTTTATTTCCGAAATATTTTTGATTGCTCTATTAGTAGACCAAAGATCCTCGGGTGTTCTACTTAACTGAAAAGCATCCATATCGAAAATGATGACATTTTCATCAAAAGTGGTTCGATTGAATTCCACCGGTTTTTCTGAAATACCGCGAGTTGCTCTTGCCTCTTTATAATTGGTACCTTTATATAAGGTAAGTCTCATGTAATTTTCGTTAAAAAATTTTTCCATGCGACCGGAATCTGCAATGGTCACATCCAAATTCCCCAAGGCGTCATTGTGATTGTAGATAATGATATCTTTCAAGTCATTATCTCCGATTTTTTGATTGACTTTAATACTATAACCTGGGATACCTGCATAAAAAATCCCTTCTCTAATATCAAGAGCAGGAGACTTCATTCGAATGTCATAAAGTAAGCTGAAGGTTTTCAGGTTGACTTTGGGTACCAAGAAATTATTGGATAAGAAGGCAGCAATTACCAAAAAGACGGTAAATATTGCTATCGGCCTTAAAGCCCTGACAAGTGATATTCCAGAACTCTTGATGGCTGTCAGTTCAAAGTGTTCTCCCAAGTTCCCGAAAGTCATCAAACTTGAAAGCAATACCGCCAATGGCAAGGCCATCGGAGAAATAGACACGACGAAATAGCCGATCAATTCGGCATAAATCCAAAAGCCAAGCCCTTTGCCGAAAATTTCATCGAAATATTTCAGCATGTTGACGATTAATAGGATAAAGTCAACAACAACAAAAGTCAATAAAAATGGGCCTATGAAAGACCCAAGTATAAGTTTGTCTATTTTTTTCATGACACCTCTTCTACCCTGCTTCTAAACGAAACATAGATATGGATGTTCAAAGTTGCTAAAATCATTGAAATTAACCTCCAATTATCTCTTTCAATTTGGAAATTAAGCCATCCCAAATAGCCACCAGTTCATCTTCTTCGTAGCTATCCGAATAATCAATAACTTTTAAGAAAAGAGATTGTGTCAATTCATTTTCTTCCAATTTGAACTCTATATAGGCATGATCACTTTCATATGGATCTTTGGGGTCGAAAAACTCAAATTTTACATGAGAATTGATGCGCAAGGAAGCAACTCGGGCATAATGCTCCTCATTGTCAAAGTCAAAGATGAAAACTTTGTCTTCATTGATCCGAACTCCCTCTGCAAACCATTCCTCCAAGCCACTTGCGGTACTCAAATATTGGAAAACAATTTTCCTTGACGCATTGATTTGATAATCAGCTACAAACTTATTTTTAACCATGATTTCTAAATTTTCTTAGATGAAAATTTCATTTTTTACAGAACGTCAACTTGCATTTAACAGTACAAGACCTCATATTTGCATTCCCATTCGCGAGGGAGGTTTACCGGATGAAAATAAAGATTTTCAGCCTAGGAAATATTGAATTTCGACTGTGTCTTAATATAGGCATTAATTACAATATTCAATATCTAAAAATTATTAAAAGAAATTCTGGCGAGGTAGCTCAGTTGGTTAGAGCGCAGGATTCATATCCGCCGCGGCGGACAAGGGTT
>NZ_VLOG01000022.1 GCF_007655305.1 Algoriphagus algorifonticola
TGTAGTATCTGGCATGACGAGTAAATAAGAGCTTCGGAGAAGCGATTTGATATTTATTTTTCTTCAGCAAAAAACATAAGAAGCTAAGGTAGGATTTGATTTGATCTGAGAAATCTTGCAGATGGTAGTCAAATCTGTGAAAATCTGCGAATTTTTCTGCGTTGATCTGCGGGAAATAAAAGCGTTTATATGTCTAAACAAAGCCTCAAAAGTTCTTCAGCCCCTCGTAAATCGTAAATCAAAAATCTTAAATTTTAATCTCTGTGTTCTCTGTGGTTTTAAAAGCTCGCTGCGGCGCAGCGACGCAAAGAATTGATATCCCGTAAAGGATTCAAGAAGCAAAGATGGGTTTGAAGTGGTTTGCAACAAAGGCTTCGACCCCCTGACTTGCCGTCAGGCAGGCGCTCAGCCTGACAATAACTTCGACTCCCTGACATTGGTTTTGACTCTGAAAATCTGTGAAAAACTTGCCTGACGGCAGTCAGGTCTGCGAATTTTTCTGCGTTGATGTGCGGGAAATAAAAGCGATTATATGTCTAAACAAAGCCTCAAAAGTTCCTCAACCCTTCGTAAATCGTAAATCAAAAATCTTAATCCCTGAGTCTTTCTGTGGTAAAAAACCTACTCTGGCTTAATCAAACTCAAAAAACTCCCATTTCTCAATTCATAATCCACCCCGGAAACAGGATTGGTGAAACCCTTCAGTTCCAACTGGATTTCCTTTTCAATTCTCCCTAAATCCCGGTAATAATTCAACCAAAAAGAAGAAGAGGAATTAAGACCATGGACCATACACCAATTGAAATATCCTCTGCTATCGTTAAATAACTCCAGGTTATAAAGGACTAAAAAAAGACAAAGAGGCTGATTTTTTTCATCAAAATCCCCACGCTCATCTTCCAGATAAAGCGTCCAGTATTTTTGCTTGATTTTTAGCTCCACCTCCAACATCAAATCTTTAAATACACCTCCATCTCTCACAAAAACTGTATGAGAGCGAATCAAATCATTAAAGGCTGTCAGAGGTGTTTGGTCCATATATTTTAATCGGATATTCCTAATGCTAAGTTGATAAAATTCCAGATTATTTCTTGTAAACGTTTCCATTTGAAGAATATTTATTGGCAATTGCTCTATTTATCCTTAAAATGAGTTAAAAATTGAGTGATTCGCTCGATTTGTCTCTAAACCCATAATTCCTAAGTCCCTGATGGTTTTCAAGCTCCGTCACCTGTTGATAGTAATCACTCTTGCAGTTGCATCTTGTACTGAGCAAAAGCCTTTGGAAGAAAGCCAAGACAGTCCTGTCCGGTCGCCTCAAGAGGAATTGGCAACTTTTCAGATGGAGGAAGGATTTGAAGTGCAGTTAGTGGCTTCCGAACCACTGATAGAAAGCCCGGTAATCATACAATTTGATGAAGACGGTAGGTTGTGGGTGGTGGAAATGCGGGGCTATATGAGCGATATCGATGGCTCGGAGGAAAGCCTGCCTGTTGGGAGAATTGCCATCTTGGAGGATTTGGATGGGGACGGGGTGATGGATCACAGAATTACCTATCTCGATAGCCTGATCATGCCTAGAGCATTGGGATTGATTCGCAATGGAGCTTTAGTTGCTGAAAATAATGCACTCTGGATTACCAAGGATTTGGATGGAGATTGGAAAGCTGACACTAAAGTATTATTGGATTCCACCTATGCCTCGAATGGAATTCCGGAGCATTCCGATAATGGCTTCGTGAGAAACCTGGACAATTGGTATTACAGTGCCAAATCCAGACTGCGCTATAGGTTTCAAAATGGATTTTGGGTTCGGGATAGCACTGAGTTTCGTGGGCAATGGGGTATTTCCCAAGACGATCAGGGAAGGTTGGTGTATAATTATAATTGGTCTCAGTTGCATGCCGATTTGGTAGCTCCTAATTCCATCACTAGAAATCCCAATCATCAACCCAGTACAGGCATAGATTATGGCTTGACCATAGACAGACGAATTTATCCTATCCGCTCCAATTTGGCTGTAAATCGAGGGTATATCCCCGGCACCCTAGATTCAGATGGCCGATTACTGGAGTTTACTTCTGCCTGCTCACCCACGGTGTACAGAGCTAATCTCTTCCCTGAGGAATATCGCGGAAATATTTTCGTCCTGGAAAATGCGGGGAATTTGGTCAAAAGAAATGTGGTTCGGGAAAAGGGTATGCTTCTGGAGGCTTTTGACCCAAATCCTGGTAAGGAATTTTTAGCCTCAACAGATGAACGCTTTCGTCCTGTATATGCCAGTGTTGGCCCCAGTGGAGGATTGTATATAGCAGATATGTATCAGGGAATTGTACAGCATGGAAGCTATATGACTCCCTATTTGAAAGAACAAACCTTATTGAGAAAATTGGATGCTCCCGGGCATATGGGTAGGATATGGAGAATTGTGCCTCAAGGATACAAGTATCAAAAGCCTCCCCAACTATCCCGCCTTTCTCCAACTCAGCTTCAGGTTTATTTGGCCAATTCCAATGGTTTTTACAGGGATCAAGCTCAGCGAATAATGGTAGAAAGCGGAGATCTAAAAATTGCCAAGGATTTACAAAATTTGGACTTCTCGCTGGGAGGAAAATTTGCTTCGATTCACGGCCTTTATACGCTGGAAGGCTTGGGTGCTTTAGATAGTAAGATCCTTTTCAAGGCCTTAAATTCCAGTAGTCCCGAGGTTCAAATTCATGCTTTAAGGTTGTTGGAAGCCTTTCAAAATGAGCCTGGTGTGAAGCAGAACTTAAAAAAGTTCTACCAAGCCAATTCAGCTACAAAAAAACCGATGCTGGCTCTTCAAATGGCTCTATCCTCATTTATGCTCGACCCTGCTTCGCAGTTTGAATCCTTGAAGCAAATGGCAGAGCAATATGGATATGAAGCATTAATGCGGGATGCCATTCTTAGCAGTTTGGAGAAGCGTGAAAGTGACTTTTTGAATTTCTTGACAGCAGAGTGGGAAAACCCTAATCCGGAAAAGGAAATTTTACTGGAAATGCTCAGTGCTGCCATTATCCGAAACCGGGATAAACAAGAGATTAGGGCTCTATTGACTTTGCTTGAGAAAAATCAAGATAACTGGAAAGCACAGGCGATCTTAGCGGGGATGGCTGTTCAGGCAGGAGATGTTGAAAATATTGGCTTGGTTTCTTTTTCAAGCCAGCCTGCATTTTTCAAAAACCTGAATGAGGGCTTGGATCAAAGCCAGCAAGAGCGGATCAAGCTCCTGTTTAGATGGCCGGGTCATCAGCCAGAATCCGAAAAAAATACTAGTCTGAATCTGGATGCAGAGTCTATGAAGCAATTTGCCTCAGGAAGACAAAAATACCTGAGTGCCTGTGCCGGTTGCCATGGAGGAAATGGAAAAGGAGTCAACCGGATGGGGCCACCTTTGGCGAATTCAGATTGGGTCCTGGGAGATGAAAGGAGGCTGTCTTTGATTTTGCTACATGGGATAGAAGGACCCATAGAGGTCGCAGGGAAAAAGTATGATGCACCGGAAATCCTACCAGTTATGCCATCCCACTCTACCTTGGATGATGGAAGTATTGCGGCCATTTTAACCTACATCCGCAACGAATGGGGAAATCAGGCAGCAGCCATTTCGCCAAGAACGGTCGGGAGATTAAGGCATACTTCACAGGGAAGAGTTTATCCTTGGTCTGCCAATGAATTGAATGAGCACGTGAAAAACCTTCAAGAATAAACCCCCACCTTATGAAATCCACCCGACGAGAATTTATCAAAACAGCCAGTTTGGGCCTTTTGGCCACTGGCTTTTCTATGCCTGCTATTCCGGATTTCCTCAAGGAATATAAAATGGGAATTGTGGTTCATTCTTATGGTCATCGATATGGGTCCAAAGTTGGCAGCTCTTACTATCCCGGTTTTCAAAACACCTTGGATTTCATGAGGCATTGTCATGCAATTGGGGCAGGAGGGATACAGATAGGAGTGGGAACTTGGTTTGGAGAGATGGGGAAAAAAGTCAGGGAAGCGAGGGAAGAACTGGGGATGTATTTAGAAGCGAGCATTGCCATGCCGGAAGAAGAGGCAGATGTGACAAGGTTTGAAAATGAAGTGCTATTGGCGAAAGAAGCTGGAGTAAAGGTGATTAGGACGGTTTGCCTAGGAGGCAGACGCTATGAAAATTTTAAGAGTAGAGAAGAGTTTGTTGCCTTCAAAGCATATTCCATTCAAAGAATTCAATTGGCTGAAAAGGTGGCGCGAAAGCATCAGATGAAATTGGCGATAGAAAACCACAAAGATTGGAAAGCAGCCGAATTGGTAGAAATCCTGCAAAATCTCAGTAGCGAGTGGGTGGGAGCGACAGTGGACTTTGGAAATAATATATCCTTACTGGAATATCCTGATGAGGTGATAGAAACCTTGGCCCCGTATGCATTTTCTACCCATGTGAAGGATATGGGGGTCAAGGAGTACGAAGAAGGTTTTTTGCTTTCGGAAGTTCCTTTGGGAAAGGGGATAGTCAAACTGAAGAAAGGAATAGAGCTCTGCAAAAGCTATCATCCTGAGGTAAATATTTCATTGGAGATGATTACCAGGGATCCGCTGAAAATCCCCTGTTTTTCGGAGGATTATTGGAAAACCTTTGAAAATCCTTCTTCTAAGAAATTTAAAAAGTATCTTCAAATGATCAGCAAAGAAAGCTTTGATGGCAAACTTCCCACAATCAGCAATTTGGAAGAAGAAGAAATCCTGGCCTTGGAAGAAAAGAACGTGGTGGAATGCTTAAGGTATTATGGAAAGCTGAATTCTTAAAGTCTGAAAGCTAAAGTGAGAAAGCTAAAAAGTAGGAAGTAGGCAGTTTTACGTCACCGCGAGGAACGAAGCGGTCTCATAAAGGATGAAATTTGAACTGAGAAAGCTGAAAGTTGGCACCTTCAAGTGGATATTAGTAATGGGGTCACTAAGGATAATATTGCCAGCCCGCCACAAAGGGGGACTTTGAACAAAACCATTTCTCAATTAAGCAAATACACAGTTACACAATTACTCAATTACACATTAACCCAAATACTCAATAACCTATAACCAAATGACAAACTTCAAACAACTTCCCGGAATTCAACTTTTTTCACTCAAAGGCAAAAGCGCCATAATTACTGGAGGCTCCAAAGGGCTTGGTTTTGCGATGGCTGCCGGATTGGCTTCCGCGGGTGCAAATGTGATGTTGGTTGCCAGAAATCAAGAGGAATGCGAGCAGTCTGCCAAGGAAATCGCTGAAGAATATCAAGTAAAAGCCATAGGGTTTTCAGCCGATGTGACTCAAGGAGATCAGATGAATGCGATGGCTGCCAAAGCTTTGGAGTCTTTTGGATCTATTGATATTTTAATCAACTCAGCGGGGATCAACATTCGGGGAGCCATTGACGAACTGACAGAGGAAGATTTCAAAAAAGTGATGGACATCAATGTCAATGGGACTTGGTTGGCTTCCAAGGCGGTTATTCCTCAGATGAAAAATCAGAAAAAGGGATCCATTATCAACTTGGCAAGTACCCTGGGATTGGTGGGCCTAGCCAACAGAACACCCTATACCGCCAGTAAGGGAGCTATTGTCAATATGACCAAGGCCTTGGGCTTGGAGTTGGCACCCTGGAATATCAACGTCAATGCGATCTGTCCGGGACCTTTTTTAACAGAAATGAATTTACCGATTGCCGATACGGAAGAGGGGAAGAAGTTTATTGTAGGAGCTACGGCATTGGCGAGATGGGGAGAACTGAAAGAAATTCAGGGAGCCGCCCTTTTCTTAGCTTCCGACGCCGCAACTTACATGGTAGGCTCTATGGTGACTGTGGATGCAGGCTGGACGGCGAGATAGGGGTAAAGTCTGAAAACTAAAGTGAGAAATCTAAAAACAGAGCATTTCGCTATGGTTTTATTTGGCACTTTTATATTGGACGAATTGATACCTTATAGAGCCAGAAAGCTGTTGCGTATTGATTCCTATTTCCTCAAATCCTGCCCATCCGGCCGGCTATTGCAACCTACAATCCCGTGAACCGCTCCCGCATCATGGGTAAGACCCGTGTATCCCGTACCTGAGGGAGTGGCGTGAGACCTGTGCGCCGTGGCGTAGGCGTACCTCGCTAACTTACTGGTTGGCGAGGCCGTCTACTCGATTGGCGGTTCGTTTTTTAGAAGATCGAAAGATTCTCTCTGTTTTCATGAAGCTCAATCATCTTATTAATCTCATCTAGTTGACTGGTTAACACCTTCCTGTCCTTCTGATTTAAATATTCTATTTGGCTCTTAATCATAAACAAAGCACTTGAAAAAATCTTCTTTTCCTTTAGTTCGCTCAGATAATTATCAAGATCTATTTTTAAGCTTTTGTCAACATCTTTCAGTCCGTAAATTGCGAGTGTAAGTTTAAAAATCACCCTTTTATAAAGTTCCTTTTCTTTCTTTGTATCAATTTTTAGTATGAAGTCTTTTATTAGCTCTTTCACTCTCTCAGTTGACATATCATAGATGCTTAAGAGAAGATTTTGAGAAACCTCAATTTTATCAGAGATATTATAATCCTTGATTTCACCAATTAATCTATCAACCATTGAGTAATTATCAAAAATCACTTCTTTTTCACGAGCGTATATATAGAGATTATTTAACTCATTAGTTGTGATTGCTCTATACTCATGTCCATTGAACTTTTTAGTAATAAGACGGTTGATCAAATTTTCGATCATTTCTAGAAGGATCGCAGGTTCTATTTCAGATTTGAATAAATTGTACTGGATTCCAAGAAACAGGTTAATTGACTTGAAAATGGAAAACGTATTATTGCCTTCTGCGATTATTCTTGCAATTATTTTAACAATTGCTTCAAACTGTTTTTTTGAATGTTTAGCAACAGATAAAATTAGAAGTGTATTCTGGATATATCCATCATATTTGTTAAAAATCTCTTGAGAAGAAAGGAAGAGTTTAACAATATTCCTAAAAACATTATTGACTAGCCATTCTCTTTCCGTTTCCGTAATTCTAAACTTTCCAGATTTGTCCGATCCATTATAAAAATCATTAAAAATAACTTTTAAGTCCTTCAACTCGATGTATTTAATACAAGCGAATAATTCAGTTTGTGTCAATATAACCTCCGACTGCTGAACCTGGCGGTGAAGTGAAATCACTACAAAATGGCGGTTGATGCTTTTAAAAGCAGAAATACCTTCAACCATAATTGTGTTTCGAAGTACAAAATTTATCAGATTGTTATGTCTCGAAGCATACTTTGTGACCTCACTTCCAAAAACCATCCCCCCTGATTCAATTGTCCTTTTTGAATCCTCTGTTTTCTTTAAATCCTCAGCGATCCTGTATGCATAACTTATGATTGAGGATTCATCTACAAAATTGTAAATTGGTTCAATAGCTACTCTTAGTTCTTGAGGAAGGTTGTAAAACCTTTCTTTAAGATCGTACTCTTCAACTTCACTAAACTTTTCTCGAATGTCCTTTTTACCCAGAGAATACTTAAGTTTCCAGAGTAAAGAATTTCTGTTGTACATAGCGACAAATAGCAACGGATAAATTCTTTGCTTGAGGCAAAGTGAAATAGCTTCTTCAACGACCTGGAATGATTCTTCCAACTGTCCGATTTGCTGCAGATTAAAAGAGTACTCAAGAAGGTCAATGACATCATTGTTTGATTTATTGATGTTCGAATAGTCAAAATTCAAATGCTTTTCTTTGCGATCAGAGTTTGGTTTTCCTAAATATTTTGAGAATTCAATGTACCATTCTCGATAAGGGGATTTTTCTTCTTTTCTTAGAACAATTCCTTTTATATCGCTTTTGGATAGTATCTTGAAGATATCGATTAACCGAGCTGACGGCTTTTTTTCTTTCTCATCAATTACTTGTAGGATCGATACGAAATTTTGATAAATATTCCTTCTTGTTTGATCATAATCACCCGTTAATTCACCTTGGTAAAACTTTAGTATGGGTCGTTCATCCTCATCAAACAAAAATCCGCAATTTGAAAATGCTGTCTGAATTTGATCAAGAAGAAGCCCTTCTAAAGAACTAAAAATTTTCAGTTTGCTTAGAATAAAGTCTAATGTTAAGGATTCCGATTTTACTACACTGCTTTCATTCTGGTTATTGATCCTATCAAGAAATGAGTAGGTCTTGCATGAGTAATCACTAGCAAAGTTTATTAAAGATTTCGGCTCATTTGCAATATTCAGAGAAGTGACGCCATGGTTTTCGAAATATTTCTTGGAGGTGTCGTTTTTATGGAATGTGGTAAGGTACATAGGTGGTCGCACCTCAGAATGTTTTTGTATCCACTTTAAAATTTGTTTTAGGTTAAAATCATTGTAGGAATAACCAATGAAAAGAACGGTATGAGTTGATAGAATACTTTTTAGATAATTCTCAAGTAAAGGAAAGTTAAGCTGGTAGTTGATGTAGTCATCTTCCTTAAACACAATGTTGTTATTGGTGAAATCACCATGCATTTTAATGACTTTATTCTGCAGTGATGACCTAGTAAGGTCAGTATCTGAACTAATCGTATCATATATAAATGCATTTTCTTCAATTGTTCTCTCAAGTATATTGTCCCAATTAGTTGTTATGATTACATGAGGATTAATTCTGAAAATCAGCTTGTGTAATTCTGATGGCTTAATGTAATCAGGAAAGTATTCTTTTAATTTTTTGTAGTAAATGAATTCACCAAATTCTAAATAATAGAGCTGGGCAATCTTCAAAAAGTCAAACTCATCTTGAATATCAAGTTCTGTTTTTAAGTCCTTGATCAGATCGGCCCAATCTGGAAGCTTAAAAGATTCTGTCTCTGATGATTTTGAAATTCCAGCTCCTACAAATATTGCAAGACTGCTATCATTTTTAGCATTGATGATATTCTGAATGTGCTTGTTATCTATGCTCATGATTTAGTTACTAATAATGACCCACAACGGCAAGTATAAGATGTCGTAGCTGACGATAGGAAGCTATGCATTCTTATACCTTGTTGGTAGGCGTTTTTATTTTTTTCTATGGATATTCGTTTTCTCGGCAAAAGTTCTTTCATGAGTCCAATTTACAGGGATTCAAAGTCAAAATATAGTGTTAGGGATGTTAAGCCATTTCACCTTAGCACTAAACACCTAAACCTTAATTCTCCGAAGTCGGAACAGAATCTTCGGGAGGAGGAGTCGGCTTCTTCGGGTCGTTCAAATTTGGATAGTGTGATTTCAATGCTTCAGGCGAGTAAAATTCTCTTATGTTTTGCATTGTTAGTGTATCATAGTCGCTGCATTTTGCCATCTCAAAAACCATTTCGTAGAATGTTTCTATCCATGCGTAACTATTGTAAGCGGGTAATCTGGTTTCGGATAAAAACTTATGAAATAATCGTTTCACTTCTTCGTCTTTATTGAAAACGACATCTATAGCGTTAAGGGCTTTAATCCAATCTAATTCTTCGGCCCCTACATTTCTATAAACCATTAGCGTTTGAATTATAAGCCTTTTATCTCTTTTCAATTCCAATGTGCTTTGATAGCGAAAAGCGAGAACGGCTCCTACGAAAGCAGCGATTAAAGGAATAGCTATTTTTTCTAAAATGTACATTAATTCATCCATGTAGTTTTATTTTAATGCCTACCAACGGGATTCAGCTTGGAGACGGCGGGCATTCGGAACAGTATTCTTCAAGCTTATTCCTAACTTCTTAGAGATACTGATTTTCATATTCACACCAATCCGCCCGCTGTCTTCCAAGGTGATGTTAGCGAAAGTTTATCTTATCTTTTTACCCAGTTTTCTAGTTGGATTCCAGATATTCTTTCAAATTCCTTTCGGTTTTCTGTCACCATTATCAGGTCTTTATCCACTGCGGTACATCCGATTAATAGATCAAAATCGCTTATCATCTGTCCTATTGACCTTAATCGAGCTTTCTCTTTTCCATAAAGGTAAATGGCACTGAAAATAGGGAGGATCAGAACTTGATTAGTAAAAATTTCTATTAATTCAAGATTCTTTTTGGGATTTGTGCTGTTCTCGGCTCCAAATACTAGTTCAGCAAACGTAACTTCAGAAATAGCAAAATTTTCCGTTCCTATCTCCTGAAATTTTTCTATCATCCCATACTTTCCTCTTAAAAAATGGATGCAGATATTTGTGTCTAAAAGATAATTCATTCGAAACCAAGATCTTCTGCTTTTTCAACTCTTGATTCTCTAATTTCTTTGATGATTTCATCAGAATCTTTGTCGTCTTCCCACGCTCCAAAAAGTGATCGCAAATCCACTTTCTCTTCTTTTATTTCAAGAGACTCGGTCAATTTTATGATCAGCTTTTTCTTGGAAAGATTATCTAGACCTCGCAACATACCAAAATACTTCTCCAAAGATTTATTATTTAAAGTAAGATTTGCCATGCTTTTTTTCTTCAATTTACGGAATTAATGGATTGATGGTCAAATGATTTGAAAAATTAAATTCCTAACTCTCTTTTCTTTTTCTTTATTAAGTCCCCCATTTCACTTGTATCACTAGTAAATCCACCTGCATTTATATATTGATTTTCAGTATTGAACCAATAAACTTTATTATCCCCTTTAACTTTCAATTTATACAAAGGAGGGTAAACAAACTGTATGAGAGAAAGGGATTCCACTTCCATCCAATTTATTTTTCTTTCGTTGTCACCAATTTTTCTTGTTACATTTTGACCTCCTAATTTTACTATCACAAATTTATCCTTAATAGCAATAAATATTAGAAAGCAAACTATTCCGATCATTCCAAAAACCAACGTGGTAACGATGCTTTGTTCCATTTTCTCACCATTTACCCAGAATAACTCCGGAAAGAACCAAGACAAAATGGACGTAATTAACATTATTATACCTAAGACTAGAAACAAGTATTTCAAAGTTTTATGATACAGGTTGTTGCTTTCCATGGTTTTTTTCAATTTTCGCTAACATTTATATACACGAATATTCCCTCCAGGAATGTCGTATATTTTTATTATGTCCGAAGCTCCCGGAGACTTTAAAAACCGCTTTTTTATAGATCCAAGGCTATTTATCCGACAGCAAACGACTGCTATCGGATAATTAGGACTTGGAATGTGTGTGGGATCTGGCACTCTTAAAAAAACTATTTTTGTCTACAAAAAACTTCTCTTATAAGCAAGAAAAGAAAAATTAAGATTAGTTCAAATAGGAGGGTAGGAGATTTTTCTAAAAAAATACGATTTGAGATTTTGGAACACCCTGAGTTTTTCCCTTCGTTTTGAGATACCAGTCTAGCGCAATAAACCTGAATTTTGTCGGCCTGCCATAGCAGGAAACGCTGAACTTACTCACGCAAACATTATTTCGAAGCGGATTTGAACTCTGAATTTAGAAGCGAGAGGCGAGAAACGAGAGATTAGAGACCAGAGGCAAGAAGCGAGAAACGAGAGATTAGAGGCGAGATACAAGAAGCGAGAGACAAGACGAGACTCAATAACTCAATAACCAATAACTCTTCACTTGATCAATTAGACAGTTACTCGAATACTTACACAATCATCATTTCGAAAAGCATTAGAACTCTGGACTTAGAAGCGAGAAGCGAGAGATTAGAGGCGAGAGTCAAGAAGCGAAAGGCGAAACTTAATTCCCCAATAAGTCAATAACTTTTCACTTGATCAAGTAGACAGTTCCTCCTACAAATCAATTTCTAACAGCGGATACTGATTAAATTTGAAAAATTGCTTAAATCCTTAATTTTTAGGCGTTAGGAATCCTTTTCTTTATTCAGGATTTCTATGATTTGATACTCTAAATGGGGCAGAATATCCTCCACTACAGCCCAAATAGCCCAAAGGTCAACTCCTATGTAATCGTGAATTAATTTATCTCGCATTCCTGCGATTTTCTTCCATTCGATATCAGGATACTTTGAACGGAAAGTTTTATCCAATTGCTTCGTGGCTTCACCAATAATTTCAAAGTTTCTAATTACAGCATCCTGAACAAGGGGATTATTTAAAAAATCATTCTCATTCAATCCCTTTGTGTACAAAATGATCTTTGAAATACATTCAGAAATATGCTCAAGATAAATTATCGGATCTTTTTTCATATTAACCTGATTAAATCAGATTCGATGTATGACTTAAGGGATGAATTCAAGGATCGTCTAGTGACAAGATCAACTCTGACTCCAAGCATTTCTGAAAGTTCTTGCTCCAATCCAATTAGTTCTAAAAGATCAACTTTTGTTTCAAAGTCGATTAAAATATCCAGATCACTTTTTTCATTTTGCTCTCCTCTGGCATAAGAACCGAAAACACCAACAAGCGTAGGTTTGATCCTTTGTGTAATTGACTTGATGATATTTATTTGCTTCGGAGTAATCACTCTATAAAGATAATTGATTTTTTAATTGAATTCTACCGCTTAAATGGTAAACAAGCTACTCAGGAAATCCTGATTCTTTTGAATAGAAACAGAAATAAAGAAGGTAAAATGGTAAGTAAAGCCTCATTTTAGGAATTACACTTTTAAAAGATTTTGGGGATTGTGTGTAAATGAATATACATCCTTCAGAAACGCGATTTAATGGAGCTTAATTCAATCATCATTTCGAAACGCATTAGAACTCTGGACTTAGAAGCGAGAGACGAGAGATTAGAGGCGAGAGTCAAGAAGCGAAAGGCGAGACTTAATTTCCCAATAACTCAATAACCAATAACCTTTCACTTGATCAAGTAGACAGTTACTCCCAAATCACCCTACCACCAGACTAATCACATATATGATTCCTATGGCGGTAACTCCCATGATCAGGGTGCCCAAGCTATGGGACTGATTTCCTTGTTTGATAGTCATTCCTGAAAGTTGAGTCACTACCCAAAATCCGCTGTCATTGGCATGGGAAATAGCTATTGCTCCAGCTCCTACGGATAAGGCGGTCAGAACTTTCATGGTTTCAGAGTCCAAACCCAATGGCCCAAGCAAAGGAGCAATTATGGATGCTGTGGTAATCATGGCTACGGTAGTTGAACCTTGCGCAGTTTTCAAGGCAAAGGCAATCAAAAAGGGTAGAAAAATTCCCCAATTGGCATCCTGCATCCCTTCACTCACCAAAGCTCCAATCCCGGAGTTTTGCAGCATTTTTCCAAAAACTGCTCCAGCACCTGTTATGAAAATCACCGGGGCCGCTATCAGCAATGCCTCGCCAATCCATCCTGAAGTGGATAGCATTTTCTTATCCAACTTCTTGGGCAAGGCAAAAGATAAAATGGCGCCAATCAATAAGGCCAATACAGGGGAACCAATAAAAGTGATAATCGTGATATGTCTGCCTGTTCCCAATGGTTGTGTAGGATAACTTGCAATAGAGGCTAAAATGATCAATAATAAAGGAATCACAATGGGTAAAAATGACTTGAAAACCGAAGGGAAAAGCTTTCTATCCAGTTGCCCTTCTGCCTCTGCCAATTTAGGTTGAAGAGGGATTTTTGAGACAAATCGATTGACAAAAATATAACCTGGAATCAGGGTCAGCAGTGATACAATTATTCCCCAGAAGATCATTTGGCCCAGATCAGCTCCTAATATTCCAGCCGTTGCGATTGGACCGGGAGTAGGCGGTACCAAAGAATGGCTGCACATGGCACCCAGAGAAAGAGCGATCATGGTTCCTGCATACGAACGATTACTTTTCAGCGCCAAGGACTTGGCGATCGGGTTCATCATGATAATGGTTGAATCCCCAAAAACAGGAATAGAGAGGACGTAGCCTCCCAGCATCATGGTCAGATTGACGGATTTTTTTCCGATCCAGGATAAAATTCGTTCTGCTATGACGATCGCGCCTCCTGTTTTTTCCAGAAATGTACCCAAAATAACCCCGAACAATATCAGCAAGCCTACCGAACCCAAAACCCCGCCGAACCCTTCAGAGATGGATTTTAGGATCAAATCGGTACTCATTCCTGCCAATAATCCATAGATCAAAGCACCCCCGAAAAGCGCTAAAAATGGATGAATATCAAATTTGACTATCGCCAGTAGGATGATTGCTAATACCAGCAGGATTAAGAAAATACTCAGCATGATGGGTTTATGTCAAGGTGGAAAAGATGGTCTTTCGACCGATTTCCAAAGTGTAAGCTAAAAATTACCCAATTTTCCCTAATTAAAAAGGCTGAATAGGGAGATGGGTGAAATTTCCTTTTGATAGGGGAGTTGGATCCTGATTAAAGCAAACTTATTTTATTTCTTTCTCCAGCATTTCCAAAATGATTTCTAGGTCTGCTAAAAGAGGTTGATAATGTAGCGTTTGGGTGGCTTCAGTAGAAAGGATAAACTGTAATAAAGAGTTTTCAAACTCCAATGATTCCAGAATTGGTAAGATGGAACTTCCCTGATTGGTAACAGGAATACCCATTTGCGATGAAACTCCTGACTGTTCGAGGATAGTTCGAAGGCTAAACTCATCACTTCGAAATAAATCCAATGCCTTTTCTCGTTGAGCCAGCAAATCTTTCTCCTGCTTGGCAATATCATCTAAGGTCGCCAGCCAGTTCGTTAGATTATGGCGAAGGTTTAGGTTAGAAAGCTCCCTTAAACTTCCACTGCTGATCATTTCCAGTAAAAGTGAATTATTTGGATTGAAAGAAATGTCTCGTGAATAAGTCTGGAAAAGCATGGATGAAAGTTGAGAGCTACTAACCTCCTTTTTGTCTATCTGTATCAAAATAGCTTTGGCCGTTTCCAGGTTTTCTTGATTGATTTTCATCAATTCCAAAAGCTTTGCTCTGGAGGTGCTAAATTCATTTTTCAGACCAATTAAATAATTCTGTTCCTTGTTCTTGATGATTCGGTTTTGGTTGGCATTATTGATCGCCAAGGCTATCAGAATTCCTATGACAACCAATAGAATCTCACCCAGCGCATAGACTAAATAATTTTTCAGTCGATTTTCTTTTAGGAGTTTCTTTCTGATTTTTTTAAAAAGGTGGAGCATTATGTGTTTTTTGAAAGCAAGGATTTAGGAGCAGAAAAGGTGGTTTGCTCAAATTGTATTGATCTGTTTAAAATAGGAAAGGATCATTTCTTAATATACTAGAAATGGTTCAAAGCTTCAATTTGAAACCTTGATAAAGTCCAATTATGAGAATGATATTTTGATGAATACTTGATAATCAGATTATAGACGCGGTCTTTTAGCTTGGACAGTACTTATGCAAATGGAAGTTTGATATAGGTGAGTGTACTTTTTTGATATATTATATGAAAGTGATAAATATGAGTAAAATCAGTCCTTTTGCGTAAATATTCAGTTCTATTCCGAAAATGAATTTTTTAACTTAGGCTTCAATAAAAAGCGCAAAGGTTCATAGTTTTTATCTATCGAAATTTTATTTCCATAAGAAAAAAATAAGCTATCTTCGATTTCGAAAAACAGAATTTCAATTTTAAATCCAATTAATAACATGTCAGACAAAGATTTAAATCCTAATGGCCCAAGAAGTTATGATATGAATGGAGGAGGCGATATCAGCAAGTGCCCATTTCACAATGGTGAGATGAAGCAAGTGGCTGGTGGAGGTACTTCCAATCGTGACTGGTGGCCAAATCAGTTGAAGATGAATATCCTTAGACAGCATTCTTCCAAGTCCAATCCAATGGATCCGGATTTTAACTATGCAGAAGAGTTTAAATCCTTGGATTTGAAAGAGGTAAAAGCGGATATTGAAAAAGCATTGACTACTTCTCAAGACTGGTGGCCGGCAGATTATGGGCACTATGGTCCATTCATTATCCGTATGGCTTGGCACAGTGCGGGTACTTATAGAGTTACCGATGGCCGTGGTGGTGGAGGAACGGGAACTCAGCGTTTTGCTCCCTTAAACAGCTGGCCTGATAATGCCAACCTAGACAAAGCACGATTGTTGCTTTGGCCTGTAAAGCAGAAATATGGTAAAAAATTATCCTGGGCCGACTTAATGATTCTTGCTGGAAACGTAGCATTGGAATCCATGGGGCTAAAAACTTTTGGTTTTGGAGGCGGTCGTGAGGACGTATGGGAGCCAGAAGAGGATGTGTACTGGGGTTCTGAAACTGAGTGGTTGGGCGATAAGCGATATACTGGTGACAGAGAGCTTGAGAATCCACTGGGAGCGGTTCAAATGGGATTGATCTATGTGAACCCAGAAGGACCTAATGGAAAGCCAGATCCTGTGGCAGCTGCCAGAGATATTCGTGAGACTTTCGGCCGTATGGCAATGAATGATTATGAAACTGTTGCCCTGATTGCGGGAGGGCATACTTTTGGAAAAACTCACGGAGCGGCCGATCCTACCAAATATGTGGGAAGAGAGCCTGCAGGTGCTTCCATAGAAGAGATGAGTACGGGTTGGAAAAATACCTATGGAAAAGGTCACTCTGAGCATACCATTACTTCCGGTTTGGAAGGTGCTTGGACCACTACTCCGGCGCAATGGAGTCATGACTATTTCAAGCATTTGTTTGAATATGAGTGGGAATTAGACAAGAGCCCAGCTGGTGCGCATCAGTGGAAACCAAAAAATGGTGCTGGAGCAGGAACTGTACCTGATGCGCATAATCCGGAAGTGAAGCATGCTCCATTTATGCTGACCACTGACTTGGCTTTGAGAATGGATCCGGATTATGAGAAAGTGTCTAGACATTTTTATGAAAACCCAGAGGAGTTTGCTGATGCATTCGCAAGAGCTTGGTTTAAGTTGACTCACAGAGATATGGGACCAAAGTCACTTTATTTGGGGCCTGAAGTCCCTGCTGAAGATTTGATCTGGCAAGACCCTATTCCTGCTGTTGACTTTGAATTGGTAGACGAAAAAGATATTACAGCTTTAAAAGCTAATATTCTTGCTTCAGGCTTGACAGTTTCTGAGTTGGTATCCACTGCTTGGGCTTCTGCTGCTACTTACCGTAATTCTGATAAAAGAGGAGGAGCCAATGGTGCTCATATTAGATTGGAGCCTTGCAAAAACTGGGAAGTAAACAATCCTGCTCAGTTGGAAAAAGTCTTGGGAATTCTAGGCAGTATTCAGGAAGAATTCAATAGCACTGCAGGTGGAACTAAAAAAATCTCCATGGCTGACCTGATCGTTTTGGCAGGCTCCGCAGGTGTTGAAAAAGCTGCCAAAGATGCAGGGTTTGAATTGACAATTCCGTTTACTCCGGGTAGAAATGATGCTTTGCAGGAAGAAACTGAAGTTGATTCTTGGGCCTTCTTGGAGCCAAGAGCTGATGGATTCAGAAACTACATCAGCAAAATCTGTCCGGTAAAGGCAGAAGAAATGTTGATCGATAAAGCACAGTTGATGACTTTAACCGCCCCTGAGCTTACTGCTTTGGTAGGGGGAATGAGAGTAATGGGTGCAAACTGGGATGGATCCAAGCATGGGGTGTTTACTCAGACTCCAGGTAAATTGACCAATGATTTCTTTGTGAATGTATTGGATATGAATACTACGTGGAGAGCTACCAATGATATCAATAATGTCTTTGTGGGTTCTGATAGAAATACCGGTGAGCCAAAATGGACAGGTACCCGTGCAGACTTGATTTTCGGTTCCAATTCAGAATTGAGAGCAATCGCGGAAGTATATGGATGCGAGGACGGAAAAGAGAAGTTTGTAAAGGACTTTGTCAAGGTTTGGGATAAAGTAATGAATCTGGATCGATTTGATCTAGCTTAATTTGCTCAAAGCTAATAAACCGAAAAGGTGGTCTGGAAACGGACCACCTTTTTTTTGGATTAAAATCCCTAGCTAGAATATCTTATGTCGCTACGCGACTAGATCATTCATAAATTATTGACGGATTAAAAATC
>NZ_VLOG01000023.1 GCF_007655305.1 Algoriphagus algorifonticola
GCCGTGTTCAATTCATAAATGCAACACCTAATTTTTGTTTGAGTTTTTGTAATGGACTAAGGTAATCAAACTTTCTAACGGGTCTGTTATTGATTTTTAATTCTATGGATTGAATTTGTTCCACCGAGTACTGATTCAGGTCTGTTCCTTTGGGTAAAAAAGCCCTGATCAATCCAATTCTGTTTTCCACCGTTCCTTTATCCTGAGACGTATAGGGCCTTGTAAAAAAGGTTGGCAGGTTGAATTTATCCCTGATTCGATGGTGGTTTGCGAAGGCTTTGTCATTATCGAACGTGATTGACTTAAAAAATGAGGCGCCAATCCGTTCGATTCTTCTGGTTATTTTCTGTTCAATGACATCGGCGTTCTTACCCTCTAACTTTTCCAACGTGGTGATTAAAGTAGCCCGGTCTACCAGTACCAGAAGTGCCGATTGATGGTTTTTACCCATCATCAGATCCACTTCAATATCACCGATCCGCTGCCTCTGCTCCACTACGGGAGGCCTTTTTTCAATGGAAACTCTTTCTTTGATCAGTCCTCTGGAATCCCTGTAATTACCTCTTTTACGTTTTCTTTTACCGTGTCTGAGATGTTTGTATAATCCTCTATCCTTCCTGAACTGCCAATGGTTACTTTTTTTTGCCAGCCAGATCCATTGGTAGAGGGTCTCATGGGACACTCCCGGTTGGCCATTGACTCTCCACCTGGCGGCAATCAGTTCCGGACTCAGTTTTTCATCTTCCAGCCAGATTCTGCTCTGCTCCTTCATTACCTCGGTAAACCGTCTGTGTTTGGGTTTGTATTTATGGCGTTCTTGAGCCCGGTTCATTGCTATGCGTGCTGAGTAATTTCCTGCACTACGTCCCCGTTTCCCAGTGTTTCTTTTCAGTTCCCTACTGATGGTACTTTTGTGTACGCCGACCCGACAGGCTATTGCAGTTTGACTGAATCCCTCTTTGTTTAAAACCTCGATTTGATATCTTTGCTCTAGGCTGAGCTGATTGAATTTTTGCATGTCAACACTAATTTAATTATTCAGCCTAAGGAAGGAAGCCTAGGCTTCCTTCCTTAAACTATTAGTGTTGCAATTATTACTTGAATCTGGGCTTTTTTGATTTCACCATCTTGAACTATAAAGTATGATAAAATTTCTTTAAACTGATCGAATTTAGAACCATAATTGTAGGCTCCTCCTACATCTGCTTTTTGGAATCTTTTCTCAAAAGTTGCCAAAACTTGTTTTTGAGGAAGCTGAATCAATTGGTAAGCATATTCCCATTTACCATCTAAAAAGGCGGGTTTAAAAACCATATTATTATCTAAAAAAGTAATAGATTCAATTTCGGATAATTCAGGTACTACAGTATAATTGGGTCTGAGTTGAACAAGCAATTCAGATTTTTCAAAATAAATATTGGCCAATATATTTTCATGAATTTTACCTGTTTGCATTACAACCGTAGCATTTTTCATTTCCTCGAATAAAAAAGGAGAACCTATTATACCTTCACTTTTAGGGTTTACTCCAACATAAGTAGCAAAGTTATCTTTGGTATCAATCAAGGTTTGTCTTCCTTCCGAATTCCCAATAGCTGTTTGGGGGAATACTTTACTGGATATAAAAATGCCGATGAATAATAAAAAGGTTTTCATGAGTAATCGATTACGTTGAAAATCAGTTTACGATATTCCACGGTAAAAGATGATATTAGTTTTTTTTTTGCAAAAAAAGAGGCTGTCTCAAAAGTAGATAGTTTAAAAGGCTAGCTGATTTCTCGGCTAGCCTTTCTTGTTTAACTCAAAATAGGTATTTTGAGGTGTGCAAAAACAAGACACGAATATAGTCTTTAAAGACTATTCTCCCAACCAGCTGATGCTTCTTCCTCCTAGTTTGGAAGAATTAATTCCAGCCCATCATCCAGCCCGAACCGTTAATTCGGTGATGGATCAGATCGATCTTTCCTCTGTGTATGCCTATTATTGGCAAAACGGTGCCAGTAGCTACCATCCCAGGATGCTGCTGAAGATTTTGGTTTACGGCTATCTGGAAAACTGCTTTTCCTCCCGTAAACTGGAAAAGGCTACCCGGGAAAACATCGTGTACATGTGGCTTTCGGGGATGCAGCGTCCGGACCACCACACGATCAACCGCTTCCGCTCCGAGAGACTCAAACAGGTCATCCGCGATATATTCTCCAAAGTGGTTCTGCTGCTTCATCAAGAAGGTCTTCTGGATATCAAGGAGGTCTATACCGACGGTACCAAGATAGAGGCTAATGCCAACCGTTACACGTTTGTCTGGGGTAAGGCGATCAAAAAGAACAAGGAGCGGATCAGCAAACAGCTTCAGGAACTCTGGGAATATGCAGGTTCGGTAGCCGCCCAGGAGCTGGGAGCCCAAGAACCCGACTTTATCAACCCCAGTCCGGAGAAAGTGTCTCAAACCGTGGACAAGATCAACCAAGCACTGGAAGGGAAGTCTGTGGACAAAAAGGTGAAGCAGAAGCTAAACTACGCCAGAAAGAACTGGCCGGCCAAGCTGGAAGAATATGCCCAAAAAGAGCAGATTCTGGCAGGTCGGAACAGCTACTCCAAAACCGATCCCGATGCCACCTTCATGCGGATGAAGGAAGACCACATGAAAAACGGACAGCTCAAGCCCGCCTACAACCTTCAGCTCAGTACCCATGGACAGTTTGTGGTCAACTACTCCCTGCATCCCAACCCTACCGATACGCTGACCCTCAAGCCCCATCTGGAAAAATACTGTCAGCTCTACGGTTTCTATCCCTCAAATTGCACAGCCGATGCAGGATACGGCAGTGAGGAAAACTACTGCTTCCTGGAGGAAAACCAGATCGAAGCCTTCGTCAAGTACAACTACTTCCACAAAGAACTCCAACAGGAATCCAAAGCAAAGAAAGTCTACGGACTACTCGATAACCTGCATTACGACCCGCAAAACGACCGCTACATCTGCCCCATGGGACAGCCCATGGAAAAGAGCGGGAAAAGTACCGGTAAAACATCAACCGGATTCGTTCAACACTACAGTCACTATCAGGCTAAAAACTGTTCCGGCTGTCCACTTGCGACAGCTTGCCATCCCGGGGAGGGAAACAAAGTCATCAAGGTCAACACAAGACTCCAGCAACAGAAAGCTCAAGCAAAGGAACGGCTAACCTCTGACTTGGGTATCCAAAAAAGAAAGCAACGGGCCACAGATGTTGAACCGGTTTTCGGACACTTTAAATACAACAAGGGCAGAAGCCGCTTTATGCTCCGGGGTACCGAAAAAGTGGCCGTTGAAACAGGCCTCCTTGCCATTGCTCACAACCTGGCCAAAAAGGCGGGATGAACAGCTTGCAAAGTCCATTTTTTCATCCTAAAACAAAGACAAAAGCAGTGGAGCACAGTATCCATCCATAACCCAAAAAACCAACCCAAATGAACCCGGGTCAAAAAAATAGAGGCCGAAAATCAAAAATCGGCCTCTATTGAGCAAAATCGAAGATCTCTAAATGTGAAAACTATTTATGAGACAGCCTCCATTATCATTTAAAATTAATAACCCGGATTTTGAGTTAAATTAGGGTTTACATCTCTAGCATTTAAAGGAATTGGCAACAATGTTCTAAAAGCTGGCAATTCAAATTCGGTAACCGCTCTTCCAGTTCTTACTAAGTCATGCCATCTATGTCCTTCAAAAGCAAACTCCAATCTTCTTTCTGCAAGAATTATATCGATTGCCTGTTCTACATCATTCGGAAGGGTGACTACGATGGTTTGATCATTGAAGGCTCTTCTTCTGATAACCTGTAGGTCGGCAGCAGCTCCTGCAAAGTCCCCTGTTCTAACTCTAGCTTCAGCTCTGATTAAGTACATCTCTGCCAAACGAATTACATGAACTCCATCAGTACCTGTAGTATTATCTCTGTACTTAAAGTTTACAAATACTCCTGGAGCTTCTTCTCTAATGGAGGATGCTCTTCTCAAATCACCTGGCTGATATGCATTCCAAAGACTTGGAGTTACTCCAAATTCATATCTCCCACCATTATCACGCCCGTACCAAAAGGTAACTGGATTTTGGTTGTTTGCATCAAAGAATAATTCAAAAATCGCTTCTTGAGTACCTTTGGATGCAACCATGTTCTCAAATGAAACCAACGAATATGTTGTGTTTGAAATTACGGAACTTGCTGCCGCTGCAGCTTCAGCATAGTTTCCTGTATAAAGGTACAGTCTCGCCAATAAAGCTTGAGCAGCTCCTCTTGTAGCTCTATGTCTTGTGTTATTATTGGAGCTGTAAGAAGCAGGAAGTAAACTAATTGCCTCTGTCAGATCTTGCTGAACTCTTTGCAATACCGTAGATTTTGGATCTCTGGAAACAAAGTAGCTTTCATCTATAGGAGCTGCGGTAGCTCTCAAAACCAAAGGAACATCACCAAAATAATTGGTCAAGTTGAAATGATTTAATGCTCTTACAAATAAAGCTTCACCTTTGTATTGATCTTTTAGAGCCTGAGCCATGTCGATTCCATCTACATTTTGGATAATATTATTGGCACGGTTGATATTATTATAGGCAGATGCCCAGATAGAACCGATTTCACCATTGACAGCATCCCAGTTTTTTAAATCAAGGTCTCTCCAGGTATTGAATGATCCAGTGTGTGAGACATCATTTGACGCAATATCACCTACTACATTCATTCTGAAGCCTAGATTATTTCCACCTGCTAGACCACTATACATTCCTAATACTGCAGCATTTGCGCCTTGCTGATTGACAAATACAGAGTTGGAAGAAAGAGAATCAACTGGCTCAAGATCTAATAAATCTTCAGAGCAGGAACTTACGATTATGGTTGCTCCTAGAAGCACACCTACCATTTTATTTTTTATTATATTTTTCATTTTTCGCTGCTTTAAAATCCAACATTAATACCTAACGTGAATGTTTTTGCTTGAGGGAAAGTCAAGAAATCATAGTTTCTCGCAATATTGGCTCCTGGGTTAGAGTTCAATTCTGGATCCCAACCTGTATATTTCGTCCAAGTAATTAGGTTTTGAGCCATTCCATAAATTCTCACTTGTCTCATTCCGATTCTTTGCAAGACACTATTTGGAAGGTTATATCCAAGAGATAGGTTTTTCAATCTAATAAAAGAACCATCTTCCAGCCAACGGTCAGAATCTACCCTGTTATTTCTGTTTGGATCAAGTGAAGTTGCTCTTGGGATATTCGTAATATCTCCTGGCTGCTGCCATCTTTGAAGAGCTAATTCAGACATACCCCAAGCAGAGAATCCTAAATGTTGATTAAACTGGGCAGATCTATTGATTATGTCAAAACCATAAGTGAATTGAAAGAAGACATTCAAGTCAAACCCTTTATATGTAAAGGTATTATTTAGACCTCCAAAGAAATCTGGATTTGGCTTTCCTAGGTACTGCCTGTCATCTGGAGTAATTGCCCCATCTTCATTCAAGTCTACAAAAATCAGATCTCCTGTCTCAGGATCTACTCCATTTGATTTGATCATAAAGAACGCTCCTAGTGGTTGACCAACTGCAGCTCTACTTTGCAATGAATTAATTGGAGTAGCTTCGTCTACAATTGCGGTCACTTCATTTTTAATAAATGATATATTGAATTGAGAATCCCAATTAAATCCTCCTCTATTAATTACATTTCCTGAAAGAGACAATTCAAAACCATTATTTCTCATAGATCCAATATTCTCTGTAATTGAAGTAAATCCAGAAGTGTTTGGAATTGGCTTATTCAAAAGAAGGTTTGTAGTGTTTTGAATAAAATACTCAGCTGAAACTTGGAATCTATCTCTTAAAAAACCTAAGTCCAATCCAAAGTTCAACGTACTACTTTCTTCCCAGCTAAGTCTAGCATTAGGCAATTGTGATGGAGCGAATCCAGGGGAAGCCAAGTAATTAGATCCTGCCGAATAAAGATTCAAAGCCTGGAAATTACCGATACCGTCTTGGTTACCAGTAACACCATAACTCACTCTACCTTTCAACAAACTGATTGTTTCAGAATCTTTTAAGAAAGACTCTTCCGATAAAATATACCCTACAGAACCTGCTGGGAATACACCAAATCTATTTTCAGCACCGAACCTAGATGATCCGTCTGTTCTTAAGCTTGCAGAAACCAAAAGCTTATCCTTCCATCTATAGTTTGCTCTACCGAAATAGGATAAAAGTGCGTATTCAGTTCTAAATGAAGAACCTGAATTAACTTCTGCAGCTGATGTAATATACTTGAAATCAGGACCTGGAAAATTAATACCTGTTACAAAGCCTGTTTCAGAAATATATCTCTGATAAGACTGTCCCAAGATTGCATCAAAATAGTGGTCATCACCAAATGTTTGAGAGTAGGACAAAATATTCTCGTTCAAATAGGTAGTAAATAGATTATTTGCCTGTGTACCTGAACCGTTGGTAGCGAATCCACTTCTTACAGTGTTTGGATTATATCTGTCCTCACGACCATAAATTACATCAGCCCTGAATGAGGTCTCAAAGCGAAGTCCCTTAAAAAACTTATATCCAACAGCAATATTTGGTTGCAACCTATACTCATTTAGTTCATTTTTAACCTCTTGAGCCAAAGCCAAAGGGTGACCAATCAAAGTACTGAAAGCGTGATTATAGCTTCCATCTTCCAAAAATGGCTCAAAATCAGGTCTTCCTAATGTTGCGGCACTGAATACCCCGAAAATGTTATTATCATTATTGTTCAAGTTCTGTCTTGTGTTTACAAGGCGAAGGCTTGACTTCATATCAACTTTATCACTGAACTTATGATCTAATGCAAGACTCGTTGAGTATCTTTTAAAGTCGAATGACTTTAAGAACCCTTCATTATAAAATGCACCACCAGAAACAAAGAATTTAGTGTTTTCTGTGCCTCCTCTAATGGAAACATTATAATCCTCTATCGTTCCTTGCTGGAAAATAAGACCAAACCAATCTGCATTTGGAGCATCAGCGACTTGCTCATCCGTGAATAAAGCAGGTCTTCCATCATTAGTCCTAGACTCATTCATTAGTTCTCTCCATTGGGACCCAGTTACGTTTTCAACTCGGTTAGTTGGCTCCTGAATTCCTCTATACATGGAAAGATCAACTTGGGCTTTTCCAGCTTTTCCTCTCTTTGTAGTAATCAGCACCACACCATTAGCTCCTCTTGAACCATAAATTGCAGCCGAGGCTGCATCTTTCAATACCTCAATTGACTCAATATCATTTGGATTGATTTGAGATAGAACATTAGTAGTTTGCCCTCCTCTACCTAAACTTGAGGTGTTTCCACTGTAAATTGGCATTCCATCTACCACATAAAGTGGTTCATTACTTGCCGAAATAGATGCAGTTCCTCTCACATTGATGCTTATCGCACCTCCTGGAGTCCCTGATGAAGAGTTAACCAAAACGCCTGCCGCACGGCCCTGGATAGATTGATCCAATCCGGCAACAGGTAGATTTTTAATATCTTCAGATCTAACAGAAGCAATCGCTCCTGTTACCTCACGCTTCGTCATTTCACCATAACCAACAACTATAACTTCTGACAAAGATTTTAAATCAGGGTCCAGCGTTACATTAATGATTGACTGATTACCAATTTGGACTTCTTTGGACATTAATCCAACAAAGCTGAAAACCAAGGTAGTGCCAGTACTTGGAACTGAAATGGTATACTTACCATCTAAATCAGTTGCCACACCTGTGGTTGTACCTTTTACTAGTACGGATGCTCCAGGAACAGGGAGACCATCTTCCGATGACATGACTGTCCCCGATACTGTACGGCCTTGAGCAAAAACTAAGGTTTGCCCTAAAAAGACCATCAGTACGAAAAGTAAAACTTTTTTCATAAGGATATATTTTTGGTTTAATTTAATATCAATAATATTCCGAAATATTCAATTAACAAAGCAGTATAATACAAAAGGTATAAAATTCATTTAAGTTTAAAATACAATAATATTGATATATAATTTAATTTTTCAGAATTTTATTCTGTTTTTATTATTTTTAATACACTTAATTAAATTTTTACTATTTTTTTTGACTTACATCCAAATTAAATTTTTTTAACATTTCTATTAATTAGGACAAAATAAATACTAGTCAGTATTTTTTTTATAAATTATTAGCATAGGAAAAATTCAATTTTTTTTAAAAAAAAATACAATTAATTTATATGTATTGAACTATTTGAAGCAATTTTACGAGCCCTTATTTATATATTATATAAAAAGTTTATACCGATTTATATATATATCTAATATATAAATAGACTTAAATCTAGCTCTGGTAGATTATTAATTCAATAAATGAGATTTATCCAAAATTTTATTTTGACCCAAACCCCTAAAAAATTAATTAACTTTTTCTCAGTTACAGTTGAAGTAATTAAAGAATATCGGATCAGAATTTGACTCAGAATGGAAATAAAAATAATTTCATCAAACTTCCATTTTTACAATTTGGACTAACAGGAATTCAATGCATTTACCCAAATACGTATTGTGTTTTTTAAAGCCAAATCAACTACTAACAAAAAAACCCGGACTTGCGTCCGGGTTTGAATTCCTTTTAAAGTATTTTTAGGCCTCTTGGTTCAGCTTCTGAAAAAAGATCACCATATGATCTTCTCTGCTTAAATCCAACTTATTATCCTTGATAATTTGTTTAGCCTCAGCCTGGTCATCATCAGCTAAAGACTTTACGATATTATTTGTTCTGTTTCTAACAGAATTTACCTCATTCTGAGAATCAATCAGATAGAAATTCTGCTCAAACACAAACATTCTTCCTGGAGTTGGAGAATAGCTATTCTTAGGCGGTGTTACCAAATCTGTCTGAAACTTTCTGACCAAGGTATATTTCTTTCCTTCTGCAATAACATTGACTAAATCGGTATCCTTAACTCCGCTAATCATTCCATACCCTTTTTTAAACAGTAGCTTGGTAAGCATCCCTTCATTACCTCCATTGGCGATGATAATGGAAGGACGTTCCAACATAGCATATTCAATGTAGGCTTTATTCAAATAAATTTTATTTCCAGCCTCATTGATCACCTCTAGCTCATTTTCATAAATATTGAACTTATAAGCTACATTTTCCTTCAATCCTGCATTGGAAAGTGAAATGTCTGCTCTTGCCCAATCTTCAAATAAATAAGGAGAGCCATCTATTTCTGAATAGGTGGAAAGACGGGCCGGTGAGCCGTTCAAATCCACATTGCTAATCTGCCCAAAAGACAGGTTTGATACGAGTAGTGCAACTACCACGAAAAACTTCTTCATTGTTTAATTACTTTTTTGTGTAAAGTTAAATTGTCGGTTTTTATTCTTAGAATGTAAAGTCCGTTGTTAGCAGGAAGATTCATATCTACCTGCACGGACTCTGTGTTTTTTCCTATTTCGATACTTCTGAAGACTCTACCTGCCATATCCAATATTGACAAGGTAATTGGTCCTGAATAGCTATTAGTAAATGTAACTTTCAGCTGATCCTCTGATGGAATTGGGCCAACGAAAATACCAAACCTGCTTAACTCCACTTCTTGGTCTGGAATAGCGGAAATAACTACCGGGTCAGAAACTCTATTGCATGCCTCCCCGAAAATTGCCACTTGATAGGATCCATCTCCTGTAGCTTCCAATGATCGGTTTGTTGCTCCAGGTATTTTTTCTCCGTTCAAATACCACTGGTACGAGCTACCAGGTGTTTGTGAAGTGAGCGTTGTTCCATTTACTACAATCACAGGCTTTTGAAGGGTATTTTCACCTATTTGAATACTTCTTTCGAAAGTTGTAGAGCCTTCCGCATTTGAAACGGTGAGTTTGATTAGGTATTCACCTGTATTATCAAACACGAAAAACGGATTCAGTAAACTCGATTCTCCCAATCCGCCAAAATCCCATAAATAGGTAGAAATATTACCTTCACTTAGATTTTCAAAATTGACTGCTGCTCCGGCACAAGGAAAAGTTGATTTGAAGTTCGCGAATAATACCTCACCACAATTTTGCTGAAGCCATCCCGAGGAGTTTGTAAGCTCTGCTCCTACACCCAAATTAATAATTGCATCACCTGACAAATCCACATTAGAAACAGAGATGTGCTCGAAGCAGTATTTTCTATAGATATCGTGAATTACCTTTCCTTTACCCGATGCCTTGATACTAGCCTTTTGAGTCAATGTTGCTGTAGAAGAAATACTGTCAGTAATTACAAGCTCAGAACTTGCACTCAAATTAATCACAGATGCTGGTCCAAGCTTTAATTTACCAACTGTAAGTTGAGCTTTATCCAAGATAATTTCACCGCTTGATGCTCCCAGTTCTTCTATACCTTCACTTAACACAGTGAGTTTCCCCGAGCTAACAAACAAAGACTTTACAGCTTGGGAGGCTAAATTATTGAATACTCCTTCGGTACCTGAGAAAACAGCATTAACTCCAGATTTGAGGATTCCTGAATTTTCTACAATGAAATCCTTCTTAAAAGTGAAAGTATCAAAGCTACCTTTCAGTTCTCCTGTTCCGACTATCGTAAAGGAATTCACCCGAACCTGACTATAATCAAATTCCACTTTCGCATTATCGATAATTATATCATCCAATAATTCTCCTGAAAGAACTTTCCAATTTCCTTCCAAGAAATTGATCTTAACATTTTCAAAGGAAGCCTGACTTAATTCAACTAATTTTGGATTGGAGTTGACAGCAGAGAAGTTAATTTCTCCATTTTTGATGGTAGTAATCTGATTACTGATTCGTAGACCTCCGGAAGCATCAATTTGATTTCCTTTTAAGTCTAGTGTTACGATTTGATTCCCAAAGAAATTAAGACTGAAAATGTCCACATTAGAGTCCAAGGAAACGGTGGTATTGCCGGAATTGGTGCCTTCAAAAACTACTCTAGTGGATGCCTTAGGGACTCTACCAACTGCAGGGCCGTCCACAGAAGAAGACCAATTTGCACCATTATTCCAGTCTCCTGAAGTGCCTCCTATCCAATACAGGGTTTCATCAGAGCCATCAATCACACCCGCTGTAAAAACAATAGAATATTGCTGAATATCAAATTTTAAGTCTCCCTTGTGAGAAACCCTCACCCGGTATTTTTTTGCTTGAGGAGACTCTATAAATACCTGCTCCACGTTGTCACGGAAATTATCTTTGGTTCTATCCCCTCTTGCTCCTGCTCTTTGAGTTGGATCCAAGGTCCAAGGAAAGAACTCTTTTCCATCCTCATCAAATATTCTCAAATCCAGGTCATTAACCAGCATCAGATTGCTCGGATTATTGGCTGTTCCTTGAGGTGTTCCTGCGGGATCTGTCCAAGCAATAGTCGCCCGAATAGGAGTTACTCCATCAGATACAAATTCAAACTCCTGAACTTCTTTGTTTCCTAAAATTTCTTCTCTGATAAAGGATGAGCTTCCATCCTCATTCAAAATAATTTTTGCGGCCGCATTTACGTCTAAAAGTCCCCACCCATACATATAATCTGGGCCTGGCGCAGGACCTGCTTCTTTTGCTGTATGAATAGTCAAGGCTTTCAAGGCAGAAGAAAGCATAAACCTCCCCGAATTTCTATTAGAGTATAACTGCTGCAACAAAAACATGGATCCTGTCGCATTGGGTGCCGCCATAGATGTTCCACTTTGACTTGCATAGCTATCTTGGCCATTACTGATGGAGGCACTGAAAACATTCACCCCCATCGCTACCAAATCAGGTTTAATTCGTCCATCATCCACAGGGCCCCAAGAAGAAAAATTACTCATTTTCACATCTTCCGGAACGGTGTAATTCAAAACCTGTTCTACTGCACCTATGGTAAAATTATTTTTCGCAACCCCTTCAGGACCGATGGTATCATCCGGTCCATCCGGATCCCTCGTCCCATCTCCTACATCATTACGGTCATTTCCTGCGGACCAAACCACACTGTAATAAGGTTTGGTAAACAACAATTCATCTATTGCCTGGCTTTTGGTAGAATAGAATCCAAATCTCCAATCCTTATTAGGATCTACGCTTGGATTACCAAACCAAGTCCAGCTTCCACCACTAAACCTCCAACCCAAGACAATTCCATATGAATGATTAGAAATCAACATCCCGTTAGGTTTTGTATCAGGATCATAGGCATTGGCATTCATTTTTGATACATCAGCGTCCCAATTAAAAGACCAGCCTGTAGCTTCATAGGCCATTCCTCTTGCCTGTGGGTTGACTCCTGAGGCCAGCACTGTACCAGATACGTGAGTAGCGTGGGTACTTAATTGCTCGGAAGACCCATCAATTTGGGTCAGTCTATTGCCGAATTCAACATGATCTGGCTTTGGGCGTGTTTGGTCAAAAATCCCAACAGTCAACCCTTTACCTGTTAGATTCAAACCTAAACTCCCACCTGGCTGAAGCATATCAGCTCCAGTAGTTTTTGCGGCGTTCAAATTAAAAGGGGCATAAAAAACCGGGAAACCAGATTCATCTATGAATTGAACCTTAGACTGAAATCCCCCTTCAAGACTTAGATGGCCATCAGAGTTCAAAAATTCATAGTTCTTACTGGACAAACTTCCAGAAAAGCTCAGTTTGTCTAAATGCTTTTGAAGGTTAGATTTAACCTGATTACGAGCTTCTTGTAAAAGCTCCTTCTTGTTGCTAGACTCTTGTGCATAGAGGGAATTCCCCATCATCAAAAGAGCAAATATCACTACTAATCTCATATTGCGCCTCGTTATAACATCAAACTGTTATACAACTGCTTGGGTTTATAAATTTTCTGATTATCCGTAATCATGCCAGTTGCCTTATTTTCTTTGCTTGACTGATTAGAAGACCGATGACCGAAGACCCAGCCACGGCCTTTAGGTTTGCAAAGTAGAATTATTTGAGAAAATCAGAGCTAATATCTTTACGATTATTAAGTGACTCAGATATTGAATAAATTGAAAAAGAATGGGGTGAACTTTCGCCACGGCTAGGCTAGCGACCTCTTGCCAGTATCAGTCCCCATTCTTAGTTGAGTTGCCAGTAACCAGTTAGAATTTTAGGCTTTAGGCCTGTTAAAGGTTTTAGTTTCCGCAACTCTCATTTGTTAAACTTCAATGTCTAAATTATGAAATTCAAATCAATTATTGGAGTCGATGTAAGTAAATCTACACTTGATGCTTATCTGAAGATCAACCAATGCCACGCAGTCTTTGAAAATAATGAGAAAGGTTACCAGGAGCTGGTGGAATGGGTAATGGAAAACTCTGGGTTAATACTCGCAGAAGAACTGCTTTTCGGATTTGAATCCACTGGGATTTATTCTTCAGAACTTGCTTTGTTTCTTGAAAAGCACTCCCTACCATTTTATATCATCTCAGGACTTGAATTAAAGCGATCCTTGGGAATAAGAAGAGGTAAGTCAGACAAGGCAGACTCTAAAGACATAGCTGAATATCTTTATGAAAAGCAGGAGAAGATTATCCCCACTGTTCCTCCCAAAAAGGTCATCCAGGATCTCAAAAAGCTGTTTAATTACAGAGAGCGACTTGTAAAAGACAGAGCAGCTTACATCACCCGTATCAAAGAATATGAAGCTGTAGTTTCAGAAAACAAATTAAAAGTCTATCAAAAATCCAATACCGAAGTAATCGCTTGTTTAGATAAACAGATCGAAACCGTAGAGAAAGAAATAGACAAACTTTTACGCAAAGATGAACTGTTAATGAACCAATATAAGCTGATTAACTCTATCAAGGGCATAGGCCCACAGACAGCTGTTGCACTTATCGTCTTAACAGAAGGGTTTACCCTATTCGATAGCTGGAGAAAGTTTGCCAGTTATGCAGGAACAGCACCGTTTCCCAACCAGTCAGGTACATCCTATCGAGGGAGAACCAAAACCAGTCCGCTGGCGAATAAGAGAATTAAAACACTGCTGACATTATGTGCAGGCACAGCCATCCAATACAGCACTGAGATGAAGACCTATTACAAGAGAAGAACCGGTGAAGGGAAAAGCAAAATGAGCACACTTAATATTATCAGAAATAAACTTATTGCAAGGGCTTTTGCTGTTGTCAACCGAAATTCCAGCTATGTAGACATATTAAAATATGCCGCATGAAAAAAAACTGAAAATCTTCTTGCTTAAACCTTAGAATACTGGCAGGCGAAGCTTCCG
>NZ_VLOG01000024.1:0-20022 GCF_007655305.1 Algoriphagus algorifonticola
TCTTGCTCAGGCACTCCTTTTACGGTCACAGTTACAGTCAGTCCTAGACCGGCTATTAATGACTATAATATTTCAATTTGTACAGGCTCAAGCTTTTCAATTACGCCTTCAAATGGAACCGATGGAATAGTCCCTGCAGGAACTACTTATTCTTGGACTGCACCTACTGTTACAGGAGGAATTTCAGGTGGCACTTCGGGAGGAGGATTGAGTAATATTTCTGGAACATTGGTTAACCCAACGGATTCACCTCAAACTGCAACTTATACAATCTCAGCAATTTCGGGTACATGCGCAGGGTCTACATTTACAGTGATAGTAACAGTAGATCCTATAACGGCAATCACCTCACATCCATCCACTGCATTGGATATAGAGTGTTTTGGTGATGGATTTGAGCCTTTAACGGTAACTGCTGTTGGAGGAGGATTAACTTATCAATGGTATAGAAACACGGTCGCATCAAATGTCGGTGGCACAGCCGTTACGGGAGCGAATTCGGCATCTTTTACTCCACCATCTACTACACAAGGATCTGCATGGTATTATGTGGTTGTTACCGGAAATTGTGGAACAGAAACCTCCGATGTTTCCGGACAACATTTAGTAACTCCACCTATAACAACCATCGCACAACACCCAGACACAACAAATCAATCAGCATGTTTAGGTGGTTCCTTCCCTACTCCCACTCTTACTGTACAAGCCTTAGGAGAAGGAACTATTACCTATCAATGGTATAGAAATACTACAAACTCAAATACTGGAGGTACTTTAATTCCTGGAGCTACAAGTCCTAGTTATACACCTCCAACTGATAATGTGGGAACCACATATTACTATGCCACAGGCAAAAGTAATTGTGGCACTGTTCCAACTGATGTTTCAGGAGCATTTACAGTAACCCCACTGACCACCATTGATACCGAAAACCTAGCTTCACAAACAATCTGCTTCGGATCAAGTTTTGCTCCGATTTCAATCGCAGCTACAGGGACAGGGACTATAAACTATCAATGGTATTCCAATACAGTTGCTGATAATTCGACAGGAACACCAATATCAGGAGCTACTTCATCTTCATATACTCCTCCTTCAGGAACAGCTGGCACTAGTTATTACTATGTGGTAGTTTCAGGCGATTGTGGTCCCGACCAAACATCATCGGTTTCCGGCCCCATGACAGTCAACGCACTTCCAACTCCAACATTTGAAACAGCGCCAACAGGCCAAGTATGTGTGGGAGCGTCTGTAACTTATACAACACAATCCGGACAATCTAATTATGTTTGGTCTGGATTTGGGACTGCAGGTACAGATTATACGATTTCTGGAGGAGGCATTGGTACAACTGATCATACTGTCACCGTAACTTGGTTAACATCAGGAACCAAAAATATATCTGTTCGATATACCGACACAAATAATTGCGCGGCTACTGTTTCGGCTACCAATTCACTTGTTGTCAATTCATTACCTACACCCACTTTCACAACAGTACCAACCGGTCCGGTTTGCGTAGGAACATCGGTTACTTACACCACCCAAGGAAGTCAGAGTAATTACAATTGGACTGTTCCCGGAACAGCTGGTACCGATTACAATATAACTGCAGGTGGAATTGGAAGCACAAACTCTACAGTTACCTTAACTTGGCTAACATCTGGTTCGAAAACTGTAACAGTTGGATATACTAACTCAAATAATTGTACAGCTACTACACTAGCCTCAAATACCCTTACAGTAAATGCTCTACCTGTTCCAACATTTACTACTTCACCAGGCCCATTGGTTTGTCTTCAGCAGGATGTTACGTATACTACCCAAACTGGTAAATCAAATTATGTTTGGTCCCTTCCAGGAACAGCTGGAACAGATTATACCATTGTTTCTGGAGGGACAGGAAGTTCAAGCTCTTCTGTGACTGTAAGGTGGTTGACTACTGGATCAAAAACAGTAACTACCAGATATAGGGAACCCTCAACAGGATGTACAGCTACTGCTAACGCAAGTTCAACTACGACAGTGGAGCCATTTGCAACTGTAGGCCTTCCCACTGCGTCTCCTGCTTTTCCAACTCCAAATTATCCAACGGTTTGCCTCAACTCCCCAAGTTTAAGACCATTCGTTCAAGCAACTACAGGAGTATCAAGTATTGGGACTCCGACAGGTCTTCCTGCAGGAGTAAATGCAACTTTTAACCCTTCCACTAACAATATTGAGTTTTCAGGTACTGTAACGGCTCCAGCTGGTCTTTATAGCTATTCTATCCCACTAAACGGGAATTGTATAAATGGACTTGCTGCTACAGGCACAATTCATGTAGTTCCTACTTACGAGATAACAGCTATTTCTTCAGTTTCTGCCACTACATTGGGAGGAAATGCCACAGTGTTTTTCTATGGCAATTCCAGTACAATGATCAATGGAACCTATGATGTATCCTATGAAATACAGCAGGCAAATGGGGGTTTTACTACGCACAACACGACTGCAACTGTAACCAATGGAAGAGGAGTATTCAGTACTATTCCAATAAATAGTAATACAGACACATATACAGTAAGAATTATCAGTTTGAAAAAATCTACTGATCTTTGTACTACCTCATTCACCGATAGACCTACTACATATTTTGGAGTATGTTCTGCTGTCTATGGAGCTAATAGCTCATTTACAGTACCTGCGAATGTATACAGCATCACTATCGAAGTATATGGTGGCGGAGGTGGGGGCGGAAGTCATGGCGGTGGCGGTGGGGGATACTCCATCCGACAGAATATTCCTGTAGTACCCGGAGAAGTTTTGGGAGTATTTGTAGGTACAGGCGGTGGAAATGGAGTTAATGGAGGTACTTCCTATGTAACTAGAGACTCTAATGACCCTGATATTCTAAATACTAGTTTGGTATATGCTACTGGTGGCAATGGAGGTAATGGAGCAAACTCAGCAGGAGGGACTCGCGATCCAAGGCATGGCGGTAGCAATGGAGCAAATGCAAATGGAACAAACGGTGGAAATGCAGGAGGTCCTCTAGGGGGGGCAGCAGGAACTGATGGAGTAAATGGTTCATCCCCTGGAGGCGGTGGAGGAAAAAAAGCAGGAAATAGAGGTATCGGAGGAACGGGTTTAGTCATTATTTCTTATTCCTGCCCAGATGCAGATGATACCGACTGCATAAAGGTTATAGATGATGGATCCAAATCAGGAACAACTGTTTTAGAGTTTACATGTGATCTTACTTGGACAGCTCCAGAAGGATTAGCAGAGTTTACTGTATACGTGGGTAGTGCAGGAGGTGGTGGAGGTAGTGGTGAAGGCTCTGGTGGTGGTGGCTCTGGGGCATTAATCAGACAGACGTTTACTACTTCTAATCCGTATGGATTGCCAGCTGGTACCAGCTTTACAATTGGGGTTGGAGAAGGTGGTCCCGGAGCACCAACTGTTGACGCAAATGGGTTCCCTGGAGAAGCCTCAACTTTTAGTGGGACCATCGATGGATCCCCTATCAATATTTCTGTCCCAGGAGGAGGAGGAGGTGCCTCTAGAGCTAATAATCTAGGGGGAACAGGAGCTTCAGGAGGAGGAGGAAGTGCAACACCGGCACCAACTAAATCCGAAGATCGTGGCGGAACTCCCATCAATATCACCTATAATGGACCAAATTCTACCGTCTATCTTGGAAACCCTGGAGGCGATGGAGATTATAGTGATCCTCAAAATTCCGTAGCTGGAGGAGGTGGTGGTGGACTTACTCCTTGGAAACCCGCACCTGCTGATGATGGTCAACATGGTAAAGCTGCCGGTAATGGGCAAGGTGAAGGGGGAAGAGGTGGCGATGGAATTGTACTTACTCTTGGGGACTCATTAAGATACTTTGGAGCTGGAGGTGGTGGAATCGGTAGGTTCTTCAATGGAACAGACAAAATTGGGGAAGGGGGATCCGCAGGTGGTGTCCGGATTGGGGGTAGTGGCAATCTAAGTGGAACGAACCCAATTGGAGGGCCCGGAACCAATAAAACCGGATCAGGTGGTGGGGCCGGCTATTTTGGTGGTGGCAGAGGAGGAGACGGAATTGTCTATATCACATTCCTCAACTTCCGAATCCTCGAAGTAGAATATCTCTACTTTGAAGCTTCCTATTTGGAATCTGATCAGAAAAGCTTACTTAAATGGGCTACTTCTAAGGAATGGGAAAACTCTCATTTTGAGATTGAACGCTCCATCAACGGTGTAGCTAATTGGCAAAAAATAGGTACTGTTAAAGGACAAGGTTATTCCAATGAATCCGTAGAATATCAATTTAAGGATGAAAACCTGCCTGCTTCAGGAGGAATTATTTACTATAGATTGAAGCAGTTCGATTTTGATGGAAAATTCGCCTACAGTAAAGTGAAATCTATTCAGGTAGAACCTATCTCAGGAAATTCATACTGGGTTGCTTACCCTAACCCAAGCAACAGAAATGAGCCGGTTAGTCTATCACTTCTAAATACTTCAGTTTATAATGATGAACCAATTGTTATCAGGATATCTGATGCCAGAGGAGTAACCGAAACATATACTGTTAGATCTACAGAAGAGGTTTCTGAAAAAGTTAATTACCATCTCCGAGATATTGATCATGGCTTATTCATCATTCAATTGATCTGGGGAAATCATCAGCAACAAATCAAACTGATTAGGAAATAGGTTTAAAAAAATCTGATTAACGGCAATCTTGCCACTTACCTTATTTCTTTGCTTGACCGATCGAATACTTCAACTTCGCTCAGCACAGACGATCGAAGTCAGAAGCTTTCGGATTCTAATTCTTTCAACTGATACTCCCTTTTACTTTTTTACATATTGAAAAAGCGGGTAAGCATATTAAAAAATTAAAAGAGGAGGATTTTATTCCTCCTCTTCTTTTCGCCTCACTGGCATCTGAGGTTGCCCTAATCCCATACTTCCTTTCAATCCTGTAAGGGTTGCTTTCCACCAAGTATTGAAAATAAACTTGGTTTTATCTCTTTTAAAGTAAATATCAGAGGAAACAATATTTCCCAAAAGCCTTCTTGGGTTGTTATTTTTAATCAATGTATTGGCTAAAAATGATTCAAATGCCACTTTCCCAGTCCCTTTTTCCAAAGTCAGGGAATCCAATAAATCCACCTTCAATCCTTCATATAAAAAGGTCATTTTTCCAATTGCCTCTTCATCTGTCAATCTGAAGTACCAATCAGCCGAATTCACTTTTCCAGATCGGGCTTTAACAAACGCTCCTTTACTTAAAATATCATTGACATATTCTAGGGGCATTTCTCCCATTTTGAAAGATAAATTAATAGGAGATCCAGCTGAAAAGTAATAGGTAGAGTTCATTTCAACTTTCCCTTCTCCCATCAAGTCGGTCGTCGCAATTACCTTGAATGAATCAATAGGGTGCTTCTCTCCTTCCAAACTCATGGCAAATGGGACAATGGAAGCATTCATCTCATGAAAACTCACTTGACCAGGTAGCTGAGCCCCAGGAGTAAACTCCTGATATCGTATTAAACCGTTTCTTAACTGAATGGAATCTACCAAAGCCCGGATAGATGCATTCCTTAATAAATCCTGAGGCATAGGTTTGTAGGCATTAGGTCTAATAGGCAATCGCTTGTCCCTGAATACATCCAAGCGCATCCCATCCAAATTAAGCTTTTTTGCTTGATAGCCTTGGTTGGCAAAAATGCGTTCAAAATTTAAGCCTTCAACTTCTATTCTATCCAAAAAGAGATCAATTGCATCTGTTTGAAAGCCCTTTCTCCTCAAGTAATTATATCTACCCATAGCTGGCCTAAATCTCACTTTGTCAAAAACTAAATTCTCACCCGCGTAGGAAAAACTCCCAATGGAAAACAGCTCCATACTATCCGGTAAATAATAATTGTAATCTTTGAGACTAAACTCCAACTGCTTCTTAAATAGTAATTCAGGGCTGATATTTTCTTCCAAATTCAATAAATCAAGATTTAGCTTCTTTAATGAAAAATCAACATCCTTGAAAGCCAGTCCATTTAATGGATCTTTTGATTTTGAAAAAAATTCAAAATTACCCTGATTCAAGTTGATGTTTTGCAGCATTATTGAATTAACAAGGCCATCTTTGAGCCTAAACTCTTTCAGGTTTTCTTTTTTTATTTGGGTTGATGAACTGTCCAAAAAGATTTTAAAATCAGGTTTCAAAATCCTCAATTGAGTTAAATCAAAAATTCCTGATTCCTGAATTTGCTCTAATTCATTATTTCTTAGGCCAATTTCCTGAATTTTCCCCTGAAAAACCGGGCCATTAGTTAGATTCAATGGCTTCAATGGCAGGATTTCTATCCCAGACAGAATGGTCTCATCTTGCTCAGTATCAAAAGTTAAATTAGACAACCTTACCGAATGGACACTATCCGGCAGAGCAAAAGAAAAGTCCTTGATCCCTATGGAAATTTGCTTAAATAGCCCGGATAAATCCATCTCTCGATTGGCTTGCTCATCCAAATAGAAGTCTGCAACTGTGATGTCAAAGGAGGTTTGAATAGATTGAAGATCGGTTTGACCTTGTATATAATTCAATCTGAAATCTGAATTCAAAGCACTTATCTCGCCAACCTTGATGAAGTCCAGGCTCCTCCTTTCGCGCTGATTTATAGAACTATTTTTGGACTCAATAGCAGGATTTATTTCAATATTTATGGTACTACCAACAACATTCAGCTTATCCAAATCCAATCGGTTGTCAAATAAAAAGTCTTCTAAATCTATTCCTTCAAAGCTCACCTTCGGCAATACGAGTGATAAAGACAGCTTACTTCTCAGGTTATCACCCGGCATCAAGCGTAAAGTATCAATAACCAGCGTTCGGTTTTTTGTATTAAAAACCAAATTACTGGTCGTAACATCATAATCTCCTCTCGCCAGAGAAAAGGAGTAATCAGCCAAATTCAATATGATCTCGTCCGAAAAGAAGGTCTTGGATTCATCATAATTACCTTGATTATCCATATAAAAACCTTTCAGAGTAAGTGATAAATCTTCTTCCACGAAACTAATCTCCCTTCTTCCCGAAAGATCTGAAAAGTTGAATTTCCCTTCTTGAAAACTGACAGAATCAATGGAAACTTTGGCAAAATAGGACTCCAATAATTCTCTTATCCCTTCAGCAGAATCCAACTGATTTGCCTCTCTTTTTTGAGATCGATCTCTGTATTTGGTATAGGTAAGTTCAGGTTTAGGAACCAAAATCTGTTTGACGTATAATTCCTGATCCAGTAAAGCCTTTTTGATATCAACTCCCTCTACACGAAATGAAGGCACCTTCAAGTCAACTGCCACAGTTTTTTTATAGGTGTCTAGCACAGATTGGATATTCGCCCGAGATTCCGGTTTCAGAGAAAAATTCTGAACATCGATCAGTGATTTTTTAGAGTCAATAATAATTTTATCGGCACTGAAAATGTGTAAGTTATCCCTCAGTTTGAGCTTGTACTTATCCAAACTTAAAATCATTTCATCCGCCAAAAGTATATCCCGAAGTTGCATGGCAGTGTCAGGTGAAAAACGGACATTTTCCAAAAACAAACTGAATTGGTCAAAACCTATATCATCAGATCGAATACCTGATTGATTTTGAAACTGCACCTCTCCTTGCCTCAAATCAAATTCGCCAATATTCAACTCATTTAGATAACCCATTAGAAGAGAAGCCCCCCTACCCTTTCTTTCCTCTATTCCTGAGTCCTCTTCCAAATCAGTTACCTGTACTTTGGGAGAAATAATTTCCAACTTCTCCACATCCAAGACACCCTGATTATAAAGCTTTTTCAAATTTGCCTCAGAAAAAAGTAATTCATTCAGCCTAATATCAATCAACTGATGTGGCCTTTTGATTAAAATAGTACTGTCTCTTGGCTTTATTTCAAATCCCTGAACCTGAATTCTATCTAAAAAAGAAGAAGCCATTACCTTTTCCCCTTTGATTAAATGAACCTGATCTGACAAATACAAGGTCAAATCTCCCAACTCCATAGAAGCATCCTCTCCGTGGAAAAACTGATTATTCTTTCTGCTCTGATCATCTCCCAAGTAAAACTTGACCATTTTGAAATTCAGATCCGAAACCTCAATTCTATTTTCCAGAGTATCTTCCAAGTGATAGGTCAAAAATTTTCCTTTATTAATGGATAATTCCTTCACATAGAAAGACTTTAACAAGCCAGTAATCAAATCATTTAAGTCACCATTTTGATTTTGATTCTTTTTAGGATTATCAGATCGGATCACCTTAAAATCCGGACTGTTCAAAATAATCTCATCGATTTCCAAATCCGACTCCATAAAGGCCTTATTCAACTCTACATTACCTACCCGAAGTTGGTCAAGGTCCATATCATAATAGGCAAAACTCTCAATCGACTTATCTGATCTAAGCTGGAATTTCTCAATCTGAATTTGGTTCTCCAATGAAGTAACAAATACCTCATCGGCATATATGGTGTGGACGCCATCAGGCAAGAGAAACTCAACCTGATCCAAATCAAATTCAAATCCCTTTGCATTGAAAGGAGTCTTCCATTCTTCGGAACTGGTCCAATCAATATCCTCAATGATCAATCGAGTGTTTTTTGCATTGATAGACTTTTGACTCAAAAAGTTTAAAAAGAATAAGTCTGCATGATCGATTTCTACTCTATTGATAAAAATCCCTCCAAAAGGAATTCTTTGAATACTTTTCTTGATTTCATTTTCCAGTCTCTTTACTTGGGAAACTTTTAAGCTATCTCTCTCTTTATTTGAAATGGTGGACTCGGAAAGCTCTAAGCTGAGGTTTGGATTATCCAGTTTAATATTCCCTATAATAAAAATCTTTTCAGACCAATCGTACCAAATATTTTTAAGGGCTAATTCATCTAAAGTGAAATCAAATAAAACTTGATCTTCACTGGCATTTTCAAGACTCACTGGCCTCATGATTATCCCATTCAGGAAAACACCTCTGCGAAGTAGGGAAAAGTTCAACCGATTGAAATCAACCTCATATACTCCGCCAGTTGCTTCATTCAATTTAGTTCTAGTCCAATTGACTAAGAGGAGGTTAGAACCGAAATAGATTAAAAATTCCAGGAAAATTAAAGCCAGAAAAACTATCATCAACACCCTCAATACCTTCTTTCGAAGAGGATGCTTGGATATTTTTTCTTTGAAGCTCTTAATCATAGCAGGATTTTAGACCAAAATAACTAAATACTCCAACAAAAAATAAAAAAAGCAGCCCTCATCAGACTGCTTTTAGCTGTAGGAGAAGGATTCGAACCTCCACGGGGTAGTTAGGCAATAGTCCGGTTTGTTCCATGCTTTATTCCGATTTCCCCACCCCCGAGACAGGAGGGCTTGTCTGCCAATTTCAACATCCTACATTATATCGTTTCGCTTTTCATAGCGATTAAAATCAAATGAAGGCGAAGATTAACTCACATTGTCTGATTGCTCATCAATGTCTCCACTGCTTAATCTTCGCTTCTTTTTCCCCGCCTTTTACAGAGAAGTGATAAATGGTTTGAGAGCTTCATATTTATTAGATGAATAACAAAACTCATTAATCGATACGTCAAAATTAGAAAAACCTCCTATTTATTAAAATTTTGATAACAAATTAATCTATTTTTTACAGTATTTTTATTTAAACATATTTTTTGTTCATCTTTTTACAACTAACCCTAAGAATTTCACTTGATGATTATGGATTTGTTAATTCCTATTTTGAAAATCGTGAATGAATGGCGTTTCTTTTAAAAAAGGGCATAAAAAAAACCATGAAACATAATCTCATGGTTTTAGTCAATTAACAATAAACCCAAAATAACCTGCTGTAGGAGAAGGATTCGAACCTCCACGGAGTAGTTAGGCAAATTTACGAGCTCGCTAAAATGCTTTATCCCACGGCCTCCACCCTCGAGACAGGAGGGCTTGTCTGCCAATTTCAACATCCTACAGTATGTGTGTGAACTTTTAGCTTGTTTGCTGTTCCAAATATACGGCGATCAAATTATTTTTTGCAAATATTTTAAAGTTTACAGTGTTTTTTTATAGATTATTTAATGAAATCGATTGAAAATTAATGATTAGATAAATTTAGACTTGAATACATCGCTCTTATTGCAATATTTTTAATCTGAATCTCAATTTTTACATTATTTGCATCAAACAGGGGTTTATTTTTGATTTATATCAAAGGAATGTAATCTAAACTGTGGTTTTTTGCTTATTCGTGAGTCACATAGGATTCCCACTTTTCCAAAACTGCCAAAAAATCCTCTGGTAATTCAGATTCAAAGAATAACTTCTCCGCTGTCTTAGGATGAACAAAACCCAGAGACTTTGCATGCAAGGCCTGGCGTGGGATGATATCAAAGCAGTTTTGAACAAAACTTTTATACTTGGAAAATTGAGTTCCTTTTAAAATCCTATCTCCACCATACATGGAATCATTGAAAAGCGGATGCCCCAAATACTTCATGTGCGCTCTAATCTGGTGCGTTCTTCCGGTTTCCAACCTACACTGAATTAATGTCACATATCGTAGACGCTTGATCACTTTCCAATGAGTAACTGCATGCTTTCCCTGTGAACCATCCGGAAAGACATCCATTACTTTTCTGTCTTTTGCACTTCTTCCAACATGGCCTGTGATAGTCCCTGAGTCTTCCGCTGGTTCTCCCCAAACAAGGGCTATATACGTTCTTTCTATGGTATGATGAAAAAATTGAGCAGCCAAGAAGGTCATAGATTCCTCGGATTTGGCTATCACCAAAAGACCAGAAGTATCCTTATCAATTCTGTGAACTAATCCAGGCCTTCCCTCATTGCCTTTCATTTCAGGCAAATTTTGAAAATAATAAACCAACCCATTTACCAAGGTTCCTGACCAATTTCCATGCGCAGGATGAACCACCATTCCCGCTGGCTTATTGACTACCAGCAAATCATTGTCTTCATAGATAATATCAAGAGGAATAGGCTCAGGAATGACCTCATTATCCCTAGGGGGTTTTGCAAACATTACCTTGATTTCATCCCCTGGTTTAATCTTATAATTAGGTTTGGTTGGCTTTCCATTGACCAAAACCCCACCGGATTCAATGTTTTGTTGTACCCGGTTTCTAGTGGCATTTGCTACCTTTTCGGTTAAAAATTTATCTATTCTAGTGAGCGTTTGTCCTTTGTCAACATTAAATCGATAATGCTCATATAGTTCGATTTCTTCGTCTTCAAATTCCTCTTCGGGTAGCTTATTCATGCAACAAAAATACAAGGATGAAAATTAAGTTTACCAAAAGCCTTAAATTCCCTCATGATTTTAGCAAATCCAGTGGTCAATCAAGTGTTGGATCACCCACTCTTAGAGTCAAAAGGAGTGGAGCTGGCCATCAAACGACTTGACCTGATTCATCCCACAGTTTCTGGAAATAAATTTTTTAAGCTGAAATACAATCTGGAAGCCGCCAAAAAATCTGGTTCAAAAAAGATACTCACCTTCGGAGGAGCCTATTCAAACCATATATATTCTACTGCGGCGGCAGCATTTCAAGAAGGCCTTGAATCTATCGGAATCATCCGGGGAGAAAGAATCGAGCCTTTAAACCCTACCTTGAGTTTTGCGGAAAATCACCATATGCAGCTTGAATTTATCAGTAGAGGAGAGTTTAGAAAAAAAGACCAACCTTCCTTTATTGAAGGATTGAGAGAGCAATTTGGAGACTTTTACCTGATCCCTGAAGGGGGTACCAATGCAACTGCTATTCAGGGAACCTCCGAAATATTAGACAAGGAGGACAGTTACTTCAGCCACATAGTTTGTGCCATTGGAACAGGAGGAACCTTTGCTGGTTTGGCAAATACCCTTTTAGAGCATCAGCAGTTATGGGGTATATCTTCCCTTAAAGGTGAGTTTATTCATCAGGAAATAAAGAACCTTCTTTGCAACTTTAGCATTTCTCCTAAGGGTATATATAAGATTTTCTCCAAGTATCATTTTGGAGGTTATGCAGCTTACCGGCAAGATTTGATTGATTTCATCTGGAGCTTTTATGAAAATTTTGGAATGGTCTTAGACCCTATTTACACCGGAAAATTATTTTTTGCCGTTTGGGATTTAATCTCAAAAGATCAATTCGAAAAAGGTTCTAAAATTCTGCTGATACACAGCGGAGGGCTTCAGGGAAATGAAGGTTTTGCAGAAAGAACTGGAATCAGACTCCCTAATTCTTCAAAGTAAAAAAGTCCTCATTTTCCTGAGGATGAACTTTCAATACATTCGCCAGCACCAATCGAACAAGGGTTTTGCTGGCTAAGAACTTGGGCAACTTAGCAGCTTTCATAAAGTCTTGGAGGGTAATTTTTCCAGACTCCTCCAATAACTTCATCAGGATTTCTTCTTTTTGACCATAAGTAAAAACTATGTCCCTGGGATTTCTACCTTTCCTCAAAATCTCCCAAACTTCCTTACTAGCCTGAACAGTGCGGTCTGCAACCCTTACAAATGCCCTTTTTCTATTTTGATTTAAAATATAATGTGGCCTTTCTTGGCTTTTAAAAACCTTAAAAAGAGCAACCCCTTTTTTCTCATTGATTTTCACTATTTCCAGTTCATAGGGTAAGGCTGGAAAAATCAATTCTTTTATAGCCTTCTGCATCACAAAGACTTCTTCCTCTATATATCTCTGTCCACTAACCGTCCCATCATCATCCACTCCAAGCAGTAAAACCCCACCTTCTGTATTTGCCAAAGCAATCAGTTCTCTCACAATTTTATCAGGAAATGCAGCTTTTTTCTTGAACTCAAGAGTCAGCCCTTCCCCTTGTGAAGCCAATATTTTTACCTCTTGAAGTGTCATTATTATCAGCTTTTTCCAAGGCCTCTATTCAACTCCTCCAAGCGGCTCTTTTGAGATTGCCACTCATCTCTCAGCCTTGCAGCTTCCATAAAGTTGAGCTCTTTCGCAGCTTTCTCCATCTGTTTTTGAGTTTGAGCGATCAATTTCTCCAACTTCTCTTTACTCAAATACTGCACTACAGGATCGGCCGCCAGCTGGCTTTCACTAGGCATTGGCTCCGCGTATACTTTTGCATTCTTCTTAGAATCCGCCACCTTCGTTTGACCCATGATTTTATCTCGAGACTTGATAACAGTAGTAGGAGTAATGCCGTGCTCCTCATTGTAAGCAATCTGAAGCGCCCTTCTTCTTTTGGTTTCATCAATGGCCATTTGCATAGATTCAGTGATTTTATCCGCATACATGATCACTCTACCTTCAGAGTTTCTTGCTGCTCGTCCGATCGTCTGAACCAAGCTTCGCTCATTTCTCAAAAAGCCCTCTTTATCTGCATCCAAAATCGCAACCAAAGACACTTCTGGAAGATCCAGCCCTTCTCTCAATAAGTTGACTCCAACCAAAACATCAAAAACTCCGAGTCTTAGCTCTCTGAGAATCTCGACTCGATCCAATGTCTTCACTTCCGAGTGAATATATCGGGATTTGACTCCTGCCCTTTCCAGATACTTTTGAAGCTCTTCAGCCATTCTCTTGGTCAAAGTGGTAACCAAAACTCTGGCATCTGTCTTAATGGTTTGATCAATTTCCTCCAACAAATCATCGATCTGATTTAAGCTTGGTCTCACTTCAATGGTAGGGTCCAGTAATCCTGTAGGACGAATAATCTGCTCTACCACCACCCCTTCGGTCAAGGATAATTCATAATCCGCAGGAGTAGCAGATACATAGACAACCTGATTGGTTAAATCTTGGAATTCATCAAATTTCAAGGGTCTATTATCTAAAGCAGATGGTAATCTAAAACCAAAATCCACCAAATTGACTTTTCTCGACCTGTCACCTCCCCACATAGCCCGCACTTGAGGCACCGTGACATGGCTCTCATCAATTACCATTAAAAAGTCATCCGGAAAATAATCCAACAAACAGAATGGTCTCATCCCTGGACTTCTTCTGTCGAAATAGCGGGAATAATTCTCAACCCCAGAGCAATAACCCAACTCCCGAATCATCTCCAAATCAAATTCAGTCCTCTCCTGCAGCCTTTTAGCTTCCATAAACTTCCCCTCTTTTTCAAAGAAATTAACCTGGGCTACCATATCATCCTGAATTTCTTTGATGGCTGTTTGTATGGTATCTCTTCCAGTTACAAAGAGGTTTGCAGGAAAAATGGAGATAATCTTTTCATCATTGAGTTTTTTTCCGCTTTGCGGGTCTATTCTTTGAATCGCTTCAATTTCATCACCCCAGAAGAAAATCCTGTAGCCCCAGTCCGCATAAGCCACAAAAATATCCACAGTATCACCTTTCACCCTGAAGGTACCATGTGTTAATTCCTGATGAGTTCGGGAGTATAAAATATCGACCAGTTTAAATAATAACTGATTCCTAGGAATTCTGTCTCCCTCCTGAATCCGAATCACATTCTTTGCGAATTCTTCAGGATTACCAATACCATAAATACAGGACACTGAAGCAACAACTATTACATCTCTCCTTCCGGTAAGCAAAGCCGATGTGGCACTTAGCCTAAGTTTTTCAATCTCTTCATTGATCGAAAGATCTTTCTCTATGTATGTTCCGGAGCTGGGAATAAAGGCTTCCGGCTGATAGTAGTCATAATAGGAAATAAAATACTCGACGGCATTCTCAGGAAAAAACTGCTTAAATTCTCCATACAGCTGAGCAGCCAAAGTTTTATTATGACTTAAAACCAAAGTGGGCTTCTGAACCTGTTGGATTAAATTGGCAACGGTAAAAGTTTTCCCTGAACCGGTTACACCCAAAAGCACTTGAGCTTTTTCGCCTTCGTTTACTCCACGGGCTAATTCCTCAATCGCCTGAGGCTGATCTCCGGTTGGCTGATAATCAGAAGTAAGTCTAAATTCCATATGCTTATGTCGAACTTACCCAACACCCAAACCCTAGTCAAAAGTTTTCTACTTCTGAATATTCTAGGCTTTTATCGTTTTATATTTTGAAATATTATAATACAGATAATTGGTTCTGAGAATGATCACCAATAAAATCGGGATTAGGCTAGGATGAAAAGATTGCCATCCTAAAATCCAGAAGACCACTGCTGCATCTGCTAAAATCAAGGCTGCCAAAAGGTATTTCCTAACCCAGAGCTTCAAATTTTTGGAAAATAGCGCAATTGCCAGAAACAAATGACCCGGAAAAGCCCAAAGTATGTTCCAATTCCATTTAGTAGCCGAGTGATCTGTGGCAAACCAGAGTAAGAAAATAACTATACCTAGAATTCCTAGAATAGAAAATAGAGCTATATCAAAACCGATAAATAGCTTTTTTCTTTTAAAACCGATATAGGTAATTACTGAAAATAAAACAGCTACCAACCAAAACAACCAATAGGGATTGAAAGCTCCTATAACTCCCTGTTCGGGTTTAGGAAAATCCAAAATAACATTTGTCTCCTTGACTAAAGGCCTGGTCGGACCATCTCCCTGAATCTCTGCTCTCGCAAAAGCTTCTTCCATATAATCAGGTAAAAATTGCTCTTCCTGAGGAGAAGCAACCCGATCTATTACAGCTCCCAGAGCGAGATCAATTCCTAAATCAGCCCACGGCATTCTCAAAACATACTCGTCTATCAAGTCCCTGAAAGTTTTTTCTCTTTCTTGTACCTGCTCATCATTCCAGATCAATTGATCTCCCAAAACCAAATCCATCGCATCACGGATTCTTGTAGCACAATTATCAAAGAAGAAATCATATCTATAATAACGTCTTTCCGGTAAGTAATTGACTTGTAAAAACTCTACCATGTATTGCTCCTGCTCCGTATTGAGATCTAATACTTGTTCACGGATCGCTCTTTTTTCACCCGCATAAGTAGTAATAAAGTCAGCGTAGGTACTGACGCTTAACATATAGTCTAATTTTCCTCCCGCAAATTTTCCATAGAAATTTGGGGTATTGAAATTGAAGGTTCCATAATTGAAAACATAATCCGTCCCATTGACATTATCAAAAACTCGGATTGCGCTATGACCATAGGCCATATATAACTCATCTCCTGGATCGCAAGTAAGAAGACTAATCCTATATAACTGAGCCTGAACACTTCCTAAGCTCATGAATAACAGGAAAATAATTAGACCTAGAACTTTATTTTTAGCTATCATTTAACTAACTTAAAAGGCTTTTTAAATACTTTTTAATTGTGCTATGGGATACTGGGACAAAAAGTTGGCCCTTTTGGCGTTTTTGAACGGTCGAATATACAGGATATTGTCGGCAATAGCAGGGCTTTGCCTGCTCCAATTAGTTGCCAGCGCACAGGAAATTAATGCATACAAAACCATTTCCAGCGGAAATTTTTCTAATATATTGATCTGGAATGTCTTTGACGGATCTACTTGGATTCCTGCTACCTCTCTTCCAGATAGCTCCAATGATATTTATATTGATCAAACTCATACACTCACGCTCAATCTTAATGCAGCTGTAAAAAATATATTCATCAATTCTGAAACGGGCGCAGGACAAAAACTACGGCTCAACAGCTTCAATCTGGATATTTACGGAAGCTTACAGGCATTTAGTGGAGCTGCTCCAGGCACTCCATCAGGGACTTGGAACAGTCAAAACTGGATTGGAAATTCTTTCAATAGCACCATTACCTTTAAGGGAGAGTCAAGGATTATCATTCCCTTAAATGCATGGAGCGGATTCAGTACGAATAGTAGGTATTCTGTAATTTTTGATCCCGGTCCAGGTGTGGAACTGATTATAGAGGAACCATTCAAGGCCCTCAGTTTTACAGTCAAATCTGGAACTCTCCGGCAAAAGTTGGATCGGAATGTTTTTCCCAATTTTTGTCCAACTCTTTCATTTAATACTGAAACTACTGTGTATGGAACTGGGCCATTTGGTGTTTTTACAATTGAGCCTGGGGCAACTTTCATCACTGACTGCAATGCGAATATCATTTTCAGATCTAACTCCAGTAGCGCGGGTCTTATTGATCTTCAAGATGATGGAATAATGGTTTTGGAAGGAACTAACCCTAGAATTGAAGCTGCAAATTTTCAACTGAATGGGAAAATCATTTTTCGGGGCGGAGATTCTCCTAAAAATTTTCTGAATTCAAGCTTTGCCGACGCAGGAATACCAAACAGAATTCATGATTTGGAGCTGCAAGGAGTTCATAATCTCAATTTGCCTACTGAGCTCTTCATTTCTGGAAATATGGTCAAAACCGGGACTGGAAATTTTTTATCTAATAATTCCCACATTTTTGCCGTAGGACCTAGCGAGCAATATATTGGTCCATTTCCCATAACGGTTTCTAGCCTAACTATCCAAAAAACAGGAGGACGAATTCGAGTAAGTGATGATCTGACAATTACCAGGACATTATTTATGAACTCTGGATCATTGGACTTAAGTGGGAATATCCTTTCAATTAACAGTTCTTCTCAAGGTGGGATAAATTATTCTGGAGGAAGCTGGAGAAATGCAGCCTTGTTTAGATATCTCAACATTCCAACTAGCCTTAATGAGGTCAATGGAACATTCCCTTTTGAAGACACAAAAAATGGAGGAGTTAGAAAAGTCCAACTCTTAGGAAATACAGCAGGAGGAAATCTGGAGATTCGATTCACAGAATACAAAGGAGCTGAATACAATTCCAATTTTGATGACTCTGATGGAACTCCAATTCTCTACAGGCTATTTTCTTTCTTCCAGTTTTCAGGCCTTAATCCAAGTTCGAATCCAATGGAATTGAGAATTTCCGCAGATCAGTTGATAGTGGATGATGTAGATGACCTGAGAATAGTAGGCACTGGATATGCCGCCCAAGGAAGCCATCTGGACGGTTTAGACCCTAGTCTGCTCTGGGCTAGAAGACTGATTCAGTTGGAAGATTTAGCCATTGGCAATTATACGGTTGGCAGTTTCCGAACATTAAGTATTCTACCTGTAGAATGGATCAATTTTGAAGCGATCAGAAGAGGGTCGGAAGTTTCCTTGAATTGGGAAGTTTTGGGTGAACAGGAATACACATTTGAGATTTATAGATCAGATGGGAATATTTCAAATTGGAGATTAATTGGATCTGCTTCAAAAAGCCTGGCAGGAGCCAGCCTATTCCAATTTTCAGACATCAATTTTTATAATCACGAATCCTACTATAGAATCAAATCTTCCAATCAGGAAGGGCAGGAATCCTGGAGCAATACCGTAAGAGTCATTCCACTACCTAAGACTCATTCTTCTGTTAAAATTTATCCTAACCCATATTTTTCGGGTCCTATTCATATTGAAATTCCTGAAAAAGAAAGAAATACTGCCCTTGAGGTTGAGTTACTTACATTTACCGGTGATAAAATTTATGAAGGAAGAATCGGCTTAACAGATCTGGAAAAGCTACTAACCCAAGTTAATCCAGGGAATTATATATTGAGAGTTTCACAAAACAATAATTCTTGGGTGATTCGTTGGATTCGAAAATGAGATACTGTTTGATCAAACGCACAACGGAATAGCACATTTTTTTTATCTTGAAATCTCAACCCAACCTAACCTATGACCATTTTCCTTGTGCTGCTCAGTATCGCTATTTTGGTACTGTTAATCGTCTGGGCCAAATTAAATCCCTTTTTGGCTTTCTTGATAGCTTCCATCACCGCCGGCTTTCTTTTAGGCCTTCCTGCAGATCAAATTGCCGGTTCCGTGCAGAAAGGCATGGGAAATCTTCTGGGAGATTTAGTCATAGTGATCGTCATGGGAGCTATGCTTGGCAAACTCGTCGCTGAAAGCGGTGCCGCTCAAAGAATTGCCAATACCTTGATGAATATATTTGGTGAAAAGTACATCACCTGGGCCATGGCATTGACAGGTTTAATCGTCGGGATTCCACTCTTTTACAATGTGGGTTTCGTACTCCTTGTTCCTTTGGCTTTTACCGTCGCTTATCAATACAAAATCTCAGCAGTGTACGTGGGGATTCCTTTACTCGCTGCGCTATCGGTCACCCATGGATTTCTTCCTCCACATCCCTCTCCCGCTGCATTGGTTGCTCAGTTTGAGGCCAATATGGGGCTAACCTTATTCTATGGGTTTTTAATCACCATCCCTACCGTTGCTATTGCTGGGCCTATTTTCGCAACGCAACTCAAAAAGGTTGAGGCTAAACCCTTGAAGACATTTCAGGCAGAAATCAAAGAGGAAAAAGATTTACCTGGAAATGCCAATAGTTTCATAACAGCTTTATTGCCCGTCTTTTTATTGGTAGGAACTACAGCCATCAGCCTGAACTGGGAGACTTCAGGTGAGCTAAATGAACTGATCGGCTTTATTTCTAATCCTGGGATAGTCATGATTATTTCCGTGTTGATTGGCACCTATACCTTAGGATTGAGAAGAAGATTTTCCATGAAGCAGCTGATGTCCTTATATACCGATGCTACCAAAGACATCGCAATGATACTCTTGATTGTCGCTGGAGCAGGAGCTTTGAAGCAGGTTTTCACAGATACCGGGGTGAGTCAGGTCATTGCAGATGGTCTTAAAACCTGGCAAATGCACCCATTGATATTGGCTTGGCTTATTACTGCTATTATTCGAGTCTGTGTGGGATCGGCTACTGTGGCAGGTCTAACTACAGCAGGCATCATAGCTCCTCTAGTTACAACTATGAACGTGGACCCCAATTTACTGGTGCTATCCATCGGAGCAGGAAGCTTGATGTTTTCTCATTTCAATGATGCGGGATTCTGGATGTATAAAGAGTTTTTCAATGTAAGTATCAAAGACACCATACGAACTTGGTCTTTAATGGAGACCTTGGTTGCTGTCATAGGATTAATAGGTGTCCTTATTTTGGATATATTTATATAGAAAAACAAGGAAGTATTTTATTTAATCTGATTATCCGCAATCATGCCAGTTGCCTTATTTTCCTTGCTTGACAGGTTGGAAGACCGAT
>NZ_VLOG01000024.1:20072-35169 GCF_007655305.1 Algoriphagus algorifonticola
AGCTTCCGGATTCTGATCCTTTCAGCAGACAATAAGCCGTATTTTTGTCAATACTGGTAAGAATGCGCATACCCATATTATTCAAAAAGTGAATTGGTTGTAGATTAAAAAAGAAAATAAACTCAGTGACTATCATCATTTAAAATTAAAAGCCATGGAAACTCCTGAAAGTAATTTCGCAAAACTAGGATTAACCTTACCTCCTGCCCCAAAGCCATTAGGGGTATACAAGCCTTGCCTGATTGACGGGAAACATCTCTATTTATCGGGACATGGGACGGTAAAGGCCGATGGTTCTCTGATAATCGGAAGAATAGGTCAAGACTTGGATATGGAAGCAGGGAAAAAAGCTGCTCAGCAAGTAGGGCTTGCCATGCTTGCCACCATCAAGGCAAATCTTGGTTCTTTAAATAGAGTCAAGAGAGTGATTAAGGTATTGGGAATGGTGAACTGTGTTTCCACATTTGAAAAGCACCCTTATATCATCAACGGATGCAGCGAATTATTTGCAAATGTTTGGGGTACCGATTACGGGGTAGGCGTCAGGTCAGCAGTAGGGATGGGAACCTTGCCGGATAATATCCCGGTAGAAATTGAAGCAATATTTGAACTGCATGAAGGCGCTTAAGGCTGAACCAAGGCTTTGTAGGATTCAAAGATATTCATAATGTCTTTGACGTAGTTGACAGCTAAATGCCCTTTGGCGAATCCACTTCTGACTATAGGGTCACGATAGTATTCCGGATCACTTTTCAATTCGAGAAAACCTGCAACTTCTTTCCAGCTTTGGGTATTTCCGCCATATTTCAAAGTAAGTCTCCAAGCATCTTCTACGTGACCGTGACCAATGTTGTATGATGCTAAAATAAATTTGATTCGTTCATTAGTCTCGGGCACTCTTTCCATCCAGAATTTATCCAAATACCGAAGATATTTCACTCCACCCATCAAGGACTGAAATGGATCATTAGGGTTTTCCACTCCAAATCTTTCCAGAGTTACCGGCATTAATTGCAAAAGCCCCTGTGCACCTGCATAGGAGGTTGCTGAGGTATCAAATCTGGATTCTTTGTAAACCAAGGAAGCTAATAATCGCCAATCCCAGCCTAACTCTTCGGCTCCTTTTTGGATCAAATCATCATAAACAGAAATTCTATTTCCTACTAAGGAAGAGAAAGGACTGGTAGATCTGAAATAACTGTTTTTACTGTTCAGAAAATATTTAGCATAAAGCATAGGAATAAACTTCTTCTGTTTATCCTCTAGCCATGTATTGACTTCTCCCAGTAACTTGGGCGAATTATCTCTCACTACCCAAGAAACTTCTTCGGATTCGGTCACCTTCCACGAAATATTCAATCCTTCGTAATAAGTGGCATTTGCTTGAGCAATATTTTGATCTGCAATGGTGTATCGAATCTCCCCCTTGACAACTTGATCAATCAATGTTTCTTCATGCAAAGGTGACTCTATCACAGTAAAACTCACTTGTAAGGAATCCTTGATTTTACAAAGTTGGGATTTATAAACTGCCCCCTGCCTCACAAATATTGTGTCTGACTCTAAGTCCTGCCAGGATTTGGTAGCAGGAGTAGTTTCGGAACTGACCAGAACGGTACTTATTTTTCCAAGAGCCTGAGTAAAAGTAGCTTTCCCCTCCCTCACTGGACTTTTTTCCAGATTCATAGCAATCAAATCAACCCGGCCATCATTGAGATATTCGAAGGCTTTATCGATATCAGAAACCAAAACCAAGTTTAACTGCACGCCCAATCTTTTGGCCAAGTCTCTTAAGAGTTCGTACTCATAGCCCATTCTACGCCCTCTGTAGATATAATATCCTGTCGAATTATTATCAACCGCCGCCCGGATGAAACCTCTATTTTTAATCCCTTCAAGGTCTAAAATGTAGGTTTCTTTTTTGAATGTCCTATTGAACTGCTGCTCGAGAAAGGTACACTGTACCCCAAACAATAAAATAACAACAGTTGCGAATAGTATGATTATTCCTTTCTTCATACACTGGGAAAAACTCCCTGGATGTTTCGAAAGCACTGATAGTCAAAGTGTATGCCAAAACAACAAACCCTTTCTATTAAAAATCCATAAAAGAAAAGGGCCTCTGTAAAAGGCCCTCTATTCAATTCTATTGAGGTAATCTCAATTCCTCGAAACTACTGTCGAAAAATATTCTCCCCGACAAGCGCATCAATTCAATCTCCTGTTCCTTGATATTGTAAATCGAAGTGATCAATCGGGTTTCTGCAGTAAGTAAATTTACCTGCGCATCTCTAAATTCGAGATAAGAAGCGATCCCTAGTCTAAATCGCTCCAAGGCAATCTCACTACTTTCTTTGGCGACAGCATAATTTCGCTGTTCAATTTCAAGTAATTCCCGATTATTCAAATACGTGTTGTAGGCTCTATATAAATCTGATTTCAATTGAATCTCAAACTGATCTACCGCATACCCTTGAATCTTTTGCTGGACTCGAGCATTTTGGATTCTTCTATTCAGGGTAAAACCTGAAAACAAATTGAAAGAAATGTTTCCTCCGTAATTAATCCCCTCTCTTTGATTTTGGATCAAAAACCCTGCATCGGAATTAGAAGTATTATTTACATAATTCATATTTAGGTTCAAGGCGGGTAACCTGGAAACCTGAAGCTCTTTCATTTGCAAAAAAGCTACGTTTTCCTGCCTTTGAGTAACCAGCCATTGCTTGTTTTCCATAAAGGCACTTTCCTCCAAGTCTCCAATTCTCAGCATTTCACCAATCCTAATGGTATCACTCACAGAAAATTCTCTGGAAGGATCCAAAGCCATCAGCTCATTCAAATTAATTCTTGCAGCCTGAATGATTTGAGCCTGAGTTTTCAATAAGCTTAAATCAGAATTATAGTCAACTTCTGCTGTCAAGTAATCTCTTTTTCCTGCTCCCCCTAATTCATATTGTGCCTGAGCAATGTCCAATCTTGCTTGGCTGAGTTCCAAAGTTTTCTTTAAAACTTCATAGCGCTGAAGTTCTAACACCAGTCGATAATAAGCGGTGGAAATACCTGCTACTGTATTTTCAACAGCAATTTTTGCTTCAAGCTGAGAAACTTCTGTCAATAGCCCAAGTCTTTTAAGAACCACAAAAGCTTCAGGTCTAAAACCATAAATTGCTGCCATGGTGAAGTTTTCAGATCTGGATTTGGCATCATCTATCTGTCTAGGTTCAGGGTCATTGACAAATTTTTGCGTTACATCTTCTGTGGAATAGTTTCTAGTGTAAATAGCGTCCACGATGGGAAGAAAGGAACCCAAACCAATCCGCTCTTCACCCTGACGGAGATTGATGTTTTCAACTGCTATCTTTACATCCAAATTATTCTCCAAACCAAGCTGAATAGCTTTTTCCAGATCCAAAGACTCGGAGTTTTGAGCAAAAGAACTTTTTACGAATAAGCTCACGAGGAGCAAAAAGTATATTTTCTTCATCAAATTCTGGCTAATCTTCCTTCTTTAGAAGTCAAGTATGTATAAATCGCAGGGATAATGAACAAGGTAAGTATGGTTGCAAAAGCAAGCCCTCCAATAACGGCAGCTCCCATAGGAACTCTACTTTCAGCACCTGCTCCCAATGCCAGTGCAATTGGAAGAATCCCCAAAATCGTGGAAAGAGAAGTCATCAAAATAGGTCTAAATCGGGCCACGGCTGCTCCATAAATTGCTTCCTTCACATCCATCCCACTAGCTTTTCGCTGATTGGCAAATTCTACAATCAAAATTCCGTTTTTGGTAACCAAGCCAATGAGCATGATGATCCCAATCTGACTAAAAATGTTGAGTGTAAAATCAAAAGCCCATAGGGTAAGTAATGCTCCAAAGATTGCCAAAGGCACGGTAAACATGATAGTCAGCGGATCTAAGAAGCTCTCAAATTGGGCTGAAAGGACCAAATAGATCAAAACCAAGGCAAAAAGAAAAGCAAAGATCAAGCTATTGGAGCTTTCTCTAAACTCCTTGGAAGGTCCTGATACGTCAGTGGCAAAGGAGTCATCCAATACCTCAGCAGCGATTCTATCCATTTCATCTAGACCATCACCTATGGTAAAACCCTCGGCAAGGTTAGCTGATACTGTTGCAGAAACAAATCTATTGAATCTATATAGTTGCGGTGGAGTACTTTTTTCGACAACTGTTACCAGATTATCCAATTGCACCAGTTGACCATTCTCTGCTCTTACATAAAGCATCCTAAGATTAATTGGCTCATTCCTATCCTCAATTTGCATTTCTCCGACCACTTGATACTGTTTACCATTCATGATGAAGTAGGCAAATCGCTGACCTGAATAGGAAAGTTGTAGGGTTCGTGCTATTTCCTGTACAGACACCCCGATATTTCTTGCCTTTTCCCGATCAATTTCTATTTCAAGCTCAGGTTTTGTGAATTTCAAGTTGATATCTGCGAAAATGAACTTATCACTTTTATTCACCTCCTCCATAAATGTTGGAATCTTCTCTTTCAGCTTTTCCAAAGTAGGTGCCTGGAGCACATACTGTACTGGCAAGCCTCCACGACGATCACCTATTGATTGAGGCTGTGCGGCAAATGCTCTTACAGATGTATAGGTTCTGAGTTTTGCATTCACCTCATTGAAAATATCGTTCTGACTTCGAGATCTATTCTCAGCGTCAGTTAAAATAAATCGTACGAATCCTGAGTTAGTACTGGCTGTACCAAAACCCGGGGATGTAACTGAAATCAAACCAGATACTTCTTCCTCAGGGAAAGACTCCAAGAAATCTCCTACCATTTGATCAATCACACGGTCCATATAATCGAAGGTAGCACCCTCTGGACCTGCCATGTTGATTCTTAGCTCCCCTCTATCCTCGGTAGGAGCCAATTCGGAAGGAATTTCATTGAATAACCAATAGATCCCCCCACCCATGAATATGATGAGCAGGAAAGCAACCCATCTGAAGTTCATAAACCAGCTTAATGCTCGGTCATATTGATTGTTTAGCCAAACAAATCCAGGCTCGGTAAAATTATAAAACCAATTATGTTTCTCTCTTCTTTTCAACAATTTAGAGCTGAGCATTGGCGTCATGGTCAATGCGACAAAAGAGGAAATAATCACAGAGCCTGCCACTACGATTCCAAATTCTCGGAAAAGTCGGCCAGTAGTTCCCGTTAGGAATATTACTGGCAGGAAAACTGCCGCCAATGCCACTGTGGTTGCGATTACTGCGAAAAAGATTTCCTCAGCACCTTTTTGAGCGGCTTGCAGTGGTTTCTCCCCTTTTTCTATCCGTGCATAGATATTCTCCAATACAACAATCGCGTCATCGACCACCAATCCAATGGATAGAACGATGCCTAATAGTGTCAATACGTTGATAGAAAAATCCATCAAGTACATGACAAAAAATACTCCTATCAGGGAAATCGGTATGGTTAAAACAGGAATAAATGTAGTTCTCCAGTCCCTCAAAAAGAGGAAAATAATAGCTACAACCAGAATAAAGGCTGTAATAATTGTTTCCTGAACCTCCGCAATGGAGTTTCTAATATAGGTTGTAGAGTCAAATCCGATTTCCAAACCTACATCAGCCGGTAAATCCTTTTTGATAAACTCTAAACGTCTGTAAAATTCATCAACAATCTCAATATTGTTTGAACCTGGTAGAGGAACCAAAACTACCCCTACCATTGGGACACCGTCTCTTTTTAGGACAGTTCTTTCATTTAAAGCGGCTAATTCCGCTTTTCCCACATCTTGAAAGCGAACAATATTATTCTCGCTTTCCTTAATGATAAGTTGGTTAAATTCCTGCGGGGAAGACAGACGGCTCTTCGTTCTTACCGAAAGCTCAATAGTCTCGCCTTCAATTCTTCCGGATGGCAGCTCTACGTTTTCGGACTGAACTTTTGAAAGAACATCCAAAGGGGTTACTCCATAAGAAGCCATTTTCAATGGATCCATTCTTAGTCGAATGGCATATTCTTTTTCTCCCCAAATCTGTACTCTACTGACTCCCGGGATGGTTTGAAGTCTTTCTTTGAAAATATTTTGAGCGATGTCTGAAAGGTCAAGAAGACTTCTTTCATCACTTTTTACGTTGAGGAAAACGATGGGCTGAGAGTCAGCATCCGCCTTGGATACAACTGGTGGTTCAGCATCAGGAGGTAAGTTTCTTTGTGCTCCGGAAACCTTATCTCTCACGTCATTTGCTGCCGCTTCCAAATCTGCTCCCACGTCAAATTCCACGGTAATACTACTGGCACCGTCATTGGAAGTAGAGGTCAGAGATTTAATCCCCTGAATCCCGTTGATAGCTTCTTCCAAGGGCTCGGTGATTTGAGCCTCGATTACATCAGCATTTGCTCCAACATAATTGGTTCTGACATTAATGATTGGAGGATCAACGCTGGGGAACTCTCGAATACCCAAAAGAGATATCCCGATGGCCCCGAACAATAAAATGATCAGGGACATCACGATGGCCAAAACTGGCCTGTTAATACTTAAATTCGATAAACTCGCCATCTTAATTGATTTGAGTGTATTTCAAAGGCATGCCGGGGCGTGCTTGCAAGACTCCTGTGGCCAAAACCAAGTCCCCTTCTTCCAGTCCGCTTAGGATCTGAACCTGGGTTTCTGTTCTGGTTCCAATTTCTACTGCTTTCTCCTGAGCTTTATTATCAGGGCCTACCACATATACTTTATATCCCTGCAATTCAGGAATAATAGATTCTGCCGGTACCATCAATGCATTTTCGGTTACTTCTAAAACAAATCGAATTCTCACATACATCCCCGGAAGAAACTTCCCTTCTTTATTAGAACTCAATGCTCTTAACTTCAGGGTTCGGGTAGCTGCATCGATTTGTGGTTCATAGGCATAAACCTCTCCTTGCACTTCTTCTTTAGAAGATTCATTGGAAAAATAAATTGGAGCTCCCATTTTCACTTGGTTGGAATATCTCTCAGGAATAGAGAACTCAATTTTGATTGGGTCAATATTCACAATACTCGCAATCATGTCTGATGGGCTAATTACACTTCCTTCAGAAATCATTCTCAATCCTATTCTTCCGCTGAATGGAGCCCGAATAATTCGTTTAGCCAGTTGGGCTTCTACCAATTTCAAATCAGAAAGCGTGGTATTGTATTGATTAAGTGCAATATCATATTCTTCCTGGCTGATTGCTTCTCTTGCCAATAATTGTTTTTGCCTGTTTTCTTGGGTTTCAAAAAGCTTCTGAGTATACTGTAACCTTTGATATTGTGCCTGTAATTCATCATCATCCAGATAGACCAAAGGGGTTCCTTTGGTCACATATTGACCTTCTTTGAATGAAATTTTACTGACTAGGCCGGAAACTTCAGGTCGAATATCTACAGCTTCATTGGGCAAAATCGTTCCAGTGACCTGCAATTGATTTCTGAGACTTTCTTTCTTCAATTTGACTACATTGACAGGAAGCTCCTGAGCAGGGCCTCGTCCTGAACCTGTAGAAGTCACAGCATTCTCATTGGTATTTCTGGTATCCCATCTTGGATATAGAAAAGCTACTACCACCAGTATAATGATAGCTAAAATAAGAATGACCTTGGTCTGCTTTTTCATGTGTTTATAATTTTTCTTTAAGGCCACATGGAATCTTCGCATGAATTATAATCATCGCCTTGTGTATCGCTTTGGCTCATGCTCGATTTCATCTGTTTATAATTTGTTTTTTAGAGGTCATCCCGATAACTATCGGGAGGAATGCCCAGGATAATCATCCTCCTCCCGAAACAAGATCGGGACAAGTTGTTTGAGATTTTTCCTCAAGGGCATTTCATGAATTCTAATTCTGAATAGGTTAGGATTTGTTTTTGATAAACTCTAAGGAAAGACGGTTAAATTCATCCGGACGCTCTACATTGACCACATGTCCACATTCTTTCAAAGTTTCCAAAATTGAATTTTTATGTTGTCTGACTATTTTTTTTACTGGTTCGAGGAACATCAAATCTTGATCTCCCATCACATAAAGAGTTGGGATCCCCAGATCTACTTCTTTGAAATATTTCAACAGGGGGTTGATATCTTTAGTCAATTTAAACCACCTGATAAATTCCTTCTGACAAAGCTTTTGAGCTTCCTGAATAAAGAGGTTTCTAGATTCAGAATGCTGCTTCCTTGGGAGTATGATATATGCGAAAAGACGATATAGCCACATGTAAGGAATTACTTTTTTGAAGGTATTTCCCAAAAACACCAAAAGCCTTGACTTGACATTTAGTCTGGTGACTGCACCTGCCATGACTAAAGACTTTACCCTTTCAGGCTCCAACTCTGCAAGTTGTCTTGCCAGAATTGTGCCCAGAGAAACTCCCATAAAGTGAGCTGGGGGTAATTTGACATGATCCAGCACCTCTATGATATCTTTGGTAACCGCTTCGAAAGTATATTCCTGATTATAAATCGCCTTCGGCAAATCCGTCGATTTACCATGACCTCTCAAATCAATCAAAAGCAAATTAAAATGCTTTTGAAAGTCTTTTAGCTGCTTAAACCATACCGCAGAAGAGCCTCCGGCTCCATGGATAAATACCACCCACTCTTTACTTGCAGCGTGATGAAACATTTTATAATACAACATGCTAGCTTAACTCTAGGGTCAGGGTATTGGTTCTGAACTTGTAAACTTACATAGTCTTTTTTTGGATTTGACTATAAAAAACACTGAAGGCAAATGCCTTCAATCAATGGAAAAAATAGGGGATACATTTTGTCAAATTCATATCCCAAAAGAAGTTTTATTTGAGATTATACAAAAAAAGCACCCCTTTTCAGAGGTGCTTTTAATATGGTTTAAATTAGATTAGTTGAAGATGTATCTTACACCAACCTGCATTCTCCAAGTATCTCCTAGTGAAGTAGAAGTTCTGAAGGTTTCAGTTGGGAATTCGCTAGTACCAGGTACTGTATTCAATCTATACTGAGGCTGACCTTGTGCGTTCACACCTCGGTAATTTAATAAGTTGTTCTGGAAAGCAAATCTCTGAATACCCCACTCAGAATTGAATAGGTTACCTACGTTCAAAATATCGATAGAAAGCTGAAGCTTGTTTTTAGAGTCTTTAGAAAGAACCAAATCTTCAGTAATTCTTAAATCAAATCTGTTAACCCAAGGTCTCAATGCTCCATTTCTTTCAGCAATTTTACCTCTGTTAGCACTTAGATATTCATCCTGATCGATGTAGGCATCCAGAAGAGCAGCCTGCTCAGCTGGTGTAACAACTCTACCATTCAAGGTGAATTGCTGGAATACTAATTCATTTGCGTTGTTTGGAATGTACATCAATCTGTTTGAAGCATCCCCAAAATTACCAGAGTAAGTATAAGAGAATCTACCTGCATCAGCACCTTCATAGAAGATGGAGATGGTAGTATTATCAGTCTGGTATGAAATAGATCCAATCAATCTATTAGGAATATCAAATTCAGCAAAACTCAAATCAGGATTGTTTCTGTCAACCTGTACAGTAGCTGGCCACAATGAAATAGCCTGAGAACCACCCGCAGCATCCAAATCTCTAGATCTTGATCTAGTGTATGCAATCATGGTATTGAAACCATTATCGAATTGCTTCTGCAACTGCGCAGTGAAAGAGTAGTAATCTGCCTTTCTTCTCGCGTTAGTCAAGTAGAATACGTTTCTGAAATCAGGATCATTAGAATAGTTGGTTCCGTTCCAGAAAGGTCTTGTGTCAGGTCCTGATAAAGTACCGTCAGGAGTTCTCAATACAGGATTGTACGCGATTGGTGTGGATACATCTCTAGAGTAGATGAATTCCATTGTTCCGATGATTCCAAATGGAAGCACTTGGTCAACAGCAAGGTTTGTTCTCCAAACTTGTGGAAGTTTGAAATCTCTATCAGTCAAGTTCAATTCGTTAGAAAGAGACTGTCCTGGGTTTTCAGGGTTTCCAAATGTTACGTCAGGGTTGAATACGTAGTTGGGACCAAAGGCATCCTCAACATCATCACCTTCATATCCAAGACCACCTCTCACCACACCTGATCCGTTAACTTGGTTAGACAACCATACGAAAGGAATTCTACCGGAGAAGATACCTGTACCACCTCTTACCTGGGTAGTTCTGTTTCCTTTAGCATCCCAGTTGAAACCTACTCTTGGAGACCACAATGGATTCACTTTAGGGAAAGTACTTACATCTGGAGTGATTGTTCCGTCAGGGGTTTCAAAAGTCTTGTTAAGATTATCCAACAATTGGTTTCTTGGAATATCGATAGGATAGAATGGGAAGTCTACTCGAAGACCACCGGTCACTTTCAATTTAGAAGTAACTTGATATTCGTCCTGTACATAGACACCAAACTGACCAAATCTAGTCTGATCGGTAGGAGGAGTTGTAGATCCGTCTAGGGCAAAGCTTTTTGCGAAAGCATCAGGATATGTACCTGGAGTTCTGTTGATGACAGTTTCAACAAATGAATCGTAGCTATTGAATCGGTAGAAACCGTTGAATACAGGGTTAAATGCATTGTCAAACGTCATATATTCAAAGTTAGCTCCGAAAGTATAGGTATGCTTTCCTTTGTATAGAGAGAAGTTATTAGTAACGTTGAAGATGTTGTTTTCCAACAGGTTTCCAACGGTAAACAATTCATTACCTACAGAAGTGTAATAAAGTAAGTTACCTGATGCATCTGGCTCCAAAATCTCGATGAAAGGGAAAGCCTGTCCACCTGGAATACCACGCTTAGGATCCGTAATAGAAGTAAAGCCAATATTGAATTGGTTTGACATGTTGGATCCAATTCTTGAGTTCAATTCTGCTACCCAAGATTGTACATTTCTGTCATTCGTATAATTAGTATTACGGAAGTTCATCGCTTCGATACCCGTTCTAGAAGTATTTCTGAATCGAGTAGAAATGAATCGGATAGAGTTCCCGTTAGTACGCACATCTGTAAATGCGGTGTAATTGTTATATCTCACAGACAATTTGTGATTGTCATTGATGTTGAAATCCAATCTAGCATTAAAACGCTCCTGCTCAGAAGCAAATGGATAGTTTTCGTAAGGTCCAGTTTCATAACCATAAAGCGTACGCAACTGGTTACTGATGAAGTCAAGATCAGATGCTGGTACTCTGGAAACAATCAAACCATCAGGCTCTAATCCTGGTCTAGCCGCTACCTTGGTATAGCTAGGTACTGCCTCAGATTCAGTTTCATAGGAAACAAAGAAGAACAATTTGTTTTTAATGATTGGACCGCCCAAACGGAAACCTACAATTTCATTCTTGGAATCGTCGATTGGAAGTCTGGTATCCCCCACTTTATCACCGATCATCTGGTCATTTCTCAAGAAATAGTATGCAGAACCAGTGAATTCATTAGTACCTGACTTAGTAATCGCGTTAACAGCAGCTCCGGTAAAACCTGCTTGACGTACGTCAAATGGAGCTAAGTTAACCTGAACTTCTTCGATTGCATCCAAAGAGATTGGGTTTGAACCTGCAAACTGACCTGATCCTAGACCAAAGTTGTTGTTGTAGATGTTACCATCAATCGTATAGTTGTTGAATCTGCTTGAAGTACCTGCGAAAGAAGTACCGTTAGACTGAGGAGTCAATCTTGTGAAATCGTTGATATTACGATTTACAGTTGGTAAAGCATTGATTCGCTCATTTGTAAGGTTTAATGCAGCACCAGTCTTGTCTGCATTCATGATCGCGTCTTTGCTTGCAATTACTTCAATTGCTTCTAATTCAAGACCATCTGACAAAACTGCATTTAGTGTGTAGGTTTGACCTAGACCTAAAACAATACCTTCAAATGCTCTTTCTTCAAATCCTACAAAAGTAATTCTAACAGTGTAAGGTCCGCCTACACGCATGTTAGGAAGAACAAAACGACCTTCTAAATTACTCACTGCCCCATAACGGGTTCCAGATGGCTCATGGGTTGCTACAACATTGGCTCCAGGAAGGGCGTCTCCAGAAGAGTCGGTTACCAAACCCTGAATGTTACCAGTAGTCACACCCTGCGACATAGCCCAATTAGTGCTCAGCACTACCAGGAACATTGCCAACAAGTTTCTGAGTAAATTTTGCCTCATAATTTTTTGTTTGTTTGTAAAGTTGGTTTTGAATTAAATCCGATGCAAAGGTAATTTCCATCGAAAGGTTTTTAGGGTACTCTACGTTAAATTTACGGGCGCTAATTTCACAATTTTTAACAATAACTTAACACTTCCCCCTAATTTAATTTTCTTTTTTGATCATTATCATCTCTTTTCAAGTAGATTTATTCTGCCAACTGTAGAGTTTTATCATAAATATTCTTAGCATGAATATTTAATTAAAAATTTGAAAAATTCGATATTTCAAAATCAGATTTGGCAAGTAAAGCGTTCCGCTAAAAATCAACTTATATTACAGTCAGAACCCCAAATTTTCTACGCTTTGAAAAATAAAAATATACTTTGGCTTTATTTGTTTTTATTTGCCTCCATTGCCCACTTATCTTTTTTACTGGAAGGCCTGAATCCTTATCTTTTTTTCTCTAAGCCACTGATCCTTATCAGTTTGATCGGATATTTTTTTCAAATCTCGAAACCAATATCCTGGACCCTCTTGTCTAAAGCGACTATGGCCGCATTAATCTTTTCTTTGATAGGGGATGTCCTATTACTTTGGCCTCATTTATTCATATTTGGACTTGGTGCCTTTTTGATGGCACATATCTGCTATATAATCGCATTTAAAATAGCCCAGAGGAACCCGGGAAAAATCGGGAAAGTTAATTTTGTGAAGGTCTTTCTCATCAACCTCCCGATTTATATAGTAGCGGCACTGATCTATTTTTTGATCAATTCCAATCTGGGAAATCTTAAAATTCCGGTTATAGCCTACATAATTACCATTGTTTCCATGGTCACTTTGGCTCGGGATAGATATGGAAAGTGTAGTAAAGAATCTTTTTGGCAGGTATTTATTGGAGCCTGCTTATTCCTAATCTCAGACGGAGTTTTAGCGATTGATAGATTTTACATGGAATTCCCTGAAGCCGGAGTGATTATCATGGGGACTTATGCTACTGCTCAACTTCTGATTGTGATGGGCATTCGGTCTCATTTGATCAAACCCCAATAAAAAAGAGGCGCTAGGCCTCTTTTCTTATTTTTTGAGTTGAACTCTTATCGAAAGCTCCTCCAGTTGATCCTGAGCGATGGTGCTCGGTGAATCTATCATCACATCTCTTCCAGAGTTATTTTTAGGAAAGGCGATGTAATCCCGAATTGAGTCAGATCCGCCGAAAATGGCGCAGAGTCTGTCAAAGCCAAAGGCAATTCCACCGTGAGGAGGTGCCCCATATTCGAAGGCTTCCATTAGGAACCCAAATTGCTTTTGAGCTTCTTCTTCTGAAAATCCTAAATGCTTGAACATCAATTGCTGCGTAGGTCTATCATGAATTCTGATTGATCCACCGCCAATTTCAACTCCATTGATTACCAAATCATAAGCATTGGCTCTTACCGCACCTGGATCACTTTCCAAAAGTGCGATATCCTCATTCTTCGGTGAAGTGAAAGGGTGATGCATGGCATGATATCTCTGTGTTTCTTCATCCCATTCAAACAGTGGGAAATCTACCACCCATAGTGGTTTGAATACAGTTCTATCTCTCAAGCCCAGTTCTTCGCCCATTTTAAGGCGAAGCTCAGAAAGCTGTTTTCTCACAGTTTTTGCATCTCCGCTCAAAACCAACATCAAATCACCAGGCTCTGCTCCAAAAGCATCAGCCCAAGACTGTAAATCTTCAGAGGAATAGAATTTATCTACTGTGGATTTTAAAGAACCGTCCGCGTTGTATTTGACATAAACAAGCCCTTTCGCTCCGATTTGAGGTCTTTTCACCCAATCAGTCAAAGCATCCAACTGCTTCCTTGTATACTCCGCAGCACCTTTGGCACAAATTCCAACTACCAACTCTGCAGCATCAAAAATTCCAAAACCTTTTCCTTGAGCCAATTCATTGAGCTCGACAAATTTCATATCAAACCTCAAATCAGGCTTATCATTGCCGTAAAACTTCATTGCATCAGCAAAAGTCATTCTCTGTACTTCCTCCAGCTCAATTCCTTTTACCTCTCTAAATAAATGACGGGTAAGACCTTCGAAAGTGCTTAAAATATCCTCTTGCTCTACAAATGACATTTCGCAGTCAATCTGAGTAAACTCAGGTTGTCTGTCGGCTCTCAAGTCTTCGTCTCTAAAGCATTTTACGATTTGAAAATATCTATCAAATCCAGAAACCATCAAAAGCTGCTTGAAAGTCTGAGGAGACTGGGGTAAAGCATAGAATTCTCCTGGATTTACTCTACTAGGAACCACAAAGTCCCTAGCTCCCTCCGGAGTGGATTTGATCAAAACGGGAGTTTCAACTTCAATAAAGTTAGCTGCATCCATGTATTTTCTGGTTTCCTGCATCATCCGGTGACGCAGTTGCAGCTTTTCTCTCACTACTCCTCTTCGCAAATCCAAGTATCTATATTTCATTCTCAAATCATCTCCCCCATCGGTTTCATCCTCTATTATAAAAGGAGGTACTTTGGCGGGATTGAGAACGTTGAGAGAATCAACTTTGATTTCGATGGATCCAGTTGGTATTTTATCGTTCTTGGAAGTTCTTTCAATTACTGTTCCTTCAGCCTGAATGACAAATTCTCTTCCCAATTGGGCTGCTTTTTCCAAAAGAGCTTTATCTGTGGAGCCTTCTTCGAAAATCAATTGAGTTACACCATAGCGATCCCTCAAATCAACCCAAATCAGGCCTCCTTTATTTCTTACCCGCTGTACCCAGCCGGCTAATTTGACTTTCGTTTGGACGTGTTCCAGGCGTAATTCACCACAAGAATGCGTTCTAAGCATAAGGTTTTTATTTTTTGAAGGCTCAAAGATAAATAAATGCACAGGAGTAAGCCATGATTCTTGAAAAGGAATGTAGGAAATAAAAACATTCATGAATTAGAGCTTCACAAACGGGAATGAAAGAGTTGACTTTGCGTAT
>NZ_VLOG01000025.1 GCF_007655305.1 Algoriphagus algorifonticola
CCTGTTGTGTAATTGAGTAACTGATTAACCGAGTAATTGAGCTGTCTCGTTTCTCGGTTCTAGCTTCTCGCTTCTAATCTCTCGTCTCTAATCTCTCGCTTCTCGCCTCTCATCTCTCGCTTCTCGTCTCCAACTTCAAACTATTAAACTTTAAACTCATAGTTCCAATAATGGTAGATATTGGTTTTCGAAGCGATTTTATAGCCCATTTTCTCATATAGGCTCCTTGCGGGCGTATTGGCTTTTTGGGTTGGAATCTTCATTATTCTGGCTCCCTTTTCAAAAGCCCAAGACTCTGCTTTTTTCAAGAGGTCCTTGCCTATTCCTTTGCCTCTGGAGGATTCTTTGACAGCAAAAAGACCGACTTGTGCTAGGTCATTATCTACCTTGCAGGTGACCATTCCTTCCATTTCCCCATCTACCAATACCTCCCCTTTTTCCAGGGCCTTCCTAATCCAGATATGGTATAGCTTTTCAAACTCACCCTGATCTAATCTAGGGTCTACTTTAAACCGTGAATATTCTCCACTGTCCAAAGCCAATGAAATCAAATCTTCTGTTAGTTCACCTTGATAGACTTCAATAATATCTGAACATGTAGATTCGGATTTCAACGCTTTCTCAAAAATCAATTTCACATCCATCAGTTGAATATCTTCTGAATTGATATCCAGTTCATGCTCACTGAACAGGTATATCAACTGAAAGCTCCGCGTCTGCTTCAAAAATTCATCCTGATCCCAATATTCCCCTACTTCATATTTTCCAACAGGATAACCAAAGAGTTCAGAGTCGAAAGGGAGATAAGTTAGCAAGTTGATAGTTTAAAGTTGGAGGGAGTTATTGGTTATTGAGTTATTAGTTATTGGATGAGTAATTGTGTAATCGAGTAAGGGTTTAACTGAGTCTCTTATCTTGCTTCTCGTCTCTCGCATCTCGTTTCTCGTCTCTCGCTTCTCGGTTCTGATCGTTTAGTTCAAGGTTCATTGTTCAGCGTTCAGGCCCGCTTCGATTTCTGCTGTGCAATTGAGTAACTGAGTACGCGAGTAATTGAGCTGTCTCGTCTCTCAATTCTCGTTTCTCGCTTCTAATTTCTCGCTTCTCATCTCTCGCTTCTAATCTCTAATCTCTAGCCTTTCGCTTCTTGACCTCTTCTTCGGTCTTCGGTCTCCCGTCTTCCATCTTTTTAGCTACAGGTAGAATTAAACAGAATCAACTTGTTTTTTTCTCTACTATGTAAATCGGACGGTTTTTCACTCCTTCGAAGATTTTTCCGACGTACAAGCCGACCATTCCCAAAGTAATTAAGACCAGGCCTGTTAGAAACCAAATGGAGATGATCAAACTGGCGTATCCTGCCACAATGATATCGCCCATTACATATCGAATTAGTGTGTAGAGGGCAAATAGAAAGCCGGTAAAAGCCACTCCGACCCCTAATTTTACAGTCATTCGAATGGGTTTATCGCTATAGGCAAGCAAAATATCCAAAGCCAGGTTGAAGAGTTTTTTAAAGGAATAGGTAGTTTCCCGTTTCCCGTTTTCTGAATGGCTTACGGGGATAGCTATTTGTCGAAAACCCACCCATTTGACCATAGCCGGGAAGAATCTGATCTTTTCCCGCATTTGGACAATTTCATCGATCAGCCTGCGGTGATATATTCCAAAATTAGCTACTGTTTCATCCTGATCTACTCCGGTTAAATAAGCCAAGGTTTTATAAAAGATTTTGGACCCCATCTTCTTAAAAAAGGTATCTTTTCGATTTACCCGCTGGGCAAAAACTGCCTCAAAGCCTTCCTGTGCTTTTTCATACAGAGTGGGGATTTCTTCCGGCCTATCCTGCAAATCACAGTCCATCACTACAATCCACTCCCCTTTTGCATGATCCAGACCCGCTGTAATGGCATAATGCTGTCCAAAGTTGCGGGAGAGTTTAATGCCTTTTACCTGTGGGTGCTTAGAAGCAAGTTCTTCTATTTTGTTCCAGGAATTATCCGGACTAAAGTCATCTACTAAGATAATCTCAAAATCGTGGCTGATAGAAGCTAGCGATTCCATGATTTTTTCCACGAGTTGATCGAGCAATTGCTCAGCGCGGTAGACGGGTGAGATGATGGAGAGGTGCACGATTAAATCATGAAGTCTTAACCCCCTAAATCCCCCTTTAGGGGGACTTTGAACACGTTTTTCAGGGAATTAAAGTGAGGGTAATCGGGTTCTAAAAATCAAGGAAAAAACCTAAAACTAGCCTACTTTAAAATTCTTACTATCTCGCTCTTTCAGAGCTGCTTTTCTGTTTGTTGCTAATTTATTT
>NZ_VLOG01000026.1 GCF_007655305.1 Algoriphagus algorifonticola
TCCCCGCGCCGTTTGCGTCGATTGGGAGTGCAAATATCGGGGGATTATTTCAGGATACAATAGATTCTATAGAAAAACTGCTAGATCAGATCTAATCTCTTGATTATGAATCAGAAAAATTTTCAAAATTTCTTGAATTAAAAAGCCAATTTCCACGAAGAATTAAATGATTAAAAAGATAATTGTATTAATTATCAGTATAATATTCTGAATCTCAGCCAAAAAACTCAAAACCTGAAACTTGGCAAGGCCGGATAGCTATTTTTCCTCCTTTTATTAGAAGTGAATACATATCTAAATGAAAGTTCATGAGCTCCCCCGGAAACAGATTGTCCTAGTTTTGAAACTGAAAAGTCAAAAGAGTAACCCAACTCAATCCCTGAATCCAAGGATATCCCAACCAAGGCAATTAAAGACTCACTATTTGGCAACTGGTACTTAGTTGGAAGACCTCGGTACCACAAACCAAGGATTAATGGCTCAAAGAAAAATTCAGCACCAATATCCAGTTGATTATACAATCCCTGCTGTCTATAATTAAAAGCAATGGCCATAGATCGTTCCTGATCATAATTATTCAGATACTCATTGATATAGCCAGGAGCCAATTCAAACCTATATCCTCCATGTACCCCAAACCTCATAGGTAAAGTGTTTTCACTTTCTGAAAGAAAACTAATCGAGGGTTCCAATAAATGAAAGGCTGAACCTCCCATCCAAAACTTTTTCCCATAAAATAAAAAGCCAGTATGGGCATCAAATGAACGAAGCTTGCTTTCCCCCTCAAATCCATCTCCCGGCTGTCCAATAATCACTCCTCTGTTGATATCGAGCTGCGTGCCCAAAATGACTCTATCAAAATACACATCTCTTCCAGTGAAGCTACCTTGAAAGCCAATCTGAAAGAATGTATTCTCTGATAATTTCAAGCGGTAACTATATAGCAAACCCACTTCATACCATTGACTTTGAGTAAAGGACTCTTTTGCCCCTGTTATTATAACACCTACCCCACTATTCAAATTTTCAAAGTAATGATCTCCATAGGCTGTAGATGCTAAAAAACTCTGATCTAATGCTGGCCATTGATTTCTAAAATTAAAACCTACCCTGCTTTCGTCAGTACTGCCGGCAAATGCTGGATTTAAATAAAACGGGTTGGCATAAAATTGCGAGTATTGAACATCCTGTCCTTTCGAAAAGAAACAAATCAGAAAAAACAAAACCGCGAAAATCGAAAATTTACTCATCTGATCAGCTTAAATTTTCCACTCTCTTTTACTTGCTCTCCTTCTGTAGAAACACCATTGAATCGATAGATATATGTACCAGCATCCACTAATTTCCCCTCGATGGTTCCGTCCCATCCTGCACCATTCAATTCATTGCTCTGGAAAATCAAATCACCCCACAAATTAAAAATCAAAAGTTCTGCACTGAACAGCCCCTTGTATTTGGGAGTGTAAGTTTTATTTTCCTCTAAGCCCGGAGTGAATCCGGTCGGAAACATTACCCGGAAACTTTTGGTAATAGAAATAGTCTTAGTCAAGCTTTTTTGACAGCCAAACCTGTCAGTCAAGGTTAAAGTAACTTCAAACTCTCCCTTTTTTCCGAAAACATGCACAGGATCTCTATTTTGAGAGGTTTCCCCATCTCCAAAATCCCAAGACCAGCGGATAGTTCTTGTGTCTGACATATCTGTAAACTGGATAGGATCATCAGGAAAAATACCACCTTCTGCATCCCCTCGAATATCTGTACCTTGAACAACAAAGTCATAACCAATCAATAGTTCTTCCTCCTGGATGAATACCTCCACTTGATTGGAGCCGGAATAACAATCAAATTCTTTAGGCTTCACAAAGACTTCGTAAGTGCCACTTTGATTTAAAGTTGAAATCTCTTCGTTTTCCAATTCCAAACCATTCCCCGTCAATAAATAATCAAAAGACTCTGGATCATAAGAGGATATACCTTCAAAAATATTTACTGGCTCACCAGGAATGCATCCAACAACTAATTCATCAAAAATTAATTCTGGATACTCGGGATATACCACCTCAATCGGATCCGATTTAGCAGGACAATTATTTCTATTGTAAGCCCAAACCTCTACCATGCCCTCTTCACTTATAATGAGCTGGTCAGAGGTTTCATTTACTATCAATTCCCCATCTAGATACCATTCGTATCTAGTATATTCTTCATTCCCACTCGCAATAAAAGTCAATGATTCTCCAGGACAGCTATTGATACTTCCTTCAACAACTTCTTTACCGATGACCTCCAAACTTACTGGCTCTGGAGACTCTTGTATCCTTAAGGTAATTTTATTCCCTTCAGAAGCTTTTCCATAATTATCTCCAATAGTGTAAAAAACGGTCACCTCTTGACCGGCAAAGCCTTCATTTGGAAAAAATGTGTAGGCTCCTTTTTCTCCTGCTTCCAGAATTCCTTCCGGCAGAACCAAATATCTGTTTTGTTCCAAACATCTTGCCTGAGTACAGATATCGTCTGCCTGTGCCTGAATTTCCTCCCTTGTCCTGTAAAATTGCAAACAGCGAATCTCTGAGTCAACATTGGGTAAAACCACATCCTGATCCAAAATAAAAAACTGATTTTCCTGTCCCTCACAAGTAGCAACATCTTCGAAATCTATTCCGATGGGATTTTCCAAAGCGTCGTCATTAGACACTTCAACTTGAAGATTTCTGATTTCATGAAAATTGGTAAAGCCTCCGGTAGAAGCTGCAAATCCGATTTTAAGATTTTTCGGTGCAGGAAAATCATAAGGCCTATCGAATATGGTCACCATTCTCGGTTGATTGGACTGAGTAGTAACCATCATTCTCAAGGTGAGAAAAAAACCTACTCCATTAGGATTGGGTTCTAATTCTAAAAACACCTTTCTATAGCCAGGCTGATTAGGATCTGTCACTCTAGTAGTCCCTGATCCACCAGAGCTAATTGGGAATTGTGCTCCTGGATTGAGCCCATCGTTATTATTTCCTGTTGTATTGGTTTTTCTTCCTACTATAAACTGATAACCCTGAAATCCATTTCCTGGTCCCCTTACTACAATAGCATCTGGTACTCTTTCTTCAGGCTGAATATTAGAAAACCTACCAATCCTTCCCTCGCCACTGTTGCCGAAATTCCCAAACTCATCAAAGCCAATTCCTATGTAGGCATTACTCAATCCAGACTCATTATTTCTAGGAGCATAACCTAAAGAGCCTCCAAATCCGCCTGGTGAAAAATTCTGTGTATCTCCATCAAATAAAAAAATGGTCAAACCATCAGCCAGAAACTGGCCTGTTCCTCCATAACTGAAGTACTCAAATTCTGCCTTAATCCCGTAAATGGATGGAAATGGTACATCAATGTAAACATAACCTACCTGATCATTCAAATTACTAGTTAGTCGCAAGACCCCGCCTGTCAAAGAGGCATTTCCCCCAAAAATGGTCTTAGATTGAGTGCCTGGCGTTTGAAAACTTTCACAATATGGAAATCCTGTCTGAGCTTTAACTCCTACCAAGAAATTCAAAAAGATTAACAGACCGATTGCAAAAAATTTAAAATTCATTCTCCCACACATTTTGCTAAAAATACGAAATGATCTCAGCACAAAAAGAAAAAAGCCTCGAATGGTTAAAATCCGAGGCTAAATTTTTATCTCATAATGGTTTGGACTCTATCAGGCCCCACCGAAACCAATTTAATTGGGACATGGAGCTCTTTTTCCAGATAAGATACATAGTCTTTCAATTCTTGAGGGAAATCCTCATAAGACCTAACGTTTTCCAAAGAGCAATTCCAGCCTTTCATTGTCTTGTAAACTGGCTTGACTTCAGTATCGGTGATTTCAAAGCTCAAACGATCGATCTTTTCTCCATTTGGAAGTTCATACTGGGTACAAACTTTGATCTCTTCGAAAATATTCAACACGTCTGCTTTCATCATAAACAACTGAGTGACTCCATTGATCATGATACTATATCTCAAAGCCGGCAAATCCAACCATCCACATCTTCTCGGACGACCGGTCGTACTTCCAAATTCATTACCTTCTTTTCTCATGTCCTCCCCAGTCTGATCAAACAACTCAGTTGGGAATGGACCACTCCCTACACGGGTACAATAAGCTTTGAAAATTCCAAAAACATCTCCGATTTTGGATGGAGCAACCCCCAAACCTGTACACGCTCCTGCGGTCATGGTACTTGAGCTAGTTACAAATGGATAGGAGCCAAAATCTACATCCAGTAATGAGCCTTGAGCCCCCTCGGCAAGGATTCTTTTATTAGCTGATAAAGCTTCATTGACCACATACTCACTATCGATTAGATTGAGTGTCTTGAAAAATTCAATCGCGTCAAAGAATTGCTTTTCCATTTCAGCCAATTGATCCAGAGGAAAGTCATAAAAAGACAAGGTAGTCTTATGCTTTTCTAAGAGCGTATTATATTTCTCCTTAAACTCAGGGCTTAAAATATCTCCTACTCGAAGAGCAGTTCTTCCAATTTTATCTTGGTAAGTTGGACCAATTCCCTTGAGTGTTGATCCAATTTTCTTATCTCCCTTCGATTGCTCGTAGGCAGCATCCAATAATTTATGGGTTGGAACAATGATGGTGGCTTTCTTTGAAATCACCAAGTTTTTCATGTAATCAATGGAAAACTTACCCAATCCTTCTATCTCTTTTTTCAACACCACCGGATCCAGCACCACACCATTTCCAATAATGTTAAGAATCTGAGATCTAAAAATTCCTGAAGGAATTTGGTGTAAAACATGCTTGATGCCATCAAACTCCAATGTATGTCCTGCATTGGGGCCTCCCTGAAAGCGGGCTACGATTTCATATTCAGGAGCTAAAACATCTACAATTTTTCCTTTTCCTTCATCTCCCCACTGGAGACCCAGAAGTACATCCATCTTCATTTGATGTGCGGTCTAAACGGTTAATCAAAGTCTTTTTGAAGGGCGAAATTTGCGATTCGAGTAAAGAAAACCAAGTGAATTAGGATAAATAATTACCTGAACCAAAAAGAAAAAGTCAACCCGCCCGTGAACAGGTTGACTTTGTATCGCATTCAATTTCTATTAATTTTTCTTTTGAAACTCCTCTACGGAATCAAAAACAGTGAATATGTTATTCAATTTCGTAATGATCAGCAACTTTTTAACATGATCCGAGGGTGAGGTAAGATAAACTTCCCCTCCTACATTTCGCATTTTGGTCAACATGGTGATAAGAAGGCCAATCCCTGAAGAACTGATATATCTCACTTCGCTCAGATCAATAACAAAATTTTTTGTATCCTCTTCAATCGCATCGGAAACCACCTCCACTAGTTTGGGCCCAACTTCATCACCGATCAAATCCCCTTGGATATATAAATAATGCGCTTTTTCGTCCTGAGCGCTTCTGTATGTTAATTTCATTTTTTAATTAGTGGGTCTATTTTCACATTTTTCCTTGGTACAATTACCATACAAAATCAATGAGTGATGCATCACTTTGAAATCCAAAATATCCCCTACGGTATTTTGAATATTTTGGATACGGGGATCACAAAATTCCATCACCTGATTACAGTCTACACAGATCAAATGATCATGCTGCTTGTACCCATAGGACTTTTCAAATTGAGCGAGATTTTTCCCAAATTGATGTTTGGTCACTAAATCGCATTCTACCAAAAGATCCAAGGTGTTATAAACAGTAGCTCGGCTGACGCGGTAATTCTTATTTTTCATACTGATGTATAGAGACTCCACATCAAAATGCCCGCTTCGGCTATAAATTTCTTCTAGAATCGCATATCGCTCAGGAGTCTTCCTAAGCTTTTGATTTTCGAGATAGGCTGTAAATATTTTCTTTACTTCTTCGAAATGAGTTGTATTCAAAGACATTGGCTTCTTTTTTTCCAAATATAACTTTTGATAGGGAGAAAAGATTCATTTGTTCAATCAAAGCGTGAAACCTTGATGATTCCCTCTACCTGACTCAAATTTTTCATCAATTTATCCAAATGCTCTGTGCTGTGGACATAGAGCTTGATTGTTCCTTCGAAAATCCCCGCATCTGAATCCACTGTGATTGAACGCATGTTTACTTTCAATTCATTGGATATCACCTTAGTAACATCATTAATCAAGCCCACACGGTCTGTACCTACAATGTGTAAACCTGCTAAAAACGCAATTTCCTTTTGACTGGTCCATCTGGCTTTGATTACTCGATTTCCATGATTAGAAAGTAGTTCCAAGGCATTGGGACAGGAAGTCCTATGGATTTTAATTCCTTCATTGACAGTCACAAATCCAAAAACATCATCTCCCGGGATAGGGTTACAGCATTTTGCAAGGATATAATCTACTACATCCATGTCCTCCCCTATAAGTAGCTGATCGTGATCAGGTCCTTTCAAGCTTTTGATTTCTTTGGTGAATGTACTTTCATCTTTCACCTTTTCCTGAATAGCCTTGTGCTTCAGCTTTTGGGTTTCTTTGAAATCTTTGAAAGACTTGATAGTGGTAGGATCAATAATTCCTTTTCCAACTCTGTAGTAAAATTCATTCGCTGTTTTCAATTCAAAGAAGGCCCGTAACTTTTCTACAGTTTCTGAATTGAAATCCATCTTCATCTGCTTAAGCTTTCTTTGAATGATCTCTTTTCCATCCAAAATGGCAGATTTCTTCTCCTCTCTCAGGGCATCCTTGATTTTAGCCTTAGCGCGAGAGGTCATCACATTATTCAACCAATCCTCTGTCGGCTTTTGCTTATTGGAGGTAAGAATCTCTACCTGATCTCCATTTTTAAGCTTGTGGTTGATAGGCACCAACTTCTGATTCACTTTGGCTCCTATACATCTGGCCCCTACTTCCGTGTGAATTTCAAATGCAAAATCCAAAGCAGTCGCTCCAAATGGCAAAACCTTCAAATCGCCTTTAGGAGTAAAGACAAAAACCTCCTCATGAAATAAATTTCCACGGAAATCATCCATGAATTCTATAGCGTTTCCATCATTGGATTCGAGCATACTCCTTACCTGAGTGATCCAGTCATCCAATCCAGAACTTCCCTTACCACTACTGTCTTTCTCCTTGTATTTCCAATGTGCAGCATAACCTCTTTCCGCAATCTCATCCATTCTGGAAGTCCTGATTTGTACTTCCACCCACTGCCCAGTATTACTCATTACAGTAGTGTGAAGAGACTCATAGCCATTAGACCTCGGAGTACTAATCCAATCACGCAGTCTGTCTGGGTTGGGTCTATAAAAATCAGTGACAATAGAATAGACCTGCCAGCAATCTGCCTTTTCGCTTTCCAATTCACTATCCAAAATAATACGAACCGCAAACAAGTCATATACCTCTTCGAAAGGAATCCCCTGCTTTTTCATCTTATTATAGATTGAAAAAACAGATTTCGGTCTACCCTTAATGGTGAAAGAAAAGCCTTGGCGATTCAACTCTTCCTCAATTGGCTGAATGAAAGACCTGATGAACCTATTTCTATAGGATTTCGATTCATTAATCTTATTAACAATGTCCTTATAGGTATCCGTATCGGTGTATTTCAGATAAAGATCCTCTAATTCCGACTTAATCGCATAAAGTCCCAATCGGTGTGCAAGTGGAGCGTACAGATACATTGTTTCTGAAGCGATTTTCAATTGCTTATGCCTAGGCATGCTGGCCAAAGTCCGCATATTGTTGAGACGATCTGCAATTTTGATCAAAATCACCCTCACATCATCTGAAAGGGTCAGGAGCATTTTTCGGAAATTCTCAGCCTGTTGAGAACTCCCATACTCAAACACCCCGGAAATTTTAGTCAAGCCATCTATAATGGTCATGACTTTATGTCCAAACTCCCGGTCTATATCTTCTAACTCCCAATCAGTATCTTCTACTACATCATGTAATAAAGCAGATACAATTGAAGTGGTGCCCAATCCGATTTCTTCCACACAGATCAATGCTACTTCTAATGGATGATAGATATAGGGTTCTCCCGACTTCCTCCTCATATCCTTATGAGCCTCCAGAGATACATTGAAAGCTCTTTTAATGAGCTTTGCATCCCCTTCCTTCAGGATGGGTTTGGCTTGACGAAGAATTCTTCTATATCGCTTTAAAATTTCTTTTCTTTCTTCTTCGAGGTCTACTTGAATCATACTGAGGGAATTTACTACAAAAATGGAAGCTGTCTCTTAATTTTTGGAAATGATTTTAGATTTTTTTTTGGGTGAGCATTTGCAAATTATCTTTTAGTACCTACATTTGCATCCACAATTGAAAACGGGATGTAATATCCGGATTTGAATTGGTTCAACTGCGGATGTGGCGAAATTGGTAGACGCACTAGACTTAGGATCTAGCGCCGCGAGGCATGGGGGTTCGAGTCCCTCCATCCGCACACATACCGAACCCTCAATCACTCGACTGTTTTTCACAAACAGGAAAGAGATTGGGGGTTTTTAGTTAATCTTCATCATAAACATACAAGCGCTTTGGAAATCACATTAGACAAGCACTCAGCAAATCAAGCTTCTATTAAAATTAAGCTAACAGAAGCAGATTATCAACCGAAGGTAGATGCCAAATTGAAAGATTATGCTAGAAAAGCTAATATTCGTGGCTTCAGACCTGGGAAAGCTCCAATTTCCATGGTTAAAAACATGTATGGAACTTCCGTTTTAGTGGAAGAAATCAACGAGATTTTGGGTGAATCTTTGAATAAGTATCTGAAAGAGCAAACTTTCAGAGTTTTGGGTGATCCACTTCCAGTAGAAAACGTTGAGGAGAAAATCGATTGGAAAAATCAGAAGGATTTTGACTTTGAATACAAAATCGGCTTTATAGAGAATTTTGAATTGCCGCTTGATAAGAAAATCAAAGCAACCAAATACGCTATTAAGGTAGATGACAAATTGGTCAATGAAACCATTGAGAATCTAACATCTCAGTATGGAAACAGCACCAATCCGGAGACTTCTGAAGAGGGTGATAATATTTATGGAGATTTAAAAGTTGCTGAAGGAGATTTCACTAAAACTCTTTCTTTGCCACTTTCTAAGTTGAGCAAAAAATTAGCTAAAAAATTCATCGGTCTCGGTAAAGATGCAGTAGTTGAGTTTGACGCTAAAGACGTGAAAAAAGGCGAGTGGGAAGAGGCTTTTGACTTTTCTGAAGATGAAATGCAATTTGCCAATGGAGCTTTTACATTCACTGTAAAAAACATCAACAGAACTGAAGAGGCGAAAATGGATCAGGAGTTCTTTGATAAAATCTTTGGTCCGGATCAGGTTAAGTCTGAAGAAGAATTCGTAGCTAAGGTAAAGGATACTCTTCAGTCTAATTACGATAAAGAATCCAAAGTTTTCACTGAGGAAGAATTAAAGAAAGTGTTGGTAGAAAAGGCCAACCTTGATTTGCCGGAAGACTTTTTGAAAGAGTGGTTGCTTAAAGCAAACGAAGGGAAAGTCACTCAGGAAGACGTTGATAAAGAATTCCCAATCTATGCAAGACAACTGATTTGGTCTTTGGTTTCTAATGAGTTGGCTAGAGCTAATGAAATTAAGGCGGAGCACGAAGATGTTATCGCTAAAACCAAAGAGATGATCAGAGAGCAATTTGCAGCGAGTGGTCTTGGATCTCAAATGGAAGACAGCATGGATATGTTTGTAGACAATTATCTCAAAGGAGAAGAAGGTCAAAACTATATGAACATGCTAACCTCAGTACAGAATGATAAAGTCTTATCATTTGTACAGGAAAAAATAGACATGAAAGAAAAGGAAATAAGCATTGATCAGTTCAAGGAACTTTTAGAAAAGTAAAATGCTTTTAGCTCTATAAAAAAGTCCTTATTTAAGGGCTTTTTTTATTTTTGTTAACCACAACATACATAGATATGATCAATAAAGAAGAATTCAGAAAGTATGCGATTCACAATCAAGGTGTAAGCGGCACCGCATTTGATCAGTATACACAACACATCGAGAATATGACTCGCTCTGTGATCGAGGAGAGACCTCAAAACTTTAGAGAAATTGACGTCTTTTCAAGATTGATTATGGACAGAATCATTTTCTTGGGAACAGGAGTAGATGATCACATTGCCAATATTATTGTTGCGCAGTTGCTGTTTTTGGAATCAGTGGATTCCAAAAAGGATGTACTCCTTTACATCAACAGCCCGGGAGGATCAGTTACAGCAGGATTAGGCATTTACGACACGATGCAGTACATTGGTCCAGATGTAGCTACTATCTGTACAGGAATCGCAGCTTCGATGGGCGCAGTTTTGCTTGCCGGTGGTGCGAAGGACAAAAGATCTGCACTAAAGCATTCCCGAGTGATGATTCACCAGCCTTCTGGAGGAATGCAGGGACAGTCTAAAGACATGGAAATATCTCTTAAATTAATTCTTTCCATGAGACAGGAGCTGTACCAAATTCTGGCAAATCATACAGGAAAAACCTACGAAGAAATTGAAAGAGATTCAGATCGTGACTATTGGTTGAAAGCTCCTGAAGCTAAAGCCTACGGTTTGATCGATGAAGTACTTGTAAAAAAATAATTAAATGGCTCAGGTAACCTGCTCCTTTTGCGGTAGAAACAAAAAAGATGTTGACTTGATGGTATCGGGTATTTCTGCCCATATCTGTAATTTCTGCATCGAGCAAGCACATATGATTCTTGGTGAGGAAGAAAAAACCAAGAAAAGTACTGCTTCCAAACCAAAGTTTAATCTCAAAAAACCGAAGGAGCTTACCTCCTATCTGGACCAGTATGTAATCGGTCAGGAGGATGCTAAAAAAGTTTTAACAGTAGCTGTCTACAACCACTACAAGCGACTTCAGCAAAAAGTAGAAAAGGATGATATCAAGATTGAAAAATCCAATATCATCATGGTTGGAGATACGGGAACAGGAAAAACCTATCTGGCAAAAACTCTGGCTCGGATTCTTGAGGTTCCATTTTGTATTGCTGATGCTACCGTTTTGACTGAAGCTGGATATGTCGGTGAAGATGTAGAAAGTATCTTGACCAGATTGCTCCAGGCAGCAGATTATAATGTAGAAGCTGCTGAAAGAGGGATTGTCTATATCGATGAGATTGACAAAATCGCCAGAAAATCAGACAACCCATCAATCACTAGAGATGTCAGTGGAGAAGGTGTGCAGCAGGCTATGCTCAAACTTCTGGAAGGAACGGTGGTTAATGTACCACCTCAAGGAGGAAGAAAGCATCCAGATCAAAAAATGATCGCTGTGAATACAGAGAACATTCTCTTCATCTGCGGAGGTGCATTCGACGGAATTGCCAGACATATTGCCAAGCGCCTTAACACTCAGCCATTAGGCTTTAGTAAGGCTTCTGAAGCATCCATAGCGGACAGAGAAAATCTTTTGCAATATGTAACTGCTCAAGACCTCAAAGCTTTTGGTTTAATTCCAGAATTGATAGGAAGACTTCCTGTATTGACCCACTTGGATCCACTTCATAAAGAAGCACTGAAAAGAATCCTGACAGAACCAAAAAATGCATTGGTGAAACAATATCACAAGCTTTTGGAAATGGAAGGAGTAAAGCTAGTATTTGAAGAAAGTGGCCTTGACTTCATTGTAGAAAAGGCTGTGGAATATAATCTAGGTGCAAGAGGGCTTCGTTCTATTTGTGAAGCAATCATCACTGATGCTATGTATGAACTTCCTTCTAATGAGGACATCAAAGAATTGGTCATAGATGAAGAATATGCCAAATCTCAATTTGACAAATCAAAGTTCAAGAGACTTCAAGTAGCATAAGCATTTTATAAATCAAAAAAGCTCGCTGGAATTACCCAGCGAGCTTTTTTTATGATTAGTTTTCTTTATCCCTATTCGAGTTCAACCTCAAAGTAGTATTCTGTACCATCATTAAACATACCCAGTACAACAATTTCCTCTCCTGATAATTTGGAGAGTGTAGAAATTATAGACTCGGCATCAGTTACTTTATACCGGCCATTTTCGGCAATAATTGATGTTACGATAAATCCTGGTCTTGCCCCTGCGCTTCTCCATTTAGGAGCCCCCACAGTATTAATCAAAGCTCCACCGGATATTCCTAATCTTTCCTTTTGTTCAGTGGAAAGGTTTTCAAAGATCAAGCCTTCAAACTCATAAGTTTTAGGAATTACCTTTTTAACAATATTTGTATCTCCTTCGAAGTTTTTCAAAGTCGCATTGGTCTTAAAGGTCTTGCCATCGCGGATATATTCCACCTCCACTTTGTCTCCGGGGCGTTTTCTAGCTACCATTTCCTGTAGCATTGCCACATTGGTTACCGATCTTCCATCAATCCCAATAATGATATCACCGGCCTTCAATCCGGCCTCTTTTCCTCCGCTACCTTCATTGACTCCTCCAATATATACTCCTTGCTCCACAGGGAATTCTATATTCAAACGATCAGATAATTCTGGGCTAACATCTTGGATACTTACTCCCAAAAGACCTCTTTGAACTGTTCCGTATCGCATTAAATCATCCATAACCTTTTTCACCAAAGAACTAGGAACTGCAAATGAATACCCAGCAAAAGTTCCTGTATTGGATGCAATGGCTGTGTTAATACCAATTAACTCTCCTGCTAAATTAACCAAAGCCCCTCCTGAGTTACCTGGATTAACTACGGCATCTGTCTGGATGAAGGATTCAATCTGCAGGTTGTTTTCCACATCTCTCAAAATGCCAATATTTCTAGCTTTGGCGGAAATAATTCCAGCTGTAACGGTAGAATTTAAGTCAAAAGGATTACCTACTGCTAGTACCCATTCTCCGATTTTGGTTTGATCAGAATTTCCAAACTTTACATATGGCAGCCCCTTAGCTTCAATTTTCAATAAAGCCAAATCCGTAGTAGGGTCTGTACCAATAACCTTAGCTACAAAACGCTTATTATTTTCTAATGAAATATCAATTTGAGTAGCTCCATCAACCACATGGTTATTGGTGACAATGTATCCGTCTTCAGAAATAATCACTCCAGAGCCTGAGCTCACCGGAGCTTGCATTCCAGGACCACCCTGTCTGCCCCTTGGAGGAATGCCAAAGAATTCTTGAATTGGATCTCTTTGGGACCTTGTACCTCCGTAAGAAATTGTACTTTTTACGTGGACCACTGCCGGGGTCACAATACCGGCAGATGCCACAAAATTGATCCCATCGGGAATGGTGAAATTTTCACCGTTTAATAAATTAACAAAACTGGTCTGCTGCTTTTCATCAAAGCTTGTAGCTTCTTGAGGTTGAATCAAAAAACTCACCCCAGCCAAAGCTACAATACCCCCAATCAGAGAGGCCAGAAGCATCCCAAGAAAGAATTGTTTTTTGCTCATAGTTTATAGAATTATTTCTGTTACAAATTTATAAAGACGAAAGGCTCAATAATAAAGCCTTTTGATGTGGCTAAAACCTCAAATTAACAAGAATTAACCGCATTTCACATCCTTTTAAATAAACTCAAAAATAAAGAGCGGGGTTTTTCCGCTCTTCAAATTATTTGACTTCTATGACAGACTTCAAATTCTTTTTTTCAGTTTTTGGAATGGAAATTTTCAAAACTCCATCCACGTATGTTGCTTCGATTTTTTCACTTAATACATTTTCAGGCAAGTAAAAGGATCTGCTAAAGGAACCAAAATGAGTCTCTATGCTATGATAATTTTTCCCTTCTTTTTTCTCCTCAATTTTTCGCTCTCCTGATATAGTTAACCTTCCTTCGGTAAGATCGATATTGAAATCAGATTTTTTCATTCCCGGCACAGCGAATTCAATTTCAAAGCTTTTATCATCTTCTGAAATATCCACAGCAGGATTAAACTGCTTATTCATTGGGATAAAATTATCATTAAAGAACCTGTCTAACATGCTACTGAATGTGGTTGGAAATTCAGTACTGGTCGGATTATATTTTGTAAGTTTCATGATGTTTTTGGTTTAAGTTGTTTACACCAACTAATAAGAAAAACTTGTACCACTTGATTTTTCCTGCCTCTTTGACAGATTTTTCCATGTAAAAGTCAAATATTCAGACGTATTGACATGATAAAGAGCACGTTAGCAGATAATAAATAGCTTTATGAAATCGAGCACAACGCAAGCGACATACACCGGGATGCCACGATGTATCGGGGAGAATATGCAAGATTCTCCCGAATCAAATTCGGGACAAGCTATCTGACCTCTAAAAAATAAATTTTAAACAGATTATATAGATAAAACAAAAAAGCCTCCGAAAAACGGAGGCTCCTTTACATCATTATTCAAAAACGCATTTATGCTTTTTTGACGTTGATGGCGTTTGGTCCTTTTTTGCCATCCTTGACGTCGTATGTAACTTTGTCATTTTGGGCAACTTTGTCCACCAATCCGGTTGCGTGTACGAAGACATCGCTTTGGGACTCATCATCCACGATAAATCCAAACCCCTTGGCTTCATTGTAAAATTTTACTGTTCCGGTAAACATAATAAATTGTTATAAATTGTAACTGAATTGCTTTAAAAGTAAATATTCGTCTAAAAAAAACAAAATAATCATTTTTTATTTTACGCATATGAAAAAAATTGTTTTGATCCGACATGCCAAATCTTCTTGGGATAATCCTTGGTTAAACGATCATGATAGACCCTTGGCGGAAAGAGGAATTAAAGCTGCTCCCATCATGGGAAAGGGACTCTTAAAGAGAGGAATTAAACCAGATCTTATCCTAAGCTCCTCCGCTGAAAGGGCGGTGGCTACTGCAAAACTGATTGTGGAAGCAATGGAAGCCTCCCCAGAAATCATTGAAATTGAGCCCAACCTATATCATGCCTCTCCTTCCGTCATGATGAAATATATTCACATGCAAAAGGATTCAAAAGAAACCCTTTTCTTGGTAGGTCATAACCCCGGGTTGAATGACCTTATAGAATATTTGGGAGAATATATAGACAATCTTCCTACAGCAGGGATTTTCTGTTTTAACTTATTGGTAGATTCTTGGGCCGAAATGCATTCAAAAACAGTAAAAAAAGATTTTTGGGACTACCCAAAAAACAAGAAAAGATCCTAATTCCTTTTTTATCTCAAATTTCAGAAGTTTCTCACATCTTGAATAACATCCTCAAATTTAGATGGATTGCTAATAAGAAAATCAATTTTTGCCGCTACATCTTCAGGAGAGCTTAAATCTCCATTTTCTTTAAATCCTTTGAATTTTTCTATATCCGGAAAATCAGATTCATTGGAATTTCTAATCTCTGCCTGCATCTCAGTATCTACAATTCCTGGAGCTAGACTGTAGAAGTGGAATTTATCGGATTTGTTCTCTTTGGCTGCGACCATCGTAAACATAGCCAAAGCAGCTTTGGTACTGCAATACCCTCCCCAACCCGAAACTGCTCTTTTAGCTGCTCCTGAACTGATATTGATCACTTGTTTTCTAGCCTCGTTGAATTTGTAAGTCTTGATAAAGGAGTTGGTCAAGAACATGGGGGCTAATAGGTTCAAATTCACTTGCGTGCGTAATTCTGCAGGATGCAAACTACCTATAGGCTTGACTTCGCCTATCCAGCCTGCATTATTGATCAGAATAAACTCTTCGTAGTTATCAATGGGAAAGACAGAGTCTAACTCTTTCTGCAAAACTTCCAATTCAGAAAGGTCCAAAGAAATTTGGGTTAGATTGGAGGCCTCGATTTCAAGTTTTGTCCTTGAAATTGCCAGAACATCAAAACCCTCCTTATTCAGAAAATGATCTAGTATAGCTCTGCCTAGGCCTTTACTGTGGCCTGTTAAAATTAGTAGTGATTTACTCATTGGGTGAACAAGTGATTCACTTTTACCTAACAAGGATCATCCCAATTTTTAAAATGATTTAAACAAAAATATGTAATCAATTAAATATCAGTTACTTATGGTTTTAAAATATTTTAAACACCTAGCTTATATCAAAAAAAAGAAGGGTTTTGAATGAAAACCCTTCTACAATTAACGGTAAGAAACCTATATCACAGAATATATTGTGAGAGATCTCGGTTTTTCACCAAAGTATTTAATCTTTCCTGTACCATTTCCTTGGTGACCATAATTTTTGAGTTGGCTTCTATGGTGTCCGGTACCTCAAACAAGAAGTCATTCAGTAAATGAGACATCACAGTATGCAGTCTTCTTGCTCCGATATTTTCTACTTCTTGATTGATCAAAAATGCCAATCGAGCTATTTCTTCAATGGCTTCATCATTGAATTCAAGAAATACCTGCTCTGCCTCAAATAATGCCTGATACTGTTTGGTCAAAGCATTTTTGGGTTCACGAAGAATTCTTGAAAAGTCTTCTTGGGTTAGGCTGTTCAACTCCACTCTAATCGGGAACCTACCTTGAAGTTCAGGAATCAAATCTGAAGGCTTACTCACGTGGAAAGCACCCGCTGCAATGAATAGAATATGATCGGTATTGATTACGCCATATTTGGTGTTCACCGAACTTCCCTCTACGATCGGCAATAAGTCTCTTTGAACACCTTCTCTACTTACATCTGGCCCACCACCATTCTTGCCTGATTTGGAAGCAATTTTATCGATCTCATCAATGAAAATAATCCCATTGTTTTCAGCCAATTTAATTGCTTCTTCCTTTACTTCATCAAAATCTATCAACTTGGAGACTTCTTCTTCCAGCAAAACCTTTCTGGCTTCTGCTATGCTAAGCTTTCGCTTTTTGGTCTTCTTTGGCATCATGTTGGAAATCATGTCCTGAAGGCCCGCCATACTGGCATCATCCATCATTCCATTTCCAATCATTCCCACTCCTACCGGAGAAGAGGCTTTCACATTGATTTCTATTTTTCTATCATCCAGATCTCCGTTTCTGAGTTTTTCACGAAATCTTTCTCTGGTTCTTTCATTGAGTTCACCGTCAGAACCCGGTTCTTCCTGATCATTTATAACAGGTGCTGTTCTAAACCCTGCACCCTTGACAGGAGGAATCAAAATATCCAAAATAATTTCTTCAACTGATTCGGAAGCTTTAGCCTTTACAGCCTCATTCTTCACTTCTCTCACCAAATGAACCGCCTGCTCTACCAAATCCCTAACCATACTTTCCACGTCTCGACCGACGTAACCTACTTCGGTAAATTTGGAAGCCTCCACTTTGGTAAAAGGTGCTTGAGCGACTTTTGCCAATCTTCTGGCAATTTCTGTCTTACCTACACCGGTAGAACCTATCATCAAAATATTGTTTGGAACAATATCTTTTTGAATTTCAGATTTGACCATCATTCTTCGAATTCTATTTCGAAGCGCAATGGCTACATTTCGTTTTGCGTCCTTTTGTCCTATAATATATTTATCTAACTCAGCGACGATCTGTCTCGGAGTTAAAGAAAGTATTTGATCCATCTTGTAATTTTTTAAATTTTAAACTTGATCAGTTTCCCTTAGAAAACTAAAAAGGGGAGTTTTTTCTCCCCGCTTAATTATTCAGCATTTTTGGCATCAGCCTGAAAGGAAAACCTTAACGGCTTCTCCACTTTAGACTTCAGTAAAGCAATATCCAACACCTCACTTACTTTATCTACAAAGTGAAAATCTATTCCTTTGATATACTGCTCATCGATTTCTTCGATATCCCGCTTGTTCTTCTTGCAAAGAATAATTTCTTTAATCCCTGCTCTTTTAGCTGCTAAGATTTTCTCTTTGATCCCTCCAACAGGCATTACTTTCCCAATCAAACTGATTTCACCTGTCATAGCTACTTTCGCCTTCACTCTTCTTTGGGTATAAACAGAGGCCATTGCAGTCAACATAGTAATACCCGCAGATGGTCCATCTTTTGGAACTGCACCCGCTGGGACGTGAATGTGCAAATCATATTGATCAAATACTCTATGATCAATCTCCAAATGCTCTGCCTGTGACTTCAAATAAGATAGCGCTGTCATAGCAGATTCTTTCATCACATCCCCCAACTGGCCAGACAAGGTTAACTTCCCTTTTCCTCTACTCAAGCTAGATTCAATAAATAGAATTTCACCTCCTACACTGGTCCAGGCCAAACCAGTCACTACACCTGCCACGGAATTATCCTGATAAGTTTCCTTATCAAACATCTCAGAACCCAAGATTTTACGAACGGCCTCTGCATTGATTTTAGGTTCATACTCCTCTTCCATCGCAATAGACTTGGCCACATTTCTAACAACTTTACCTATGGCTCTTTCCAGATTACGAACCCCTGATTCCCGGGTATAATCCTCGATAATCTTCACCAAAGCACTTTTGTCAAAACGAATTTGATTGGCTTTAAGTCCATGCTCTTTTCTTTGCTTAGGAACTAGGTGTCTTTTGGCTATTTCTACTTTCTCTTCCTGAGTATACCCAGTCACTTCAATGATTTCCATTCTATCTCTCAACGCAGGCTGAATGGTATCCAATGAGTTGGCAGTAGCGATAAACAGAACCTTGCTCAAGTCATATTCCACTTCCAGATAATTATCAAGGAAGGCGAAGTTCTGCTCAGGGTCCAATACTTCCAAGAAAGCTGAACTTGGATCTCCTCTAAAGTCCGATGAAAGTTTGTCAATCTCATCCAAAACGAAAACAGGATTGGATATTTTCACCTTTTTCATGTTTTGGATAATCTTACCTGGCATAGCGCCCACATAAGTCTTTCTGTGACCTCGGATCTCAGCCTCATCATGCAGACCACCCAATGACATTCGGATATACTTTCTTCCCAAGGCTGCGGCTATGGATTTCCCCAAAGAGGTTTTCCCAACCCCAGGAGGTCCGTAAAGACATAGGATTGGGCCTTTGAGATCATTTTTTAACTTTAAAACAGCCAAGTATTCGATAATTCTTTCCTTGACTTTCTCAAGACCAAAGTGATCCGCATCCAAAATTTCTTTGGCATGCTTGAGATCAAAATTATCCTGAGTAAACTCATTCCATGGCAATTCCACCATGGTTTCTGCATAGTTGAGCGCAATTGGGTATTCTGCAGCAGAAGGATTAATTCTTAAAATCTTATCCAGTTCTTTTTCAAAATGCTTAGCAACTTCCGCAGGCCAGTTTTTCTTGGCCCCTCTAACTCGCAAATCTTCCACCTCTTTCTCAGGACCTTCTTCCCCCAGTTCAGTTTGAAGAACTTTCATTTGTTGACGCAAGAAATAGTCTCTTTGCTGCTGGTCGATATCAGTATGTACCTTCTTTTGGATTTCTGATTTCAGTTCTAACATTTGGATATCCTTCATCATGAATTCCAAAAGCAAAGTAGCTCTTTCTACCCCATCATTGATCTCCAATAATCGCTGCTTGGATTCGACTGGAGCATTAATATTGGAAGAAAGGAAATGGGTAAGAAATGGAGTATTGTCAATATTATCCAAAGCTACTTGAGCCTCTCTTGGGATTTCTGGATTCAGATGAAGAATTCTGGTAGCTGCGTCTTTCAGAGACTCTTCCAGCGCTTGTATTTTCTTGGAGCTTTTTGGGAAGTTTTCATCAAGGAAATCCACTTTAGCGATAAAGTAAGGGTCATCAGTAACCTGCTCCCTGATTTTAAATCGCTTTTTACCTTGAATTATAATCGTGGTATTTCCATCAGGAAGGACTATCATCTTGATAATTTTGGCCAATGTCCCTACTTGATAAATATCCTCCCAAGCCGGATCATCATTATTAGGATTGATCTGCGCGCAGACCCCAATCATCTTATCGCCCTTTTGGGCTTTTTTAACCAGTTTGATTGACCTTTGCCGTCCAACAGTGATTGGAATCACCACCCCTGGAAAAAGTACCGTATTTCTAACAGATAAAATCGGAATTTCTTCCTTTAATATTTCTTTTCCATTTTGATCATCTTCTTCATCTGTGATTAATTGGATCAGATCTCCCTCTCCTGCATACTCACCTACCATAAGATTATCAAATAAGGAATTTTCGAATTGACTCATATAGACATTTTGACAGTTAAACTGTCGTTTTTTGACTTGGTTTAAGTTAGACCTCCAATGTACGAAGGTCTGTGCTTAAAGTTCAATGCCTGTGCCAAAGAAAGAATGGGTCAGAATGGCAGAGATGAGCGATACAATTTGAAAAATACTTTGTGAATGAGCCCACCATTCATCTCCCATTAAAATTTTATGGCTCAACAAAAGGATCGCTTATCAAAAGGAATCTTAATCGGCATATCATTAATCAAGTTCTATTGAATACTTCCTTTATCACGCATTTTTAAATTTAATATATGGGTAACAAATTAGTCACAGAAATAAAAGATTTAAGGATTTTTGATATTGCTTTATAAAGGCCCCCTAAAACGAATCAGGCAAAGAACTAAAACTGAAAATCAATGAATAAATCAACAACTTAGTTAGAAAGGTATGCTGGGTCAAACTCGTATAAGCTAAAATCAACGCCTAAGTATGCCTTATCTTTCAAATTAAATGCTGAAGAAGAATTAAATCGCTGTCCAGTGTTTACAGGATATAAATCCACCTCTCCAGAGCTTAAATCAAGTCTTTCGATCTTATCTTCTTGAATAAAATAAGAAAAACCATTTATTTGGACAGGTTGGTGGACATAAAACGAACTTCTCAAGTCTACCCTATCTTTGATAATTTCCCATTCAAATGTGGAAAAATTTTTCTTAGCCAGAGTATAAATTCCATTCTGAAAATCTGCAATCAGACTGTAAAGTTGGTCACTAAAAATAAAGTGCTTGTAAATAGCATTAGATTCTAATTTTGAATCTGACAATCTCTCCCAATTTTTAGAATTCAAATCTAACTTCCACCTTTCCCTGCTAGGAACCAATCTAAATTCTTCGTACCTAAGACCTTGTTCGAAAATTAAGCTATTTCCAACTTTATATACTATTTTAAATCCAACCAGACCTTCAGGCAGCTCGGTAAGCTGATCAAGTTTTTTCGTTTGTGGATTAAACCAATAAATATTTTTATTTAGGTTAAATTGAGATTGAGCGCCACCACCAATCAGGATTTTCCCATCTATTTTTTCGAAAAAATAATTTTCTCGATGAGGAATTTCACCAACCTTATTTGATAAATATGGGTATTCAAATCCAACTTTCATCAAGTTGGAATTCTCAATGTAATATCCCTCATCTTCTATGACTAATCCTTTTTGGGGAAAAGAAGAAAATTCTTCAGGTCCTCTCCTCAAAGCAATCACTGGATCATTTACTTCTAAAGAAACGGGATTGGAATAAAGATCAAAGTTCTTGACCCGAAGCGTTAAAAATCTACTGGGAACTTGTCCAAAAGAGTATTTTAATTGCGTGCTTGAAGCTAGGTTAGGCCTACTGAAAATTTCATCATGTTGATCAATTAGATTGTTGAAATTAGCAACAGAAGGAATGAAGTTTTTTCCATTCAATATCAGTTCTGAACTTTTAGAGAGTTTGATTGAAGTATTTTCAACCACAGGTGCCTTCAAAGTATATCTTTTACCAAGGTCATAGGTTATCCCTCTCATTTCCACAGATATTTCTGGACTTATAGTAGAATTTGCAGAGGGATTGGAAATATTGTATGCTTGAAAAACCATCTTAGTAGAATCCAAAAATATAATCTCTCTTTGGACCCCATTAACATATAAGGTTGCGGGAGCGAATGAAAAATTTTGACCTTCAACCTGAATCGAATCGGTAAAATTCAGTTCTTTTAATTCAGCTTGTTCAAATGATGGCTCAATAAAGCGAGAACTATAAACCCCAAAAAACTCTTTTCCTGCAATTCTAAATTTCATTGCAGTTTGAACATTTTGCCCTTCAATTCTAAGAGGGAAGTCAGCAGGAATAATTATTTCAAAGTTTTCAGAATCGAGCAGTTCAACATCCATTGGTAGCCCTCCAATTTCTGCTGAATAATTTGACTTGATAGAGCTAAATTTTTTTCCCTTTATTCTTACTCTTTCCTCTACTCCTTTGAATAATATGGGCCACTCCACGGAATCTACCAAAAAACCTTCAGAGCCTTGACTTTGAAAAGAAACCTCCTCGGAATATAAAGTAGCTGTCGAAGTTTTTAAATAGGCAGCTACAAAATAAATTTTCCCTTTTTCCAAATTACTGTCTGCTATCAATTCAAAATATTCACCTGGATTACCAGACTCCCTCACAAAATCAGCATTGTGAAGTTTCGGATCTCCCAAAGGAGAGAAAACAAAACCATATTCAATGATTGGCTCTGAACCAAACTCGTAAATAGTTGCACCAAATTGCACCCCTGAGGAGGATATCTCCTGAATAAGTGCTACGCCAAATTGGGGGTTATTACGGGGAGATAAGCTCTCGTTTTCACAAGAAAAGGCAATAAAAGCAACAAGGAAGAGGGAAAAATGAATAATTCTCATAATTAAAACTGGATTCCAATGTTTAGACTAGTATCAAGCCTGTGGTAAGTACTTTCAAATTGATTGATAGTAGAATAGTAATAGTTAGGCAGATATCTTAATTGCAGCTCAGTCAGGATCAATAATTTTTGACTTATTTTCTTTTTAAATCCAATTTGAGTAAAAGGAAAAACGGTGTTTTCCTGCACTTTTAAAAACCCTTTTTCAAATATTGAAAGATAGTCTTGGTTAGTCCAATCAACTTCTATCATTCCAAATTCACTTGTCAACTTAGAAAAAGCAAAACCGATACCCATCCCCATATACACTAGCTGATTGGGCTTCTTATAAACCTCATAGTTGAAACTCAAGGGTATAGATAAGGTCTCAAGCTGAAATTCTTCTTGCCCTTTAAAAAATCCTATTGGATGATCCAAATCCGAACCTAATTCTTGAACGGACCTTTCAGCTTGAAATGAAATCTGGAAGTTGAACCTCGGAAGATTCCTGAAATCCTCAAACTGTAAGCTATAACTCGCCTGATATCCACTCGAAAAGGTCAGCCTATCTTTTCTACCCTCCTCCTTTTGATTTGATCTAAGTCCTGACCTATTTATTCCAAATTTTACTTGTGATGCTACTTTAAAAATTGGGATTTTGGCTACGTGAATGATGTATTCTGCGTTTTCACATTTATGGAATTTTTCCAGCAAAATGATTAAATCATTTTCCGTAAGCTTTGTTTTTTGCAAAATTGGAGCTACCTGACCAAAGCAATCCCCTGCCATCAGGGCCGAGAACAACGATAAGTAAGGCACATACCTACTTGAATTTTTTATGGAAATATCCTTAGTCTCATCATAAACTGACCTTAACTCATAAATCTCTAAGCCATTAAAAACATAATATCTATCTCCTAAAGAATATAGACTCATTAATTGACCTGAAAATAGCCTTTGTAAAAATTGTCTTTTAGAAGATCCTGGAATTAGTACACTTTCAAAAACTCTTCCATTTGAAAGTTGAAATCCTTTTATCTGATTGGCATCAAAACTAGATCTCAAACCGTCAGAATTTTCAAATACAATCTCTTCATATTTATTGGAGTCAAAATTCCTGACAATTTTCCCTACTTTCTTCTCGAGGGTATTCAGTATGATAAATTCTTGGTTTCCCTCTAGATTAGAATTGAAAGATTTAAGATCCTCATAAGTAATCGACTGGCTCAGGGCTGAAAAATGAATCAATCCTAGAAAAAAGGCTAAGATTACAAGCCTTAAGTAAATTTGAAAACGCATATAAACTGATAACTCATAAATTGATTAAGAAAGTCCTGATTTCCTTGGGTAAAAAAACCTGCATCGAAAATCTTTTAAGATCAAAAACTTAAAATATCTGCGACTTTGGAAATCTCTACTGAGCCTCTAAAAATTTTTACTAGTGAATACCTATCAAAAATTAAACTAAAGGCTTTATCTCCGAAGTTTAATTGATTCAAAAGAAAATTCAAAACTTAGGTAAAAAATTCAATTAAAATCTTAATCCTATCTTGCCCGAAAAACCTCTCATTGAATATTTTCTAACGTCTGAAGCTTCGAAGTCCAAGGTGCCTATCTTTGGAAGAGACTCATACTGAAGTTCAAAAAAGGACCATTTTTGGTTGATTTGTTTCGAAAATCCCAGTTTCATTATTCCTCCAAATCGAATGGGGTCTAAGACGAGTAAGACAGGATCCCTGGGCCTCGTAATAATCCTGTATGGCTCCCAATCTTGCATAAATTCATATTCTGAAATTTCAGAAATCATTTCTTTCTTTAAGAAATTCATACTTACTCCAAGTCCAAAATACAAGTCTTGTTTTGGTCTTTGAATCAGTCGGTAGGTTAAGTATCCCGGAATTTGAATATTTCTGATTCTAAACTCCTCTTCATAGCGTTCCCTTTGCCCTCCTGGCTTTAACTCAGGAGCGTGAATCCAACTATCCCCTACTGAAAAAAATCCAACACCCACTTCAGCTCTCATTCTAGGAGACAGCTTATTGAAATCCATGGTTAAAAGCACTTCTGGCCTAAAAGCAAATCTTTGATCTCCAGTTCCATTTGAAATCATATTATCCGAAAAGCTACTGAATCCAATAGCTGCGGAAACCCCGAAATCTACATACTTCTCTTTTTCCCCGATTATTTCGAAATTCTTACCGATGCAATGATGATAGGAGATCAATAATTTTTCAAGTGAAGGATAAGAAAGAGAGGTACTATTGATTTTATCATTAAAATCAGATGCACAGTCCCTAAGAGCAACATACAAGACCCCTAAATAGGATTTTCTTTTTTCTCTTCTAGATTGTTCCATTCTCGACAGTCTGTTATCCTCGCTAAGTAAAACCGCCTCCCCATCAAACATCAAATAATAATTTGATTCATAATAGCCTAATGAAACAGCTCCTTCTATCAGAACCTGAAAAAATTGTTTGGCGCCTGAATTTCGCTCCTTCAGGGAGCTGTATTTTTTCCCATTTTCAAATTCAAACCCGTCAATTTCAGATGGGGAAAAGGAAACAAACCCTTCCTGAGTAACTACTTTTAGAACTTTATAGGTACTTGCCAGTCCTTGAGGAGCTAAGGAATAATTTTGATCAGCCCCGTTTACAAATACTTTTACTTGGGAATTTTGACCGTTCGATTGTTGTAGACTCCAAAAAAAACCAAGAACAATTAGGAGATATTTTACCATAAATTAAAATTTATATAAACTAATAATTTTTAAAATTCATTTCAAAAAAATTAAGTTTTAAAAGATTTAAAGAACTGATTATCAAAGAGTATTTTTAAAAAAAATCTACCTGAAAAAAGAAATCAAAATTCTTTCACTTTCCTTCCAGAAAAATTGAAGTACCTCTTACACCTTAACAAAAAAAGGCTGGTAAAAAACCAGCCTCTTCAGAATCAGAAAGTTTATTCTCCTTAAATGAAGAACTTCAAAATATCATTCCCTATGGCAAACACCATCAGGGCTAACAAAATAACCATTCCTACTTTCTGTGCATTTTCCAAAAACTTATCGGATGGAGCTCTACCTGAAACCATTTCGTAAAGCAAGAACATCACATGACCACCATCCAAAGCAGGAATAGGCAGAAGGTTCATAAATGCCAAGATCATGGATATCAAACCCGTAATACTCCAGAATTTAGTCCAGTCCCATTTATCTCCATAAATTTTAGCCATTCCGATCGGACCACTGACATTTTTTGCAGAAACCTCACCGGTAAACATTTTACCAAGTGCTCGGGCATTCAAGATTACTACTCCAAATGCTCTTTCTGTTCCTTTAGCCAATGATTCTCCAAAGCCAAACTTTCTGCTTACAGGCTCTAGCAATGGATTGACTGCAATGCCAATTCGCGCATCGTCCGATACAGCTATTGCCATGGTATCTGTAGCTGACTCAGATTGAACTACAAATTGAGCAGTATCATTTTTCAGATTTTGCAAGGCAAGCTGCATTTCGTCAAAATACTGAATTGACTTTCCATTTACAGCAAGAATTTTATCTCCTTCTTTCAAGCCCGCAGACTCAGCTCCACTTCCCGGCTCGATCATTCCAACTTCAAACGGAAACCTTACTGAAATGAACTTGCTAAATGCATCTTCATTATTGAAGGTATTGATAAAACCCTTAGGAATATCAACTCGGACCTGTTCGCCATTTCGCTCAACTGTGTAAAAACCGTTTTCGCTCAATAGAACATTTCCACTGCTTAAATCATTGATGCTTTGATAAGGCTGTCCATTCACGTCCAGAATTTTATCTCCTGTCTGAAGGCCTATTGCCTCTGCATATTCATAGGCTACGATTCCATTTTCAACTACTTGATCTCTGGAAAAATAAGTTTCCCCATTATTGTAAACCAGGAAAACAAAAATGACTATACCTGTGATCACATTGACGATAATCCCGCCCAACATCACGATCAGTCTCTGCCAAGCTGGCTTAGCTCTGAACTCCCAAGGTTGGGGCTCTGAGGAAAGTTGGGCAGTATCCATGGATTCATCCACCATACCGGATATTTTCACAAAGCCACCCAAAGGAATTGCTCCTATTGAATATTCAGTTTCACCCCATTGGAATCCTGCAATTTTTGGAGGAAACCCAATAGAAAATTTCTCTACTCTCATGCCAAACATTTTGGCAGTCAATAAGTGACCCAACTCATGTAAGCCTACCAAGATTGACAATCCCAGCAGCAATTGGCCCACCATAATCAATGTATCCATTATACTTTACGCTTTATTAATTTTTCTGTAATTTCTCTTGCCTGCTTATCCGTGTTAACATAATCCTCCAGGCTTGGATGTGCTATGAAATGAGCTTTTTCAAGAGTTTCTGCTATCAAATCCGACATCTCTAAGAATCCTACTTCATCTTGAAGAAATGCTGCTACAGCAATTTCATTTGCTGCGTTGAGAATGCATGGAGCATTTCCTCCTTTAGCTAAAGCATCAAATGCCAACTGTAAGTTCCTGAAGGTCTTTAAATCAGGTTGCTCGAAAGTCAAATTAGGATACTTTAGGAAATCAAATCTTTCAAAATCACTTTTCAATCTGTGAGGAAAGCTCAAAGCAAACTGAATGGGAATACGCATATCAGGCAAACCAAGTTGTGCCTTGATTGATCCGTCTTCAAATTGGACTAATGAATGAACGATACTTTGGGGATGAACGACTACCTCAATCTGTTCGGTTTGAATCCCAAAAAGCCATTTTGCCTCGATCACCTCCAAGCCCTTATTCATCAAAGAAGCTGAATCGATAGTGATTTTCGCTCCCATATCCCAATTTGGATGCTTCAAAGCCTGAGCCTTCGTGACAGTTTCCAAAAAAGCCCTGTCTTTGCCTCTGAAAGGACCTCCTGAAGCTGTAAGAATGATTTTTTCTATAGGATTATGAAATTCCCCTACCAAACATTGGAAAATCGCCGAATGCTCTGAATCTACAGGATATATATTGACCCCATTTTCTTTGGCTAGTTGGGTGATGATTTCTCCTGCCACCACCAAAGTTTCTTTATTAGCCAAAGCTATTTGCTTTCCAGCCTTAATGGCATTAACAGTAGGGATTAGCCCGGAGTAACCTACCAAAGCAGTAAGCACCACATCAATGGTCTCCATTTCCACGACTTGGGCAATGGCTTTCTGGCCGGCAAAAACTTTAATATCATGAGGAAGAAGTGCTTCCTTCACTTTCTGATAATTCAACTCATTGCCGATTACCACAGCATTGGGCATAAACTCCAATGCTTGGGTAATCAATAAATCACAATTATTTTGGGCAGTTAGAACCTCGACGACAAAGTCCTCGGGATGCTGACGAATCACCTCCAGGGTTTGTGTACCAATACTGCCGGTGCTACCCAGGATGGCTACGCGCTTCGCTTCTTTCATTCAGTTTTACTTTTGAGGAAAACAACCTTCTAAATTTGGGAAGGTTTAATCCATAGGCTGACAAAATTACAAGATGCCTAGACTTTTCCTTGTACAAATCGTCAGTTTTTAATCAATGGAAAAATTTTTGAGGGATTTCCATCTTAAAAGATGTGAATATTCTTACCCTAAATGGAAAAAGGACGTCAAATTGTTAAAAGAAAAGACATGGAAAATATTCTCAAAACTACCGGGATTTCCTTTCTGGCAGGTCTGGCGGGAGCTGCTTTCTGGACTTCTTTGGAAATATCGGAACCAAGCAGAGGTGATTTTGACCAAAAAGAGCCACTGACAGAACAAACACAATTTACCTCTCGAAACAATGCGCAAGCTGTCCAAAGCTACCAAACTAATCCTCCGGTATCTTTTGTAGCAGCATCTGAAAACAGTACCGAGTCAGTAGTATTCATTAAGAATTTTTCAGGAAGTGACCCAAGGAGATACAGCATGTTTGATTATTTCTTCGGCACTGGTCCTACCCAACAGGTAAGTACTGGCTCCGGAGTAATAATTTCTCAGGACGGATACATCGTTACCAATAATCATGTGATTGATCTGGCAGAGACCATTGAGGTTGTTCATAAGAAGAGAACTTATCAAGCCAGACTGGTAGGAACGGATAAAAATACTGATATCGCTGTTCTGAAAATTGAGGGAGAAAATCTTCCCGCTATCAAAAGAGGATCGTCCCGAAACCTCAAAATTGGAGAATGGGTAATTGCGGTTGGGAACCCTTTTAACCTTACCTCCACGGTCACGGCAGGAATCGTTTCAGCCAAGGAAAGGCAGATCAACATCCTTGGTGGAGATTTTCCTTTGGAAAGTTTTATTCAAACAGATGCACCAATAAACCCAGGAAACTCAGGAGGAGCACTGGTCAATGTGGAAGGTGAACTAGTCGGCATCAATACTGCAATTCTTTCCCGCACCGGTTCTTATACCGGATATGGCTTCGCTGTTCCGGTGGATATCGCCATGAAAGTTGCCAACGACCTAATCCAATATGGAGAAGTACAAAAAGCAATTCCGGGAATTGACGCGGTAGAGATTACGCCGGAACTAGCGGAAGAAATGAAAATCAAAACCTTAGATGGAGTTATTGTCACTCATGTGGTAAAGCAAGGCGCTGCGGACCAAGCAGGTCTCTTGAGAAATGATGTGATTACTCAGCTAGGTAATCAGCCTATCACAGGAATGGGAAGTTTTGAAGAGGCACTTTCTTATTATTACCCAGGAGATAAACTTGCCGTAACTTTCATCAGAAATGGAGAAGTGAAAACTGGTACGATGACACTTCAAAATCTGGAAGGCGGAACTGGTGTCCTCAAAAGAGAATTTTACAGCTCCAAACTTCTGGGTGCCAGACTTGAAGCTGTGAATACTATTGAAAAAGACCGGCTTGGGATCCAGTATGGTATCAAAATATCTGCCTTGTCCAGAGGATACTTACGAGATTTGGGATTGAGAGATGGATTTGTGATTACTCAGATCAACAGAGAGCCTGCCAAAGACCCGAAAGCAGTAGGAAAATACCTGGAAGAATATAGTGGTAGACTATTAATTGAAGGTGTAGCATCCAATGGACAACCATTTATGCAGAGTTATACGGTTAGATAATTTCAATTCAGGAGGGAAATACCCTCCTGATTTTTTTCTGCCTTTTCAGATTAAATTTTTATCTTGAAGAAAGCTTAAGACTTATGAAATCTCTCCCTCAATCCTGCGAAGATTGCTTCAAAGAATATCAAGCAGCCTTAGAAGATTTGAATAATTTTGCCCACAGGGCTGATTTTGCCAAACTCACAGACTCTCAATCCAGAGAATTGATCATGAGTTTTGAGGTAACTCATGAATTGGCTTTGAAAGTGATTCAGAAATATTTTGAGAAGCAGGGTAAAGGACCTTTTTCAGGTTCCAGAGATGCTACTATAGAAGCATTTCATGCAGATTTGATTGATGATGGAAAAGTTTGGCTGGACATGGTCATAGACCGAATTCAATACAATCCAGTTTATCCAATAGACACTCAAGGCAAATTCTTGGAGAACATCCAGAAAAGGTATATTCCAGCTTTAGGGAAATTTGAGGAAACTATCGATAAGATTCTAAACTAAACCTTAGTAAGAGCGCATTTTGAATTTTTTCTTCAGCTCATTGACAGCATTTCTAAAAGTACTGTCAGTTTCAATCATATCATTTACTGTCTGAACAGCATGAATAACCGTAGAGTGGTCCCTACCTCCAAAATGATAGCCTATGGACTTTAAAGAATGGTTGGTAAACTCCTTTGAAAAATACATCGCAACCTGTCTCGCCACAACAATTTCTTTTTTCCTGGTTTTAGCCTTTAAATCATCCTGATTGATACTATAATACTCTGAGACAGTTTTTTGAATAAAATCTATCCCAACTTCAGTTTCTATATCCTTGATGATATTTTTCATCACGGTTTTAGCCAATTGAAGATTGATTTCTACTCTATTCAAAGAAGCATGTGCAATTAGTGAAATTAGAATTCCTTCCAGCTCTCTAACATTGGTATCTACCGTGTATGCCAAATATTCCACTACATCATCCGGGATGAAAATTCCCTCTGACTGCATTTTTCTTCTGATAATGGCAACTCTTGTCTCAAAATCAGGCATTTGCAAGTCCGCAGTCAAACCCCACTTAAACCTCGAAAGTAATCGCTCTTCCAACCCCTTCAAATCTCTTGGTGGGCAATCGGAAGTCATAATAATTTGTTTCTTACTTTGATGTAGGTGATTAAAAATATGGAAGAACATTTCCTGCGTTCTATCCTTTCCTGCCAAAAACTGAATATCATCAATGATCAGCACATCTACCTGCATGTAAAAGTTGGTGAAACTTTTCACATTCCCGTCTTTGATGGAATCCATGAATTGATTCACGAATTTCTCGGAGGAAACATAAAGGACGAACTTATCCTCAGGTCCATTTTTTATTTCGTTCCCAATAGCTTGTACTAAGTGAGTTTTACCCAATCCAACTCCCCCATATACCATGAGTGGATTGAAAGAGGTGATCCCCGGTTTAGTAGCTACCGCAAATCCTGCAGATCTAGCCAATCTATTACAATCGCCTTCTATGTAGGTATTAAAGGTATAATTTGGATTCAGATTGCTTTGAGTCAAAGCTTCGGCGCCCAAAGATTGCATCTCGAAAGGCGTCACTTTTTGCTCAGTGGCAGAATTAGCTTGATTTCCCTGTTTTTTATTACCGTGATTTCCTTGAGGGTATGAAACTACATAGGGTTGATTGGAAGAATTTCCACGATCAACTACTACAGCATATTCCAATCTACCTCCCTGACCCAATACGGTTTTGATAGCAAGTTTTAATTCTTGGATATAATTATCTTCCAACCATTCGTAAAAGAACTGGCTGGGGACCTGAATGGTCAGACTCGTCCCTTCTAGTTTAACCGGATTGATCGGCTTAAACCAAGTTGAAAAGCTCTGCTCATTCACGTGTTGTTCTATGACACGTAAACATTCATTCCAAACTGCATTAGCTTCTGAACTCATTTGAGAAGGTTTCTAAAAAACAATGACCCGGACGGATTCGTACAAGGGTGTCAAATTTGTACAAAAATCATTTAAATAAAAAATCCATTTTAGGTTGAAAAAGTTAAATTTTAGGCATGGCGAAGTTATTTTGAATTATTTTCGACTTTACCTAAAATTATCAAATTGAACATTTCATAGTAAAAAAGTATCTCCGTTGGTTCAAATAGCCATATTCCTGACAAAGTCTCCCTGATATTCAACAACTTATATTTAGATAGTCAATCTATTTTATGGTTTTAGGGTTTACCCTCACATTTAATTATTTTTGGAGACCAAGATGAAGGCAAAGGCCTTTCTCATTACAATACAAAACCCAAATATGATACGCCCTGATTTTTATCCATTTCCTGTCAAAAGTAAAAATGATTGGCTAGAACAAATCCATCAGGATCTCAAAGGAAAAGATTTTGAAAAAACCCTGGTAAAAAAGGTGTGGGGAGAAATCCTACAGCAACCTATTTATCATTCGGAGGATTTGGACTTCAATCCTCAACCAATGACTTTCCACCCTCCTTCTGAGATTCCCGGACTTAGTCCAAGGCTATGGTCTAATGCTGTTTCCATTTATCCTTCGGACTCTCGTTTGTCCAACAAAGAGATTTTAGAAGTACTTCAAAATGGCGCTGATGCATTAATCATCCATGCTTCAGGAAATGAAGACTGGGAGAAGATATTAAAGGATGTCCTGCTTCCATATATCACACTTTATATTCTTCCTGAGAAAAATCCACGGAAGGTAAGAGACTCATTTTTTCAATTTATTTCTAAAACAGAAACAACGCTTCATGGAGGCTTCTTGAATTCTCCCTTTGATGAAGTATTCGGTACAAATCTGAATTTATCAGATTCTGTTCAATATTTCGAAGCTGAGTTTAACAAATGGAAAAAGTACCCTAACTTTTCTCCACTAGTTCTGAATTTTGCCAGATATAGAAATAGCGGCGGGACAGGAATTCAGGAACTAAGCTTTGGTTTTGGCGAATTGATTGAATTGATAAGCTCTATTTCAGATGAGAAAAGTACACTTCAAGATATCTTTTCAAGAATTGGAATTCACTCCTCAGTAGCCGGAGACCATTTTCCTGAAATCGCAAAATTGAAAGCCCTAAGAAAGATTTGGGCGATGATTGGGGCGAAATTTGGGGTCGAATCAAATCCATCGAATCTTCAGCTTTTGGTGTCTACTTCCACTTGGAGTAAATCCCTGATTGATAAAAACACCAACCTAATCAGAGACAGCTATGAAGCAATGTCCGGGATATTGGGCGGCTGCAATTGTATTTGGGTCAGACCCATCCAAGGGAACGATGCAAGTAACTTAGAAAAAAGGGTAGCTAGAAACATCCCATCAATCTTGAAAGAAGAAAGTTATTTGGATAAGGTAATGGACCCATCAGCTGGCACTTACTATCTGGAAAAGCTTCAAGAACAAATAGAAGATGCTGTTCAAAACAAAATCGCCGAATTGGAAAATGAAGGCGGTTGGGAGAAAGCTTTTGAAGGAAGAAAAATCCACCAACAAATTCGAGCTCAGCGACTGAAAATCCAAAAAGCTGTTGAGAATTCAGAGATTTCGAAAATCGGAGCCAACAAATTCAAAGCTCAGGGAAAACTCATCGACAACCTTTCTTCAAAGGATTTTTCAGAAGAGGAAAGTGAATTAATTGAAACAAGAGCAACAGCTTTATTAGAAACCCAAAATCACTCATGAGACCAGATTTTAACTCTTGGAAAAAGCCCTCTGTAGCTAATGATACCTTGTTAGAGAATTTATGGGATTCTCCCGAACAAATTCAGGTTCCTCCTTCTTTCGATCCGGCAACTCTTAAATTGGCTCATGTAGACTTTGTAGCTGGAATCCCTCCTTATCTCAGGGGACCTTACAGTACAATGTATGTAATGCGTCCTTGGACTATTAGACAATATGCCGGATTCTCCACAGCAGAGGAATCCAATGCTTTTTATAGAAGAAATTTAGCAGCTGGGCAGAAAGGCCTGTCAGTGGCCTTTGATTTAGCTACCCATAGAGGCTATGATTCTGACCATCCCAGAGTAGTTGGAGATGTCGGGAAAGCTGGGGTTGCAATTGACTCAGTCGAGGACATGAAAATACTTTTTGATCAAATCCCTTTGGATCAAATGTCAGTTTCCATGACGATGAACGGAGCTGTGGTTCCAATCATGGCATTTTACATTGTCGCGGCGGAAGAACAGGGAGTTTCTCCTGAAAAATTAAGCGGAACCATTCAAAATGACATTTTGAAAGAGTTCATGGTAAGAAACACCTATATCTACCCTCCCCAGCCTAGCATGAAAATCATCGCGGACATTTTTGAGTTTACCTCTCAGAAAATGCCTCGATTCAACTCCATTTCGATCTCAGGTTATCATATGCAGGAGGCTGGCGCAACTGCCGATTTGGAACTGGCCTACACTCTGGCGGATGGACTGGAATACCTGCGAACTGGAGTAAAGGCAGGTTTGGACATTGATGATTTCGCACCAAGGCTTTCATTTTTCTGGGCAATTGGAATGAATTATTTCATGGAAATTGCCAAAATGAGAGCAGGCAGATTACTCTGGGCTAAAATTGTAAAGCAGTTTAATCCCAAAAATGAAAAATCACTCGCTCTGAGAACACACTGCCAAACCTCCGGATGGTCCTTGACAGAGCAAGATCCTTTCAATAATGTTACCAGGACAGCAGTAGAAGCTTTGGGTGCAGCTATGGGGCATACTCAATCTTTACACACCAACTCGCTGGATGAAGCCATTGCCTTACCCACTGATTTCTCAGCAAGAATAGCCCGAAATACACAATTGGTTTTACAGGAAGAAACTGGAGTCACAGATGTAGTAGATCCTTGGGGCGGCTCCTACTATGTGGAATATCTGACTGATCAACTGGTGGAAAGAGCCTGGACGCTGATCGAAGAGGTAGAAGGCTTGGGTGGTATGGCAAAAGCTATTGAGGCAGGATTACCAAAACTTAGAATAGAAGAAGCTGCTGCCAAAAAGCAAGCTAGAATAGATAGTGGAAAAGATATCATTGTAGGAGTAAACCGATATCAGGTAGACGAGAAATCAGAAATTGAACTTTTAGAAGTAGACAATCAATCCGTAAGAGAATCTCAAATTCAACGAATCAATCAGATAAAGTCCACACGAAATCAATCTGAAGTCAAAAGTGCATTAGAGGCTATCACGGAAGCTGCGCAAAGCGGAAATGGAAATCTCTTGGCTCTAGCAGTGGATGCGGCGAGAAAAAGAGCGACTTTAGGGGAAATTTCCATGGCTATGGAGAAAGTATTCGGAAGGCATCAGGCCCAAACCAAATCTATCACCGGTGTTTATGCAGCAGAAGTGAAAAATCAGGAATCATTTAAAAAAGCAATTGCCCTTTCCGATCAGTTTGCCGAACTGGAAGGAAGGCGACCAAGAATTATGGTAGCCAAAATGGGGCAGGATGGACATGATCGAGGTGCAAAAGTCATCGCTACAGGCTTTGCTGATTTAGGATTTGATGTCGACATAGGACCATTATTTCAAACACCAGAGGAAGTGGCGGAACAAGCCATAGAAAATGATGTGCATATTGTCGGTGCTTCTTCTCTGGCCGCAGGACATAAGACTCTGATTCCCCAATTGATAGAGGCTTTAAAAAAATTTGGCAGACCAGACATTATGGTGGTAGCCGGTGGAGTCATTCCTGCTAAAGATTATCAATTCCTTTTCGATCAGGGAGTTTCGGCAGTTTTTGGCCCGGGAACAGTGCTTTCTGAAGCTGCGATAAAAATTCTCGAAAAACTTTTGGAAGAATAATAAGCAGCCCTCCTCGGAGGGCTGTTGTTTTTTATAGTATCTACTAGTATTCAGCTAAACAATAGCTATTTTTAAGTATGCGGGATTTCGTATTAGTTTTTGATCAAAATCTTCCTGAGGAAGATCAAAATTCCTTTTTTGAGAAACTGGAAGTTCAACCTCAATCCAAACTTTCATTTGATCAATTTAATCTTCAAGACTATTCTTCAAAGGATAACATTTTGTTTTGGGTCAGTGATGAGCAAAGCAAAAAGATTATCGAAGAGGCAAACAAAAATAGTCCATCCATAGCTTTTCTCCCCCATCCTGAACTCATCCTAATCGCCAAATCTTTGGGAGTGGCATCTTCCAAAGAAAAAGCATTTAACCACTTTCTTGAAGCAGAGGAAGTAGAGGTATTTGATTTACTTGAAATCAACGGGGAGTTGTGTATGAATTCCCTGGTCATCGGAGAATCCCTTAGCATCTTGTATGATTCTTTTGAAAATAACTTTTTTCAAAACCTAAAAGAACGATTTCGAAGGTTTCTAAAACTTTTCAGAAGAGTAAAATTGAAAAGTTATAAAATCACCTACGGAAAAGAAGAAGAAAAAACCATTGAGATTGCTGCCATGGGCATCTTGGCAGTTTCGCATTGTGAGAGCAACCTTATTTTCAAACGAGTCATCAAAGATTCAGGATTGAATGAAGGCTTGATGCATGTAATTATTTTGGCCCCAAAAAGCCTTTTTTCAATCATTCGGTTTGGTCTTCAAAACCTCTTTTTCCCAATTAAAGGAAGTGCAATCCCAGACTTTTTGAGCTATATCTCCACTGAAAAAATGACTATAGAAAGTGAGGAAGAGTTTACTTTCGCTTCGGATGGTCAAGAGAATAAATCCCAAAAACTGGAATTGGGAATTTCTAAAAACAAAGTAAGGATATTTTCTGATTTTGATTCAAGCAAAGAAAAGGAAGAAAAGAAGAAGGAGCTGAATGTTTCTTCTTTACCTATGGGAAAATTACGGACGGAACTCACAAAAGGCTACCTTCCTTGGGTAAGGCATGCAACTTCTGAAGAGTTCAAGGAGCTATTTACTTTATTAAAACAAAATTCTCAAACCTCCTCCACTTACCTGGTACTCATGGCCTTATCCACAATGATCGCAACTTTTGGACTTTTCGGAAATTCAGGTCCGGTGGTAATCGGAGCTATGATCTTGGCACCCTTGATGGGACCCATTATTTCCTTGGCAATGGGCGCTTTGAGACAAGATGGAATTCTCATCAAAAATAGCCTGATCACCATATTTTGGGGAGTAGTGTTGGGGATCATTTTTGCGGTATTTATCACTTGGCTTACTCCGCTCAAAACCATGAATTCTGAGATATTAGCCCGAATTCGTCCCAATTTATTGGATTTGGGGATTGCTGTGGCTTCAGGGATAGCAGGAGCATATGCTCACTCCAAAGAAGAAATAGCCAAAACTTTGGCAGGTGTTGCAATTTCTGTAGCATTGGTACCCCCTTTAGCCGTAGCTGGTATTGGACTGGGATGGGGCAACTGGAATGTGTTCTGGGGAGCATCCCTGTTACTCGGAACGAACCTAGCGGGGATAGTAATGGCTGCAGCATTGACATTCATGCTTCTTGGATTTAGTCCATTCCGCCTAGCTAAGAAAGGAATTTTGATCAGTGTGGGGATTTTAATTTTGGTGACCGCACCATTAGTGCTGAGCTTCAGAGAAATGGTTCGGGAAAATCAATTAATTCAACAATTGAGTGGAAAAGAAATTCCACATGGTTTACTCAGGGATGTAAAAGTCATAGGCCTCAGTCCTTTACGTCTTTCTGTGACTATTCTTTCTGACCATGAATTAAGCAATCAGGATTTTAAAGAGATCAAAGAAGAAATAGAAGAAAAAATCCAACAGCCTATTGAATTAGAATTAACACTCGGAGTTAAGCTTTTTGATTAATTCTGGTATATCAAAATAGGCTTACCATTCTCGCAACGTACTCCCTTTGGTTCTCCTACAAACATACAATCAGAGAACCGATTATTCTTTTTATTGTCTTCAGCCTGCAAATGATTGTATTGCTTGACCTTCTTCAAAAAATCATCCACGTTAATTTTCTTTGAATAAGCAATATATTCCCATGGCCCGCCGCATGGTTTACTCCCCAGGGCAACATACCCCCAATCATTTGAATTATTACAGGTTTCGGACTCTGCCGTCTGCTTGATTTCAGCATAAAGCAATTCCAATTCCTCCAGCGTATAAACTCTGTTTTCAGATTCAAAAAGCTGGCAAGAGGATAAAATTAAAACCGATAGGATGACGAAATACCTTTTCATAAATAGTGCTTAAAAACTAACTTTAATACGAAGCTGCTGAAAAAAATGATACATCAACTCTTGAAAAATTTTTGAAAGAAAATTTCAGATCAATCCCTTGGGTCCATATTTCTAATAGCTGAAATCAGCCATTTCCCCTTCTTCTTAACCAATATAAAGCTACTCCAGAGCTTCCTTTGAGTTCCGTCCGCTTGATCTATAAGATACCTGGCATCTACCATTGCCACTTCGCTGGACAAAAACTTAATCTTTTCAACTTTCAAAACTCGAGATCCAGGGTTATTCACTGAACTTTTTACCATCCCTGAAATTGCTTCAGTTGCCCCATTGCGCCATTCACCACTGGACACCAATTGATCAATATCTTCTGTGAAAATAGATTTTAATAAAACCGAATCCCCAGTTTCTCTTGCCTTTTTATAATCATTGATGACTTGATTGATTGCCACAGAATTTATTTTCTGTTCATCTGTAATTTGAGAAAAACCAAATCCAGGGAGCAAAAGGAAGAATAGAAGAAGAAATCTCATATCATTTCGATTTATCTTTAGTCAATATCCGAAAAATTTAATAAAAAAAAACCACCCATTACTGAGTGGTTTCGAATAGTTGAGTATAAATATTCTAGACGACGTCTTCTCCTCTGAGCTTAATTACGGCTCCTTCCAAGACGTCAGAAATTCTAATTTGACATGCAAGCCTGGAAGTTGGGAAATATTCAGGCAGGTTTTCCAACTGGTCAAGTTCTGCATCAGTTGCATCTCCCAAGCCATCTTTTCCTTCCAAAATTTCAACATGACAGGTAGCACAAAGAGCCATACCCCCACAGGTTGCCAATACAGGATAATCAGATGCTTTTAGAATTTCCATCAGGCTGAAACCCATGTCATCTGGAGCTTCGACAGGCTGACGATTACCGTCGTTATCTTCTACAATGAAATTTACCATGACGCAAAAGTAGCATTAAAATGAGTTTACACCATTGACTGTAGTGTATTTAAAGCTCAATTTTTGATCAGGATAAACATATTTAAAGGCAGAATGCATCATAATAGCAGCTTCGTGGAATCCGCAAAGGATCAACTTCAATTTACCCGGATAGGTATTGATATCTCCAATTGCATATATTCTTTCCACCCCAGTAGAATAATCTCTTGTATCTACTTCTATGGCATTCTTATCTATAGATAATCCCCAATCTGCGATTGGACCCAATTTCGGACTTAATCCAAATAGAGGGATAAGATAATCTGTGTCGATTTTGATTTCAGCTTTGGATTTGTCCTCCAAAGTCACTGAGTTCAACTTTCCGTTTCCTCCAACTTCTTTCAAATTAGCCGAAAGGATCAAATCAATTTTACCCTGATTGGCTAGGTCGAATACTTTCGCAGCAGAATCAGGTGCACCTCTGAATGTCTCATTCCTGTGCACCAGAGTTACTTTTTGTGCAACATTGGAAAGGAAAATAGTCCAGTCCAAAGCAGAATCTCCTCCACCAGCAAGCACCACTTTTTTATCACGGAAGGTTTCTGGATTTTTCACCATATAAGTGATTCCCTTTCCTTCAAATGCATCCAAATTCTCCAAAACAGGCTTTCTTGGTTCGAAGCAACCCAAACCACCCGCAATCACAATCACTTTTGCGTGAATATGCGTTTTATCGCTGGTAGTCACCACAAAGCTCCCGTCTTCCTGCTTATCCAAGTGGTCAACTCTTTCTCCCAAAGTGAAAGTTGGAGAGAATGGCTTGATCTGTTCCATCAGGTTATCCACAAGCTCCTGAGCTTTAACTTCAGGATATCCCGGGATATCATAGATAGGTTTCTGAGGATAAATTTCGGACAATTGACCACCTACTTGTGGTAGGGCGTCAATCAAATGACATCGCATTTTGAGCAATCCTGCCTCAAATACTGCGAATAAACCGACTGGTCCAGCTCCTATGATGCAAATATCAGTATGAATCATCTTGTATAAACTTTATGGGAAAACCCCTTTAAATTCAAATTGTTCGTATAATTACTATTAGTACACTAATTATTATTCTTCCATCACCTGACCATCCAAATTCTGATAGATTGTATTCAGAATTCTCTTAAACTCGTCAAAATCATTCTCGTTTAGATTTTCCCAAGCCTTTTCTCTAATCTCCAGAATTTTTGGTCTCAGCGAAGTCACTTTAGCCACCCCAGAATCCGTCAGATGAAGCTGAAAACTCCTTCTATCCTGAGGATGGGGGATTCGCTCAACATACCCTTTCTTGCAAAGCAAATCGATAATTCGAGTCAAAGTAGGATGATCTTTGAACACCAAATTCGCAAGCTCAGTCTGACTCAATAAGCCATGTTCCGATAAATTTTTCAAAACTAACCATTGATCGACAGTCACATCAAAATCTCCCTGTTTAAACTGCTGCTGAGCGTACTGCTTGACCTTTCGTGCTGTACGGTCAAGTAGGAAGGAATATTTTGCGAATTGCTCTTGTGTCATACAAATAATTAGTGTGACAAATATATAAAAAAAGTGATTCAGAAATACAATTCTCTACTTTTTCTATAGGGATAATAACTTACTTATTCCCAATCCTCAAACCGCCGATAAAGGACTCTATAGAACCGTACTCTTTACCTTTATGAAAAATAAATAAAGGCTCATTTTTAATCCTAATCGGTCCATTCACTTGATATATTCCTGCTTTTGTCAAGGCCTTTTTCAGCCAAAAAATCAATTCCAGAGGGCCTTCAATATCAAAATCTCCAGGCTGGTTTTTGATTTCAACTCTTCCCCGCTGGGTATTAAACTCAAATTTTTCCTGAGGAAAAAGATGATTAATATTTCCGGAAATCACCATGTCTTCAGGAAGACCTTTCAGGAGATCCTCTCCGCAGTTCATCAACCAAATCTGATCAGAACTCTCTAAAGCAATATCCAAATCATGCGTAATCACCAAGACACACTTTCCCTTTTGAACCGATATCTCTCGCAGCAATTGCATGATCTCGTAGCGATTTACTAAATCTAAATGCGCTGTGGGTTCGTCCAAAACCATGATCGGAGAATCTTGAGCTAGGGCTCTAGCTATAAAAGCCTTTTGGCGCTGCCCATCAGACAGATCAGAAAGCCTCTCATGTTGGATATATGCTATTTTCGTATCCTCAATAGCCTTGTAAACTGCCTTTTTATCCAAATCTGATAAATATCCAGACCAGTTCAGATAAGGAGTTCTGCCCAAGCTGACGAGTTGAGTAACGGTCATATTCCCCGGAATAAAAGGCTCCGTCAAAACAACTGCTAGATTCTTTGCGAGTTCTTTCTGAGTAAATTGATTAATCGATTTGCCTTGAACAGTCAATGTTCCTTCCCAAACGGGAAGTCTTCCCATAATCGCTTTGATCAAGGTTGACTTACCCACCCCATTAGGGCCCAATAAACAGGTGAGTTCCCCGGAAAAAAGCTTAAAGTTTATTCCTTGCAACACTTCTTTACGGGATTTACCGGATTGGTAACCCAAAGACAAATTAGCACCAACAATTACTTCTCTTCTCATATCAGAACTCTTTGCTGAAGTTTTTTCGAAGAACCAAGCCTATCACCAAAGGAGCCCCAATCAAGGAAGTTACAGCATTGATTGGCAAGCTTTGAGCAGATCCGGGAAGCTGACCTACCGCATCGCAGAGCAATAATAAAATAGCCCCACAAATACCTGAAGCCGGGAATAATATCCTGTGATCGGAAGTTTTCCAAACTATCCTGGCCAAATGCGGCACCGCAATCCCGACAAAGGCAATAGGACCGCAAAAAGCCGTAATTGCCCCAGCGAGTAATCCCGTACTGCCAATCATCAACCAACGCAATCTATTTGGATTAACTCCCATACTTTCTGCATAAGATTCTCCCAAAAGAGATGCATTGAAAGATCGGATAGAAAATATCACCGGAATCAAACCCAGAAACACCACAAATGACAAGAGACCAACCTGATTCCAACCTAATCCACCTAAGCTACCCAAAGACCAGATGGTAAAAAGTTTCAATGCCTCGGCTCCGGAAAAAAACGCCAAAACAGAGATGATAGCAGAAACCGCTGCTCCGAACATGATCCCAACAATTAATAAAGTCATGCTATCCTTGACTCTCCAAGCTACTAAACTTACTAGTGCTAAAATCAACCCAGCTCCCAATGTCCCTGCAAAAGCAGTGGCCCAAGGACTGATGGCAGTGGAAGCAAAACCAAAAATTGATCCTGCCAAAATCAAAATGGCTACCCCAAAACCTGCCCCGGAACTTATTCCCAAAACATAAGGACCTGCCAATGGATTCCTAAAAAAAGTTTGCATTTGAAGCCCGGAAATACTGAGGCCTATACCCGCTAAAACAGCGACAATCGCCTTCGGAAAGCGATAATTCAAAATAATTTGTTCAAAGGATGCCCTCTCCCACTTGTTAAAAAAAAGACCGTCCAATAATTCTCCAGTAGAAATAGTAACAGAACCCAAACTAATATTCAGAAAAAGGCTCAGTACTAATACAACTACTGATACAATTAAAAGAAAACTGTTTCGGCTACTTCTCATCCAATCTGGTATAGAAATAAAGTTCGTAATCTGGAAGCAATTCCGGATGAAGGATTTTGATAATATCCTTCAAAACCCAATCTGGCCGCATATAGCCTAATTCAAAGTATTCTAATCCTCCTTTAGGCCCCTTTTTACCCGTATAGGTAAAGACATTCCTTTTCTGAAATGCAGCAAAAGACCGATATCGGGGCTCATTACTACCCATTTCTTCCAAGTTAGAAAAATCAGCCGAACCTATCCAGAAATCAGAATTCAAGGCTTGATCCAATACAAATTCATAATTCAATTGCAAACTCCCAGTGCCGCTCTTATCACCAAATATATACTCTCCTCCTGCATTTTGAAGAATTTTGGCTCCCCAACTATCCGCCCCGGGAGCATACCAAATATCTTGATACAACACTCCGGAAAGCACAGTTGGCTTGTTAGTTTCGATTTCTTTCACCAATTCCAGAGACTCTAGATAATCCTTCTCAATAGCCTCAAATACTTCCAAAGATTTCTGATAATCACCCAGTAATACTCCTGTAAATTTGATCCATTCAGCCCTCCCCAAGGGATGCTGCTCTACATACTCCCCATTAATCGGAGCAGGGATCCCCGCGTTTTTTAGCAGTTGTAAACTTTTCAAATCCTCTCCCAAAGTGGATATCATCACCCAATCCGGGTTTAAATCCAAGATCAACTCAATATTGGCGGAAGGAGCTGAACCCAAGTCTTGTACTTCCCCTTGCTCAATTCTTTCCCATACTTTGAGGGATGAAATCAAATCCAGATTAGGGAAGGCTCTGAGTTTGGAGGTTTGCCCCAAAAGATCCAAATGAGGAATCTGGGTTGTCGATGTCAAGACAATATGTTGGGTGGGTAATTTAATAAACCCATCAAATTCACCTTCTGGAGGAGTTTGATTTTCTTCAAGTACTAAGTAGGTAAAATCCTCTTCTGCGCCGGTCCATGGTTGAGTTACTGTAAGAACCCAAAAGCCATCCCCTTTTTCAATTTCAAACCCCTGTGCATAAGAAAGGCTAATTTTTTCAGTTGAAAAAACCTGATCTCTCTGCTTTTTTTGACAGGACAGAGCACTGACAATCAATAGAATAAAAATTTTACAGAAAAGAATTCGCTTCACCTGAATCTGATTTTTGAAAGTTCAAAGTAAGGATAAGATCAGTCGCTTTACAAAAAATGTTTTCAAACTGCTTTTTTCAGATTCGAAATGATTCTATGTTTGCATCAGAAACAGGTTCCCGATCTAAAACTTAGATCAGGGATTAATAGGGAATTCGGTGAAATACCGAAGCTGTCCCCGCAACTGTAAGTCTGCGCTTTTCTGATTTACTCAGAAATTTGAAAAGCTTTCGCTAAGCAAAGCCATTGAACCATTTTTTTTTGGTTTGAGAAGGCCAGTGAAAGTCAGACAAGCCAGGAGACCTGCCTGATTCTGTTGATTCTGTGCTTTCGGAGGAAAAGCGAAGAAGACATGCAATTACTGGGTTTAGTATACCCTCTTATTTCATTTCTTCCCATTTCTCTTCAAGCCCGGATCGAATTCAACCTTTGATTCGATTAGGCATGATTTTATTAGTGTGGGCATTCACATTTTTTGGATCTGATATCCAAAAAATCGATACAGTTGGACTTCAAGAAATTGAAGTGATATCCCCTGCCTATGAGCGATTCGGGCAGGGTCAGAAGTCAATTAAGTGGAGCCAAAAAGACTTAGAAGCTTACCAAAGCAGGAGCTTGGCTGATCTCCTTGTTGACCAAAGTCCGGTTTTTATCCGCTCTTATGGGCCTGGTATGCTGGCTTCCCCATCCTTTAGAGGGAGTTCGGCTGGACATACCGCGGTTTTTTGGAACGGAATCCCCCTCAATAGTCCTTCTCTCGGACAAAGTGATTTTTCATTGTTACCCGTATTTGCCATTGATCAGGCAAGCTTACAATTTGGTTCATCCGGTGCTCTTCTGGGAAATGAAGCAATCGGCGGCAGTGTTAACTTGAAATCCCAAGCTGGATTTCAGGAAAAGTCTAGCCTCTTACTTTCTCAGGAATTTTCCAGTTTCGGAAATTATCAAACCAATGTCAAAGGAAGTATTTCAGGCAAAAAATTGGCCCTGCAAAGTAAAATCTATCATCAATTTGCAGCCAATAAATATCCATTCCGGAATTTGGCACTCCCCGGTACTCCAATACAAGAGCAGGATCATGCCCAAGTGATTCAAAAGGGGATTGTTACTGATCTGAATTGGAGAATCTCCGACAATAAATCACTGAAAACCTCCATTTGGCTTCATCAAGCTGAAAGGGAAATCCAGCCTCCCATGGGATCTTCTACTCAGGACTTTCAAGAGGACCAAGCTTTGAGATGGTCCATGAATTATGAGGTTTTCAAGAAAAAAAGTACTCTCGCATTTCAATCTGGATTAGTTCGGGAGGAACTCATATTTAACGGGATTGAGAACAATACATCCCAATTCATTCTGGGAGGAGCCTGGGATTACTTCCCCACTGAGCAACTATCTTTTCACTCAGGAGCAAGAATCACATTAGTAAAGGGAGATCTCAGTACCTATGCTGCCACAGATGAGCGATTGGAAATATTCCAATCAGCAAAGTACAGTCCTACAAACAGACTGAGTTTATCCTTAAACCTACGTCAGTTGGGATATGGAGACCAGCTTGTTCCGCTTATTCCGGGGGCTGGTTTAGATTGGACTTTTTTAGAACAAAAAAATCAAAGTCTGGAGTTGAAAATCTCGGCAGGAAGAGGCTTCAAAGTTCCCACATTAAATGACAGATTTTGGTCACCTGGAGGCAACCCGGAATTATTACCAGAAAATAGCTGGAATGTGGAATCAGGTCTTCATTGGAAAAAGAATTCATTTTCTCAAAGTCTGACTTTCTACAGCATGAATGTAGATAATTGGATTATTTGGTTGCCTCAAGGTTCCTTTTGGTCACCGCAAAATATCAGAAAAGTGAGATCTGATGGAGTAGAATATCAGGGTTCAATGAAGTTCAAAACTGGAGCAGTCGATTGGATTTCACAATGGCAATATAGTTTGAACCGGGCAGTCTCTTTGGTTGGGATATCTCAAAATGATCCTTCATTGGGGAAGCAACTCCCTTACACCCCAAGACATCAAGCCGGACTATCATTACAGGCTCAAGTTCAAAGATTCTCCATTCAGGCTCAAACAAATTACACAGGAGAGCGAAAAATCACAGCTGACAATCCTAGAACACTTTCCCCATTCTTCTTAGCAGATCTGGGAATATCCTATACCGGTTTTAGTATTTCTAAAATTCAAATTCCTCTACAAGTCAGAATCCAAAATTTATTAAACACACAATACCAGGTTATCTATTTGAGACCCATGCCTGGAAGATCTATCCATTTTACTATATCCTTTCAACTATGAAAACTAAACTACTGCAATTAGGACAAGTATTTGTCAGTCTACTCATCCTTTTTTCCTGTATAGGAAATGACCCTGAAAGACCTCTTGGGGAATATGACAGAGGAATCTTGATTATGAATGAAGGTTCTTTTGGAAGCAATGATGGAGAAGTATACCACTTAAACCCAAGCACCAATGAATTGAAGCCTGATATTTTCGAAGCAGCCAATGGACGACCATTTGCTGGATTATTGGAAGATATGGTCAATGAAGATGATAAAATGTATCTGATTGCCAACACCGGCAAGGTGGAAATAGTCAATCCCGGAGATTTCAAAAGTTTGGGAGCAGTGACATCAGGTTTGGATCAACCTAGGTCCTTGACTGTCAATTCTGGCAAACTCTTTATCTCTGATTATGGACCTTATGATGCTAATTTCAAAACTCCCAGCTCATACATCGCCGTAGTTAGAAATACTTTAGGCGGAACTGTTTCCAAAAAGATCGCCGTTTCCAGGAAACCTGAAGATTTGATTTCCTTCGGGAAATTCATTTTAGTTGCGGGTTCTGAAGAAGGAAAAGTAGAGGTGATTGATGCTGAAAAAGAGGAATTGGTTAAAAGCATTGAAGTAGAAGGAAACCCATCACAGTTTTTTGAAATTGATGGCAAGATTTATCTGTTTTCATCCAAAGCAGATGAGGTGGTTATCTATAGTTTCCACTTGGATAACTTCACTCTAGCTACCAGTAATTGGTATCCAATTGCCAATGCTACGGGAAAAATCGCTCTGAGCAATTCTAATACCTTATATATATTGACCAGTTCGGGATGGCCAAACTACGAGGACGGAATTGGGGTTTTGCCTCTTTTTGGAACAAGCCTACAGCCCAAATGGTATGAAGGTTCAGGCTTCTATGGAATTGGTATTGATTCCTCAAAAGAGGAGATTTATGTAGCAAATGCTAATGGATTTCAAGGAAATGGGACTATAACTGTGCTTGACAAATCAAGAAACACGGTTAGAACTTTTGACGTAGGTAGAGGCCCTTCTGGCTTTATGATGAAATAAATGATTAGGCCCCGAAAAAAATTCGGGGCTTTATTTTTTCAAAAAATGAGAGGTTAATTCTCTAGCAAGATTCATTGGGTTTAGGTCACCTTCCAAAACCTGTTTTTTTCCTTCGCTCAATTTTTTCTGAATAGCAGGATGCATATAAAATGCTCGGCCCAGCAATGCCTGAATACTATCATCCAGCCATTTGAGTCTTTGCTCGGCCCGATTTTTCTCCCAAAATCCATTACCCAACATTTTACTCTGAAAATCTTCAATCATTTGCCAACATTCTGGCAAACCCATACCAGAAATAGAGGAACCAATCAGAACCTGAGGAGACCAATTATTCTCTCCCAATGGAAATAAGTGTAAAGCGTTTTGATAGGTAGCTTTAGCTTTTTTCGCAGGTTGCAGGTTATCTCCGTCTGCTTTATTGATTAGCATCCCATCAGCCATTTCCATGATTCCTTTTTTAATCCCTTGGAGCTCATCTCCTGCTCCTGAAAGCATCAAAAGGAGAAAAAAGTCAACCATGCCTTTCACGGCAATTTCTGATTGCCCTACTCCGACAGTTTCGACCAAAATCACATCAAAGCCCGCCGCTTCACATATTAGCATGGCTTCACGGGTTTTGGAACTTACCCCGCCTAAAGTACTTCCTGAAGGACTAGGTCTAATAAAAGCCCTTTTATCGGAAGCTAGTTTTTCCATCCTGGTTTTATCTCCAAGAATGCTTCCTTTGGTTTTTTGGCTACTCGGATCCACGGCAAGTACTGCCACCTTTTTTCCTTTTTCAACGAGCATTTTTCCAAATGACTCAATGAACGTGCTCTTACCTACACCCGGGACACCTGTAATCCCCACCCGAATAGAATTACCAGCGTAAGGTAAAAGCTCTTGAACCAAATCTCCTGCAAGTTTGGAATCAGTTTCTAAATTGCTTTCCACAAGAGTGATTGCCTGGGAGAGAATTACTCTATCCCCGGCTAAAACACCTTTTTTAAACTCAGTTAAGGACTTTCTTTTTCTCATTGTGAAAAACCTTCTTGGAATTTACTTTGGCCCATGGGACTTTTTTCAAAGCTTGCTAAAACCAATGGCTCTAAACTTGCTTGAAAATAAGGATACTTAGGACTAAGTTCAATTTTTGTAGGAGCTTCTGGGGAGAAAAAGTAAACCAGTGTTTTTCCATATTTAGTATGTGGCTGCATTTCGGCGAATTCTCTCATCCAGTCGCCTTCCTCGTTCAGGACTTTTATCGCATAAATTCTCAGCACCGGGCCAGTATTATTTTCATTTCTATAAAAGCCAAGTTCTTCGTATTTCCCTTCAAATCGATCCAATCCGGGCTGAGTGAAGCTTTCATTTAAAATATATACTACCAAAGCCAAAACAGACAGACTTAACAAAAGGTATAGAATTCGAGTACTTTTCAAAAACTTTAGGGGTTAAAAGGATTAGGCCTTAATTTAGCCGAAAATTCTGACAATGGGTTTCGAATATATCAAAGCACTTCACATCATTTTTGTAGTCACCTGGTTTGCAGGACTTTTTTATATCGTGCGTCTTTTTATCTACCAGACAGAAGCCATGGATCGCCCTGAAGCAGAACGGGAAATCTTAAAACCTCAATTGGACTTAATGGCTTCCAGGCTGTGGTACATTATCACTTGGCCTTCTGCCATTTTAACCCTGATTTTTGGTACTTGGGTTTTAACTTACAGAATGGGGTACCTTGAACTGGGATTCATGCATGCCAAATTGGGTTTTGTGGTTTTGCTCTACGCTTATCATTTGGGGTGCCATAAACTTTTCAAAGAAATTCAAGCAGGACGAACCCGATGGAGCTCTACTCAGTTAAGACTTTGGAATGAAGCCTCTACCCTGTTGCTTTTTGCAATAGTATTCCTGATAGTATTAAAAAATACCCTCAGTATGGTTTGGGGAATTGTAGGACTGATAGGTCTCGGGATTCTGCTCATGTTGGGAATCAGGCTTTATAAAAAATATAGATCAAAATCTTAATCACCCATGAAGATTAAAGGAATTGGAATACTGGCTTTAGTTAGCGTTTGGATATTTTGGCAGTGTAAACCTGCCAGTGAAGAAAGTTCACAGGAAGTATTACCGAAATTGGGAAATTGGCATGTCGATGATGCTGGAGATACTGTTTACCATCAAATTGCTGAGTTTGCTTTTATCAATCAAGAAGGGGATACAATTTCCAATCAAGATGTCAAAGGCAAGGTCTATGTAGCTGATTTCTTCTTCACTAGCTGTCCTACTATTTGCCCTATTATGAAAAAAGAGATGCTCCGAGTTCACGAGGCATTTGGGGACAATCCTGATTTTAAGATTTTAAGCCACTCCATTGACCCTACTTATGATACTCAGGAAGTCTTGAAAGATTATGCGAAAAAACTGGGGATTGAGAATGCAAAAACCTGGAATTTCCTTACGGGAGAACCTCAAAAAATCTATGAAATCGGCCAGACAAGTTATCTGACAACTGCAATGGAAGATCAGAATGAACCGGGAGGTTTTCTACATAGTGGGGCTTTTGTTTTGGTAGATCAGGAAGGCCATATCAGAGGCGTCTATGACGGTACCAAATCGGACCAGGTGGATAACCTGATCAAGGATATTCCAAAATTGCTGGGGTCATGAAAAGGTTTCTATTAGGTTTTCTTTTTTTAGCCACTTTTGCCTGCTCACCTAAATCATCCGATAAGGATAACACACTGGCTCAAATTTCTAATCCAGAAGTGATGAAGTATGCCGTAAATGGGAAAGCACTTTATGAAAATTACTGTGCAAACTGTCATCAAAAGGATGGTAAAGGGCTGGGAAAGCTCATTCCTCCTTTGAAAGAATCAGATTACTTCAAAGAAAGTATTCATCGAGCTGTCTGGATAATGAAAAATGGTCAAAAAGGAGAAATCATTGTCAATGGAGAAGCATATAACCAAGCCATGCCTGCTAATCCTCAGCTAACAGCTTTGGAGATTTCCCAAATCAGTACTTATTTATACAATATCTGGGGAAATGAGGAAGGAGTGATCAGCTCAAAAGATGTGGAGAAATTTCTTTCTGAAAAGCCTGAAAACCTTTAATCTTTGAGTGTTTTCTCGGCTTTGTTCAAAGCAGCGGTAATATTCTCATTAACCACTTTCACCTTTTCCATCTGTTCTTCCAAATAAGCTTTCACCTCTTCTGGGCTTCGTTCTCCATTCTCATTGTCATATTGCCTCATCCAAACAAACATGGCCTCATAGGCTTGTTCAAGGTCATAAGCCAAGGATTTTAATTTTTGAATTTTAAGAGAATCCGAGGAACTTTCAGCCTCTAATTCAGAGGCCTCGCTGATAGCCCGCTTTTCGAGTGACTTCAGCTTACCCATCATTGGCATCACTTCATCGTGAACGGCAATCACTTTAGCTCTCATTTCTGAATTTTCCTCCTCTAAGCTTGAACCACAGGAGGCAAAAAAGATAACAATAATTAAAAAAGGAATAAATCTGTTCATGGAGTTGATTAAAATTTGAGTAAAGTTACTATTTTTTCTTTTTATAATCTTATTCAAATGAAATTATCAAAGAGCAAAAATATTAAAATAGGTTGCTTAATTTTAGAGCTTAATGAAAAAATATGAAACCATTTTGCTTCGCTGACGGAAAAATCATAGATACTCAAACTGCAATTATCCATCCAATGGACTTGGGCTTAATCAGGGGATATGGAATTTTTGATTTCTTCAGAACAGTCAATCATCAAGGTCTATTTTTGGAAGATTACCTGGATAGGTTTACTGCTTCAGCAGAAAAGACCTTCCTTCCTTTAGATTATTCCAGAGAAGAACTCCGTCAAATCATCAGGCAATTAATTGAAAAGAATGATTTGGAGCAGGGCGGATTGAGAATGGTTTTGAGCGGTGGAGTTTCAGACAACCACTTTTCTCCCGCTGATGGCAAACTATTCATTTTTGCAGAGTCCTTAATTTTCCCATCTGAAGAGAAATATGAAAAGGGAGTTAAGCTTTTGACCTTAGAATATGTCCGTCCAATAGCTGACATCAAAACCACCAACTATGCACTTGCAGTTTGGCATTCGGCTCAGTGGAAGAAGCAAGGAGCTGAGGATGTATTATATCATATGAACGGGTTTATCAGTGAAAGCTCCAGAAGCAACTTCTTTATTGTGAAGGATGGTGAGCTAATCACTCCAAGTGAGCATATTCTTCTTGGAATTACCCGGAAAAATTTAATCAAAATAGCAGGTCAGGTCACCATTCGACCTGTCAGTTTGCAGGAAGTATGGGACGCAGATGAGGCCTTTATCTGTAGTACCACCAAAGTTCTATTACCGGTAACACAAATTGATGATAGAACCATAGGGAATGGCAAACCCGGACCGATTTCCGTGAATTTGCTGGAAAAATTTAAAGAATTGGAGAAAGAACTCACCTATTAATACAAAAGCCCTGAAATTTTCAGGGCTCCTTTTTTCTCTACTCCACCAAAGTAGCATCCTTCAAAATATACATCAACTTCTCAGGATCCTTGGAATTGAGAGTCAACTTCCCTCTTACCTTCACTCTTTTAGAGGTGTATTTGATAGGAGTTTTCAGCATTACCTCCATGACCGTTTCCGGTCCACCAGAACCACAAAAAAAGCATTCTGCAAGTGGTAAACTGGATAAAATAATGTGCTCCGGCTTGAACATTCCTTCGAAAGGAATAATGTAGCCATCCGCCTCCACTACTTTTCCTTCCAGCTGCTTCACTTTATCAGAGAATACTGGAACGTAAAGCTCCCCAAAGTTATCCTCACTGATTTTATAGGTAACTTCCGAAAGGCTCTTCCACACATTTAGGCTTTGCGCGTAGGTGAAAACTGCGAACCCTAAGGAAAGCAATCCTGTCAATAGGGTGGTTTTGAAATATTTCATGGGTTTAATTAATTCTGCTGCTAGTTATGACTTTGTCAATTGTTTTGCAATACTTGTTTGATAAGCTGACCACGCAGGAATAAGAGAGGCCAGAATACCAACCCCTAACGCATAAACCAGTATCCAAAGTTCTCCTTTTAAGAAAATCCAAGCATCAAGCGAGGCAGCAACTCCCTGTTCATTTTGTGAAATAATTACGGCTAAAAAACTATGGCCTAAAAGAATCCCAACTAAAGCTCCAATACTGGTAAGAATGATTCCTTCCAAGAAAATCAAAAATACCAATTGCCCTCTGGATGCTCCGATTACTCTTAATATGGCCAAATCGTATTTTCTTTCTTTCAAAGAATTATAAAGTGCTATGAAGATTCCTAAGCCCGAAATACCAATTAAGAGAAAAGCCAAGCCTTGAAGTAAACTTACACCTACGCCTAGCAACTCAAATAACCTAGCCATTTCAAAAGTAGGAGAAGCGGCTTGCATAGAAGTCCCTGAATTGATCATTCTCGGTAATTGCACAGCTGCCATAGGACTTCTGTATTGAATCAAGAGAGAAGTGACCTCCTTTGCTTGATCTCCTTCAGGAAAGCCAGTTTTCGAAACTTCCTGATGCAGCTCGGAATGATCCTTTTCATCTTCTGACTCAGCCTCTTCTTCATGGGTATACCATACTGTTTCTATGGAGGTCAAAACCAATCTATCGATCACATTTCCACTTGGAGCAAGAATCCCTGCAACTTGATAGTCGTGCTCATGATCATGACTACCTACGCTGATCCCATGGCTGCTCTCAAAAGTATCTCCAACTTTGAGTCCCTCCCGCAAGGCAACAGTAGCACCTACTACCACCTCATACGGCTGTTCCCAAACTTTTCCCTGATCAAACTGAGCTTCAAAAAGGCCGAGATAGTCATGATTGGTTCCAACTATTCGATAGCCTTTATAATTGTCTCCAAGGGCAAGGGGGATGATATTTTTAATCAAGCGACTTCTTGATAGCTTTTTAGCTTCTTCCAAAGGAATATTCCCTGTCGGGAAATCTATATGATAAACCCCAGATAAAATGAGCTGAAGTGGACTCCCTTTAGCACCGACCACTAAGTCTATGCCTTCTGCATCCTTGGTCATTTTATTTTCAAACTGATCCTGAACGAGCAGTAAAACAGTAATAATTGCAAGGCCCAATGCCAATAAAATCACATTCAATCCAGTGGAAAGAGGCCTGAATGTCAAATACTTCCAGCTTAATCGAAATAAATTCATGCGCCTTTAACTTCAATAAATTGAGGAATATGATCTTTAACCCGTTGATCGTGAGTCACTATAATTAAAGCCGCTCCTATTTTTTTTGCTTGAGTTTGTAAAAGGTTCAAAACTTTAAAAGTATTCTCATCATCCAAACTTGAGGTAGGTTCATCTGCCAAAATCAACTTGGGAGAATTTACCAATGCTCTTGCAATGGAAACTCTTTGTGCTTCTCCCTCGCTCAGGTTTTGAACTCTAGACTTGGATTTTACTCCTATGCCCAGCTCATCCAATAAGCGATTGATTTCCTGACCCTTTTTCTTGGAAAAATAATGAGCCATTTGAAGATTTTCCTCCACTGTCAATGGAGCTAACAAATGAGGTTTTTGAAATACGATACCGATATTTTTACCTCTAAAAAGATCTAGATTTGAGCCTTGTATTGAGTTTAGATCCACTCCGTCAATGCATACACTTCCCCTGTGAGGCATTAGCAAACCACCCAAAATATTTAATAAAGTTGTCTTTCCACTTCCTGATTTACCAAGAACCAAGAGAGCTTCATTAGCTTTTAAATGAATATCAGGAAAAGAAAGAGGAGCTTGGCCCGGATGGGAATATTGAATATTTTCAGTTGAAATCAACATTTTACATTACAGGGATTTTCACTTCAAAGGTAGTTCCTTTATTCACCTCACTTGAAAAGTTTATTTCTCCGTTCATAACTTCTATACATTTTTTGACAATGGAAAGCCCCAAACCTGATCCTTCCACAATACCCACATTCTTTGCTCGGAAAAAACGATCAAACAGCTGACTTTGTTCTGATTTGGGAATTCCAATTCCATTATCTACCACAGTTCCCAAAAGATGTCCATTCTGAAAGTCTAATTTGAAAAAGACCTCACTCCCATCTTTGGAGTATTTGACCGCATTGGAAAGTAAATTCTCGAAGGTTTGGTATAGAATTTCACTATCTGAAACAATAGTTTTAGGCAGGTCACCCAATTCTGTTTTAATCGTCACATCATTTTCGATACCGGCTTTAACGGTATCCAGCAACTCCTTAACAAAAGCTCCCAAAAACATCTTTTTAGGCTTGAATTCCATTTTGTTTGCGTCTGCCTTTCCAAAGAATAGCACACTGGTGAGCAGGTTGTTTAGGGCACGAACAGAATTTTCGATTTTCATCGCATGCTTGGCGATCTTTTGCTTGAACGGATGATCTTTTTCAGCATACATCTGTAGCAGTTGAGCAGAGCTCAATATAGAGGTCAATGGAGTTTTAAACCCATGAGATACATTTAAGACAATCCTGGATTTCAATTCATTAATTTCTCTTTCCTTCTCAAGGGCTTTGGTCAACTCTTTGTTTGCTTCATAAAGCTCAGCCGTCCGGATTTTCACTTTCTCTTCCAGTTCATTATTCAGCTTTTGTAATTCTTTCTCCTTGCGATCTTTAAAAATCGCCAATTCAATTACCATGTTGAGTTCACGGATATTGAAGGGCTTGATCACATAGGCACTAGGATTGGTGCCCACGACTTTATTAAGGGTTTCGGCATCCGAACTGGCGCTAAGGTATACGACCGGAATATCAAACTTTTCATTGATAATCTCAGTGGTAGTGATTCCATCGAGTTCACCGGCAAGATTGATGTCCATCATCACAATATCTGCATGACTTTCATCGAGCAGGTCCAAAGCTTTTTCACCTGTATCTGCTATACCAATAATTTCGTGATTGTTTTTTTCCAAGGCCCTTTGCAATAAAAGAGCTGAGACTGAGTCATCTTCAACGATGAGAATTTTAAGGCTAAACATTTAAACTTTGGATCCCGGTTAAGAATAGATTAGGAAAAATACAAAAATTATGATTCTGACAATGGAATTTCAACTATTACTCTCGTCCCTTTATTTTTAGCGCTCTCCAGATGGATGCCTCCTTTCAATAATTCCAAAAGATTTTTGGTAATGGTCATGCCCAAACCTGTTCCCTCAAACTTTCGCTGATTTCCACTACTCTCTTGTTCAAAAGGGTCAAAAACCTTTTGAAGAAAATCTTCCTCCATACCAACTCCATTATCCAGAATCTCTATTTTCAGAAGATCACCAACATGGTCTACAGTCATTTTCACCACACCTGATTCGGTGTATTTCATGGCATTTCCGATGAGGTTATTGATGATCATTTCCAAGAAACGTTTATCCGAACTTCCTTCTATTCTATCTTTTAGAAATTCAAGTTTTAATTGAAGTCCTTTTCGTTCCGCATGAGAAAAATAGGGTTTCATGATCGCAGATATAAAAGCTTTAACGTCAAAGAAAGAATAAGATACCTGCATTTTATTTGCCTCGATTTTTGCCATATCCAAAATCGAGGAAATAGTGGTGAGCAACCTTTCACCACTCTGAAGAATCAAATCCAACTCCGAAAGTAATTTGGGGTCTTTAGAATATTTCATCATGATATGTTCCGTACCTCCCAAAATCACATTCAGTGGGGTTCTGATTTCATGACTCACATTCGACAATAAACTCGTCTTAAACCTATTGGCTTCTTCCGCTTTTTCTTTTGCCTCAGTCAGCTTTTTTTCAATCTGCCTTTCAATCGTCACATCTCGAAAGACCGTCAAAATCAATCGCCCTTCCTGAATATCAGAATTAATCACTTTAGTGTAAACCTCCATTTCCAGACTTTGATTACTCCATTTCACCTCCTGCAAAAAGGTCAAACCAATTGTATCCAGTTGGTCCAATGTTTTTTGAAAATTCATGAAAAATTTAGTGTCTTCAAGGATTTCCTGAAAATTCTCTCCCTCCAAATCCTCTGTAGATTTTTTCACCAAAAAAGCAAAAGAAGGATTAGCAGCAACTATTTTTTTTCCATCAATACTCAACAACAAGGCATCTTTGGAGCTATCCCATACATTTTTGAATTGCTCTTCTGCATGCACTTTTTCTTTATCTTTTTTAGACAATACGCTCTCCAAAACCCCCAATTTTCTCAATTGGTCGAAAAATGAATTGATAAAAAACCCTACCCCCACCAGAAACAGAGCAAGCATTATCAAAAACCAGGCTCTGAGATAAAAGGGCCTTAAAACCGTGAAAACTGGTGTAGTGATAGCATCAGAGAAATTGGTCCCTTCATAGGAAGCTTTAATTTCTACCTGGTATTCCCCAGCAGGCAGATTGGGCAAAAATATTCTCGAAGATTTGGGGTTTTTAAGGACCTCCCAATTTTCATTTAGGCCTATTACTCTATAATGAACCCATAATTCATCTTCCTCATTGAACCCAATAGCTGAATAATTAATTTCAAGGGTATTTTTCTCATACGGCACCTTCAACTCAGCACCTTCTTCAATCTGATTCCCACCCAAGAAAATGGAATTCAAATGTAATTTGGGCTCCCCCTGAGCAAAAAACTGCTCATCAGGCTTAAAAATGGAAAATCCATCTAAAGTTCCAATTAGAATCAAACCTCGGTTCCCTTCTATCAATGCACCCCGGTTGGTCTCATTATCTGCCAATCCATTTTGACTGTTCAAATGCTTGATTTGCAATTGATCTATTTTAAAAATTCCATCATCGGTTCCTAGCCAGATCACTCCTTTCGAGTCTTTCAGAATTGAAAAAACCGCTCGGTTTACAGTGTTGCCATTCACTTCAAAAGGAAGGATTGTATCATTTTTTATGATTTTCAAACCAGTCTCGGTGCCTAACAAAATCCCATTTTCTGTTTCCAGATAATCATACCCCTCTGCAATTAAAAGCCCATTTTCCTGAATGATTCTTCTTTCATTTACAAGTCTACTAGCCCTGATTATTATTTTTCTTCCATCTGATAGTTTTCCGGCTTTTCGAAGGTGGTAGAAGCCATTCATGATTTCTTCCAGCTGTGACTTCAGAGAATTTGAATACAAATTCTGAAAATTACCTTTCGTGGAAGCTAAATACACAGACTTTGGAGTGGTGATCATCAAGGAATCACCAAATGCATATACTGAAGAGACTCCCTCTTTTTCGGGATGCGGAAAAATCTGTAGGTTTCCCGTCTTCACATTATATTTTCCTACTCCCCGAATATTGGCCGAAAACCAAATTGTATTCTCATCTTGAATAGAAAAATTCACGATTCTACTATTAGGAATCACTCCGGAATTGGAGTCCACATAGATATTATGGATACCACTTCTAGAAACTTTTTGTATTCCATTATTAAACCCAATTAAATAGGAGTCCTCTCCCGGTATAGTTGAAATGGCAGTCACTTCATCACTCAACAAGCCTGAAACCTGTGCATTGTAAGTCTGGAAGGCTAAACTATTAAGGTTAACTAAGCCTCTACTCGTTACAATCCACAAAACTCCTTCTCTGTCAATCAAAAAATCATGGATATAAAATACTCTGAAAAGGGGCTCTAGGTTAATATCCAAAAATCGCTGGGAACCATAGCTTAGTTTTCTCAGATTTGAATTAAAGAAATAGAAAACGCTCCCTTTTGAAAACTGTAAATCGAAATAATCCCGAAGGAATGTAAAATCTTTTTTAAGGTTAGAATCAATAATTTCTGAGGCATTAAGTTCAGAACTACCTTTTGCCAAATAGTTACTTCCTAAAAAATAAAATTCTCCTGTTTCAGGAGACTTCTTAACCATCACAGGAGGTGAGGGTAAGATGGAGTTTTCCCAGTTGTATTCTTCAAATTTACCATTGATAAATCTTAGAGTGGAGTTTGAAAGAAAAAATATCGGATAGTCTCTACTGCCTCCCAAGTGACCCAATTTTCCCCAGTCTTTGTTTTTCTTATAGAAAACATGAGCTTGTTCTCCTTCCCTCCAAAATATCAACTCATAATTCGTGTCCAGCACATACTCCTTTTCCTTCCCCTTCCCTCTTGTGCTGAAGAAAATATAAAACACATCATTGTCTCTCAGCTTTTCAGGAAAACTGACTTCTTTCCAACTTCCATAGCCTCCTTTCAAAAATTTACCATAGCCTCGGTCATTGTATAACCAAATCATTCCATCCTCATCTTTATGGATATTGATTTGATAATCGAAAAGCGATTTTAAGCTATCAGGTAGTTCATAGGTTTGAAATCCATCTGAGAAAAATATACCTCTTGTTGTGGAAAACCATATCCTACCCAAAGTATCCTGCTCTACCTGAAAAACCGTTTGTACAGGCAGCTGAACCCCTTTAGGATTAGAATTGAATTTAAATGTTTGTGCCTGGGTGGCTACACTGATCACTGTAAAGGTGATTAAGAGCAGAAACCTCAGGGTGTTAAGTTTCATAAAGGCTAAATTAGAAAAAGATGCCGTATGTCAAATAAAGTGGATATTGTTGATATATTCTTTTGTCAGCGGTCGGTTTCTCTTATTTTTGTGCCAAACTTTAAAAATCGACGCATGAGTGTACTAGTCAATAAAAATTCCAAGGTAATCGTACAAGGATTCACCGGATCTGAGGGCTCTTTTCACGCACAGCAAATGATCGAGTATGGCACCAATGTAGTAGGTGGTGTAACTCCAGGAAAAGGAGGCTCAACTCATTTAGAAAAGCCAGTGTTTAATTCTGTAGAAGAAGCTGTTCAGAAGACTGGTGCAGATACCTCTATCATTTTTGTTCCACCTGCTTTCGCGGCTGATGCAATTATGGAAGCAGCTGATGCAGGAATCAAAGTAATCATCGCTATCACGGAAGGTATTCCTGTAGCTGATATGATGAAGGCTAAGCCTTATATCAAAGAAAGAGGAGCTATCTTGATTGGGCCAAACTGTCCGGGTGTAATCACTCCTGGAGAAGCGAAAGTAGGTATCATGCCTGGCTTCGTGTTCAAGCAAGGAAGAATCGGTATCGTGTCCAAGTCTGGAACCTTGACCTACGAAGCAGCGGATCAAGTTGCCAAGGCTGGTTTGGGTGTATCTACCGCTATCGGTATCGGTGGCGACCCTATCATCGGAACCTCTACCAAGCAGGCTGTTCAAATGCTCATGGAAGATCCTGAGACTGATGCCATCGTAATGATTGGAGAAATCGGAGGAAACTATGAAGCAGAAGCGGCTAAGTGGATCAGAGAGACAGGAAACAAAAAACCTGTTGTTGGATTTATCGCTGGACAGACAGCACCTCCAGGAAGAAGAATGGGACACGCAGGTGCCATCATCGGAGGAGCAGATGATACAGCTGTAGCCAAAATGAGAATCATGAGAGAAAACGGAATTCACGTTGCAGAATCTCCTGCCGAAATTGGTGCTGTAATGGCCAAGGTTTTGGGCGTAAACGCTTAATAAATTGTTACTATCGGGTGACCGATAAACCATAAATTGAAACCGCTTCGATTGAGTTCGAGGCGGTTTTTTTCTTATGTCTAACTTCTGATTTCATATTTAAAAATCTACCTTTGCCGCTTCAATTTCTTGCCTTATGATTTCAGTAGACAATGTGACCGTTCTGCATGGCGGCACGGCGCTTTTCAGTAATATCTCCTTTGCCATCAATGAAAATGATAAAATCGCCTTGATGGGAAAAAATGGAGCTGGTAAATCCACGCTTTTGAAAATTATTGCAGGGCAATCCAAACCAACTTCAGGAGCTGTTTCTGCACCAAAGGATTATGTTGTCGCTTATTTGCCCCAACACCTTTTGACGAGCGATGACTGTACTGTCATGGATGAAACTGCCAAGGCTTTTGCTAGCTACTTGGACATGAAGGCTGAGATCGAAAGAATCAACGAGGAGCTGACTGTAAGAACAGACTATGAATCCGAAGAATATTATAAGCTAATTGAGCAGGTTTCTGAATTAAGCGAAAAATTCTACGCCATCGAAGAGGTCAATTATGAAGCAGAAGTTGAGAAGGTACTTTTAGGCCTGGGGTTCGAACGGGATGATTTGCAAAGATCCACTTCTGAATTCTCCGGCGGATGGAGAATGCGAATTGAATTGGCTAAAATCCTTTTACAGAAACCGGACCTTATTCTATTGGATGAGCCTACCAATCACCTGGACATTGAATCCATACAATGGCTCGAGGAGTTTTTGATTTCTAAGGCCAAGGCTGTAGTGGTGATCTCCCACGATAGAGCTTTTGTGGACAATATTACTACCAGAACCATTGAGGTTACCATGGGTCGTATCTATGACTACAAGGCCAAATACTCTCACTACCTAGAACTGAGAAAAGAGCGTAGAGAACAACAGCAAAAGCATTACGAAGAGCAGCAGAAATTTATCGCAGAAACTACCCAGTTCATCGAACGTTTCAAAGGTACTTATTCCAAGACCCTGCAAGTTCAATCCCGTGTGAAAATGCTGGAAAAACTGGAACTCGTGGAAGTAGATGAGGTAGATACTTCTGCTTTAAAGCTTCGCTTCCCTCCTTCTCCAAGATCTGGAAAATATCCAGTCATTGTGGATGAAATGAGCAAGTCTTATGGCGATCATGTGGTTTTCAAAGATGCTTCCATGACCATTGAGCAAGGGCAGAAAGTAGCTTTTGTCGGAAAAAATGGAGAAGGTAAATCAACCATGATCAAAGCCATCATGGGCGAGATTGACTACGAAGGAAAATGCGAGCTGGGTCATAATGCTTTGATTGGATACTTTGCACAAAACCAAGCTTCCCTTTTGGATGAGAGTCTAACCATCTTCGAAACAATCGACCAGATTGCTGTAGGTGAAATCCGAACCAAGATCAAGGATTTGTTGGGTGCTTTCATGTTCAAAGGAGATGATATCAACAAAAAAGTAAAAGTCCTTTCCGGTGGGGAAAAAACCCGATTGGCGATGATCAAGCTTTTATTGGAGCCTGTCAATTTGTTGATTCTAGATGAACCAACCAATCACTTGGATATGAAAACCAAAGACATCATCAAAGATGCATTGAAAGCATTTGACGGTACCTTGGTGGTGGTTTCACACGACCGTGATTTCTTAGATGGCTTGGTAACCAAAGTGTTTGAATTTGGAAATAAAAGAGTGAAAGAACACTTTGAGGATATCAATGGATTCTTGAGAAATAAAAAAATGGAAAATCTCAGAGAGGTAGAAAGATAAAAAAATCCCGAGTTTTCAGCTCGGGATTTTCTTTTCTATTTCATTGGAGAAAAAGGTAAGGTTTTTAAAAAAACCGCATCCACTCTTTCCACTATTTTACCATCCTTTTCTGAGGCTTCTTTTACCTTAATCCATACCGGATCTTTTACAAAATCAGCAAAGGATTTTTCATAAGTCGCCTGATTTGAGTGCCCTAAGAGATAGATAAGTTTAGGCTGGTTGCCTCCCTTCTCAACTGTCAAGAAATAAGGATAATTTTTTAAACCTTGCTTTTCAAATAAAGCTTGGGTGTGATTTCTAAATCTGGACTGGATATCGCTGATCTTTCCGTCAAAACAATGATAAATTCTCAGCTGAAATATCCCACTTGGAGCAGGCAGAGGACCTTCATTCAACCCCGGCGCAAATACCATAAAAGTTTCCTGAATGTCTTTTACTAAAATCCCGTCTTTGATTGATTCCTGATAGGCTGCCTGCCATTCCTCATCAGCGGAAAATTTTTGCCATAATAAATCTCTGGATTTTGCATCCGGATAACCTAGGATGTAGTAAAGCTTATTTTCACTTTCATCTACCGGAAGAAAATAGGCTATATTTTCCATCCCTAAGCGCTCAAAAATCTTCATGGTATGATTTTGAAAACGGTTAATTAAATCGGGCATTTTCCCTTCATGAGCCGTATAAACGCGCAATTCAAAATAATTAGACTTGATATTTTGCAATTGCTGACCGAAAACCTGAACTGAAAGAAATGCAAGCAGGATAACTGTAAATAGTTTTTTCATGAAATTGAATAGGTTATTGAGGGTTGATTGAGTCTAAAATACCTCAAAAAAAGAAGAATTCCCGACACCGAAAATAAAAAAGCCTGATTCAAAACTGAAATCAGGCTTCAAAGGAAATTATATGTGCAATTACATCAATCTCTTGATCGTCCATACAATGATAGCAAATAAGAAGATGATGATGGAAATCTTGTTGATTCCATGCATCATTCTCAGATTGAAATTTGATTTTTGATTAGGATCTGGTTTTTGAAAAACCCGGATAAAGTAATTCCCCACCTCACCCAGCTTAAAGAACTCTTTTACTTTATTTTTTTCAGACATAGTCTTGTAATTTTTACTGTAAACACACTGATGGGGAGATAAGTTTGCCCAAAAGCCAGTATCTTTTTTTGCTTTTCTAACAGAAAATCAGATGGTCTCAGGCTCTATCCATTGCCCATCTTCTCGAATGATTTCTATAAGTTCATCCACGGCTTTTTCTGAAGGAACAGATCGTTTGACCACTTCTTTTCCTTTATACAAAGTAATCTTCCCTTTTCCGGAACCTACATACCCATAATCTGCATCAGCCATTTCTCCAGGACCATTTACGATACAGCCCATGATTCCGATTTTAACACCTTTGAGATGATCTGTTCGCTTACGAATCATAGCCGTCGTTTCCTGAAGATCAAATAGCGTTCGTCCGCAGGAAGGACAAGAAATATATTCAGTCTTAGACATTCGGGTTCTGGCAGCTTGTAAGACTCCAAAAGAAACTGAATTATGCAGCTTAATTTGCTCAAGCATTTCATCTCTTTCATGGGCTGCTTCTTTTTCCATGGAAATCATAATCCCATCTCCCAATCCATCTACCAACAAACCTCCTACATCTGTGGCGGCGTAAAGCATGGTTTTATCAGCTGATTGATCTGTGTAGCTAACTTTTACCACCACAGGAATAGTACAGCTTACTTTCAAAAGTTTTACAAAGGCAGCTCTCAATGCCGGCATGGCATGAGTGTTATTGGTTTTTAAAATAACCACCCAATTGGTCTGGTTTTGTAAAAATGGAATAGCTTCCTCCACCTCTGTATCCAACAATTCGAGAAAATTCAAAGCTTCATGAAAAACGCTGGCACTCTGAACATTCCCCCAAGTAAATAGCGGAAACTTATTTTTCTGATCAGGAGCCTCGTCCCAGACTTCGAAATTTTGGATTTCCTTCATTCCATTAGGAAGCATGAAAGGAATAGAATTGGAACCGGAATAGACGAAGTCACATCCCTGATCATTCATTTTCCACTTATCCAATTCAGGCAGATAAAAGTGACCGACTGCCTTCATTTCCTTTTCAGTAATCTTTTCTATTCTTGAAATATCTGTGATTACTCTAGGAACATTATGATCTCCAAAGTTGTAAACCTCAGCACTGCTTCTTTTGGTATACTCGAATGGTTTGATTGGATAATCTTGAATCACATCAATCTCCTGATGTCTGGATCTATTGGTATAACGATCTATCAAAGCTTTGGCTACCGGAGCTTCAAATTCCGGATCTTCTGTCAATGAAACCCGTACTGTGTCTCCCAATCCGTCTTCAAGCAAAGTTCCAATTCCAACAGCTGACTTGATTCTTCCATCTTCGGCTTCTCCAGCTTCAGTTACTCCCAGGTGTAAGGGATAAGGCTTAAATCCACCTTCTTCCAACTTTTGCACCAGAAGACGATATGCCTGCACCATAACCTGAGTATTGGATGATTTCATAGATATGACGATATCATGATAATTTTCATCCTCACAGATTCTTAAAAATTCCAAGGCTGATTCTACCATACCTAAGGGAGTATCTCCATATCTGCTCATGATCCGGTCAGAGAGAGATCCATGATTGGTTCCGATCCTCATCGCAGTTCCATGTTCTTTGCAGATTTTCACCAAAGGCAAAAAGCGTTCACGAATTCTATCCAGCTCTTCCTGGTAACTTTCGTCAGTATATTCTATGACCTCAAACTTTTTCTTATCGGCATAATTGCCCGGATTGATCCGTACTTTTTCGACAATTTTTGCTGCTATTTCGGCTGCATTGGGAGTGAAATGAATATCTGCTACCAAGGGTGTCTGGTAACCTCTCTTTCTGAGTTCATTTTTTATCTTTCGAAGATTTTCAGCCTCTTTGATGCTGGGGGCCGTGATTCTGATCAGTTGGCATCCTGAATCAATCATACGTATGCACTGCTCTACAGAACCTTGAGTGTCCATGGTATCTACCGTGGTCATGGACTGTACGACTATTGGGTTGTCCCCACCTATGTATACATCCCCAACTTTGACAGGAATGGTTTTTCTACGTGAATAGGAAGTAAGACTATTACAGTACAATAAATCGTTAGACTTAATTAATGGCTCCATATGATTAAATATCACCTAATTGTGGGCGAATCACTATTTCTTCAACAACAGATTGCGGGGAAAGGTTGTAAGCAGCCCATACAGACTCCGCTACATCCTCAGGCTTCATAAATCTTTCAATAGGTAAATCTACCCCTTCCCAACTAGCCGTGTAAGTAGCACCAGGTAAAATGGAAGTTACCTTCACCTGATGGGGTTTCATTTCTTCTCTTAGGCATTTGGTCATTCCCAGCATGGCCCATTTGGAAATCGCGTAACTACCTCCGTTAGGATAGGCGGTGGTCCCTGCGATTGAACCAATACTGAAAATATGACCGGATTTTCTTTGGATCATTTCTCCAATAAAAATTCGGGTCAAATAATAAGCCGAAAAAAGATTGGTATCCATCATCAGTTCAAAATTCCCTTCCGGCTCATCATGAATGGCTCCCGGTAAAAATAAGCCTGTATTATTTACCAAAACGTCTGGCTGAAATTCGGCTTGGACTTTGGAAGCAAAAGCCTTCACTTGATCTTTTTGAGAAAGATCAGCCACTTCAGCAATGACCTTTATCTTAGAGAATTTAGACTCTAACTCCTCTTTTAATCTACGTAAATCTTCCTGATTTCGGGAACATGTGGCGATGTCAAAGCCCTCTTTCGCAAAGCGATGAATGATGGCTTTTCCAATTCCTTTTGTTCCTCCTGTTACCAATATGCTTTTGGGCATTTTTGTTAGTGTTTTAATAGTTAGTATGACAACTATCTAGAGCCAGCAAAGTTACATTTTTTTATCAAAACAGTGCCGTCACTTGCACTCTTCCCACATGAACAATGCGATCCAGGCCTTGGGAATTTCTTCCCTCATATACCATGTTTAGCTGTAAACCTTCTCCAATCTTCTGGAGCCAATTCATGTTCCAGATAATATTGGTTCCCGGAGTCAAAGCCTGCAACATCTCGTACCCCACTGGAGAATTTACCACTCCGTTATAATCTATCTGGGTCAACTTCAAATTGAAATTCAAGGTGGTCTTGATGGCTCTTGCAAAGCGCACATCCAATCCTACCTGATGGTTCAGGGCTTTTTCCTCAAACTCAATATTCGCTTCGTTGACCTTATCTGTAAAAACATAAGAGCCTGTCATTCTCAATTTGACACTGGGCTGCCAAACAAACTCGGGGCCAAGGGATCGCTGCTGTATCTGATAGTTTCTATTGGATAAAAAGTCTGAGCTGGAAACTCTTTGCCCCGTTGAACCAAGGATTCTAAGGGTAGTTCGGTTTGTAAAATTATATCGGGTATTCAATTTCCAGTCTTTTTGAATCAAATCTTCAAAGCCACCCGAGAGTAATTGCTTGAGCTGTGAATCAAATAACGATAAATCAAAGCCATATAGTGCAGATGCCCGGTTAAAAAACAAGGATGTACGGATCACTTGCCTTAATGAAAGAATATCCTCGCGTTGTACTCCTCCGATAAATGGATTGACCCGAACCAAAAAATCCTCTGAGGTCACCTTCTTTTCAATGCTCAAACTACTGGTATTTGAAAAGCGCTGGAGGAAGGATTTAATTCCTCCACTCTCTTTCCAATCATCCGGAAATTTTGCCTGAACCCGATAATTTAATAGTGAAGTATAAGCCTGAATATAGGTATCAGTAGGTACAAAAATTTTAATATACTGTTTCTCCTCTGGATTGATTGCTATGTAAAATTCGTTCAACTGCTGAATCCCATCTCCATTATCATCCCTCCAAGTATGGGTTCCATCTCCATTCGGCGCAGGAATAAAAACAAATTCTCTCTGCAGTTCCCGACCGTTGCCGATAGCATAACTTAATTCATTTCTGATGAGATTTTTTCCAAGAGAACCTATATAATCTAGTTTACCCATGACTGTCAGTTCTCTCGGCAAGGCCCTTTGTAAATATTCCAATTCCCTATAGGTAAAAGTACTTGTCAAGCTATGCTGATTCCATTGTTTTTGAAAAGTGAAATTTGAAGTAAATGCCTTGGTATCATTTTCCAATACTCCTGAAAAAGGAGCTTTATCTTCTCTCCAAGCGGCATCCAAGCGAAACTTAACTCCGAGCGTATCATTGTTTTGAATGAAAATCAAATGCTCTTTAAAATTCATGGCTGTGCTAATTACAGAATCTGTTTCGCTGACTTTAAGGGCATTTTGATCCAATGAAAACTGGTAGCCAGGCTTAAAAAGTTTGGACTGGTAAGATATATTTCCGAGATATCTGACCCATTCAGATTGGGTAGTATCCTTATCACTACGAAGGCTGAAAAATTCATTTCTAATCTTGATCCTCTCTCCTACTTGGAAATACCAATTGGCAGTGTGCTGGGCTCCATTCATTACATTCTGTCGATTTCTAAGGTATACCAAGTAGTTAAATCTATTGGAATCATCCTTTGTAGCAGAAATCCCGGCCTGAATAAATCTTTCAGCCGCAGCGCTCCTAAGCTCTTCCTGAGTAACCCCCCAATCCCGGTCAAACTCTATGTAACGAAAGCGATCGATAAAATTAAAATTGCTGGAATTGTATTCAAATTCAGTCTTCCCACTCAACTCATATCCCGGTAAGAGTTTGCTTTGTCGTTTGGAAGATTCTAAGCCAAGTTTCCAGGCTATACCCTGATTATCCTCATTATCAATAGTTGAAAAAAGATTTTTATCTCTGCTGGAAAGGGCAAATTCAGTGTAGACTTTTTCATGTTCAGTAATTTTGATTCTGGTACCCGCGGTCAACATGCTTCTTTTATCAGGTGCCGGTAACTGACTGACGATAGAATAATTTCCCTGTGGCTGACCATTGAGCCTCGGTACATATTCGAAAACCGTTCCGTTAGATAGCTGATTGGTCCTGATATAATCCCCATTTCCAAAGCCAACTTGAGAAAAAGAAAGATCAAAAAAAGCCTTTTCTGGATCCTTCGAAAACCTGTAATATACAATGGGGTCTCCCTGTCCGTCCTCTTCCACTATTTTTTTATATAAAATTCGGTTAGGGTCAAAAGCCACAGAATCTATCCTTGGAATTCTGGCATTTTCAACCTGATCACCCACACTTGCCAGAAGTACTAATTCCTCTTGAGAGAAATCAGTGAATAAGGGACGATTTCTATTATCCTTCTCCTGATAATAGTTCATATAAAAATCTACTGTTCCATTGGTTTGCAAATGGTTTGCTCCTACTATGGAACGGGAATAATTTCTCTCTGCAAATTCAAAGTCAACACGAACTCTGGAATATTGAGTAATAAGAACTTTTGGAGTAAAAGTGATTTCAGCCTGATTATAATCGATTACATAATCTGCATTAAAGCCTCTTTGGAGCAATTTTCCATCTAAAAACACCCGCTCTGAATTAGCCATAATAATAACAAAACGCTCATTATTAGGTCCATTTAACCGGTATGGGCCCAATACTCCTTCTAATATTGGAACTTGTATAGAAGCGAACTTTCCTTTAGCTATGGAAGCAAATCCCTGGGTACTTGCCTCCCAATTCCCCTTCATTTTATATTGGGTAGTGAGCTGAAGGCCTTGCACATTTTTGTAATACCGGAGAAATTCAGACTGCCTTTGCTGCAAAACCACATCTCCGGCAGCCAAACGAAAATCTTTATTATACAGCTCAATCAAGACATTGTCAAAGTCCTGGATTTGCTGCGTATTTCCTTCTGGTTGAAAAGGGACATTTTGATCAGTAATACTGGCTCTGATATTTAGATTTTCGGCGATTTCTCCCTCCAGTTGAAGGTTTAGTGCAGAGTTCACAAAAACATTCTGTGTATTCCCAACAGAAACACCCCTGGTCAAACTACCCGACTTATACAGATTGGTACTGGGGAAGAGTTCTTCTCTAATATCCAAAACCTCATTTTGGATCACTCTATTATCCTTAAACCTAGCCGTAGAATCATAATTTTGGAGTAGGGTTCTTCTGGCAATGGGTTTGTCAAAGCGCACAGAGAATGTGCGATAACACAGTGTTAAGGAATCAGTAGCTGGAATTACGTCTTCCTTTATGCTAATAAAATTTTTGCTGAGATCGAATACAAAAGGATAGATATCGCCTTTTTCATCTTTTAAAATGATGGTTTCTTTAATTCCTGAGAGAGAATCCAACTCCATTCCTTTTTGAAGTTGAGCTACAGGAACCTGCCTACAGATTTGCTGGGCTTTGGAATAAAAATTCCCCAGCAGAAAAAATAGAAGTATAAGCAAGCAACTACGCATCAGAAAACCAGACCCTTTTACTCACAAGGTACTAAAAGCCAACTTATGTGGCTATAGGAAAAGTTAGGTAAAATGTAGTTCCTTTTCCAAAATCAGTTTCAAACCATATTTTTCCTCCGGCTGTTTCCACACCAGATTTTGCTATGGCAAGCCCCAATCCTGAACCGGTGGATTTGGTGCTGAAATTTGGGATAAAGATCTTGTCTCTAAGTTCCTCTGGTATACCTTTTCCATTATCAGAAATCTCCAGAAATACTGCCTGTTCTGTCATCCAAAGCCATACTTTAATCTGTGGAGTTTTTCCCTCTTCCACAGCCTGAACTCCATTGATAATTAAATTGGAAACCACCCTGCCAAATAATTTTTCGTCCCCCATGATGGGAATAGTGTCGGTGTAAGAGTCATCCTGGAAAATCAAGTCAACCTTTTCATCATTCTTAAAAAGATCCAAAACTCTTGTTACCACCGCTTTAAAGTTCATGAGCTCATTTTTTGGCAATGGCATCTTGGCAAAGGTGCTGAATGATGAAGCAATTCCACTTAAGGCGTCAACTTGATGAATGAGGGTTTCCAGAGACTTTCGGAGTTTTTGCAAATCATCCAATCTTCCAGCCTCTTCCAATCTCAGCAAATGCTGCAAAGTCAGCTTCATAGGAGTTAAAGGGTTCTTAATTTCATGCGCAACTTGCTTAGCCATTTCCCTCCAGGCAGACTCTTTCTCTGTAGAGGCCAACACCTTTTTACTGGCTTCTAGTTTGAAAAGCATGTTGTTATATTCATTGACCAAAAGACCGATTTCATCCTTTGCATCCCAATGCATAGGTTCGTTATTCTCCAGGTTGGTGGTTTTCAACTTTTGTGTTAATAGTCTAAAAGGGAAGGTCAAGTTTTTAGAAACGAAGAAGGAAACAATCAAAAAGACAATGAAAATAATTACAAACGTGTTGAAAATATTACTCAACACATCTGCAATCAGGGTGTTCAGTTCCGCCTCAGACTCAAAAAACGGAACTCCCAAGATTGCAGAAATCCCCTGTCCGGTTGCTGTCGGAATAGCCAAATAAACAGACTTATATCTTAGCTTCCCTATCTGTTCTTCAGCCAAAAACTGAAGTTGATTTTTTTCAATAATCTCAGAAATAGCAACTGGATTAATCTTGGGAGCCAGTAATTTTTTATCAAATATATTAGGCCTATTAGTAGATTCAAGGATCCCCTCTGAATTATACAAATGAATATCAGCTGCAATAGTATTTGCCAAGGTTACAACCTCCTCATTCAGCAAATCCTGGTTTACCTGACTAAGTGAACGGTCCCCCAGAAAACTGGAAAGATTTCCACGAATCAAAGCAGCCTTCTGTATATACTGCCTATCCAAATCCTCCCTGTAACTATTCGCCAAAAGCCCTATCGTAATGATTGAAATGATAATAATTGGAAAAAAGAAGGCAAAGTTGAGGTAAAGCTGAAGCTTGGTAGAATAATTAAACTCAAAATTCTTTCTACCCTTAATCAGGACATTGGTCAAAATGGTGAAAAAGGTCAAAAAGATGAATACAACGAAATAGAGAGATATATTACCGAAGAAGTAGGAAAAAGGTCTGTTTTCCGAGGATATCACAATTAACTCTTCCCCATTTGACACAGCGAAATGATGGTAGCCATTGGCATGAATCCCCGATCCCATTAACTTGGATACTTCCAATCTCGCTAGCAAATCAGAATTCGAATAGTTAAAAGATCCGGCATTTCGGATGATTTCGCCCTCCCTGAAAATTGCATAATCAAATCTGACTGGATCTAATTTTTCACTGTATTTTTTATCTAGAAGTAATTTAGGATATACAGAGCCTGGCTGAACCCTCAGTTGCCGCAACTCCAGAAACAAAGTCCCAAGTAAATTTTCTTCGCGTTGAATGGGAATAAAGGCAATAAATTGATTTCCCATATTTCCCTCAGAGCCTCTGATAAAGTAGAGTCCTTTGAGACTGGTTACGTAGTCTGATTTGACATATTGATCTCTAAGTCTATTGAGGGATCTATTATCCGGCGAATTGATCAAGTCCTGTCCATTGGGAGAAAACAGTCTGACGCGGACGTCAAACTGATCAAAGTAATTATCCAAATAGATACGCCTGATTTTAGTCTCGATGGGATCTTTGGATAATAAGGGGTCTGCCAGTCGATTTTGAATAAATAAGTCGGATTGAATGCGGCTGAAAATTTCTCCCAAGAAAAATTCAGTCATCACATCGCTTTCTATTAGGTTTTGATTGGCAAAGCGAACTTTGGATTGAATCAATTGCTCTCTTTCTGTTTGAAAAGTGCTGATACCCGCAATTCCGGCAGTTATCAAACAGCCAAAGAAAAACGTCAAAAAGGTATTAAGTCCCAGTCTGAAAATATTTCTGAAAAGCTCAAATTTGATGACCAAAAAAAGGAAGATCAGGTGTATAAACCAGGCCACTCCCAACCAAGTAGACCAGAATATAGCTAATAATCCTAGGGGAAGCCCTGCAACTAATAGGTATTTGAAATAAATTTTCTTGGGTGCATTGAGTTCCAACAACAAACTTCCCAGAGAAAGACAGAATAGAACATAGATAGCCGACCAGAGAAAAACAATCAAAAAGCTCAGTCCCTCAAAAATCCCGAATGTAGGGATGGCCTCTATATCCAATGGCCATTGAGAATTTAGAATTAGATCTCTTGGTAATTCCCAAACCAGATAAAAACCTAAGACTGAAATCAGGAAAACTATCCCAAAGAATATTCTCAGCTCTTGTTTGGTTTGAAGTATGGTAATTTTCTCATGAGTTCGGGGAGATACCAGCTGATATAAAATCATTCCTGATACAGCCACTCCAAAAACCGTATTGATTAATAAATCTCCTAGGCTGGGATTCAACCATGAAGCAGCATAATAACTGGGGTCAAAAAGGGCAATATTGAAATACTCTCCGGGAAATCCCAGAATTAGCATAACCAGTCGAAATGCCAAAACTACCAGAATCCCATATCCTACTCCTTGCCATCTTCTTCCTTTCCTCCATTTTTTCAAGACAAAATCTGAGCTCAGAAGAAAATAAAGCAAGAAAATAGAAGTAAAAAAGATGAAGACAGCGGGGTTTGAAATCCGCCCTGCCGATTGATAGCCAATCTGAAAATCAATCCCGAAAATCGGGACACCCGCTAGATTACTGACTTGATGATTTGCCTCCTCTCCTATAGGTTTTAGAATAAATTTATCATTCCCGAAAAGCCTGGAATTTGCTCCTGTTACTAAATAGTCATTTTCAATAGATCCCGGCCAAACCAGACGAAACGCATGAACCACCAAGTAAGACTTCCCATTTCGACTGATCTTTCTATTTTTAAGTAAAAACTTTCCATAAGGATCTTCCAGTAACTGATACTCTTTGTTTTCATCTACCTGATCAAAGTTTAAAGTAAATGTGAAATCTGACCAGAATAATAGCTGCTTTTCAGGATTGAGAATAAAAAATGGATGATTGTTAGCCGAAGAACTGATCCGGTCAAAAGTAATTTCCTCGTCAGGTTTGATGACCATTAAGATTTGGACAAAATCCTCATCAAACTCCCTGTCAATTTGTTGAATTTCTTCTTCCAGCACAGTAATGAAGCTTTCTTCATCACTTTTTTGAAAGAAAAAGAAATTCAGGATTAAAACAGCAAGGAGAGAAAAACTGCTGATCAAAATAATCAGCCTGCGAACGTTTGAGCTCATTTGGTCTAAAAATAAAAAAAGCAAAGTCCCTGATCAAACTTTGCTTCTTTAAATGCTTATCTAAGTGCGAGTTTTGACTTTCTTTTTTTGGCGGCTCTATACCAAAGAATACCTATGACGGTAGCAATGAGATAAGGCATGACAAAAAGATATAAAATCCCGGTATTCAAACCAGAACCAATACTCGTGTCACCATTACTTACGTTATTCTCTACAGAGGCTCTACACATAGCACATTGCGCAAAAGAATTGACTTGCACTAGTAAGAATGCCAATACTGTAAATAATAAAGTTTTCAACTTCTTCATCTTAACTCCTTTCAATTTTCAATAGAATCAGCGAATATAATAAGGGCTTATCATTAAATAGACGATTACTCCTGTCACTGAAACGTACAACCAAATCGGATAGGCAAATTTAACCACTTTTCTGTGCTTTTCCCTTTGGTTGGTATATCCATAGTAATAAGCGAAAAGAATTGGAAAAAGTGCCACTGCAGCCAGAATAATATGGGTTATGAGTAAGAAATAATAGACAGGTCTAACCCATCCTTCTCCTCCAAAAGAGGTGCTTTCGGCAGCTCCGTGATAAATCACATAAGAAACCAGGAAAATTGCTCCCAATCCAAAAGCTACGCTCATGGTCGCTCCATGGTAGGAATACATTTTTTTCTTGACAAATATAAGCCCTAAAATCAAGGCCAAACTTGCGGCGGAATTCATTACTGCATTCAAATGGGGTAGAAAATAAACCCATTCTGCGCCAATATCTACCTTACTAGGCATAAATAGCAAAACAGCTACCGCTACAGGGATCAGAACGGAAATAACAATGATCCAATTTTTGACTTTAGCTTCATTTTGAAGCAGGGAATTACTTGTTGCCATGCAATAAGACTTTGGTTTCTAACATTAACAAATCTACGTCCTCTCTGTTCGTGCCACTATAATATCCTCTGATTCTTCCCAGCTCATCAACGAGTACAAATTTATCACTATGCACGAAATCATCCGGAACACCCATGCCATCTAGAGCAGGTAAAATAAAACCACATCTTGCAAGCTGATAGGTCTCATCCACCGGACCGGAAAGAAATTGCCATTTATCGGAAGTAGCGTTGTGCTTTTGAGCATATTCTTGTAGGATTTCGGGAGTATCATACTCAGGGTCAATACTAATTGACATGATCTGAACTCGAGGTTCTTCCCGAAACATATCATTGACACGTTCCATTTCCTTAGACATCACTGGGCAAATACTTGGACAAGAAGTAAAGAAAAAATCAACAATAGTTATTTTCCCTTCCATGTCTTTCCTTCCTACATTCTCCCCATCCTGATTTACAAAAGTAAATTCGGGAATATAGTGCTGAGTGCTATCCTCAAAGGTGCATTCTCGGAAGGGATTCTCTACCCCATTTTGGTAAAAGATTGGCAAATCATACTCGTTGTTTCCAAACCCTCTCAAAAACATGATGATCAGCACGGGTATCAATAAGATACATACCAATACCAAGCCTTGTAATATTCTTAATCCTCTCATGATATGCTTTTAACAAAAAAGTAGGTTGAAGTGTCACACCCCAACCTACTTTTTTTAATTATTTTAATAGAATTCTACCAACGCATCATAAAGATGTCTGATCCTTCTTTTGCCAAGGCAATTAATAACCAAACTAGGAAGATCAAAGGCACAATTATAGAGTAAAACAAAGGCTTCGCTTCATCACCCAAGTGCATAAATTCCATCATGATATACTTGGCTTTCCAGATTGTCAGGATGATGAATAAAGCATAAAGCAAAATTCCTCTATCCATAGTAAAAGCCATGATAAACTCAGCTACAGTGATAGCCAAAAGGATACCTGCAGTTTTCCAGATCTTTTTTATTTTTTCGTCATTTCTTGGGGTTACTTCCAAAGTTGACTTGTTATCCTGAATTTCCATATTACAAGAATTTAGATGCTTAGATTAGATAGAACAAGGTAAACACGAAGACCCAGACTAAGTCTACAAAGTGCCAGTAAAGTCCGATTTTTTCAACCATTTCATAGTGACCTCTTCTGTCATATACTCCCACTGCTGCTTGGTAAAAGCAAAGGAACAGAAGTACAACTCCTATAGTTACGTGAAAACCATGGAAACCGGTTATAAAGAAAAACAATTGTGCAAAAGAAGCAGGTCCGTATTCATTCACCACCAAATTCGCTCCAAATACTGTTTCTGTTACTTGTCTATTTAAAGAATTGACATAGGTAAGGACAGTTCCTCCATCTGTACCATGGATAAAGTGATTCCACTCCCAAGCTTGACAGGCCAAGAAAGTAATACCACCCAACATAGTCCAAAGCATCCATTTTACTACATCATTTCTATCATTTCTGTGTCCTGCTTCTACAGCCAATACCATGGTAACTGAGCTGGAAATCAAAATGAAAGTCATGATACCTACGAAAACCAATGGAGCATGAATTCCATGTAGAAATGGAACAGCTTCGAAAACCAATTCAGGAACTGGCCAGTATTCGTTAGATCCTACAAAGGTGTCAGCAGGACCTGTATAAGCTGGATAACTTACACGGATTGCTAAATAGCTGATCAAAAAAGCAGCAAAGGTAAAGATGTCGGAGAGCAAGAAAAACCACATCATCAGTTTTCCATAGCTGGCTTTAAGAGGTTCGTTTCCACCTCCCCAAACGCCTCTTTTAGAGCTTACTCCAATTGCAGTAGAATGCGCAGACATAATTAATTTATTTGTACCAGGTTAATTTTAATGATTCAATAGCAAAAACATAAAGAGATAAATCCACAAGCCTCCGAGGAAATGCCAATAGGTAGTGGCCATCTCCATTGTATTCATAGCTTGTGAATGAACTTTATATCTAAAGGTCGAAATTAATACAATAATCAGAAATATCACACCGCTAATAAGGTGTAAGGCGTGTAATCCGGTAAATACATATAGAAAGGAGCCTGCAGGATTACCTACAAAAAACACTTCTCTATCTACCAGAGCAACCCAGCTATACCATTGACCTACCAAAAAGGCTAGCCCTAGGACAACTGCAACCACCATACCTGTACGAAGCTGAGAAATATTATCCTTCTTAGCTGAGACATAAGCAAAATGAAGGAAAACTGAGCTTAAAACTACAATTCCAGAAGTAACCCAAAATATATTAGGCAATTCATAATCCAGCCAATTTCCTTCTGCTTGACGTACGATGTAGGCACTGGTCAAGGCAGCAAAAATCATCACCACAGTAACCATAAACAGCCACAATGCAAACTTCTTTGGATGCATTGAGATAGGCTGTTCCACCATATCTACATATTTCAATTCTTTTTCCATCATTAAGGTAGTTTATCCAATAGATACGCAATCTGAACAATTGGCAAATAAAGGAATGACCCAAACATGATCTTCAAAGCAGACTTTCTAGAACAGTCCCTCATTAATGAAAAGGTCTGAGCTAAGAACAATACGCCACAGATAGTTGCCACAATCCCGGAATTCAAACCAGTCAAGCCAAAATAGCTTGGCAGCAAACCGAGAGGAAGCAAAAACAAGGTGTATATCATAATTTGAATAGCTGTATTCAAATCCTGTCCTCCACCGCTTGGCAACAACTTAAAGCCTGCTTTCTTATAATCTTCATCACTTACCCAAGCAATTGCCCAAAAATGAGGAAACTGCCAGATAAATTGAATACCGAAAATAATTAACGCCTCATAAGTAATTTGTCCTGTAGCGGCAGTCCATCCTAATAAAGGGGGCATGGCTCCAGGAATAGCTCCTACGAATACAGCTATAGGACCAACTTTTTTCAAAGGAGTATAAGCAAATACATAAAGCACCATGCTTAATATACCCAACCAAGTGGTCAATGGATTTGTGAAAATCCAAAGTAAAGAAACACCTATTATTGCCACCATTGTGGTAAACCAATAGGCTTCTTTCAAAGAAATAATCTGTAAGGGTAAAGGTCGATTTTGGGTTCGTTTCATTAACTTATCCAAATCCCGCTCCATGATTTCATTGGCAGCGCCTGAGGCACCTGAAATCAGGAATCCACCCAATGCTAATCCCAAAAAGCCAGACCAGCCAAAGCTTGCTCCTCTATCGCCTAAGATATAACCAAAGACTGCAGAGAAAGTCACCAAAGCTGATAATCTGAATTTCAGTAGATCAGAGTAGGCTTTCAGACGTCCAATTAGGACATCCATTATCGAATGGTCAGTTACACCAACTGTCCTCATTTTCAATTTGTATTTAACTTAAGTTGAACATGGTCTCTCAACTGCAAAATCAGAATAAACTGAACTCCTACAATCAGAGATCCAAGTAATAAGTGTATAGGCTGAAGAAAGGCGGGAATACCGAAATATGCCATACCAATCCCGGAAGCAATTTCAAGTAAAATCAATAGGATAAGCACCTGAGACCATATGTTTACCTGGGATTCTCTAAGGGTGTATTTAAAAGCCCAAAAGAAATAAAGTAAATGAACTCCCAATAGTACAAGTGAGAAAGATCTGTGAATCAAGAATACCATTCCTGATCTTCCAATCCACTCCTCTCTCAACATATTTCCCAGACTGGCGGCAACCTGATCAATTTGTTCTCGCACCTGAGTTCCCAAAATAACTTGAGCAAACATCAGGATAATTCCAAGAATCAAAATCCATCTGAGTTTAGATGGAACTTGAAACAGATCGGCTTTTGTCCTAATCAAATCAACTGCTCTATGATTAATGTACAGAAGTAAACCAACCAAAAGCAAAGCCAAGATCATATGAAAGGTTATCATCCATGTCAGCAGATTGGTAGAAACCACTAACGAACCTATCCATCCCTGAAATAAAACCAGTACCAAAGATGCAATAGAGAGTATCGGAATCCACTTATCTACCGACCACAATCTGAAGGATTTCCAAACTGTGAAAATGATTAAGAAACCAATCAATACTCCAATCAGACGATTGATGTATTCAATCCAAGTTTTAGTAGCGTTGAACTCCTCTTCTACTAAAATGGATTTATCATTGGCCACTTGATAAGCTGCTTTTTCAAAGCCTAATTTTTCAAGGGTTGCTACAAACCGTTCGTTTTTAGCTAATCTTTTTTCAAGATAAATCTCTTGATAATTTTTTGGGAGCTGATCTACCGATGTTGGTGGTATCACGCTCCCAAAACATTTTGGCCAATCAGGACATCCCATTCCGGAGCCTGTGCTCCGAACTATGCCCCCGACCAATATCAGGAAATAAACAGCTATCACCGTAATTAAACTAGTCCGGCGAAAGCTGTTTATTTTATTTTTAGTGTTTAGATTCATTGGCAACCAAGACCTCAGATTCCTCTTTCATAATTTCCATTTCAAGCTTTACTTGCTCTTGCTCATGAGGCAAGTTGGACTCAGGAGTCGCAGAAAGAGGTACAGTCTGAGGGATGAAATCCTCAGGTGCTCCTGGCTTAGAATAATCATAAGGCCATCTGTATACCGTAGGAATTTCACCTGGCCAGTTTCCGTGACCTGGATTAATTGGAGTGGTCCACTCAAGTGTATTAGATCTCCATGGGTTAAGCGTCGCTTTTCTACCTCTGTACATGCTGTAGAAGAAGTTAAAGAGGAAAATAAACTGCGCTGAGAAGGTAATAATAGCTGCTACTGATACAAACATGTTCAAATCAGTATACATGTTGGTAAACTCAAAGTTAGTCCAGCTATAGTATCTTCTTGGGAATCCAGCAATACCGATGTAGTGCATTGGGAAGAACACCATGTAAACACCCACAAATGTCAACCAGAAGTGGATATAACCCAATCTTGCATCCATCATTCTTCCAAACATCTTAGGGAACCAGTGGTAAACACCCGCTAGCAATCCAAAGAAGGAAGCAGATCCCATTACTAAGTGGAAGTGAGCAACTACGAAATATGTATCATGCAACTGAATGTCAATAGCTGAGTTTCCTAAGAAAATACCAGTCAAACCACCGGAAATAAAGAAGGAAACCAAACCGATAGAGAACAACATAGCTGGAGTGAAGATCAAATTACCTCTCCATAATGTTGTCAAGTAATTAAATACTTTTACCGCAGATGGAACTGCAATAATCAAAGTCAAGAACATGAAGATCGAACCCAAGAATGGATTCATACCTGATACGAACATGTGGTGAGCCCAAACTATAAATGATAGAATGGTAATCCCTAACATGGATATAATCATTGCCTTATAACCGAAGATTGGCTTTCTGGAGTTAGTTGCTATAACTTCAGAAGTAATACCCAATGCAGGTAACAATACGATATATACCTCAGGGTGACCTAAGAACCAGAACAAGTGCTGATACAATACCGGGCTACCACCTGTGTTTGGTAGCGCTTCACCACCGATATAAATGTCAGATAGGTAGAAGGATGTTCCAAAGCTTCTGTCAAATACTAGCAATAGAGCCGCTGCAAATAATACAGGGAAAGATAGTAATCCGATAACTGCTGTTAAGAAGAAAGCCCAGATAGTCAAAGGAAGTCTTGAGAAAGACATACCTTTTGTTCTTAGGTTAATCACAGTTGTGATATAGTTGATACCTCCTAGAAGAGACGATGCAATAAAGAATGTCATTGCAATCAACCATAGAGTCATACCCAATCCAGAACCAGGGATCGCCTGTTCTAATGCTGACAAAGGTGGATATACTACCCAACCACCACCTGCTGGACCGGTTTTAATGAATAGGGAAATAAACATGATAACACTGGACATGAAGAAGAACCAGTAAGAAAGCATGTTCATAAATCCTGAAGCCATATCTCTAGCTCCAATTTGAAGAGGAATCAGAAAATTGGAGAATGTACCGCTCAATCCTGCAGTCAATACGAAGAATACCATGATGGTACCGTGCATTGTCACTAAAGCAAGGTAGAAGGTAGGGTCCAAAGCACCCGATTCATCAATCCAACCACCCAAAAGAGGGCGAAGGAACTCTAAATTCATTTCAGGAAATCCTAGCTGCAATCTGAATAGGATGGAAAGGAATCCACCAATAATTGCCCAGAAAATACCTGTTACCAAGAACTGCTTACCGATCATTTTATGATCAGTAGAGAAAATGTATTTGGTTACAAAATTATCATGATGCTCGTGATCGTGATGATCATGGGCTGTGTCATGAGTTGCAACTGACGCTGTAGCCATAGTTTATAATTTTGTGTTTTTGTTCGCTTATTGAATTTCTGCCAGTTCTTTCACATCAGACTCTAATCCTTTTGCTAAAGCAGGATTATTTTGAATGAAAGATTTCTGTTCCGATAACCACTTCTGGTAGGCCGCTGGCTCTACCACCTCTATCACTTTCCTCATCCCATTGTGACCTCGACCGCAGATTTCTGTACAAGCGATCTCATAGTTAAACTCAGGATTACCTAATTCTTCCCTCATCTCAGCAGTTGTTTTGGTTGGCACAAACCAGAATCTGGTTGGCATACCCGGCACTGCATCCATTTTCAATCTCATATGGGGAGCGAAAACTGAGTGAAGCACATCTCTTGCTCTGATTTTGAACAATACTGGTTCCCCCTTTGGAATTACTACTACCGGAGAAGGAAAATCATCGATTGAATTTTTATCAGAGAAATCAACACCATGAGAGTTTTGAGCACTAGTTAGTCTGTAATCATAATCTCCCAAAACATTATCCTTTCCAGCATATCTTACGTCCCAAGCAAACTGATAACCCATGATTTCAATTACATGAGCTTTTTCAGGCGCAGGAGCAGTAATGTCAGACCAAGCCATCCATCCCGAAATAACCAAACCAGCCAAAACTACACCAGGAACAACAGTCCAAATGATTTCAAGCTTGTTGTTGTCAGGATAGAAAGTAGCTTTTCTGCTCTCCTTGTACTGATACTTGTAAGGAAAGATAAACAGAAGAACGTGCGTAATCAGAAAAACAACTCCGGTTACCGCCATGGTAATCCAGAATAATTGATCTGTAATCACCCCATGCTCAGAAGCAACTGGAAGCTGATAATTATCAAATTCTTTTATAGAATACCAGAACATCAAAATTCCTGTTCCAAGCAGAAACAAAACGAATAAGATCGCATTGATTTTATTACTGCCTGTCGCAATTTTTTTGTCTGATCCTTTTACTACTGAAACCAAGGTTTGGATTCTATATACCATCCAGATGATGGATAGTAGCAAAAGAACCCCAACTGCAATAAGAAATCCGTACATATTTAAATCTTTTCGGCTTTAATTAAATGTGATGATGATAGCTCTCCTCAAGCATTGGGTGATTTTTAGGAAGAAGATTTCCTTTGGCCAAGCCTCCTAACACAACCAACGCCACCGCTGAACCATATACGAGAAGCATTCCTATTTCCATGAAACCAATTCCTCCGTTATGACCTAGGGTACCCGGCTGAACCATCAGGAAGAAATCTACCCAGTGACCAACCAATAATAACGTACAAACTAACTTAAGGAAGACTCCATGACGTTTTGCATCTCTTGTCATTAAAACTAAGAATGGAAGGACAAAGTTCATCCCGATGTTTACGAAAATGAACGGTCCATACACGTCACTTGACAGTCTCTCAACAAAGTAAACTGTTTCTTCAGGTATATTGGCATAATAGATCAAAAGGAACTGAGAAAACCACAAATAAGTCCAGAAAATGGAGAAGCCAAAAACAAACTTTCCAAGATCATGGATATGGTTTTCATTGACCATCTCCAGATAACCTTTTCCTTTCAAGAAAATAGTCAAAAGCGTGATTGCAGAAAGCCCTGCAACAAACCAAGATGCAAACACATACCAGCCGAAAAGAGTAGAGAACCAGTGAGTATCAATTGACATTACCCAGTCCCATGCGGAAACAGATGATGAAACCGCAAAGAAAACCAAGAAATAAGCAGACCAGCTTCTCATTTTAAACCAATGAGAATCTCCGCCTAATTGATCTTCCGCTGCAGCTATTTTCTTAAACTTGTTAAAGAAGAACACCCAGAATCCGAAGAAGATAACCATTCTTGCAATGTAAAAAATTGGGAAAGTCCCTTTTTCCATTGGCCAGAAAAAGAAGGCTCCTTTTCCATCGATAATTGAATCATATTCCGGAGAATTAGGATCGAACAACTCTGCATGCCACCAATGGAACAAGTTATGCCCCATAAGGAAGAAACTAGCGATCATAATCAAAGCAGCATATGGCAACCAGTTACCAAAAGATAGCATTACCCTAGTGATAGGAGCTGACCAACCTGCTTGAGCTGCATATTGAATAGCAAAGAAGAAAACACCAACGATGGCAATACCTGTGAAATACACATTATTGATCCACACGTTTGCGAACAACCTTTCATACCAGTGAAATGCATGGCCTGTTGCCTCTGCTCCTTCTTCAGCATGACCACCACCGGCCATTGCTATCACAATACCAATTACAAGTAAAGCAGCACCAATACCCAAAATAGTCAACAAAGACTTTTTGATGCCCGCGTTGAAATCAAATTTTTGATCCAAATTATAGTTCTGTACGTCGTGAGCCATGATTACTGCTTCTGAATTACTTGTTTAACATAGTGAACGATCTTCCATCGGTTTTCAGTAGTAATCTGAGAACCGTGGGCTCCCATTCTACCTTTACCTTTGGTAATAACGTGGAAAATATGGCCTTCTGGAAGATCGATGTAAGCACCACCTTTAAGGTTAGCCACACCACCGATAATCTCACCAACTTTTCCGTCACCTTCTCCGCCTTTACCATGGCAGGAAGAACAATATTGCTGAAATAGAACTTCTCCTTCTTTCAAAATTGGATCAGAAAGCTCAATTGGATTTTCAATTAGAGCTGCTTCTTCCAATTCAAACTGCTTCAATCTGTGAGGAAGAAATCCATTCTTATTTCTTGGAACAGTACCTTCTACTGGCTCTCTCATATTCATGTTATGAGGATTATAGACATTACTGTTAAAGAATTCACCCTTTTCATCTTCACGGGTAGATAACCATTTACCCTGCTCTTCATCAGTGATCTGAGTAAGAGGCTCATATGCTACAGAGTGATACATTTGAGGGGCATATTCCAATCCCTGATTGTCTCCTCCGGCTCTACAGCCAAAGAAAGCAAGGGCAGATACTCCCAAAATACTTAGTGTTTTAGCAATCTTCATATTTCCAGAATTACTATTCAAAACTTTTATTATTTACCTCTGTAGCACCGGAAGACTTCAGAATTTCTTTAATCTTCTCTACTTCCATGCTACTGTTATTGGCGATGTCAATAGCCATCACATGCTTATCATCGGTGATTCTCACATCGAAAATCCTAGGCTGAGCCCAAGGCTTCAAGTTTGAGCTTACCATAAATACTCCTACCATACCAAAAGCAGCAAGTAATACTGTCATTTCGAAGGAAACAGGAATAAAATCAGGGAAAGCTGCAAAGTCTTTACCACCAATAATCATAGGCCAATCAAACTTCATCATGTAAAACTGCATAGTTAAAGCCAAGCTAGTTCCCAACATTCCAAATAGGAAAGCTGCTATCGGAAGTCTGCTTCTTTTGTAGCCTAATACATGCTCTAATCCGTGAACAGGATAAGGAGAGTAAACTTCATGGATTTTTACTCCAGTGGATCTTACTTCTTTAACAGCATGGAGAAGGACATCTTCGTCCTCGTACACTCCAAGAATAAAATGTGTATCTCTTTCCATGATTATTTAGCAGCTTTTTCAGATGATGATTTCAATACTGACTTAACCTCAGCCATGTTGATTACCGGGAAGAACTTCGCAAATAGGAAGAATAGGGTAAAGAACAATCCGAAGGTGAACATATAAACTCCCACATCAGCCCAAGTTGGGTAGAACATAGCCCAAGAGGATGGGAGATAATCTCTGTGTAGGGAAGTAACGATAATTACAAATCGCTCAAACCACATACCGATGTTTACTACCAAAGAAAGAAGGAAGGTAGCGACAATGGAAGTTCTGATTTTTTTAAACCAGAAAAGTTGAGGAGAGATCACGTTACAAGTCATCATAGACCAGTAAGCCCACCAGTAAGGTCCGGTAGCTCTGTTGATAAATGCATATTGCTCAGCCTCAACTCCAGAATACCAAGCGATAAAGAATTCTGTGATATAGGCAATACCCACGATGGAACCTGTAATGATGATTACAATATTCATCAATTCAATGTGTCCCATGGTGATATAATCTTCCAGTTTGAAAACCTTTCTGGTAATAATCATCAAGGTCAATACCATCGCAAAACCAGAGAAAATCGCACCGGCAACGAAGTATGGAGGGAAGATGGTAGTATGCCATCCAGGAATTACTGAAGTAGCAAAGTCAAAGGATACGATAGTATGTACAGAAAGTACCAAAGGAGTAGCCAAACCTGCCAAAATCAAGGAAACAGATTCGTATCTCATCCAAGTCTTTGCAGCACCATCCCATCCAAATGAAAGCGCACCATAAATAGTTTTTCTCAATCCAGTAGCTCTGTCACGAATTGTTGCGAAATCAGGAATCAAGCCAATGTACCAGAATACTAAGGATACAGAGAAATAAGTCGAAATCGCAAACACGTCCCAAAGCAGTGGGGAGTTGAAGTTTACCCAAAGTGAACCAAATGTGTTAGGCAATGGAAGTGCCCAATAAGCACCCAACCAAGGTCTACCCATGTGAATCACCGGGAACATCGCAGCACAGATAACTGCGAAAATTGTCATTGCTTCAGCAGCTCTGTTGATGGATGTTCTCCACTTCTGTCTGAAAAGTAACAATACGGCTGAAATCAAAGTACCGGCGTGACCGATACCAACCCACCACACGAAGTTGGTGATATCCCAAGCCCAACCGATGGTTTTGTTCAAACCCCACATTCCAATACCCTCCCAGAGGGTGGCAATAAGGGCAATTGATCCTAAAGCCAACACGCCTGCAGCTGTAAGGAAGGCCAAGAACCAAGCTAAAGATGGTTTGCCCTCCACCTGACGTGACACATCATGTGTAACATCATGGTAGGTTTTGCCTCCGGTAACTAACGGCTGACGTACGGATGAAGTAACCTGCATAGTTTATAAAATTATGATTACGCTTCGTTTTTCTCTTTATTTCTGATTTTGGTGAAGTACCAAACGTTTGGACTTACGTTGATCTCCTCCAATACATGGTAAGCTCTTTCTTCATTCACTTCCTTCAACGCAGAAGTAGTGTTTTCTTCGATTTTCAAGAGCTTAGAAACTCGGCTGTTTGGATCATTCATATCACCAAATACCAAAGCATCAGTAGGACAAGCTGTAGCACAAGCCACATTGATTTCTCCATCCTGAATTTTACGCTTCTCACGCTTAGCTGCCAATTTACCAGCCTGGATACGCTGCACACACATGGAGCATTTTTCCATTACACCACGTACACGAACAGTCACGTCCGGATTCAATACCATCTTACCCAAATCATCGTTTTGAGCAACATTGACTCCTGCGAAGTCTTTATTATCATGATATTTGAACCAGTTGAATCGACGTACTTTATATGGACAGTTGTTGGCACAATATCTTGTACCGATACATCTGTTGTAAGTCATTTGATTCAATCCTTCAGAGGAGTGAGTGGTTGCAGCTACAGGACATACAGTCTCACAAGGAGCATTGTTACACTGCTGACACATCATAGGCTGGAAGGTTACCTCAGGATTTTCTGAAGCTTTCTCCATTCCATCCAAATCATCAGCCGGAGCATCAGAAGAATAATAGCGGTCAATTCTGATCCAAGCCATTTCTCTTCGGTTCAATACTTCTTGCTTTCCTACCACTGCCACGTTGTTTTCAACCTGACAAGCTACAGAACATGCAGAACATCCAATACAGGAGTTCATGTCAATAGCAAGACCCCAGTGATGCTGACTATATTTATGACCACTCCAAAGAGAGATCTTTGATGGCTTTACAAATTCACCGTCTTTATAAATTTCAGGCTTATATCTACCGGCGGAGGCATCCTTCTTATATTCTGACAATACGGATTCTTGGATTACGTTTTCACGACCCATGAAAGTCTGATGTGTCTGGGTTCTCGCGATCTTATAAGAATCACCAGTTACAGCTACTTCTACACCTGAAGTAATATCAAAATTCACAAAGCCTGCAGAAGCATCCAAAAGTTCGTAAGCATTCACACCTACTCCATTGGCAACTCTACCTGCTTTTGTTCTACCATATCCTAAAGCCAATCCGAAGGTACCTTCAGCTTGACCTGGTTGGATCAAGATTGGAAGAATCAATGATTTACCGTTGACTGTGATAGAAGCTTTCTTAGTGTTTTCTTCCACCATGGTCACTCCGTTTTCGGATGCCCATTTCTGAGAAACAGTCAAATAGTTATCCCAAGTAGCTTTTGTGATTGGATCTGGAGTTTCCTGCAACCATGGGTTGTTAGCGAAAGTACCGTTACCAATAGCAACTTTAGAATAAACCACCAATTCAGCACCTGCATTATCTGCTTTATAATTTTTGGCTACAGCCGCAGCTGCACTTGCAGCATCTCCAACAGGAGCTAAAGCAGTACCAGCCTTTTCTACAGCATATACACCATTGAAAAGAGCTCTGTCCCAGAATTCCTGGAAAGAACCTGTATTTTCAGCAGTGGCATACATTTCTGACTGCCAGTTTTGCTGTAAGAAATCGTAGTAATTGGTGCTAGAACCAGCCCAAGTCAAGAAAGAATCCTGAGCCTGACGCGTGTCAAACAAAGGAGAAATTGTAGGCTGAGATAGTGAGTAATGACCCAACTTAGGTTGGAAGTCATTCCAAGACTCCAAATAATGATGATCAGGAGCAATGTACTGTACTAAGGAAGCTGTTTCATCCATAGTGCCGTTGGTAGCCAAGCTAACTCTTGCTTTAGCAATACCTTCAGCGATTTCGGTACCTCTTGCATGATCGTAAACCGGGTTACAGTTGTAGAAAATAACTCCACCAACCTGTCCGGCTTTCAATTCATTTACAAACTGGTTCATTCTAGCATCGTCTCCCTTTCTAAAATAAACAGGCGAAGAGAAGTCTACTGTTGAACCATTATTTCCAAGCAATTCATTGATTGCGTTGATTACTATTTGAAGGTTTGGATCATTGGATCCGGAAACTACCAAAGAAGCACCTCTGCTAGCCCAAAGGTCATTAGCAGCTTTGTCCAAGTGAGCCACTTCAACTGCAGGAGCAGAGACAGAAGCTACACCAGCTTTCTTTGCAATGGCATTATATAATGCCAAAACAGCCAATCCACTTTGAGAAGCTTTAATTGGAGTTCTGTAATCCGCATTCGCACCAGTAAGAGACAAATTAGACTCAAACTGATAATGACGGGACATTTCCGGCTTCTCTTTGCTGATTTTTCTGGTTTTAGCATACTGTCCAGCAAATTCGATTGGGGAAATCCATGTACCTAGGAAGTCGGCTCCGAAGGAAACGATGGTTTTAGCCTTATCAAAAGAATAAGATGGAAGAACTGCAGCACCGTAGAAAGTTTCAGCAGCTTTAGTAATACCATAATTAGAAAGTGGATCATACATGATCACTTCTGCACCTCCGAATGCATCAGCAAATTGCTGCATTGCTTTCATGGTGGAAGGAGAAAGAATGGTATTGGAAACAATTTTAACCGAGCCTGCAGCAGCAAGTTTGCTTTTTACTTCAGCATCAAGTGCAGTCCAGTCAGTTTTTTGACCATTGGCATAAGGTCCTGCCAGTCGCTCTTTATCATAAAGAGAAAGTACAGAAGCTTCTACAATGGCATTTACCTTACCTTTATTAATAGGAGAAAGCTCGTTACCATCAATTTTGATAGGACGACCCTCTCTTGTTTTTACTACTACAGAAGCATAATCACCTCCGGAAGCAAAAGTAGATGCGTAATAATTTGGAATGGAAGGGTTAACGTCAACCGGCTTATTCACATAAGGAATAGCTTTTCGAACAGGAGCTTCACAGGCAGCCAAAGAAGCTGCTGCCAAGCTGAATCCCATCAATTTTAGAAAATCCCTTCTGGAAGCACTGCCATCCTCGCCCAATGCGGAAGGAAGCTCGGGAAATTCCCGGTCGGCATGCTTTACAAACTCTGGATCGTTGTTGAGCTGCTCAAGCCCTTTCCAGTATGTTTTTTTAGTTTCCTTCATTTTATGATCTAGGAATGAATTTGCGAAATGAATGAATTAATAGTGGCACTTAGCACATTCTAAACCTCCGATGTCTTTCACTTTCAAAGCATCTTTGGAATCAGAGTGCAACTGAACCAATTTGTCATAGTACTCATTGCCTGCGGAAGCAATCTCAGTTTGTCTGTGGCAGTCAATACACCATCCCATAGTTAGAGAAGAGTGCTGATAAACCACTTCCATTTCTTCGATTGGACCGTGACAAGTCTGGCATTCAATACCCCCTACCTTCACGTGCTGTGAGTGGTTGAAGTAAGCCAGATCAGGCAAGTTGTGTACACGAACCCATTCTATTGGTTTATTATTATCTACCGCATCGTAGATTTTTTGAATTTCCGGAGAGATTCCCTCTTTGCCTTGCACGTTCTGCACATGGGTGTGACAGTTCATACAAATGTTGGGTGAAGGAATATTGGCAGATTTACCAATCTCTACCCCGGTATGGCAATACTGACAAGCAATCTCTAATTGTCCTGCATGTAGCGCGTGAGAGTAGGCAATTGGCTGGGTAGGAGCATATCCTTGCTGAACACCCACTGAATAAAGTCCATCGATTGCGGTTTTAGCTACCAAAGCAACCACCAAGGCAGTTACAATAATGATAAAACCATCACTCTTTAATACTTTACCGAAATTAAATTTTTGAGAAACGAATTCTTTGTCATCCTCATCTAAGTCCTGCTTATCAATGTATTTGGTCAAAACAGAGATGATCAACCCTAATACAATCAGGATCAAAAGAAGAACAATGACCAATACCACTACAATAATGGTCAAATACTCGCTTGGCACTCCTCCACCTGCAACTACTTCACCATCAGCACCAACTGCACCTGCAGCTGCCTGAGCGGCTGGATCGACCTTATCGCCATATTCTATATATGACAACAAATTGTCCAGATCACCATCTGATAAGAATTCATGAGCAGGCATGTTGGTGTTGTTGTACTCAGCGTACAAAGCCACCGCGTATTCATCACCTGAGGCAATTACAGCCTGAGAATTTTTGATGAATCGTTTTGCCCAGTCGATGGACCTTCTTTCGGTGATTCCTCTTAGAGCCGGACCAATTGCTTTTTGATCAAGCTTGTGACACGTTTTACAGTTCGCATTGAAGAGAGATTTCCCAGCAGCAACGGCTTCATCACTATCTGACACCGCCGGATCAGCAGCAAATGCCTGCGTTCCGATCAGTAAGAAAAACAGCATTGCCAGCGTGTGGAAATTCAGTCGAACCCCTACTAACGAGCGTTTGGATAACATATTATAGCTAATTAAATAGTTTAATCGGTTTTCAATAACCCCTGCAAAGGTAGTATCCGGGCGTTATTTTTCAAACAAGAGTTGATGGACTGCGAAAAATCAACAATCAATCCAAAATATTATATAATAATCTGATTTTCAATTATTTAAAATGCCTAAGTATGGCTTTAATTTATTTAGAATCTTTATAAATAAATACCTTAAATATCAATTTTAGAGGAGTTCAAAAAACCAAGAAAAACCGTAAATATTTTAATCCTAATAAGAATTGAATTTTTTGAAGAACCTGCTCTTTTTCCAAAAAATTATGGTACTGCTTTTGCACTAGAATCATTAATTCCTACATTTGCATTCCGATTTCAAATGGTCGCGTGGCCGAGTGGCTAGGCAGAGGTCTGCAAAACCTTGTACAGCGGTTCGAATCCGCTCGCGACCTCACTAAAAAAAGCATCCGAATTTGGGATGCTTTTTTCTTTTAAATCTACTCTAAATTTCTAGAGCCAATTCTTAATAAGGGAGCTTATTCAGTTATCATTTTATCTTTTAAGCCTAACTCGAACCAAATAATAATCATCATCCAGTGAAATTTTACCTGATTGCTCAAAAATATCACTCATAATAGTGCTTGCCTTCTCGCCGTCATAATTCTGAAAACTTTCAGGGTCAATCGGAAAAATTAATTCATCATTTGAATTTAAGGATAGTGGGTTTCTAACAAATCTAAAAAACTCATTGTCTACTCGACGACTCAGTGTAAATAAATTTGACGGATCCTTGAGGCTCATTAGGATAAATTGAACTTTCGCATCAAAGGTCATATCCATAACCAACCAATTATCATTAATCAAAAAAGTACTTCCAGGAAATCTAACTCGATTTTGGGGATCCAAACTGTAACTACCTGTGTATTTCTCAAAATTCTCTCGATCTGATCTTATATCTTGGGAAACAAAATCCAATTCAAATATGGGATCAAAATCCTTAGTAGTTGAATTAAATGTATATACTCTATCCCCAAACGGCTCACAATAATAACTTCCTTCATCTGATGCTAAAAAACCAGTATATGATACTATGGAATTTGATCTTTTAGGGTCAAACGGAAAATATTTTGCCAACAAATTCCCTTCTAAATCGAAGCGATAGACATTAAAGTTGAAGTCGGTGGGATTATTAGAAACATACACCAAGATCTCCCCATCAGAAATTGGTACTATCTTTTGAGCAAAAGCTTTAAGAGGATTCTTCGATATAAATTTTCCAGTATTAATTTCATAAGAATACAAAGAAAGATCACTTGGGGAAAAGAGATAAACCAATTCTCCGACTATAAAAAAATCATTTATCACCCCATATTCTCCTGGACCACTTCCCGTTTGGCCAAAATATCGGATATACTTTCCATTTTTATCAAATAATGAAAGCCTGCTCGATACTTTGTCTAAAACAAAAATCCCAATTTCATTTTCAATCAATTTATTCAAGCTTAATAAAGGTGCTGGTGAATTTTTTAGAATCAATAAATCTTCAAATACAAGAAGGGAATCTGAGCTTACTAAAGGTGCTGGGATTTCCCCTAATATTTTGAATGGGACTTTCTCTTGTTTTAAACTATCTCCAACAGAACAAGCAGTAAACAGAAGAGCAAGAGATAGATAATTCCTAAATAATTTCATGCTTTCAATGAAGAAAATACTATTTTTCGATAAATAATTACAAGGTTAACCTAAACGATGTTTGAATATTAACAAATTTCTATAAAAGAGATCCAGTTTCCTGGATCTCTATTTAATTAATCACTCATTGAAGGGGTTTCGTATTCAACTCTAGTCCCATCGGGAGAAGGACAAGGGTTAGAAAGACACTCACTCCAACCAAAATCACAGCGATTACCGTTTGCAAGAACATTGTCATATCTATCCAAAGTCCTACACTCAACTTTTTTCCTAGCCCCAGTTGCATTAGAATGAATAGCGTTAAAAAAAACGCCAAGGATAGCGAGAAACAAGATTTTAGCCACTTGGCTAAGGTTGATTTTGTTTGTCACAAAACTTTTTGTTTAGTGTACAATAATTAAAACACTTAAATACAAATTGCATTTAAAGTTGAACTAAAGAAAGAAAGAAAGAAAGAAAGAAAGAAATATCAAAATTTTCCTCAAAAAAAATAATCTCCGATTTTTTAATTTGAGATTTAAAAAAGTTTTCCCAGGCAAATAGCAAAAAAAACGCCGACTTTGCAGCCGGCGTTTTCTGTTTTATAAGAGGTCAAGAATTACTTCTTGCCGCCTTCCATTTTCTCTTTCAATTCTGCCAAAGCATCCAAATCACCTAGAGTAGATTTTTCAGCTGGAGTCTTGTCAGCAGCATCTTCCTTCTTCTTAGAAGAAGCAGCTTTCTTAGCTGGTTTAGCTTCTTCACGGAACATTGCTGTATGAGACATTACGATACGCTTGTCATCCTTAGAGAATTCAGTCACTTTGAAGTCCAGAGACTCACCAACCTCAACCTGAGATCCGTCTTCTTTCTCCAAGTTTTTAGAAGTAGCAAAGCCTTCCAAACCGTAAGGAAGCTCTAGCACAGCACCTTTGTCGTTTTTAGAAACAACAGTACACTTATGCACAGATCCTACAGGGAATACAGTTTCGAAAGTATCCCATGGATTCTCTTCCAACTGCTTGTGACCTAGCGCCAATCTTCTGTTTTCTACATCCAATTCCAATACAGCTACATCTAGCTCATCTCCTACTTTTACGAATTCAGACGGATGCTTGATTTTCTTAGTCCAAGAAAGGTCAGATACGTGAACCAAACCGTCGATTCCTTCTTCCATTTCCAAGAATAGACCGAAGTTAGTCAAGTTACGAACCACACCTTTGTGCTTAGTACCTACTGCATACTTGGTAGACATATCTTCCTTAGTCCAAGGATCTTCAGTCAATTGCTTAATGCCTAGGGACATCTTTCTTTCGTCCTTGTCCAAAGTCAATACAACTGCTTCGATTTCGTCTCCAACTTTCACGAAATCAGCAGGGTTTCTCAAGTGCTGAGACCAGCTCATTTCAGATACGTGAATCAAACCTTCAACTCCTGGAGCCAATTCCAAGAATGCACCGTAGTCAGCTACGTTTACAATCTTACCTTGTACTTTTGAACCAACTTCCAAGTTGCCTGCCAAAGAATCCCAAGGATGAGAAGTCAACTGCTTCATACCCAAAGAAATTCTCTTCTTGTCATCATCAAAGTCAAGCACAACGATCTGTACTTTCTGATCCAACTGTAATACTTCTTCCGGATGGTTGATACGTCCCCAAGAAATATCTGTAATGTGAAGTAGACCATCTACACCACCCAAGTCGATGAATACACCGAAGTTGGTCATGTTCTTGATCACACCTTCCAACACCTGACCTTTTTCCAGGTTGTTGAGGATTTCTGCTTTTTGCTTCTCGAGATCTTTCTCGATCAAGACTTTGTGAGAAACGACTACGTTATCGTTAGCGTGGTTGATTTTCACCACTTTCACTTCCATTTTCTTACCTACATAGATATCGAAATCTCTGATAGGCTTCACATCGATCTGAGAACCTGGCAAGAAGGCTTCTACACCGTAGATATCTACGATCAAACCACCTTTGGTTCTTCTCTTTACAAGACCTTCGATTACGCTATCATTTTCAAATGCGCTCTCGATATCCTGCCAAGCACGAACGATTTTTGCTTTTTTACGGGAAAGGATCAACTGACCCAAAGCATTCTCCTGCTCTTCGATGAATACTTCTACTTCGTCACCAGGCTTGATGGACTCCAAGTCACGGAATTCGTTCAATGGAACCAAACCGTCGGATTTGAAACCAATGTTGATGATCACGTCTTTGTCGTTCACACCTACTACGGTTCCTTTGATCACTTCTTTCTCAGTGATCTCGTTCAATGTACCTTCGTACATTGCAGCCATTTCCTCACGCTGTGCTTTGGAATAGCCTTCTCCGAATCCTTTGGTTTCGAAGTTTTCCCAGTTAAAATCTTGTTTAGACATAATAAATAATGACCCTAAAAATGCCGACAGTTACCGGGCCGATTAACTGCGGTTTTTGGTTATGAATCAGCGATTTAGCACTTGCCAAACCACCCCGTTCACCCGAACGGACTGCAAAGGTACTGATTTTCTGTAATTTCAAGAAAAGGGAGTCAAAAAATCACTTGAAATGTGCTTCATCTGCTCAAAAAATCTTTGAATTGGATTTTTTTCACAAAATTGGATCAAGAAAAAAGCCCTGAAACGCTTCAGGGCCTGTGCAAGCAAAGAGTTAAAGGATTATTTTCGAACCCAAATTTAAGGATAATTTCTGATGATCAAGTTCTTTCAGACAATTTATACCATTTACGCCGCAATCCTTTTTATAGGACTCATGCTGGTTTTGGGTCTTTTCATAGTCCTCCCAGTTATGATTTCCGAAAAAGGAGATAGAATTTCTTTCTTTTTTATTCGAAGCTGGGCCGGAATCTGGTCCTTTCTTTCAGGGATCAGCTATCAGGTAGAAGGATTAGAGCATATTGACCGCAGGCAACCCTATATTTTCATTTTTAATCACCGCTCATTCATAGATGCTCCAGTCATACCTATGGCAATCCCACAAACTTTGAAAGCATTGGGGAAAAAAGAGCTTTCCAAAATCCCTGTTTTTGGCTGGATAGTAGGGAGGTTTGCGATTTGGGTAGATAGAACCTCCACCGAGTCCAGAAGAAAAAGCGTCAAAAAACTGGTAGAACTTTTATCCAAAGGGAAATCGGTCGTCGTAGCTCCTGAGGGCACCAGAAATGATACCGACCAAACTTTACTGCCTTTTCAAAAAGGGGCATTTCGACTTTCTATTGAAACTGGTATTCCGATTCTCCCCATGGCTGTTATAGGTGCAGATGAGATCATGAAAAGAGGCTCATTGCTTTTGAAGCCAGGAAAAGTCAGAATCTATTTTTCTGAAGCCATATCCCCTCCCCAGCCTTCTGAAACTGCCATTCTGGAATTAAGTCAAAAATGTAGAAATAGATTAGAGGCTATGCTTCTGACTCATGAGTGATGGTTGGACCTGCATCATCCTCCACTAATAAATCCCCTGTCAACTCCTCAAATGCCGCATAAATAGCCATGTAAGAAAAAGGACCTGATACCAAAAAGCCTACTCCCAAGCATAAAATTCCAACCATATTAATCAAGAAAATCAGGATTAAAAAAGCGAAAAATCGCCACCAAATTTTGGTGATCAATTTCCTGCTTAATTCCATAGAAGTCCAAAAATCAGTACCCGCAAACAAAACAAATGGCATCGCAAAGGTATATGCCACCCCCAAATAAATACCGGGAATGATAAGCGCTATAACTCCCAAGACTGTGATAATCCCAGTGATAATATTGACTCCTACCACAGGCAGCCAAAATTTAAATCCATCAAAGCAGTCTTTGAATTCTACCTGTTCTCCCCTACTGATCTTATTCGCCAACAGATAAAAACCAGCGGTCAAAGGTGGGCCTATCAATAAGCTAATGATGGTAGAGAAATCCTCCAGATAAAACGCAGGACCAACGGAAACTACCATGATCAATAAAAAATACATGATCAAAATCAGAGGTTGGGCTTTAAATAGCTCCCAACCTCTTTTTAATGCTTGATCAATATCAAAATGTACTGGCGAATTGAGCAGACGCTCTGCTTTTCTTGGATCAATCAATGTAAACTTAATTAGTAAACGCTTCTAAAATATCGTGTTTGGTAATGATGTGAATTTGATCATTTCCATCTCTTACCAACACTGCCTTTTCTTTTTCAATCATGGAAGATAACACGTCCAGTGTACTATCTCCAGCCACAAAAGTCATAGAAGACTCCATTACATCCTCCACTTTTCCATCTTTCAAGGATGGGTTATCAATTATTTTGGAAAGCAACTTGGTATCTGTCAAACTCCCTACTACTTCCTCTCCATCCAATACAGGGATTTGGGATACACTTGTTTTATTCATCATCCCGATTGCATCTTTGATAGAATCTGATTTTTTGACAGATACCAAAGAATAGCTAGCCGGTCTTTTGGAAATAATATCTCTGGCCGTGGAGTAAGTTTTGTCTTCCAAAAAACCGTGATTTCTCATCCAATCATCATTATAGACCTTACCCAAATAGCGGGTTCCATGATCCGGTAGAATAATCACCATTTGATCTCCTTCTTTCAGATTTTCCTTAGCCCATTCCAAAGCTCCATGAACCGCAGATCCACAAGACCATCCGACAAAAAGTCCTTCTTCCCTGGCCAATCTTCTGGTCATGACCGCTGCATCTTTATCAGTTACTTTCACAAAGTGATCAATCATATCGAAGTTGACATTCTTCGGCAAAATATCCTCTCCAATTCCCTCAGTCAAATAAGGATAAACTTCCTTCTCATCAAAAACTCCTGTTTCCTTATATTTTTTGAACACAGAACCATAAGTATCAATCCCCACGGTAACAATATTCGAATTCTGCTCTTTCAAATATTTAGCTGTACCACACATGGAACCTCCGGTCCCTACCCCAGCCGCATAATGCGTGATTTTCCCGTCTGTATCATTCCAGATCTCTGGACCGGTAGTCTCGTAGTGAGCAGCGGTATTGGATAAGTTATCGTATTGGTTTGGATAAAAAGAGTTGGGAATATCCGCATTCAGCTTTCTCGCTACTGAATAATAAGAGCGTGGGTCCTCTGGAGAAACATTGGTAGGGCATACGATTACCTCAGCCCCTACAGCCTTAAGAATATCGATTTTTTCTTTGGACTGCTTATCAGCCATGGTGAAAATACACTTGTAACCTTTGGCAACAGCAGCCAAAGCCAAGCCCATTCCCGTATTTCCGGAAGTTCCTTCTATGATTGTACCTCCTGGCTTTAAAATACCAGCCTTTTCGGCGTCCTCCACCATTTTGATTGCCATTCTATCTTTCATGGAATTGCCCGGGTTGAAATATTCAACCTTCACCAGCACTTCACCTTTGATATCTTTGGCAAGTTTGTTTAATCGGATCATCGGGGTATTACCGATGGTTTCAATGATGGAATTGTAAATCATAGTTCAGTTACATTTGGAGCTACAAAATTAAGGGAATTTTCTTCCCTCTCACGATTCAAACAGTCAAAAACCAAATAAAATTCGGTGATGATTTTGTTAATTCTCCTAAATCTCTTTGAGCTCTAATCTACTGATCACATCCAACAAAACATGGACTAAAATCCCTGCAATGAATGTTTGCCCTATTGTAAAAGCAAAAAGCATCCAGACAAATTGCCGGGTCCAAGCGAAAATCAAAACAGAGACAACCAAACTCGGTATAATTCCAAAAAGAAAAATCCCTCCAATCATCAATGGTTTAATGAGCTTTTGATCCCAGCCTTCTTCAAATGCTACTTTGGGAATCATATTGATCGTCAAACCGACTATGTATACCAAAAATACGCATAGAGGATAAAACAAAATCAATTTCCAATCCAAGCCAGCTATCAAAACAGAAGGAATAATCAATACCCAGGAGATCAAGCCCAATTGTACCAAGTCCAATTTTATGACATTCCAGAGTTTGGAGGACCAGGAAGCCGGAATTAAAAAGAAATAAGGTTTCTTCAGATCACCAACAGAGCCTCTTCCTATTCCAGCAAAAAAATTGATTCCTACTAGCATCAACAAATAGCCATTCAATACTTTATGAGAAAACCAATCAAAGTTGGAAAGAATGGCAAAAGCAATCCCAAGGGCAGCTAAAATCACAGACCATAATCCAAACAATGGATGAAAATCCTGTCTGCTTGCATGTACATAATTTCTCCAGTAAAGTGCTTTTGCCCCTACCCCAAAATCAGGAAGCACCAACTTCTTTTTGGTATTCAAGCTCATGGAGGACTCTGAAGACTCCTTTTTCCCTCTTACCTTTTCCACCTGCTCTTCATTGGATTTGGTAGCCTCCAATACATCCTCATAATAATATCCCGCGGTATCCAATACTAAGCGTAAGATCACATAGTAGGCCAAAAGATATAAGCCCAAAAATGCTGAAGCAGAAATCAGATTTTGGTGAAACACATAGCCCATCATCGCTCTAGACCAACCCACAATAGGAAATAAATCAAACCCAGGCGAGGCTATCCAGGCAAACATCCCCTGCCAAAACTTTTCAGCCATTAATCCGGGAATCAAAATGGCCAATCCTAAAAATACAGCCAAAATGATGACTCCTGTTTGGATATATTGCATCACACCATATTTGGTATGAAGTGTATATACTAAAAAGCGTATAGGTGAGGATAAGAAGAAAAATAGGGCAAATCCCAAAACCAAAAAGGAAATATTCATGAAGGAAAGCTCAATCTTATCTGCCATTTGGCTAGCGCCGTAAATGATAAAAATGATGCTCCCGCCCAGAGAAGGTATGATGGACCTTCCCATGTAGTAGATCAGTATATTTTCAGGTTTTACCGGTGCAGTAAACAATAAATTGACGTCAGCCATTTTGAAAAAACTGACATTCTTTTTGGTTGCTCTGAAAAGCTGAAATATCAGAAATGCCAATGCTAAAAGGGTAATTCCACCTATTACATTCTGAAGTCCAAAGTCAACTTGAGGCAAACCTTCGACATTAATGTTCTCAATTCCTGTTTGTCCTTCCTTGGCACCTCTTCTCACTCTCATCGTATAAATGAAGAAAAAATAGGCAATCATCCCTCCGTAGGGGAGCAATCGCAAGGGATTCTTCAGAATCAGCCAGATATTATTCTTCAGGATTAAAAGGTCCTTTCTCAGGAGCAATTTGATCTCATCCATCTTTTGTCAACTCTAAAAATATATCCTCCAAACTTCCCTGTTCGTCCTGAACGAACTGTTGCTTCAAATTGCTCAAAGTGTCATTGCCGATGATATCTCCATTCTTCAAAATCATGATTCTATCTGCAATCGTCTCCACAGAATCAATCAAATGGGTACTGACCAATATTGTTTTCCCAGCCTCTTTGAGCTCTTTAAATATTTTTTTGGTGTTTTTGATGGCCTTTGGGTCTAAACCTATCATAGGTTCATCAAAAAACAACAACTGAGGATCGGGTAAAAGAGCACAGCATATGGATATCTTTTGGCGCATTCCTTTGGATAAATCTCTTCCCAGCTTATCGGCTTTATCGGTTAAGTCATAGATTTCCATCAGCTCTTCTCCTCTGCTTTTCCAATCCTTGATCTCATAAGCCTGAGCAATAAACTGTAGATGCTCCCGCACAGTCAATAAATCATACACATAGGGAGTTTCGGGGATATAGCTGAAAAATCGCTTTGCCTCTACAGAAAGATGATCATGTCCACCAATGAAAATTTCCCCGGAAGTCTTTCTCAATAAGCCCACTATGCATTTCATAGTGGTACTTTTTCCAGCTCCATTAGGCCCTAAAAGACCGACCACTTCACCACCTTCCAAATGAAAAGAAATATCATTCACTGCGTTTTGTTTCCCGTAACGCTTGATTAAATTCGATACTGTTAGCATAAAAATGATTTTAGCTCCTAAACTACATGCAATACTTTGAAGTTTAGAATATTTGGAACCTTTTTTGATTCCAATAGATCAACTCAAAATTAACCGACAGGAATTCATGAAATCGAGCACGACGAAAGCCACACACACTGGGATGCCCAGATGTTTCGGAGAAAATGTGCGACCTACCTGCCGCAGGCAGGGATTTCATCTGAACTCTAAAAAACAAATTATAAACAGATGAAAAAGCTTTTAATAGTACTAGCAATTCTTTTCAGTGCTCAGGCCTCTTTTGGTCAGCAAGCTGGGAAATTCAGAATGGGATTAGACATGGGACCTGCCATCCCTGATGGAGGAGGCTTAGGTTTTTTGGTCAACTTAGAGCCAAAAATCAATATCGCTAACAATATAAATGTGGGCCTTAGATTCGGTGTGGCTGCTCTGGCCAAAGAGGTTACCACCATCAATGATTTCGAAGAATACCAAGGGGAAGTTTCAGCAAACGCATCTATTTCAGGGACCTTTGATTATTATTTTAACAACGGCGGAAGCAACTTTGCCCCTTACATAGGAGTGGGATATGGTTATTTCACACTAAGCGCCGTGGAGTTTGACTCAAGCTCCCCTTCAGCCCCTGATTTTGATAATTTGGATGCTGATTTTAAATGGGCACCGATCGTAAGAGCGGGTATAGAGCTTGGCAAATTCCGAATGGGAGCTGAGTATAATTTTGTTCCAGTCAGCAACTTGCAAGACACCAGTGGAAATATAATTGGAGAAGCCTTGAATCAGTATTTTGGCTTTACATTAGGATTCTATGTAGGCGGAGGAAGATGGAGAGGCCTTTGAAAGGATGAAGTGAGATTTAGAAAGCTGAAAAATAGGCAGTTGGCAGTAAGAGTAAGGCAGTAGCTAGAAAAAATAAAAGCTGAAGTCAGAAAGTTTATATCCCATAGGGAGAATGAAAAACGGCTGTTGCGGATTTCGCAACAGCCGTTTTTTTGATTCAGACAGACTAATTTCTGGAACCTGCCAACAAATACAAGACAGCCATACGGACTGCTACTCCATTTTGAACCTGCTCCAGGATAATGGAATGCTCGGAATCCGCAACATCAGAGGCTAATTCCACTCCTCTATTAATAGGACCTGGATGCATAATGACAATTTCTTTATCCAATTGCTCCAGCAGCTTCTTATTGATTCCATAGTACAGGGAATATTCCCTCAAGCTTGGGAAATATTTGATCTGCTGCCTTTCCAATTGAATTCTTAGCACATTGGCCACATCGCACCATTGCAAAGCTTTTTTCACATCCAACTCCACCTTTACTCCTAGGCTTTCAATATGCTTGGGAAGCAAAGTAATAGGACCACAAACCATCACCTCGGCTCCTAGTTTTTTCAGGCAGAAAATATTGGAGAGCGCTACTCTTGAATGTAGGATATCACCGATGATAGCAACTTTTTTACCTGCCAAATCCCCTAATTTCTCTTGGATTGAAAATGAATCCAATAATGCCTGAGTTGGATGCTCATGGGTTCCGTCCCCCGCATTGACAATATTTGCTTTGACATTTCTAGACAAAAAATGTGGGGCTCCGGGGCTGCTGTGACGCATGACCACCATGTCCACTTTCATGGACAAAATATTATTAACCGTATCAACTAATGACTCGCCTTTCTTGACCGAACTATTACTCGAGGAGAAATTAATCACATCAGCAGAGAGCCTTTTTTCAGCTAATTCAAAGGAAAGGCGGGTTCTTGTAGAGTTTTCAAAAAAGACATTCGCTATGGTGATATCCCGAAGTGAAGGTACTTTTTTGATAGGCCTATTAATGACTTCTTTAAAATTTGCGGCAGTTTCCAAGATCAAATGGATATCCTCCGGGGTGAGATTTTTGATTCCTAAGAGGTGACGAGTGCTGAGTTGTGACATGCCTAGCTTTTTACTTTCTCTGTGATCCAAACTGCATTTTCTGCTTGTCCCTGATTAGCCCATTCTACCACTACATATTGGCTATCAAGTGTATTGACTCTGATGCCATAGTAATCCGGCATAATAGGATAGTCCCGAGTAAGTTTTCTATCCACCAAGACCATCAGTTCTACTTTCTGTGGTCTTCCAAAGGCGATCATAGCATCCATAGCTGCTCTCACAGAACGTCCTTTGTATAATACATCATCTACTAGAATAACTTTTTTACTCTCTACCAGGAAATTAATTTTTGTTTCGTTGGCTTTGAGGGGAAAATCTCTTCTTCGAAAATCGTCCCTGTGAAAAGTGGCGTCCAAATAACCGAAAGGAACTTTCACTCCTGAGATCTCTTCCAAAATCGGAGCTAGGTGATCCATGAGGATACTTCCCCTGGGCTGTAATCCCAGCAGGACTGTATTTTCGAAATTATCATGATTTTCAATCAACTGATGGCAAAATCTGCGGAGAATAATCCCTATTTGCTGTTGATCTAAGACAAGCCGTTTTTGCATGGGTGTGATTTGCGGGTAAATATAAAAAGAAAATCTACTCTTGCCCTTCTTCAGGCTGATACAAATCCCCAGCGACCATGACTTTGCTTAAAAAAAACACTTCTTTACTGGCACCTGATCCATCTTCTTTCTGATATCGAATCCTCTGAGTACCAGTCAACAAGTAAAATCTTCCAAACCAGTGGGAAATGCTTAAAGTCTCCATATTATTTTCAGCGATCCGCTGGGTCTCATCCATCAACTCAATTTCAACCTCAAGATTATCAAAAACCTTCTCCCCATTTTTGAAATAAGCCAAACGGATTTCATCATCCCGAACATAGGCATGGTAAAATTCGTCCCCGACTACTGCGATGTCCCCAAATGCCATTCGGATTTCAGTATTCAGGTCATCAAAAGTGGCAGCATTATCCCAAATCACCTTTCCATCTTTGCCTAACTTGACGAAATGCGCTGAAATGTAACTGTACTCAGGTTGCAGTTGATTGAACTGGGGAGAACCTAGCCTATTCATATAAATAGGGTCAAAAATATTCTGACCAAATCGATTAAAACGATCATATCTATACATTCCCATTGGGGAATAAGGAGTACGAAAATTACCGCGGGAATTTATAATATTATAGTGATCAAAATAAACATAATAGGCCTCCGGGGTTTCTATAGCCTGTCGGATAGAGTACACGTTACGAATGCTTGGAACTCTATTTTTCTCAATATTGCGCATCACTTCCCGATCTTTTCTGGCTTTAGACCTTTCATTGAGATAATTGAAAAAATTAGGGAAATCTTCCAAGGTGTATAGCTTGGTTTCAAACTCCCCGAATTCATTGATATCCATCAAATACATCCCTTGGTAATAATCTCTTCTCTCCAATCCAAAGGATCCTATCATAGTCTGCTGATATCCTCGCATCGGTAAAAGCAAGGCTTCCATAATTTCCTGATCGGGATTTCCAAATTGATTGACCTTGATGTCCCTCAGAAGATTTCCTTCCAAATCATAGGTATTGATGATGATTTCCCTTTCTCTGTACTGACCTTTTCGACTCAATACCACCTGAAATGATTCGATTTCAGGCATTTTTCGTATTTGCAGAATTTGGGTGTCATTTCCATAAATACCCTGCAGCGTGTGTACACTTTTGTCATCCAAATCATATACCTGAACAGCAGGCCTGGTATCGGCAACTCCCATTACAATGACGCTATTATTTTGAACCAAAAACTCAGCGAGTTCCATATCCAAAAGATTGCTCAGCCCGTATTCAAAGCCCTTTCTAGTGGATAAATCTATTTTCAACACATAGCGTTCTCCGGTAGTAGAATAGCCTCTTTGAAACAAAACATGGAAAAAATCGCCTTCCAGATCAAACCCTACCATATCAAAACCATCCCTGACAGGCAATTCAATCAGCCCATCTGTATTCAATTCCAAATCGGAAATAAAATATTGAAAGGTCCTTCTGTTATTGAAAGCCTTTTTAGAAAGAGTCCTGAAAGAAATCAGTCCTTGATCCGTGGGAATGGTTTCAAAAAGAGGATCGAAAAAATCAGTCTCTATTTCAAATCTCGCCACATACTCCACTTGTGCCAAAGATTTAAATCCTAAAAAAAGAATTAAAACCAATACGAAAAGCTGCTTCATTTTGACATTTTTAAAATCGTTTCAAACTCTTCCTTACTCATAGGCAAAACAGATAATCGGCTTTGTTTTAAAATGGGCAATTCTGAAAGCGAATCTTCTGATTTGATTTGGGAAAGAGTAACAGGCTTATTTAATTTTTGATGAGCCTTTAAGTTAACAGCCACCCAAGCCTCGTCTTTGGGGTCGGGAAATGCAGATACGGATACTTTAGCTATTCCTACGACTGCCTTCTCCTTTCCACTATGATAGAACATCACTGCATCCCCTACCTCCATTTCTTTAAGGTAATTTCTAGCCTGATAGTTTCTGACTCCATCCCAAACATCTTCCCCTTTTCCCTCAAAATCCTCCCAGGAATAGGAGTTTGGTTCGCTTTTCACCATCCAATAGTTCATCTTCTTTCCATTTATATTAGTAATTCTGATTATCCTCAATCTCGCCATTTATCCAATTTTCATTGTTTGACCGATTTGAAGATCGAAGACCGAAGCAAGCTTAAATTGAACTCTCATCTTGCATTCATGCCAACTAATTCCCCTTATCGTGAAAAGCATGGATGCATAATTGCCAATTTTCCTAAGCCAGCTACTTATCTCTCCAAAAGCTTAAGTTACCTGATCAGGCTTTAATTTGAAACATTATTTCTGCACTTTTGTCTGATAAGTATCACGAAAAAGAAAAGATTTTGGACCATAAAACTATCCTGAAGAAAATTAAGCTCTGTATTCAATTGATGGAGCTACATGATGAAAATCCTTTCAAGATCAGAAGCTATCAATCGGCCCTGAATTCATTGGAAAGAGGGGATGCCGATATCATGGAAATTTTAGAAAGTGAACTTTCGAAAATCCCTGGTGTGGGAAAAAGTATTTTGGAAGCCATTGTTTCTTTGAAGGAAACAGAAACTTTCAGTACTCTGGAAGAACTGATAGAAAAAACCCCTGAGGGAATCTTGGAAGTTTTGCAGATCAAAGGCTTAGGTCCTAAGAAAGTTAAAACCCTATGGGAGGAATTAGGCATCACTTCCACCCATGAACTGATGGAGGCCTGCCAAAGTGGTAAAGTGGCTAAAATCAAAGGATTTGGAGAAAAAACTCAGGAAACCATTATCCAAAATTTAGAATTCAAGGCATCCAACGCTGGAAAATGGCTCTATGCAGATGTTGAAGAAAGCATAGAATCGTTGACAAGCGAACTACAAAAAAGCCTGAATTCATCTGAAATCGCAGAAGTTGGAGACTTTGCCCGAAAAATGGAAATCATTGCTACAGCTGAATGGCTGGTTGGTACCCCCGATATTTCTCAGGCGAAATCTCAATTTAAGGCAATCGGAGCATTTGAATTGGATAAAAGCCTTTCCAGCCCTTTTGTTTGGAGAGGAAAAGTTAAGGACTTGGATCTAAACTTTGGAATTCATTTCAGTGATCTGAATAAATTCCCGGCAAAAAAATATGCTCTCAGTGCCTCAGCAGAGCACTTGAAGAGTTTGGTAGATGAAAAGGAAACCATAGCAGAAAAGCTGGCGAAAAATGGCTTTAAAAACGATGAAGAATTTTTCTCTCAAATAAATCTACAGTTTATCCCAGTGGAGATGAGAGAAGGCTATGATGAAGTGAGCCTGGCAAAAGAACAAAAAATCCCCACTCTTCTGGAGGAGAAAGATCTGAAAGGTATTCTTCATAATCACTCCACCTATAGTGACGGAAAGCATAGCCTCAGACAGATGGCCGAATACTGCAAAGAGTTAGGCTATGAATATTTGGGAATTTCTGATCATTCCAGAACAGCTTCTTATGCCGGTGGACTAGAAATAGAGAAAGTCCAAAAACAGCATGAAGAAATTGACCAACTCAACAAAGAATTGGCGCCTTTTAAGATCTTTAAAGGCATAGAGTCGGATATATTAGGAGATGGCAGCTTGGACTACCCTGAGGATGTGCTCAAAAGCTTTGACTTTATTGTATCATCAGTGCATTCTATCCTGAATATGGATATCAAAAGAGCCACAAAACGATTATTGACAGCCATTGAAAATCCATATACGACCATCCTAGGGCATCCGACTGGGAGATTACTCCTCAGAAGAGAAGGCTATCCAATAGACCACAAAACCATTATTGATGCCTGTGCAAAAAATAAGGTTGTCATAGAAATCAATGCCAATCCATGGAGATTGGATCTGGACTGGCGCTGGGTTCGCTATGCCATGGATCAGGGAGTGATGCTCTCCATTAATCCGGATGCACATGAAATGGACGGCTATGCAGATATGAAATATGGAGTTTTGGTAGGAAGAAAAGGAGGACTGACCAAAGAGATGACCTTGAATGCGATGGGATTAGACGAAATTCAAGCATATTTTGATCAGAAAAAAAGAGAATAAAATTGTTTGACTTCTACGGAAAAAGAGAGCTTTCTTTTCCAATGTGTATTCCTAACTTCGCTCAATTAAAAAATTTACTATGAAATGGACTGACCAGCCGGAAGGCGTATTGCTTCAACGATCATTTATTTTTGGAATAACAGGAATTGTATTGGGCACTCTATCTATTTTCAATACCAATTTTCAGTTTTTGGAAGCTCCTATTGGGCCTTTAAACGGAGTGGCTATTCTACTTCAAATGATCGGCTTGAGTTTGGCAGTCTTGGTTTTGAGGAAAAGAAAAGTTCTCAAAGAAAATCTAGAAAAAGCCAAAGTGATGACCATGATTTTGAGTGTGGCTTTGTTGTTTTTTATTTTATCTATCTGATAGTTTTTTCTCGAAAACAATTTTAAAATTACTGGCGTAGAAGTCCTTATCTAAATAAACCAGTAATGAAAAAAATATTGTTATCAGCCGCTTTAGTAGCGGCCTTCTGCTTGAACTTAAAAGCTCAAGAGGTCTCTAGCCAGGCATCATTTTCTGAGTTCAAAATTATCACTGTCGTGGAATCCATAGTTCCCATGGGTCTTGGACGTTCCAGAATTATTGACAGTCAGACACAGGTAGATGCATCCATGTTTACCACAGAAAGAACGGATGGCAAGACCAGTAAACAAAAAGAAATAGACCGGGCAGATATCAAAGTAAATGAGTTGGAGGAAACCAAATTATTAAACTTCTTCAGTGCTACCGGTATTAATTTTCAAAATATCGCTTCCAATGACGCGGTAATCGCTTCAAAAATCAACAGCATGCTTGCTCAAGGATGGAAGCTCACCTAGGTGACTTCAGGAGTGGAAAGCAATGCTGGAGCTGAGGATGGTCAAGGAATTTTTATTACCCGACTCTTCTTTTCCAAATAGCAAAAATAAACCCCGATCCTGTTTAGAATCGGGGTTTCATTTATCCAGAGGATTTTTACTCCTCAGCTTTTTCTTTCTTTTTAACCGTGATGGTCAACTCAGAACCCTCACCGTCATAATCGGCGGTGATGATATCTCCTTCTGACAAATCACCTTTCAGGATTTCTTCAGCCACAGCATCTTCCAGATATTTCTGAATAGCTCTGTTCAATGGTCTTGCACCATATTGTTGATCGTATCCTTTATCAGACAAGAATTCTTTGGCCTTCTCGGTCAATTCAATCTTGTATCCCAAATCAGTGATTCTGTGGAAGAGTTTGCCCAAAGAGATGTCGATTATTTTGAAGATATGCTCTTTGTTCAAGGAGTTGAATACTACCACATCATCTAATCTATTCAGGAATTCTGGACTGAAGGCCTTTTTCAAAGCAGACTGAATGGTAGACTTCATAATCTCGTCCATATTGTCCTGCTTCGCCTTGTTGGCAAAACCAATTCCAGCTCCAAAATCCTTCAAGTCTCTGACACCAATATTGGATGTCATAATGATGATGGTATTTCTGAAGTCAACTCTTCTTCCTAATCCGTCGGTCAGGATACCGTCATCCAATACTTGCAATAAGATATTGAATACATCTGGGTGAGCTTTTTCAATCTCATCCAAAAGGACTACTGAATAAGGCTTTCTTCTGACTTTCTCAGTCAATTGTCCACCTTCTTCATATCCAACGTATCCTGGAGGCGCTCCTACCAATCTGGATACGGAGAACTTCTCCATATACTCAGACATATCAATTCGAATCAAGGAATCTTCCTTGTCAAAAAGGTAGGTTGCCAACATCTTAGCCAACTCAGTTTTACCAACACCGGTAGGACCTAGGAAAATGAAGGAACCGATTGGCTTTTTAGGATCTTTCAGACCAACTCTCGTTCTCTGAATAGCTTTCGTAAGCTTCTTGATAGCTTCATCCTGCCCGATAACTTTTCCGGCAAGCTCGTCATTCATATTGAGTAATTTCGCTCCTTCATTCTGAGCAATTCGCTTCGCAGGAATTCCAGTCATCATGGCTATTACCTCAGCCACATTATCCTCGTCCACGGTGAATCTCTTGGACTTACTTTCTTCTTCCCATCTTACTTTAGCGACTTCGAGTTGCTCAAGAAGCTTTTTCTCTTTATCTCTCAATTGAGCGGCTTCCTCATACTTTTGAGATTTCACCACTCGATTTTTCTCATTTTTGATATCTTCTACCTCAGCCTCGAGTTTTAGAATATCTTCCGGCACATGAATGTTGTTGATATGCACTCTTGCCCCGGCTTCATCTAAAATATCAATTGCCTTATCCGGTAAGAATCTGTCAGAGATGTATCTGTCAGATAATTTTACGCATGCCTCGATAGCCTCCTCTGTGTAATTGACATTATGATGATCTTCATACTTGTCTTTGATATTATGTAGAATCTGCACAGTCTCCTCAGGAGAAGTAGCATCTACCATGACCATCTGGAACCTTCTCGCCAAAGCGCCATCTTTTTCGATGTACTGACGATATTCATCCAAGGTAGTAGCTCCTATACATTGAATTTCTCCCCTGGCTAATGCCGGCTTGAACATGTTGGATGCATCCAAAGAGCCTGATGCTCCTCCTGCCCCAACGATAGTATGGAGCTCATCGATAAACAAGATCACATTGGGAGACTTTTCAAGCTCGTTCATGACGGCTTTCATTCTCTCCTCAAACTGACCTCTATACTTTGTACCTGCCACTAAAGAGGCCAAATCCAAAGTCACGACACGCTTATTGAATAAGACACGAGATACTTTTTTCTGTACAATTCTCAAGGCAAGGCCCTCTGCGATGGCAGTTTTACCTACCCCAGGTTCACCTATTAGGATTGGGTTGTTTTTCTTTCTTCTGGAAAGAATTTGTGCAACGCGTTCAATTTCTTTTTCCCTTCCTATAATTGGGTCTAGCTTATCATCTTCCGCCATTTTGGTTAAATCACGGCCAAAATTATCTAAAACTGGAGTGCGGGATTTTTCCGCACCGGCTTTAGAAGAGCCAGATCCACCGCCCGGAGAACCGAATAATTTAGAGCCATCATCATCTGAATCTTCCGCTTCAGCTTTTGATCTCGGACTCATTCCTGGATCAGACTGCATTTCAAGCATTTCTTTGACAGCTTCGTAATTGATGTCAAACTTGTTCAAAATCTGTGTGGCAATATTTTCTTCATCCCTCAAAATGGAAAGCAACAAATGCTCTGTACCAATTAATTGGCTCTTAAAGATTTTTGCTTCCAAATAAGTTATTTTCAATACCTTCTCTGACTGTCTGGTCAGAGGTATATTGGCCATGTTCTTCACATTGTGATTTGCTGTACCTTTGACGGCACGCTCGATCGCTGACCGAAGTTCGTCCAAGGGTACGCCCAATTTTTTAAGAATGGAAACAGCTACACCTTCCCCCTCACGAATCATCCCTAACAAGAGGTGCTCCGTACCAATATAATCATGTCCCAGGCGAAGAGCTTCTTCGCGACTGAGAGAGATCACCTCTTTGACTCTGTTCGAAAATTTTGCTTCCATTTAATTCCTTTCTGATTGTTTAATAATCCTGTACGTATGTTACCGAATTTGTTTTAAAAACACAATCCTTTTAAGGATTGTTCATTGTTTTTTTGCAGACTTTAAGAGGAAATTTTTTGCTGCAGGTCCCTCGCAAAGGAGCAAATCCAGTACGGAGAGGTTAGGCTCAAAGTCTAAGCCAAAAAGTTGGGTGTAAGGCTCCTCCTGATAATAATTTCTCTTGGAAAAGTGCTCTGAGGGCTTAATTTGACCTCTTATGTCCCAAGCATCCGGCAATTCCTCAGCTCTTTCAAGCACCTGCACTTTGACAGATAGCTGTAAAAGTTTAAGACAGATTGTCAGGAATTTGTAATTTAAATCCCATAAAGAGCGGATTTCCTGCTCGTAAATACTTTCGATGTATGGAAAAAAAAATTCAAAAAAAGGTGCCTTCCCGTAGGCACTTTGGATTCCCCGAAGGTGAGTTGCCAGCCATTTTTGATTGTAATCGATCTGAATTTCTCCCAATGATAACCTAGGTCGCCTTCCCACAATTGGGATCGAGAGTGTCTCTACTTTATTACTGAGAAGAATCTGTGTTCTGTTGAAGTATGATTTTCTTTGATAGATATCAAAGGGAGAGATGTAAAGCGTCTCGCATTGAGAAATAGCTGAAAAAAACTCCAGGTTGGGCAAGTAAAAAAGGTCAGCAATAATTTGGCGCATGATTTTCTTAGGATGAGAAAGCGAAATTGAAGTCTTTTTCCGATTTAAAAAAAGGAAAGATTTCTAAAATAGGTCCTCAACATTTCCCAGACCTTCCCTGATTACTTCCACTTCATCTCCGGTACAGTTCAAAATAGTGGAAGCCACATTTTGTCCGTAGCCACCGTCAATAACCACATCTACCAAGTGCTGATATTTCTCGAAAATCAATTCAGGGTCCGTGCTATATTCTACCACCTCATCTTCATCATGAATGGATGTGGTAAGAATGGGTTGGCCGAGCTCCTGAACCAAGGTTCTCGGAATATTATGATTGGGAACACGAATACCCACCGTTTTTTTATTGGAATGAAGGATCTTTGGAACTGTTGAATTTGCTTCCAAAATAAATGTGAAAGGTCCAGGAAATGCCTTTTTCATCATTTTGAAAACTGGCTTAGTAATCACTCTTGTATATTGAGCAATATCGCTCAAATCAGCGCAAATGAAAGAGAAGTTATGCTTTTTCGGGTTAATTCCCTTAATCTTAGCGATGCGTTCAATGGCCCTTTGATTGGTAATATCACAGCCCATACCATAGACTGTATCCGTAGGGTAGATTACTACTCCCCCATCTCTTAGGATATCTACTATTTCCTTGACCTTTCTAGGTTCAGGGTTTTCTTCGTACAGTCGTATAAATTCAGCAGGCATAAATAAAATTAATAGTTCTTTTGAATTGATCCCCACTTTCTACTCAGTTCCTGCACAATGGGAATATCAGCTTGTGCCCAATTTACTTCAAAAAGTTCACTTAGTCCCAGCCAGCGGTATGCAGTATGCTCTGAAAGTATCAATTCTCCTCCTTTGAAAGAGACCAAAAATGGGATCAACTGAATAATTTTCCCTGGCTGGTAGGAGTGTTCGAAAGAATTCCAGCGGTCTAATAAATCAATTTCTATGTTCAGTTCTTCTTTGATTTCTCTATGCAGGCAGTCCTCAGGACTTTCCCCTGATTCTACTTTTCCGCCTGGAAACTCCCAAAATCCGGGTAGATTCATGGATTCAGATCGCTGTGTAGCCAACACCTTGCGTTCTAATAAAATTATTGCACAGGTAACGGGGATGATCATCAGGATTTCTCTTTCCTATTCAGTTGATCAATAAAGTTATCACTAAACCCTACTTGAACAAATTCAATTTTCCCGTTTTCATCTATAATATAAAAGGTAGGATAACCGGAGACTTTATAGGATTTGCCCAATTCACTAGCTCCCACTAGGACAGGAAAAGGAATAGAATTGGTTCGAAGGTATTTTTCCATCAGTTCTTTGCTATCGACCGGATTGATGTATAGCGGAACCAAATTTGAGTCAAAGACAAAATCTTCATCCTTGAATTTGTTGATTGCAATTTTACACCAACCACAATTAATCATAGAGAAGTCCAATAGCACCCTTTTTCCTTTGAGCTCAGATAATCTTACCGGATTTCCCTCCATATCAGTCAATTCAAAATCAGGAGCTATTTCCCCCACCTCCAAAGGCAATAGAGGTTCAGATTCCTGCTCCGTCTTGCTTACATAGAAACTCGGTATTTCTAAAGTCAACTCTGCAGTATCTTCGGAAAATATATAATCAGAAAAATAAATCTCTATCAATTGATTTCTTTTCCCGTGATGGTATAAACGCCTGCTATACCAAACCGGAATAGCATTGGAAGGGTTGATAAAAAGATGGTTTTCAAGCAAAACTTTGGTTTTATCAATCGTGGTATCCATTTCGATATGTAAGTAATCAAAATAGATTTTATTGTTGACAATAGTATCTTTTACAAAGGACCAGCCTTCTTTTTTCATCAAGCCTAATGGAGAAAAAGAAAGAAAGCTATTATTGTGAAGTGTCTTGATAAAGTTGAGAGAATCTTGCTCAATGGAGGTGATTTTCACGGTTTTCTTTTCATGATCAATAGACTGCAGCACTCCTCCCAAATACGCGAAAGTATAATTATCTCTCTTTCCTCTATAGGCATAGTCAAAATATTCATCCTTTATTTTTCTAGCCTCAAAACTTCTGAAAGTAGTATCAAATTCATGGAAATTGGGGTTTTCCCAAACCATTTTGGATTGAAAAGATAATCCTTGAGGATTGAATATTTGAGTTTTTGATTCTTCCCAGATCTGATCGGGAGTTTTTGGAGTTTCGCAGGAAAAAACTGCAACCCAGGGAAACAAAAGGAAATACAAACGCTTAATCATAATATAAAAATATGTTTTAACAAGATAGTTAGGAATTTCAAATTCTATGAGCTTTATCAGTATTTTGTTCAATAGAAAAAATAGACCCATTAAAAGTTTCTACTTAGCGTTTTAAAGCTATTTCCTATTTTTGCCCATATGATCGCCGACAAAAAGAAAAAATTACTGCTCATTCTGATCATCACCTTCTCTGTATTGGGAATTTCGATGACTTTTTATTTCTATCAGGTATTCTTCAGTCCCAATACTTTTTCAGAGCCTGATCAACCCATTGCTCTAAGAATACCCAGCAATGCCAATTATAAGTATGTGGCTAATAAGCTTTATGATGATCAAATTATCAATGATGCAGTCAGCTTCGCCTTTGTGGCCAAAGTATTGGGATATCAGGAACTTGTTAAACCGGGTCTCTACACGATCAAACCTAGGATGACGAATCTGGAATTGGTAAGACTGTTGAGGTCAGGAAGACAAACTCCGGTTCGGATTACTTTCAATAATGTCCGGACCAAAGAGGATTTGGCGGAAAAAATTTCCGATAATTTAGAAATGGAGGAGGAGCAGTTTCTTGCTTTACTTCAAGACTCTGTTTACATCAGAAAATTCGATTTTAACGAGGAAACCATTATGAGCATGTTTATCCCCAATACTTATGAAGTTTGGTGGAATACATCTCCGGAAGCCCTTTTCGATAGAATGTATAAAGAGTATAATGACTTCTGGACGGATGTAAGAAAAAAGAAAGCAGCAGAATTGGGTTTGAATCCGAAGGAAGTTTCAACCTTAGCAAGTATTGTTCAGGCAGAAAGTCAGAAAAAGGATGAAAGAGCAAAAATTGCCGGGGTTTATCTCAATCGCCTGAAGTTGAATATGCCTTTGCAGGCTGATCCAACGCTGGTTTTTGCCTTAGGAGACTTCTCTCTCAAGAGAATCCTCAATATTCACAAAGAAACTGAAAGCCCTTACAACACCTATAAATACGCAGGTCTTCCTCCTGGACCAATCAATCTTCCGGACATCAACTCTTTAGATGCTGTCCTGAATTTTGAAGACCATGATTATTTATACTTCTGCGCTAAGGAGGATTTCTCAGGCTATCATGCTTTTGCAAAAACCTTATCAGAGCATAATGCGAATGCCAGACGATATCAGGCCGCATTGAATGCAGCAAAAATATTTTAAGATGTATCAAGCCGAAACACAAATCCGGGTAAGATATGCCGAAACAGATCAAATGAGCTATGTTTACTATGGCAATTATGCCATGTATTTTGAGGTAGCACGAGTGGAAGCTATGAGAAGTGTGGGTTTCTCTTACCGACAAATGGAGGAGGAAGGAATCATGATGCCGGTATTAGAAAGCCATTTTCGCTATCTAAGGCCGGGTAAATACGATGAGCTTTTGACCATCAAAACCCAGATCCCTCAACTACCGGGAGTGAAAATAAGATTTGAGTATCAGGTTTTTAATGAGGCAGATGAGCTGATCACAGAGGGCTGGACCACCTTGGCTTTTTTAAAAAAAGAAAGTCATCAACCCACTAGACCTCCTCAAAATTTATTAGCTTTATTGAAACCCTATTTTTAGAATTCCCCATCTGTGGTAAAAGAAAGGATAAAAAAAGCACGTAAACGAATCGATGATTGGCTGTTAAGCTTAAAAAATGTCCATCTAGGAGATCCGTATAAAAATGTCTATGATCTGGGGAACATTTTCATTCAACAGCTTCAAAAAGACGACATCAACGAAAGGGCGGGTTCAATGGCTTTCAGTTTCACGATTGCTTTATTCCCCACCGTGCTTTTTTTATTAAATCTCGTTCCTTATCTGCAGGATTTTGTCCCTTACGTCACCACAGAAAATATTTTACTTTTTGTACAGGAGAGTTTACCAGGGGAAATTTACAGTCAGTTGGAAACCACGATTATGGATATTGTATCCAAACCCCGGCAAAGCTTATTATCCATCGGTTTCTTTTTCGCGCTTTTCGCTAGTACTCAAGGAGTGATGTCCATGATGATGTCTTTCAACTCTGTGTACCAAACCAAAGAGAGTAGAGGTTTTTTCAAAAGCCGTGTAATTGCAATCAGTATAGTAGTTGCTTTAGTCTTGGCGATTTTCGCAGCCAGTACAATTATGATTTTGGGATCAATTGTCATCACCAGAATTGAAGAAATGCAGTTATTCAATTCTGACTTCTTGATTTTCTTATTCAATAGCTTAAAGTTTTTGGTTCTTTTGGCTGTTTTTTACTTCACAACAGCATTTGTATTCAGGCATGCTCCTGCAATCCATGATAAATGGCATTTCTTCTCAATTGGGGCTAATATTGCAGGCCTCTTGATTACTTTAGCCTTTTATGGATTCACTTTTTACTTGAATAATTTTGCCAGCTATAACAAGCTTTATGGTTCTATAGGGACCTTAATAGGTTTGATGCTTTGGCTGTATATCACTTCACTGATTATCCTTATTTCCTTCGAAATCAATGTTACTCTTGACCTGATAGAAGAGGATAAAAAGAGGATGGAAGATAAACTTCTTCGGGAAGCTGGACCTGAGAATGTTGATTAGAAGAGTTTTTTGAGTAACTGAGTAATTGGGTGAAAACTTGTTTTTCAGGGTCCCCTCCGTCGGCAGGCCGGCAAGGTTCAATGTTCATCGTTCCCCTAGCACAAAAGGCATGGGATAGAGATTGAGGTCCTTCTGCCCATCGTAAATCGTACTTCGTAAATCTCAATTAACCTAATCCGCTTTTCCACCGATAGGTTGAGTAACACTTTCTAAATCATTTGACCTATTTCACCCAGAACCTGACGGAATAGCCCAAAGCGCTGGAAACCAAAGAAGATAACTTCGGGAATAGTAAATCAATAAACCCGATTATCATGAAAAAAATCTACCTGATTGGGTTGAGTGTTCTAATACTTTGTTCCATAATATCAAAACAAAGTAATGCTCAATCCTGTGGACAGACGTCCAAATATCTGGTTTGGACCGGTGAAGAAAACAATGATTTTTTCAACGAGGCAAACTGGAGAGAAGTAAATCAAAAACCCTCTGAACCAACTCCTCCCGGCCAAACAGAAAGCAAGGCTTCCGGAAGTGCAAAGCCTTTTTGTTTACCTGGTTCCAATAAATCTCCTCATCAGATTTGTCAAGGAGAGCTTGATCTAAACAAGGATAAAAATCCAAAAGCAGGAACCTTGGAACCCGGAAAACCTATTGCTTATAATCTCCTGATTTCAGATGCAGATCTTTTAATTCCCCAGAACATCAGCTTTGTCTGCAGAGAGATTGGGATTACACTTGTCAATTCCCAACTGGAAGTAAATGCTACCCTTGGAAGCAGCATTATCAGCATGGACCAAGAATCAACCTTACTCATCAAGGAAGGGGGAAATGTGGGAATGCAAACCCATTTCAACTTCTTGGATTTGAAATCATGGGTAATTCTGGAAAACATAGAACCAAATAAGTTTTTGAGCGATATGACTTCTCAGGTTTGGGTGAATCATGGTCAAGCTCAAATGAATTCCAACTATCGTATCAATCAATTCTATCAGAAAGGCACCTTGATCAGGCCTTTTTCTGAGACCTATCCCGCCTTGACTATATATTCAGGATCCAATCAAACTGGAAACAGTGCCAGCATTTATGAGAAACAAATTTATTCAGGAGCAGGAATTCCAAATGGCATGAATGATCAAACTGCCTCATTTGTTTTGAAAAGAGGCTATATGGCTACTTTTTCAGTTGCAAATAATGGAACTAGTAAAAGTAAAGTTTATGTAGCCTCCACAGAGGATTTGGTCATTGATGAATTGCCTGCTGCTTTACAAAATAATGTTAGTTTCATACGGGTATTACCTTGGAACTGGGTGGTAAAAAAAGGAACCGGTGGCTTTACACCTGAAGTCAATGCTGGCTGGTATTACCAGTGGAATAACACAAATAACAGCAGACCTAATTATGAATATGTCCCTATGGCTTGGGGAGCGGGGGCAACTAATCCTGCAGGCTTGCAGCGAGTGATCGAAAAAGATCAAGTCAACCACCTATTGGGATTCAATGAATCTGACAATTGCAATGATCAATCCGGTCAGTTTAACAATTTATGTAAGCCTGAAGTGGCAGTAGGGTACTACGAAAACCTAATGAAAACCGGGATGCGTTTAGGTACTCCGGCACCAAGGGAAAACGGACCTACTACTTGGCTATTGGAATTTGCAGAACTTGCAAAAGCCAGAGATGTACGTTTCGATTTTGTAGCGGTACACTGGTATGACTGGGGAAGCAATCCTGCCAATACTCCCAATGCAGATCCCCAAGCTATTTTTAACCGCTTCAAAATTTATCTTGAAAACGTCTATAGAATTTACGGGCTTCCAATTTGGATCACTGAATTCAATGCTAATCCCAATAGAACGAACTCCATACAGGCGGAATTTCTCAAATTGGCATTACCATATTTGGAATCTTTAGACTATGTGGAACGCTACGCTTATTTTGAACCCATGGCGGCTAATTCATCTAATCCAGTAGAGCCAGCCGATCTGACTGATGAAAACGGTAACCTGACTAATATTGGAGAGATATATTTCTCACATCCTTCTACTCCTTCAATCCCTGAAGCAACTTGGGAATCCGATGGTAATCTTCAGGGATTGAATGAGCCATTTACCCCAAGTAATCCTGAGATCTTGAGTTTTGAAGCGGAATGCGCACTTTATTTAGGAAATAAATGGGAGGTAAAAGAGGATGTAAACGCTTCCAATGGCAAATTCATCCAAGGAAATAATTCCCTTGAAGGAGAATCTCCGCTTGCAAATCAACTCCATTATGAATTGGATTTAGAACAGGCCAAAACCTATAAAATCTGGATAAAAGCAGCTACCAATGGAGGAACTGGAATCGCAGTAAAAATCAATGATGGAGAATTCGAAACTATTGGAGGTTTGAATTCGAGTGAGTACTCTTGGATTCAATTACCTAGATTCTATTCCTTTAATACAGGAAAGCATAGAATCAGTTTCCAATTTACTAATCAAGCATTAAAACTGGATCAGATAGCGCTTATCACCACTAGTGATGAGGTCGATTTAGAGCCCAACCCAGAAGAGTCTTGCCAAGTCGACCCGAATCCTTGGGGTTTGAAAAGCACGGATGTAATTTACTATTTAGAGGCTGAATCAGGAGTATTTGGAAACGCTTGGAATGTTGAAAACAATGCTGATGCTGTATCAGGAGAGTATTTGGAATCAAAAGCCACAAAGTCCTCTTTAACCTCTCCACCGGATACAAATGGTCAGGTAGTGTTCAATTTTGATGTAGAAGAACAGGATCATTATCGAATCTGGGCTAAGATTCAGTCTTTGAACACAGATGAAAATTCTTTATGGATCAAAGTAGATGATGACCGCTTCCGTAAATGGGATAATTTGGAAAACGACGCTTTTGAATGGTACTGGAAGCCTTTCCATTTTTCAGAAGGAGGAGAGGACAAAACACTTCCATTCTTCCTTACAGCGGGTACCCATACAATTACACTAGCTTATTCTACACAGAAATTTAAAATAGATCGACTGGCAATTGCTTCTGAAAGCAGAATTCCATCTGAAGAAGATCCAGATGTGATTCGGTCTTTTGGTGTAATGGATTACGAAGCTGAGAATGCAGAGCTTGTAGGAAATGCCATCGTTGTAAATTGCGCTCAATCCTCTAATGGTCAGCAAGTAAATTTCAGAGCAGGCTTTGATTCAGGGATCAAGTTTAATCAAGTTATCGCTCCCGCAAATGGTGAATACCTATTGACCGTTCATTACATGAGTGCAGTAGACAGAAGGTTCAGAATCTTCATTAATGGTGAAGCATTGGGATATAAACCAGTTACTAGATCCGGAGAATGGTGTTTCAATAATGGAAGCCCTAGTACTTATGAGCTTAATGTAAACCTGAAAAAAGGAGTTAATACTGTAGAAATTTACAGAACTGAAACCGAAGCTCCTTTTATTGACAAAATCAGCTTTAAGCGAAACCCAATTTCCTTAGAAGCTGAAGAAGCTAGACTTGAAGGATCTCCAGCAATTCCTGCCTGTCCTACTGCCTCCAATGGAGCATTGGTAAATATGGGTTTCTCCTATAGTAGAGCAATAATATTCGAAAATATAGAGGTGGGAATTGCCGGAACCTACATTTTGGATATTGATTATATCTCTGCCGTAAATCGATCTGCAAGGGTAATTATCAATGGAGAAACCAAATTTGTAAGCTTTGCCAGCTCTGGAGCTTGGTGCGGAGCTGGTGGAACCCCTGCAACAAAATCTCTAGAGGTCGAATTGAAAGCCGGTTCCAACCAAATCGTATTAAGACCTCAAACCAATGATGCTCCTCTTTTCGATAAGATTACTATTTCTGAAAAACTTGTTGAAGATGAAACATTAGGGGCCAGAATACTGAATTCAGAATCTGAGTTGGATATACCTATAGCGAGCCTACTTAATCCTTCAGATTTCAAAGTGTATCCAAATCCTGTAAAAAGCTATGAGCCAGTTACCATACAGCTTCCCAATCTTCAGGAAGAGGGTACGTTCAACTTGAGCATTTCCGATATGTATGGAAGGGTTTGGGTTTCTGAAAATAGAATTGAGGCAAATGGTCAGGGGATTCAGGTGCAAGGGAATCTCAAACCAGGTCTATACCTGATTTCCATTCAATATGGGCATCAGTTAATTCAACACAGATTACTAGTACAGTAGCGTTTATTTAGGGTTTTTATTAGAAAATGCGGATCAGGTTGGTCCGCATTTTTTTTGTTCAAATTTGGCTAAAGCCGGATATAGCTAGAATTAAAAAACTTTATCTACCAGCTAAAGCAGGTGGAAATTTTGGAACAATTGATTTGAATGTCACTGCTTTTAAAAAAAGGAAAGGCGCTTTAACCTCTTAAATAAAGTGAGATTAATACTGGCCGGGCTTTAGCCCAATTTATTCCAGTTTGGCTAAAGCCAAAAAGGGTTCAATTCACCGGTTTCCACCAGCTAAACCAAGAGAAAATTTGAGTTGGATTCAACGCTAAATTCAGCAGCAGTAGCTGATGTAAATTCCAGATTGCACTCGACCGAATTCACAATCCCTGAAAAATAGGAACTGCGCTTAAGGCTATTCAATCAATGAACGCCAAGATCAGTTGAGCACTAGCAAATAAAAAAGCCCGGTTGCCCGGGCCATTCATCGATTGGTGATCAAACTACTTTAACTCTAATTGTTGAATTTGACTATTCGAGCCTCTAATTTCCTCATACTTTCGAACCATTTCCTGTAGTTTTTCAGGGTTACGGGATGCCAAATTATGTCGTTGTTCAAGATCCTCTTTCAAATTGTACAATTGATAATCACTCGAGTTTCCCAATTCAATATTAACCTGATTTTGAACTGCCGGTCCAGGATAGGGCGGGATCATAATCCAATCTCCTTGTCTTAATGCCGTTTTGGTTGTAGCCTCCAATACAAAAGCATCTCTTCCTTTTTCACTCTTTCCAAGAAAGGTGTTCAGTAAATTCTGGCTGTCAGAAGAGCTTTGCTCACTACCCACCAAGGCGGAAATAGATGCTAACAAATCAATTTGAGTGACTAAGGCATCTGAGACTCCCGGTTGGATTTTTCCTTTCCAATAGGTTACAAAAGGAACTCTTGTACCTGCCTCGAATAAAGAATATTTGCCCCCTCTCAATGGTCCTGCTGGAGTATGATCGCCTAATTTTTCTACCGCATCATCATAATATCCATCGTTGAGTACAGGCCCATTATCACTAGTGAAAACAATCAATGTATTTTCTAAAATTCCCGCTTCTTCCAAGGTCTTGATAAATTCTCCAATCACCCAATCAGCTTCAAGAATCACATCGCCTCTCGGCCCCATGCCTGATTTTCCTTCAAACCTGGGATGAGGAGTCCTTGGTACGTGTGGCTGCTGCAATCCATAATACAAGAAAAAAGGACTGTCTGACTGAGCTTTCTCATTGACATATGCCTGAGCTTTAGCCAAAAAATGATCAGCCATATCCACGTCACTCCACTTGGCACTATCCCCACCTTTCATAAATCCAATTCTAGGCACTCCATTCACTATGCTGTTATTATGACCATGATGCCATTTCATAGTCATAAGTTCTGGATGAGAGATTGCAGTAGGTTCTCCTTCAAAGTTTTGATCATAATCCACCAGAATAGGGTCATTAGGATCTAAATTAACCACTTGCCCATTTTCAATGTATACTGTGGGTACGCGGTCCTGGGTAGCAGCCATGATATGGGAAAAATCAAATCCTACTTCATTAGGACCCGGCTTGATTTGCTGATTCCAGTCTACGTTTCCATGCCCCAGGCCCAAATGCCATTTGCCGATTACCGCTGTATGGTAACCTTGATTTTGTAAAATTTTCGGTAGTGTCAATTGAGCCGTGTCAATCAAAAGAGGAGCTGTTCCAGGAAGAATTTTTGCATCTTGATTTCTCCAAGGATAGGTACCTGTCAAAATCGCATACCGGCTTGGGGTACAAGTAGCAGAAGAGGCATATCCATTGGTAAATCTTACTCCTCCATTAGCTAATTTATCCATATTCGGGGTTTGAAGCGTCCCCGCTTCATAGGCACTAACATCTCCATATCCCAAATCATCCATGTATATAAAAACGATATTGGGTTTTTTAGATGGAGCTTCTTCATCCATCTTTTTATCTTGACATGCCAGAAAAAAAATCATTACCAGCAGGATTGCTATAAAGCTTTGAGACCTGTTCTTCATAAATTTCATTTTGGGTATTCGGTATAATTGAAGCTTAAATTCTTTTTAATCATTTTTCTTTTCAGCCATTTGAGGAAAAACCTGAATGGCGCCAATTCCGGGATTATCTAAAATTGGATTTCCTAATATGTCCTTACTCAATTGAAGCCCATCAATCAACCCAAACTCATCCCCTGTAAGGAATGGCACTTTTACTCCACTCTGAACCAAAGCATCATTTTGGGGAATGTAGTCTTCTACATTTAACCCCCCTGGCACTCTAAATTGAGCATCTCCCACAATTCCATCTTCTGACTGTATCAGCGCATTTTCCGGCCAAAGACCATTTTTGACAAATAGATTATTCTTGAAAAAAACGTCTTCCAACTCCCTATTCGACTCATCATCAGGCTTGTATTGATCTCCCGCCACTAGCTCTGTCTTTCCAGGAATATGAAAAATATTATTGGCAATTAGCACCCCTTTAGACCGATTGTCTATCGCAATTTTTGCAACTATTTCCTCACTGACATATATCGTATTATTATAAAAATAAGAATTAACCGGTCCCTTTCTCTCCTTGTTACCTCCTTGATAGCCACTCAACCAGAATATTTTCCCCTCTTGAAAAGCCCCATTCTGACCTTTAACTCTGTGGCCGTCATTTACAGAAATATTGTAGCGATAAGCACAATTGTAATTATTCCCCAAAATCTCAGCAAAACCTCCGGCATTATAGGCTGAAAAGTTGTACTGCATCACAATGTTGTCACAGTTGAAATCTATGTGTGCACCAGCAGAGTCTCCCGGGCCATTAGCGTACATAAATTTATTTTTCTCAATCAGTACCATGGACGAACTCCAAGTCCATAATCCGCTTCCTCTTCCCCATTTTCTCCCATCATCATTGCTACCGGAATACATTACCTCATTATCTGCCACATAAACAAATTTCACTCCGGACATCTGAATTCCAGGTCCTCCCGTTCTGTGTACAGTATTCCCTCTTATCGTAATTCTGCGGATATTTTGATCAGTATTCCCTGTTAATTTGATCCCGGTATGACTGAGGTCTGAGATCTGGGAATTTAAAATCTCAATATCCTCTATCATCTCAGAATCTGATTGATTCATAACCCGAATGCCCCAACCGTATTTTTGAGTTCCATTGGCTGACTTGACTTCTTCAACACTTCTCTGAATACCTTTTTCCTCGAAAAAAACTCTGGAAATTATCAAGCTATCTAAAGTCACTCCTTTTACTCCTCCTTTTTTATTGGCAAGGATTAGTACTCCAACCCGCATTTGACCAATGGGTGACATTTCACCATATCCCTCAGCGGTTATTTCCAAATGCTGAACCCTGACAAAAGAGGAGTTTTCTATTAAGACTCCATTCAAATATCCCTTGGCATCAATTTTTGCTGGTTTGAGAACCGAAGTATTCTGATCACTAAAGCTGGAAATCACCAAGGGCTTATTTTTTTCTCCTTTAAACCCTATAATTTCCAAGCTTCCATAGAAAGTTTGTCCCCCGGCCAACAAAATCCTATCCCCGGCCTGAAGATTCAGAGATTTCACTCTATCAAGGCTTTGAAAAGCCTGATTCTTACTAAGTCCGGAATTAGCATCATTTCCCAACTTTGGATGGAAATAGTAATCTGTTGCCAAGGCTGCATTCCCAGCAAAAAATAGAAATAAGAGGCCCAAAATAGACTTTATTCTAGTTTGTATATTCATTGTAAATAGTTTAAAAGGTTTAGTTTTCAATTTTCTTATCCGGTGTATATCTATCTGGATGCAAGCGGCTATACTCCTCATCTTCCAAAAGACCTAAGAAAACAGGATCCATCAGTTGCTTTTTCCATGCTTCTAATTTTTCCGATAGCTTTTTAGCCAAAGCCTCTTGTATTGAAAATTGATTTTTGGATTCAGACAAATCCTTGGAAAGATCAAACAGGAAATTTTGATTGGGCTGCATAATCATCTTAGAGTCACCGGATCGAATGGCAAATCGATTGGCATTGTAATTTCTCCAATACAGTTCCTCATGTGGATTCCCATTCTTTTTTCCTGTCAAATAAGGAATCAAGTCAACTCCGTCTAGCTCATTTTTAGGCTTAACATTCGCCAAAGAAGCCGCCGTCGCGAAGATGTCCAAGGAGATGATGGGAGGATCATATCTTTGACCTGAGGGAACCTGGCCTTTCCACTGCAATGCAAAAGGAACCCTGATTCCACCTTCAAAGAAATCACCTTTAAAACCTCTCAGAGGCTTATTATTTGAACCATTATCCTTGGTAGGCCCGCCATTGTCAGAAAGGAAAAAAACTAGCGTGTTCTCTTCTATATTAAGGGTTTTTAGCAAATCCAATAAGGCACCTACTCCATCATCCACAGCACTGACCATGGCAGCATAAGTTTTCCTTTTTTCATCCTTTATTTCAGGGAACCTGCTTAAATACTTTTCAGTAGCCTGCATGGGCGCATGAGGTGCATTGTAGGCTAAATACAAGAAAAAGGGTTGCTCAGCATTATTATTGACAAAATTCAAAGCTTCTCTTGAAAGCGCATCTGTCAGGTATTCTTGCTCATTGATCCTTTCATTGTTTTTTAAAAGCTTGGTTCTATAACCATCCCATTGATCTCTGGCTTCTGAGAGGTCATTGAGCACCCACTTTTCAGGAAAATATTGATGCCCGCCTGAAAGAAACCCGTAGAATTCATCGAATCCTCTTTTATTAGGTACTAGGCTTGGATGTGCTCCCAAATGCCATTTTCCAATAGCGCCAGTTCTATATCCTGCCCTTTTCAGCAAATCCGCCATAGTTTCCTCAGTCAATGGTAAGCCCATGGTGCTATCCTTGGGAGCCAAAAGAGGATTTCTAGCAAAGCCAAATCTATCTTGATACCTACCTGTGATTAAGCCTGCTCTACTTGGACCACATACAGCAAATGATACGTAACCAGAACTGAAAACCACGCCATTGCTGGCAATCCTATCGATTCCTGGAGTAGGTATATCCGTACTGCCATTGAATCCTACATCTGCATATCCTTGGTCATCCGTCAAAATGACTATGATATTTGGTCTATCTTCAGGTGATCTACTCTGTGACCAGCAGGTCAAAGAAAAGAGCAATAGGCTTACTAAGAGCTGTAATTTTTTCATGTATTTGGATGAACGAGAAAACACCCCCACCCTAAATCAGGCGGGAGTGATTGACCAATCTATCTACGAATTGATTATTACTTTTTAATTCCAAACTGGATTTTGAACCAAATTTGGATTGGCGTCTATCTCAGACTGAGGGATAGCAAAAACTTCAGAAAGTCTGCCTCGATACTGCGGATTATATGGACCTACCGGATCAGCTTTGGCGCGAGCATAAGCCGCCTCCACTTCACCCAATCTCTTCACATCCATAAATCTTAATCCTTCAAATGCCAATTCTACTCTTCTTTCCAATCGGACCAAATTCAATAATTCAGATTGACTAAGACCAGTACCATTTACATCCGTAACGGTAGGCATTCCGGCACGGGTTCTGATTTGATCCAGCAGCGGATATACTTCACTTAACTGGCCAGATTCTGCCAAAGCTTCGGCACGCATTAGGAGCACATCAGCATAGCGAATTACATAAAAATCCTGACCTCCCGGACTGAATGGTGCAATGCCATCTGCAGATTGATCATCTCTTACATACTTTTTTAATCCAAACTTGGTGGCTGTATTCCCTCTAAAAGGTCTATCCAAGTATTTCACGAAAATATCCCCCTCAAAATAGATGGAAGCACTTAATCTTGGATCTCTATTTTCTTTACGTTTTTGTGGATTATAAAGTGGAGAAGATGAAATCGGCAAACCATCTATGCACAAATAGGAATTGACCAAGTTTGGCATGGGCTGCACATTTACCTTAGGAATACCCAAGAAAGTTGAAGAGAAAGTTTCTCCATTATTCGACTGATCCTGAATAAATCTCACTGAGAAGATAATCTCCTTTGACTGTTCGCCTGCCTCTGTAAACAATTGCTCATAGCTTGGATGCAATTGGTATCCCAAGGACATAATTTCAGAAGTTAGTCGGATTACTTCACCATAATTTTGATTATACAATTCAAAACGGGCTAATAGAGATAGCGCTGCACCTTTGGTAGCATAGCCGAACTGAGAGGGAGGATAAGACACTGGCAACGCATCAGCTGCTGCTCTTAATTCTGAAATAACAAAAGCCCTAAGTTCTTCATAACTATTTTTAGGAACATAAGCTTCTTCCAAGGTCTGAGTCGAAGTAATCAGAGGAGCATCTTCAAAATACACAGCTAAGTTGAAATAGAACAAAGCTCGTAAGAATTTTGCCTGAGCTACCAATGCATCTCTTGAAGAAGCACTAATATTACTATCCGGAATTCGGGCAATGTTTTCAATAGCCACATTTGCTCTGGCTATACCTCTATAAAGAGAAGTCCAAAAGGAAAGAAAGAATCCATAAGCAGGATCAGCTCTGCCTTCTACGAAATTCCCGGGCCCTTCAAACTTGTAATTATTGAATGTATTATCAGCGAAACTATCATGTTGTGGAATTCCTGCTACTCCATTTAAATTTCCACTATACATCACTCTATCTTGGAGGACTTCATACACTCCATTGATGCCTAGCAAGGCATCTTTTTCATTTTGCCAGAAATTACCTTCTGCCAACTGGGTCAAGGAACCTCTTTCGAGATAATCCTCAGAACAAGAGGCCAAGAAAAGGATACTGATTAGATATATGAGCTTTTTCATGTGTTTATAATTTGTTTTTCGAAGGTCACATGGAATCTCGCACCACTTGTAATCATGCCTGTGAGTGAGGTTTTCCCTCGTGCTTGATTTCATCTGAATTAAAATTTAAAGTTGACACCTGCGGAAACTACTTTGTAAAGCGGGGTGGTTTGATCTGTGTTACCACCTCTTTGTCTTTCCGGATCAAAGTTTTTGACTTTGGTGAAAGTCAACAGGTTCTGACCACTCACGAAGATTCTCGCTTTTTGTAAAAGCGCAATTTTCGAAAAATCAGCAGGTAAAGTATATCCCAATTCTATATTTCGAAGTCTCAAATAAGACATGTCCTGCACGTAGAAAGAGGAAGTCACGGCATTATTCACCCCTCCTAATCTTGGAAGAGTTTCGGAAGGATTTTCAGGCGTCCATCTATCTATCCAATAGGCTAATGCATTGTTTCTGTCTCCCTCCATTGGGGTTTGACCATTGCCGTCCAAATATCTATCGATTCTTCCTACTCCTTGGAATACTAAGTTCAAGTCAAAACCAGACATTTGAAATCCGGCATTGAAACCATAGATCCATTTCGGGAACGGATTTCCAATGATAGTTCTGTCAAATGCATTGACAACACCATCTGGTTCTCCATCAGGCCCGGAGATATCTGCGTACTTCAAGTCGCCCGGTCTTGTCAGGTTACTACCAAATTGTTGTGGTGCATTATCAACCTCCTCTTGTGTTTGGAAAACTCCAAGCACTTGATATCCAAAGTAAGAATTGAAAGGAGCTCCGATACGGATAATCGTATTACCACTGATGGTCTCTTCTCCTCCAGGTCCCAGGTCGGTTACTTTATTATCTGCCATCTTGGTAACGTTGGCAGAGATATTCATTTTTAATTTCCCAATTGTCTCTCTATAATTTATACCTAATTCAATTCCGCTGTTTTCCATACCTGCTGCATTTTGAGCAGCCAAATTGGTTACTCCAATCGTATTTGGAATTGGGAAATTGGTATAGAGAATGTCAGAGCTTATTCTTTTAAAATAATCTGCTGTCACATTCAATTTATTGGCAAAAAGAGCTGCATCCACACCTATATCAAATTGCTCGATGGTCTCCCAGGTAATAAATGGGTTGGCCAATGAGGTTAAAGCAACCGCTGGCACAATGCCATCTACACCCAAATGATAATCTAATCCAGTGTTGTAGGTTTGCTCATAGATGTAATTCCCAATTCGGTCATTACCACTGATTCCCCAGCTAGCTCTCAATTTCAAATCAGCCAAAACTTCAGATCCTGCTAAGAAACCTTCTCTCCCAATATTCCATCCTGCAGATACAGAAGGGAATGTTCCATATCTATTCGTTGGACCAAATTTGGAAGAACCATCTCTTCTCACATTAGCTTCAAAAAGATACTTTTCATTGTAATTGTAATTCACTCTTCCAAAAAATGACTGCCAAGCTTCTTCAGATGCTCCTCCACTTACGGAAGGGTTGATTACACCTCCCCCATTGAATTCCTGAATCGCGTCAGAAGGGAAGCCTTGTAATGAACCGGAAAATCCATCCGCTTTATCATAGATCACAGAATGACCCAACATAAAGTCGAAATTGTGGACTTCATTCAGACTGGTTGAGTAGCGGAATATGTTCTCATTCAATAACCTGTAATTAAAATTCAGATTATTATTCAGATCGTTCAGATCATTTTGAAGTACTACTTCTCCTTCCCAATCTCTTAAAATATTGGTTGGACGGAAATTCGATATGTTGGCGAAATTGATAATTGCACTCCCGCTGGTTTCAAAAGTTAGCTTTTTACTAATCTTTGCTTTTAAACCAATTCGCTCACTGATGTTGATATTATCATTGCTAAAGTCCCCAAAATTACCGGTAAACAACACGTTATTGATAGGATAAGAAAAGTTCACATTTTGATAAGCTCCGTCCACTACACCTAGTTCTCCATTAGAATATCTTACCGGTACAGTTGGGGAAGATCTCTGAAACTGATTAATGATACCTGTTTCTCCTGTAATCGCGCCGGCGCCACCACTTGGCCCTACAAATCTGGACCAGTAGGCATTGGTTACATTGGTTAAGGTTAACCAGTCATTTGCATTAACAGAAAGGTTGATTCCCAGATTGTATCTATCTGATTTAAATTTTCCTCGTACGACTGCTTCCTGATTCAAATATCCCAAAGAGACTCTGAAAGAAGTTCTATCAGTTCCTCCTGTAAAAGAAAGGTAGTGATTTTGAATAGGTGCATCTCTCAGAGCCACATTAGCCCAGTTGGTATTAGCAAACTGATCAGGGTTGGTACCATTTCTGATAGCTTGAATATCAGCTTCAGAAAATCTCATGGGAGAGTTTTGACCATTCACGTTTCGGTCTCTCTCATTTTTTAATAAAGCATAGTTTACAGCATCCAAATATTCAGGAACAACTGTAACTTGCTGAACTCCAAAGTAATTATTGTAATCCACAGAGAATTTACCCTTGGATCCTTTTTTGGTAGTTACTACTAGGACTCCATTAGCTCCTCTTGCACCATAAATTGCGGAAGCCGAAGCATCCTTAAGCACTGAAATACTTTCAATATCAGATGGTGCCAGATTATTAAATTCCGCTAAGCCTTCGTATTGGATGTTGTCAATCACAACCAAAGGATTGGTTCCACCGAAGGTTCCAATACCGCGAATGATAATTGAAGATCCATCCGCACCAGGAAGACCTGTGGACTGAGTTAACTGAACTCCTGCAAATTTTCCATACATCAATTGTGCAGAGTTGGTTACAGGCTGATTCACTGCCTCATCAAACCTCACAGTTTCTACTGAGCCGGTTAGGTTTAGTTTTTTCTGTTCACCATAGCCAACAACCACCACTTCTTCCAAGAGGGATTCTGATTCAGCCAACGCTAAATTGATTACTGACTGGTTTCCAACTTGAATTTCTTGAGTATTGAATCCTATCAGACTAAAAACCAAGACTGATTCTGATGAAGGCACATTGATGGAAAACTTCCCATCCAAATCCGTGACAGTTCCTTGATTGGTTCCTTTAACTAAGACAACAACTCCCGGGATAGGAGAATTATCGGAAACTGAGGTTACTGTACCAGACACTGATTTGGCACTCTGTCTGGCTATCGTTGCTGAGAAGCTTATGAGAAAAAGCCCCAGCACCAGCAGGCAATTCCTTAAAATAAGCCCCATTCCAGATCTCTTATTCTTTGAGAGATCATCTGTAGAATTTCTATCCATGAAAGGAAAATTTTGGGTTATTACTAATTAAAACTTATCCAAATTTTGATTTTTATCTCCATATATAAGGGGTATGAATCATTCAAGTCAGTGGACAAATCATTCAATCATTAAACCCGAAATATGCAGTAGACTTCTTATTACGAGTCCAAACCGCTTCAAAATCAATCGC